>NZ_DASTPW010000050.1:0-249796 GCF_035762065.1 Methylibium sp.
CAGCAGCTCCTGGGTGGACGGGTCGGCGAGCGTCTGTGCGGCGGCCGAAGTGGCGAGCAGGGCTATGAGCCCCGGCAAGACGGCGCGGCGGCCGGCCGCCGACAGCGGCTGGACGGCATGACGGGCCGAAGCAAGGGATTCCACCGAGACGGTGTCGCGTCGGCGACATGAAACCAGGGGCCGCGATCATCGCTGCGGCCGATGGCCGCTCGGGTTTCGACTTAGGGGCGAGTCGTGACCAACGGTGTCACGGCGCCGACCGCGGCGCGGCGGCTCAGCCGGGCGGCGTGGGGCTGCTGCGTTCGCGCATCGAGCCGGCCACGAGATCGAAGCGCAGCAGCCGGCATTCGATCGGCCCGTTCCACAGCGGCACGCGGCGGCTTTCCTTCAGGCGCATCGCCTGCGGCAGCTTCGGATCGGGGCTCAGCACCCAGGCGGTCCAGCCGGCGTAGTGGCGCTTCCAGTGGGTGGCGAGCCGGGCGAAGAAGTCGCCGGCGGATTCGCCCTCGGCGAAGCCCTCGCGCGCCGCCGTCCGCGCGCCGCCGACGGCGGGCAGGCGCGTGCCGCCCGTCCCCTTCGGCTCGATGCGCTCGCCGTACGGCGGGTTCAGCAGCAGCGTGCCGCGCCCGGTGGGCGGCATGCGCTGCAGCGCGTCGGCGGTCTTGAAGTCGATGGCAGCGGCGACGCCGGCCCGCTCGGCGTTGCGGGCGGCGAAGTCGGTCATGCGGAAGGCCACGTCGCCCGCGAAGATGGCCACCGCGCTTGCATGCTGCTGCGCGCGTGCCGCCTCGCGCAGTTCGCGCCAGGCGGCCTGCGCGGCGGCGTCGCGGAAGGGGCCGAGGCGCTCGAAGGCGAAGCGGCGCAGCGCACCGGCGGCGATGCCGCAGGCGATCTGCGCGGCCTCGATCGCGATCGTGCCGCTGCCGCAGACGGGGTCGAGCAGGGCGCCGTCCTCCGCGCGGCCCTGCCAGCCGGCGGCAGCAAGCATCGCGGCGGCGAGCGTTTCCTTCAGCGGCGCCTCGCCCTGGTCCTGGCGCCAGCCGCGCTTGAACAGGGCCTCGCCGGAGGTGTCGACGTAGAGCGTCGCGTGGGTGGCGCTCAGGTGCAGCAGCAGCGGCAGGTCGGGCCGGTGCAGGTCGACATCGGGGCGGGCGCCCTGCGTCTCGCGCAGCTGGTCGCACACGGCGTCCTTGATGCGCAGGCCGGCGAAGTTGAGGCTTTTCAGCGGCGCGCGCTGCGCGGTCACGTCCACACGCAGCGTGTGGCGCGGCGTGATCCAGTCGGCCCAGCGCGGCTCGCGCGCCAGCGCGTAGAGATCGTCCTCGTGGCGGTACGGCGCTTCGGCGACGCGCCACAGCACCCGCTGCGCGAGGCGGCTGTGCAGGTTCAGCGTCATCGCTTCGCGCACGCCGCCGCCGAGCGCCACGCCGCCGCGCTGGGTGCGCACCGCGGCCTTCGGCAGCAGGCGCGCCACCTCGTCGGCGAGCAGCGCCTCGACGCCGGCGGCACAGGGCAGAAAGAGCACGGCGTTCATCGATGCACCAGGGCGAGCGAAAGCGCGTTGTGCACGAGGTGCGCACCGGCCGCCGCGAAGTAGGCCACCAGCATGCCGGCGCTGCGGTAGGCGGCGTAGACGCCGGCGAAGACCAGGCCCACGGCCAGCATCACGAAGCCGTGCCCCGGCCCGCCGCCGATCGCGTGCGCGAGGCCGAACACCGCGGCACCGGCCACGAGGCCCCAGGCCAGCGGCAAGCGCAGCCGGTGCGCGATCTCCATCGGCGCGCCGGGCGCGAACAGCGTCTCGTACAGCGGCGCGGCGACCAGCGCGAGCCAGGCCACCTGCGCCGGCGCGCGGCTGCCGTCGAACACGCCCTCGGCCGCCGAGGGGCCGAGCAGCTCGGGAGGAAACAGCCGCTCGACGCTCCACGACAGGCCCCAGGCCAGCGCGAAGCTGAAGCCGCCCGCCAGCGGCACGCCGGCCACGGCCGCGGCCGCCTTGCCCGCGGCGGCGGCCCTCACAGCGCGCGCCGCAGGTTCGCCGGCGCGATCTTCAGCGCCTCGCGGTACTTCGCGACGGTGCGGCGCGCCACCTGGATGCCTTGCTCCTCCAGCATCGAGGAGAGCTGGCTGTCCGACAGCGGCTTCTTCGCGTCCTCCGCGGTGACGAGCTGCTTGATCAGCGCGCGCACCGCGGTGCTCGATGCGTTGCCGCCGGCGTCGGTGTTCAACGACGAGCCGAAGAAGTACTTGAGCTCGTAGGTGCCGTAGGGCGTGCTCATGTACTTGGCGGTGGTCACGCGCGAGATGGTCGATTCGTGCAGGCCGAGCTCGTCGGCGATCTCGCGCAGCACCAGCGGCTTCATCGCGATCGCGCCGTGGCTGAAGAAGCCCTTCTGCCGCTCGACGATCGCCTGGCTCACGCGCTGGATGGTGTCGAAGCGCTGCAGGATGTTCTTCATGAACCAGCGCGCCTCCTGCAGCCGCGCAGAGAGGCCCGCGCCGGATTCGGTGCGCGCGCCGCGCTGCTGCTTGATCGCCTGCGCGTAAAGGTCGTTGATGCGCAGCCTGGGCATCACGTCGGGATTGAGCGTGACCCGCCAGCCGCGGCCGGCCTTCTGCACGATGACGTCGGGGATCACGATGTTCGCCTCGGCCTTGGCGAACGGCCGCCCCGGCTTGGGCTCGCAGCGCACGATCAGCGCCTGCGCGGCCTTCAGCAGCTCTTCGTCGGCGCCGGTCGCGGCCATCAGCTTCTTCGCGTCGCGGCGCGCGAGCAGCTCGAGGTGGTGCTTGCAGATCAGGATCGCGATCAGCTGCGCCTCGCAGCGCGGCCCGGCGCGCAGCTGCAGCACCAGGCACTCCGGCAGGTCGCGCGCGCCGACGCCCAGCGGCTCCATGTTCTGCAGCCACTTGAGCGCGCAGCGCAGGCGGTCGAGCAGCGTCTCGGCGTCGTCGGGGTCGTCCAGGTCGTGGCCGTTGTGCGGCGCGTCGAACGAGGGCGACGCGGCCAGCCGCTCGGCGATCTCCTCGAGCGGGTCGGCGAGGTAGCCGTCCTCGTCGAGCGACTCGATCAGCACCATCACCGCCGCGCGGTCGGCCGCCGAAAGCCGCATGCCGCGCAGCTGCTCGCGCAGGTGCTCCGCAAGGCTGGGTGCGGCGCTGTTGCGCTCGGTGGCGTCGTAGTCGTCGCTCGCGTCGCCGGCGGCGTTGCGGCCCGGCGTCTCGCGGATGCCGTCGAAGTCCTCGGCCTCGGTGCCGTTCTCCCAGTCCTCGCGTTCGGGCGTACCGAAGTCGTTGCCGTCCATCGGCGCGGGCTCGCCCTCGGCCGGCGCGGCCTCGGTGGCGGCGGCCGACGGGCTGCTGCTGCCGTTGACGCCGTCCCAGGCTTCGTCGTCGCCGCGCGCATCGACTGCCGCGCGCTCGGCCGGCGCGTCCCAGGGCGTCGCGTGCTCCTCGTCGGCTTCGAGGAACGGGTTCTGCTCGAGCATCTGCTCGACTTCCTGATGCAGCTCGAGCGTCGACAGCTGCAGCAGCCGGATCGACTGCTGCAACTGCGGCGTGAGCGCCAGGTGCTGCGAGACGCGCAGCTGCAAGCCTGGCTTCACGACGCAGCACTCGCAGTGCGCAGCCCAACCAAGCAGCCGCGGCGGATCCGGCTCCGCCGGTCCGCTCGGGGCGCCCCCCCGGGGGGGAGCGCCGAAGGCGCAACGGGGGGGGGCGTCATCACATCTTGAAGTGTTCGCCGAGGTAGACCTTGCGCACGTCCGCGTTCTCGACGATCTGCTCCGGCGTGCCTTCGGCCAGCACCCGGCCCTCGTTGATGATGTAGGCGCGGTGGCAGATGCCCAGCGTCTCGCGCACGTTGTGGTCGGTGATCAGCACGCCGATGCCGCGCGCGCGCAGGAAGCCGATGATTCGCTGGATCTCGATCACCGCGATCGGATCGACGCCCGCGAAGGGCTCGTCGAGCAGGATGAAGCGCGGCTGCGTCGCCAGCGCGCGGGCGATCTCGACGCGCCGGCGTTCGCCGCCGGAAAGCGCTGGCGCCGGGCTGTCGCGCAGCTTCTCGATCGAGAGGTCGCGCAGCAGGCCGTCGAGCTGCTCGCCGATGCGCTTGGGCGCGAAGGGCTTGCCGGCCTCGTCGGTCTGCAGCTCGAGCACCGCGCGGATGTTTTCCTCGACGGTGAGCTTGCGGAAGATCGACGCCTCCTGCGGCAGGTAGCTCAGGCCGAGCCGCGAGCGCTGGTGGATCGGCAGGCGCTCGATCGGCCGGCCGTCGATGCGGATCTCGCCGGCATCCGCGCGCACCAGCCCGACGATCATGTAGAAGCTGGTCGTCTTGCCCGCGCCGTTGGGCCCCAGCAGCCCCACCACCTCGCCACCCGAGACGGCCACGTGCACGTCCTTCACCACGCGGCGCGCGCCGTAGGTCTTCTGCAGGCCGCTGGCTTCCAGCCGGCTGGGCGCCGCGGCGTCGGCCTGCAGCGCGGCGGCGGCTTGCGCGGCGCGCGAGGCGGGCGGCTTCGGCCCCTGGGCGAGGCCGACCTTCAAGGCCGGGCCTCCGGGGCCGGGGTGGGCGGCCCGTCCTTCGGCGCCTCGCGCGGCGTCAACACGCCGCGCACGCGCCCCGGCGTCGCCGCCGAGGTGTCGCCGCCGACGACCTGGAACACCTCGGTCGTGTTGTCGTAGGAGATGAGGCTGCCGGCCACCTCGTCGGCCAGCGTGTTGCCGCGAAAGCGGCGCAGCACCGCGTTGTTGACCAGCTTGACCACGTCGCTGCGGCTGTCGTACTCCAGCCGCTCGGCCTCGCCCTCGAGCACTTCGTCGCTGCCCTCGCGCTTTTGGCGGAAGTAGGCGCGCTTGTTCGCGCTGCCGGTGGCGATGGCCGACTGGTAGCCGTCGCGCGTCTGCTTGACCTCGACGCGGTCGGCACGGATCACGATCGTGCCCTTCGTGATTTCGACGTTGCCGAGGAGGATGTTGGTCTGCTTGAGCTCGTCGACCCGGGCGCTGTCGGCGACGAAGGCGAGCGGCTGGCGGCGGTCGCCGCGCTCGGCGGCGGCCTCGCCGGCGGCCAGGCCGAGCGTGACGGCGAGCACCGCGGCGGTCCGGAACAAGAAGGCAGGCATGACGGCAAAGCTCTTCGGCATGAATCTTGCAGCCGATTCTAGGGGCCGCGTCGGGCCCCTTTGCTTGCCTTCGAGCATCGGCGCCCGGTTGTGGCGCGAACGACGCGGGCGCCCGACGCCTCTTGTGCGATCGGCGCGCGCCGGCTAGCGGCGGCGCAGGCTCAGGCGCCCTTGCGGATGCGCGCGACGAGGAAATCGGTGACCGCGAGCGCGCGGTCGTTGCCGCCGGCCATCGAGCCCGAGGTGAAGTAGCTGCCGTCGATGCCCATCGCCGGCGTGCCGTCGATCTTGTAGCCGATGGACAGCGCCGCGGCCTGCTTGGCGCGCGTGGCGATGCCGAAGGAGTTCATCGTGTCGAGGAACTTGGCCTTGTCCACGCCGTTCTTCGCGACGAATTCGCCGATGCTGTCCGGCGTGTCGAGCTTGAGCTTTTCGACGTGCATCGCGTTGAACACCTTGCGGTGCAGGCTGTCCAGCAGGCCCATCGTCTCGATCGCGAAGTACAGCTTCTGGTGGATCACGTAGGGCACTTCGCGGAAGGCCACCGGCATGCGCCGGAAGTTCACGTCGGCCGGCAGCTTCTTCGCCCAGGTCTCGAGCATCGGCTCGAAGCTCGCGCAGTGCGGGCAGCCGTACCAGAAGAACTCGACGACCTCGATCTTCTTCGGATCCTGCGTCGGCTGGCGCGCGCCCAGCTTCACGTAGTTCGTGCCCTCGACCGGGCCGCCCTGGGCATGGGCCGCGGCCGGGCCGAAGAGCGCCGCGCAGGCTGCGGTGCTGGCGGAAGCGAGAGCGAAGTCACGGCGGTTCATCGAGGAATGTCCTTGTCAAAAAGCGGTCTGGCTGTGAGCGCCGGCGTCCGAGAGGAGTTCAACCGTCCGTCGCCTACGGGTGGCCGCCGCGGATCCGGCTTCGCTGGTCCGCCAGCGGCGCCTCTTTGAGGGGGAGCGGCGAAGCCGCAACGGGGGTGGGTCACTTCTGCACGCGAACCAGGGCGGCGACGGTGCCGGCGCCGTCGAGCGTGTCCTTCACCTTTTCGGCATCGAGCCGCTGCGCGAACGGGCCGATGCGCACGCGGTACATGATCCGGCCCGACTGCTCGCGCTCGGTGATCTTCGATTCGAACCCCTGGATCGCGAGCTTGGCGCGCTGCGCCTCGGCCTCTTCGGTGCGCGAGTAGGCGCCGGCCTGCACGAAGTAGACGAAGGCGCCGTCGACCGCGCCGGCGCCAGTGGTCGAGAGGTCGCTGCCGGGCTTCGCGGGCGCGCCGAGCGTCGCGCTGCGCTGCGCGTCGGGCGCCGGCGGCGGCAGCACCACGCCCGCGGGTGCCGTGGAGCCGGCCGCCGAGGCCGCCGGGTTGCGGCCGTGCAGCGGCGTGTTCGGGTCCCACTTGCGGTTCTTCTCCGCCTCGGCCGCGTCCTGCTCGGCGGTGCGCTGCGGCACCTTGTTGATGAAGGGCACCGGCACCTTGGTGACGTACAGCGCCACGCCGAGCGCGAGCGCCAGGCCGACCAGCAGCCCGATCACCGCGCCGACGAGGAAGCCGCCGGCCTGGCCTTGTCCGATCTTCGTTCGGGACCTCATCGTCGCTCCGTCACATGCGCTCGGGCGCGGAGACGCCGAGCACGTCCAGACCGTTGCGCAGCACCTGCGCGGTCGCGTGCAGCAGCGCAACACGAGCGCGGCTCAGCGCCACGTCGTCGCCGAGGAAGCGCTCGGCCGCGTAGTAGGCGTGAAAGGCGCCGGCGAGCTCGCGCAGGTAGAAGGCGACGTCGTGCGGCGCCAGCTCGTTCGCCGCGCCGGTCAGCATCGCCGGGTAGGCGGCCAGCTTCAGCATCAGCGCGGTCTCGGTCGGCGCGACCAGCCTGGACAGGTCGGCTTCGACAGCCTCGGCCTCGGCCGCGCCGGCGGCGCGCCATTGTTCGATCACCGAGCAGATCCGCGCGTGCGCGTACTGCACGTAGTAGACGGGGTTCTCGTCGCTGCGCTTGATCGCGACATCGACGTCGAACACAAATTCGGTGTCGGCCTTGCGGCTGATGAGGAAGAAGCGCACCGCGTCGCGGCTCGTCCAGTCGATCAGGTCGCGCAGCGTCACGTAGCCGCCGCTGCGCTTGGAGATTTTGACCTCCTCGCCGCCCTTCATCACCTTGACCATCGTGTTGAGCACGTAGTCCGGATAACCGGCGGGGATGCCCTGGCTGGTCTGCGCCGAATAGGCTTGCAAGCCGGCGCGCACGCGCGCGATCGTGCCGTAGTGGTCGGTGCCCTGCACGTTGATCACCTTCGTGAAGCCGCGCTCCCACTTGGTGACGTGGTAGGCCACGTCGGGCACGAAGTAGGTGTACGAGCCGTCGGACTTGCGCATCACGCGGTCCTTGTCGTCGCCGTCTTCGGTGCTGCGCAGCCACAGCGCGCCGTCGCGCTCGTAGGTCTTGCCCGACTCGACGATCTTGCCGACGGTCGCCTCGACCCGCCCGCTCGCATACAGGCTCGACTCCAGGAAGTAGTGGTCGAAGCGCACGCCGAAGGCCTGCAGATCGAGGTCCTGCTCGTGGCGCAGGTAGGCCACCGCGAACTGGCGGATGCCGTCGAGGTCGTTCGCGTCGCCCGAGGCGGTGAACTCGCGGTCGTCCGCCTTGACCGTCTTCTTCGCGAGGAAGTCGGCCGCGATGTCGGCGATGTATTCGCCGTTGTAGGCGGCCTCGGGCCAGCCGGCGTCGCCCGGCGCGAGGCCCTGGATACGCAGCTGCACCGAGCTCGCGAGCGTCGCGATCTGCACGCCGGCGTCGTTGTAATAGAACTCGCGCGTGACCTGCCAGCCCTGCGTTTCGAACAACCGGCAGATCGCGTCGCCCAGCGCCGCCTGCCGGCCGTGGCCGACGTGCAGCGGCCCGGTCGGGTTGGCCGAGACGAACTCGACCATCACGCGATCGTCTCGGGACGGCTGGCGGCCGAAGCCCGCGCCCGCCGCCAGCACCTCGGCGACCACCTGCTGCTTCGCCGCCGGCTTGAGCTTCAGGTTGATGAAGCCGGGGCCCGCAATCTCGAGCTGCTCGACCCAGCGCTGCACTGCGCCGCGCGAGCGCAAGCGGGCGATCAAGGCCTGCGCGACTTCGCGCGGATTGCGCTTCAGCGGCTTGGCGAGCTGCATCGCGGTGGTGATCGCCAGATCGCCGTGCGCCGCCTGCTTCGGGCTCTCGAATGCGGCGACCGGTTTCGCGGTACTGCCACCGGCTTCGGCGACGATCTCGGCGAGCGAGGCGTCGAGCGCCTGAAGCAGCTCCTTCTGCGCTTGAATCATCGAAGGATTCTAGGCGGCGACCCTCGCGCGGCCCTGCAGCGGCGGGCCTCGCAGGCAGTCCTTCACGGCCCAGGCGGCGCACTCGCACGCGGCTTGCCGAGCGGCCTCGCCGATGGAACCATCATCGCCACGCCACCATGAATCCACCCGCTGCTCCCCTGCCCGACCGGATCGGCAAGTACCGCGTGCTCGGCAAGCTCGGCGAAGGCGCGACGAGTGAAGTCTTCCTCTGCCGCGACGACTTCAACGCGCGCGACGTCGCCGTCAAGCGCGTGCGCGCGCACGCGGTCGACGCCGACGACGAGGCGCTGCAGGCGCGCTTTTTCGCGGCCGAGGCCGCGCTGGTCGGCCGGCTGCAGCATCCGAACGTCGTGCCGATCTACGACGCGGTGGTCGACGACGAAGGCTCCTACGTGGTGATGGAGTACGTCGCCGGCACGACGCTGCGGCCCTACTGCCGGCCCGATGCGCTGCTGCCGCTCGACCAGGTGGTGGAAATCGGCTTCAAGTGCGCGATGGCGCTCGGCTACGTCTCGCGCCAGGGGCTGATCCACCGCGACGTGAAGCCGGCCAACCTGCTCGCGCGGCTGGCCAGCGCGCCGCAGGCGGCTTCGCCGACAGCGACCGGCGGGGGCGCCGCGCCGCCGCAGATCATCGACGTGAAGGTCAGCGACTTCGGCAGCGCGCTGAACCTGCGCGCCGACACGACGCAGATCTTCCGCGTCGGCTCGCTGATCTACATGGCGCCCGAGCAGCTCGACGGCGCCAGCCTCGACGCGCGCGCCGACATCTATTCGCTCGGCGCGGTGCTCTACCACCTGATCGCCGGGCGGCCGCCGTTCGAGGCGCAAGCGCAGTCGGTGCTGATGGCGCAGATCGTCACCGCCGAGCCGGCGCCGCTGGCCGGCCTGCGCCACGGTGTCGAGCCGGCCTTCGACGCGGTGATCCAGCGCGCGCTCGCGAAGAAGTCGGCCGATCGCTACAGCGGCTGGCCCGAGTTCGCGCAGGCGCTGTCGGCGCTGGTCGCGAACCGGCAGGTGCCGCGCGGCGACAGCCAGAGCGTGCTCGACTCCGAGCGCTTCACGCTGCTGCGCACGCTGGAGTTCTTCAGCGAGTTCGGCGACGTCGAGCTGTGGGAGGTCGTGCACCGCGCGGCCTGGCGGCGCTACCCGGTCGATCACCTCATCTACCGGCGCGGCGAGGAGGGCAACACCTTCCACATCATCGCGGCCGGGGCGGTCGATGTGCATCGCGACGGCAAGCGCGTCGCCTTCCTCGGCGCCGGCACCTCGGTCGGCGAGATGGCCTACCTCGCGCCGAACCCCGAGCTGCGCCGGCACAGCACCGATGTCGCGGTGGTCGAGCCGGCGACGATGATCTCGTTCACGCCCGAATCCATGGCGCGGCTGAGCCCGAACTGCCGGCATCTGTTCGACGAGGCCTTCATCCGCGTGCTGGTGCGCCGGCTGCACGGCGCGCACGAAGCGCTGGCGCATCCGCGCCGCATCGCCTGACGCGCCGGCGCGCGTGTTCGGCGGTTGCGGCCCGCGTCGGCTGCGGCCCGCCCCGAGGCGGCGTTGCTCCGCTTGCGGTGCCGCCGCGCGCCTGCTTCAATCGTCGCGGCCCCGCCCATCCCACCGCCCGAGGAGTCCCGATGAACAAGCTGCTGATCACCGCCGCGCTCGCCGCCGCCTGCGCGCTGCCCGTGCAGGCGAACACCCACAAGGAAGCGCCGGACATGGCCCAGGACAAGGCCCCGACCGCGCAGCAGAACAAGATGACCCAGTGCAACAAGGACGCCGAAGGCAAGACCGGCGACGAGCGCAAGGCCTTCATGAAGACCTGCTTGGCGGCGAAGAAGCCGACCCAGCAGGACAAAATGAAAACCTGCAATGCCGACCCGAAGGCCAAGGAGCTCAAGGGCGACGAGCGCAAGGCATTCATGAAGTCCTGCCTGTCGGCTTGACGCCCCAGTAGCCCGCGTCGCCGTAGGTCCGCTTCAGGAAATCGATCCACAGCCGCACCCGCAGCGGCAGGTGGCGGCGCTGCGGGAACACCGCGTGGATGCCGTTCGGCGGCGCGGCGAAGTCGTCGAGCAGCGAAACCAGCGCGCCCGCGCGCACCTCTGCCTCGACCTCCCACACGCTGCGCCACGCGATGCCGTGGCCGGCGACGCACCAGTCGTGCAGCACCTGGCCGTCGGAGCAGTCGATGCGGCCGGCCGGCCGCTGGTGCGTGAGCCGGCCTTCGACCACGAAAGCCCAGCCGCGCGCCTGGCTCGCGTTCGAGCTGAGCGACAGGCACTGGTGGCGCGCCAGCTCCTGCGGGTGGCGCGGCGTGCCGGCGCGCGCGAGGTAGCCCGGCGCCGCGACGCAGAGCCGGCGGTTGTCGGCCAATCGCACGCTGACCAGGCTCGAATCGGGCAGGTCGCCGACGCGCACCGCGCAGTCGAAGCCCTCGTGGACGATGTCGGTGACGCGGTCGCTCAGGTTGAGCGAGACGCTGACCTCCGGATGCAGCCCGGCGAACACCGGCACCAGCGGCGCGACGTGCCGCCGCCCGAAGCCGGCCGGCGCGGTCAGCCGCAGATGGCCGCGCGCGCGCAGGCCGCCGGCGCTGACGCTGGCCTCGGCGTTCGCCAGTTCGGCGACGACGCGCTGCGCGTCCTCGAGGAAGGCGCTGCCCTCCGGCGTCAGGGTGATGCGCCGCGTGGTGCGCAGCAGCAGCTTGACGCCGAGCCGGGCTTCGAGCGCGTCGAGGCGCCGGCCGATCACCGCCGGCGCGACGCCTTCCGCTTTGGCCGTCGCCGCCAGGCTGCCGCGCGCCGCGACCGCGATGAAGGACTCGATCTGCTTGAGGCGATCCATCGTCGAGTGCCTGCCTGGAAAGACGTGATGGGCCCGGTCGGGCCGGCGATTATGTGCATCCAGGTCACGAATCAAGCATGGTCGCGGCGTGCAATCGCGGCGCTGTCGCCGCCTAAAGTTGCGGGCGCCACGACACCGCCGCCGTGCGTTCGCGCAGGCGCCGCGCCCACCTTCCGACGTACCAGGAGCCCGCCATGAGCACCCTCACGCTGCCCGCCGGCATGCAGATCACCGGCGCGATCCAGCCCGGCTTCGAGACCATCCTGACCCCCGAGGCGCTGGCCTTCGTCGCCAAGCTGCATCGCGCCTTCGAGCCGCGCCGCCAGCAGCTGCTGGCCGCGCGCGTCGAGCGCGTGAAGCGGCTCGACGCCGGCGAGCGGCCCGACTTCCTCGCCGAGACGAAGTCGGTGCGCGAGGGCGACTGGAAGATCGCGCCGATCCCGAAGGCATTGGAGTGCCGGCGCGTCGAGATCACCGGCCCGGTCGAGGCCAAGATGGTCATCAACGCCTTCAACTCGGGCGCGGACTCGTACATGACCGACTTCGAGGACAGCAACTCGCCGGTGTGGACGAACCAGATCCAAGGCCAGATCAATCTCTACAAGGCGATCCGCCGCACGCTCACGCTGGGCCAGGCCGGCAAGACCTACAAGCTCAACGACAAGATCGCCACGCTGCAGGTGCGCCCGCGCGGCTGGCACCTCGACGAGAAGCACGTCGGCGTCGACGGCCAGCGCGTCAGCGGCGGCATCTTCGACTTCGCGCTGTTCTTCTTCCACAACGCGCGCGAGCAGCTCGAGCGCGGCGCCGGCCCGTACTTCTATCTGCCGAAGATGGAGAGCCACCTCGAGGCGCGGCTGTGGAACGACATCTTCGTCGCGGCGCAGAAGGAGCTCGGCTTGCCGCAGGGGACGATCAAGGCCACGGTGCTGATCGAGACCATCCTCGCCGCCTTCGAGATGGACGAGATCCTCTACGAGCTGCGCGAGCACAGCGCGGGCCTGAACGCCGGCCGCTGGGACTACATCTTCAGCTGCATCAAGAAGTTCAAGAACGACCGCGATTTCTGCCTGGCCGACCGCAAGCTGGTGACGATGACCGCGCCCTTCATGCGCGCCTACGCGCTGCTGCTGCTCAAGACCTGCCACAAGCGCGGCGCCCCGGCGATCGGCGGCATGAGCGCGCTGATCCCGATCAAAAACGATCCCGAGAAGAACGCCATCGCGATGGCCGGGATCATCAAGGACAAGCGCCGCGACGCGAACGACGGCTACGACGGCGGCTGGGTCGCGCACCCGGGGCTGGTGGACGTCGCGATGAAGGAGTTCGTCGACGTGCTCGGCGACCGGCCGAACCAGATCGACCGGCAGAAGAAGTACACGCACATCGAGGCCGAGCACCTGCTCGAGTTCAAGCCCGAAGGCCCGATCACCGAGGCCGGGCTGCGCATGAACATCAACGTCGGCATCTACTACCTCGCGAGCTGGCTCGCAGGCAACGGCTGCGTGCCGATCTACAACCTGATGGAGGACGCGGCCACCGCCGAGATCAGCCGCTCGCAGGTGTGGCAGTGGATCCGCAGCCCGAAGGGCGTGCTCGCGGACGGACCCAACAGCGGCCGCAAGATCACCGAGCCGATGGTTCGCGCGATGGTCGCGGAGGAGCTCGCGGGCATCAAGGCGGCCGGCTACGAGGGCACGACGGTCGATCGCGCCGCCGAGATCTTCGAGCGCATGAGCACGCAGGAAGACTTCGCGGAGTTCCTGACGCTGCCGCTGTACGAAGAGCTCTGAACGCGCGGCAGGCGCGCCGCCCAGGAAAGCCGTGGCCGAGGCCACGGCTTTTTTTCTTTCCGGCCGCTGCATCCGTGGCGTCGGCGCCGCCCGTAGTGCAGCCAACCGCCCGCAAGCCCGAGGTCAGAGGCGGACCCATCCTCTTCCATGGAGACCCGCTCATGCATCGCAAGAATCTCATCGCTGCCGCGGCAGCGCTCGCCGTCGCCGCCAGCCTCGTCGCCTGTGGCGGCGACGACGATCCCGTGTCCGCCCCGGCCGGGCCCGTCGCCGTCGGCGACACCGTCGCCCTCACCGCCGGCGGGCGGCTCGTGTCGTTCAACCGCGCGACGCCGGCGACCGCGGTCGGCTCGATCGCCGTCACCGGCCTGGCCAGCGGCGAAACCCTGGTCGGCATCGACTACCGCCCGGCCGACGGCGCGCTCTACGGCCTGTCCAGCGGCGGCAGGCTCTACACGATTGCGCCCTCGACCGGCGTCGCGACGCTGAAATCGACGCTTGCGGCCGACCCGGCCGACACCACCGCGCCGTTCACCGCGCTCGCCGGCACGCAGTTCGCGTTCGACTTCAATCCGGTCGCCGACCGGCTGCGCGTGATCGGCGATGCAGGCCAGAACCTGCGCATCAACGTCGACACCGGCGCGACCACCACCGACGGCGCGATCGCACTGGCCGGCGGTACCGCCAGCGTCACCGCGGCGGCCTACACGAACTCCTTCGCCGGGACGGCGACGACGCAGCTGTTCGACCTCGACCTCGCCGCCGGCGGCACGCTGTTCCTGCAGAACCCGCCGAACGACGGCACGCTGACCGCGCCGCTGCCGCTGGGCGTCACCGGCGCCGGCGCGGTCAACGGCTTCGACATCGACGCGCGCAACAACACCGGCTACGCGGCGCTGAGCGTGGGCGGCACGACCTCGCTGTACACGGTGAACCTCGCGACCGGCGCGGCAACCGTCGTCGCCGGCGGCGCGATCGCCGGCGGCGAGCCGATCCGCGGCCTCGCGCTCGTGCCGCCGGCCGCTGCGCCGAGCGTGATCGGCCTGACCCCGGCCAACCAGCTCGTCGCCTTCAGCCCCGCGGCGCCGAACACGCTGACCTCGACGGTCGCGGTCACCGGCCTGGGCGTCGGCGAGACGCTGATCGGCATCGACGTCCGTCCGCGCGACGGCCTGCTCTACGGCGTGACGCGCAACCCGACCAGCGGCGGGCGCATCTACACGATCGATCCGGCCACCGGCGCCGCGACCGTGCGTGCCGACCTGATCGCCAACCCGAGCGACACCGCCGACGGCAATGCGCCGTACACGGTGCTGGCCGGCAGCGTCTTCAGCGTCGACTTCAACCCGGCCGCCGACCGCCTGCGCATCGTCAGCGACACCGGCCAGAGCCTGCGCATCGCGGTCGAGACGGTGACCGGCGCGACGCCGGTGACCGCCGGCTGGACGATCACCGACGGCGACATCAACCGCGCGACGCCGGCCTCGGTGGTGGCCGCGGCCTACACCAACAGCTTCGCCGGCACCGCGACGACGCAGCTGTTCGACCTCGACACCAACAGCGACGTGCTCGCGCTGCAGAACCCGCCGAACGCCGGCACGCTGGTCGATCTGGGCCCGCTCGGCGTCGCGGTCGAGGGCACGGCCGGCTTCGACATCGCCGGCGGCGGCAACGGCCTCGCGCTGGCGGCGCTGCGCAGCGCGACCGTCGGGCCGTTCTCGCTGTACACGGTCAACCTCGCGACCGGCGCGGCGACGCTGCGCGGTGCCTCGGCCGCGGCCGCGCAGATCGGCGGCGCAGCGGGGCCGGCGCTGATCGACCTGGCGATCCGCTACTGAGCGCACGCGGGCGGCAGAATCGCCCGCGATGAACCGCCCCTCGCTCGCCGCCGATGGCTTCGACTACGAGTCTGCGCTCGAAGCCTGCGCCCGCGGCGAGCGCTTCGCGCTGCGTTCGATCTACGAGCGCGAGGCGCGCTGGCTGCTCGGCGTGGCGCAGCGCATCGTCAAGGACCGCGAGCTCGCGCAGGACGTCCTGCAGGAGGCCTTCCTGCTCGTCTGGCAGCGCGCCGCGAGCTACCAGCGCGCGCTCGGCTCGGGCCGTGGCTGGATCTACACGGTGGTGCGCCACCGCGCGCTCGACGAGCTGCGCCGCATGCGGCCCGAGCACGCGGCCGGCGACGACCTCGAAGCGATCGCCGATGCGCGCGTCGCGAACGCGCCGCCGCCCGAGGCCGATGCGTCCGAATCGATCGAGCGCTGCCTGCAGACGCTCGACGAGCGCAAGCGCCAGTGCATCCTGGAGGCCTTCGTCGAGGGCTACACGCACGAGCAGATCGCGCAACGCACCGCCACCCCGGTGGGCACGGTGAAGAGCTGGATCCGCCGCGGGCTGATCGCGCTGAAGGAGTGCCTCGGATGAGCGGCGAGAGTTTCCCGAGCGCGAATTCCCACTCGCGGGGACCGGCATGGGCCACGAAGGGCCCCCTTCGTGGCCCATGCCGTAGGGGGTGCCCGTGATCCCGGCCGAACCCGACGAGCGCAGCGCCCAGGCCGGCGAGTACGTGCTCGGCACGCTCGATGCGGCCGAGCGCGTCGAGATCGAGCGCGCCTTGCCGCAGGACGCCGCGCTGCGCGCCGAGGTCTACCGCTGGCAGGACCGGCTGCTCGGGCTCGTGCGGCGCGTCGCGGCGGTGGAGCCGCGTGCGGGTGGCTGGGCGGCGATCGAAGCACGGCTCGGCGAACCTGCCACCTCCGCCCCGGCGACGCCGGCCGCGAACGATCCGCTGTGGCAGCGGCTGCGGCGCTGGCAGCTGGCCGGCGGCGCGGCGCTCGCGGCGTCGATCGTGCTCGGCGCACTGCTGGTCGGCCGCGTCGGCGCGCCGCCGGCGCCCGATCGCTACCTTGCGGTGCTCCAGGCTCCGGGCGGCGCGCGCGACACCGGCTGGATCGTCGAAGTGACCGCCGGCCGCACGGTGAAGCTGCTGCCGGTCGCCACCACCGCCGCCGCGCCGGCCGGCCGCACGCTGCAGTTCTGGACCAAGCCGCAGGGCGCAGCCGGGCCGACCTCGCTCGGCCTGGTGCGTGCGAACGAGGCGGTCGAGCTGCCGGTCGAGCGCCTGCCGGCAGTCGAGGCGCAGCAACTGTTCGAGCTGACGCTCGAGCCCGAAGGCGGCTCGACGATCGGCCGGCCGACCGGCCCGATCCTCTACGTCGGCAGCACGGTCAAGCTGTAGCGGCCGCGCTTCGTCGCGGCGATGCCGTGCTCCGTCGCAAGGACGCGGCGCTGCCGGGTCGCATCGCTACATTCCACGGCGGCGCCGACGCGGCGCTTCTCCAACTTCCGTTGCCCGCGCGGCCATCGCCGCCACCGGGTCCCCTGGCCGCGGCCACCGCCGCCCGATGGAGTCTCGACGTGAACCTGCACAGTGCCTTCCGCCTCGGCGTTCTCGCCGCCCTTCCCAGCCTGCTCGCCCTCGGCCTCGTGACGGCCGGCCACGCGACCGACGCGGGCCGCCCCGGGGCGCCGACCTCCGGCATCGACGCCCCCTTCGTCGACCCTTCCGTGCGGGTGCAGGACGACTTCTTCCGCCACGTCAACGGCGGCTGGCTCGCGAAGACGCCGATCCCGGCCGACCGGCCAAGCACCGGCGCCTTTCTCCAGATCCACGAAACGACGCAGCTACAGCTGCGCGCGCTGATCGAGCAGGCCGCGGCCCGCGCCGACGGCCCGCGCACCCGGCAGATCGGCGATCTGTACGCGAGCTTTCTCGACGAGGCCGCGATCGAGAAGCTCGGCGCCGGGCCGATCGAGGCCGAGATGAAGCGCATCGACGCGATCGACGATCGCCGGGCGCTCGTCGCGCATTTCGGTCGCGCGCTGCAGGTGGGCGCCGGCGCGCCGATGAGCTTCGAGATCAACCAGGACGCCAGGGATTCGACGCGCTACCGCGCCTACGTCAACCAGTCGGGCCTCGGCCTGCCCGACCGGGACTACTACCTGAAGGAAGACGACGCGCGCTTCAGGGACGTGCGCACGCAGTACCGCGGCTACATCGCGAAGCTGCTGGCGCTCGTCGGCGAGACCGACACCGAGGCGAAGGCCCGCGCCATCCTGGCGCTGGAGACCGAGCTTGCGCGCGCGCAGTGGACGCGCGTCGAGCTGCGCGACCCGGTCAAGGCCTACAACCCGATGGACGTCAAGCAGCTGATGGCGCTGGCGCCGCAGATCGACTGGCCCGGCTTCGTCGGCGCCGCGGGCGCGGCGGGCAAGGCCGACGTGCTGGTCGTCGGGCAGCCGAGCTACCTGAAGGCGCTGTCGGAGCAGCTCGCGAGCGCGCCGCTGCCGGTGTGGAAGGCCTACGCGAAGCTGCGCTACGCCGGCGCGATGGCGCCCTTTCTCGGCCGCGACTTCGTCGACGCGCGCTTCGCCTTCGTCGGCACCGTGCTCAGCGGCACGCCCGAGAACCAGCCGCGCTGGAAGCGCGGGGTCGCGCTGGTGGAGGAGTCGCTCGGCGAGGGACTGGGCCAGCTCTATGTCGCGAAGCACTTCCCGCCCGAGCACAAGGCGCGCATGGAAAAGCTGGTCGGCAACCTGATGCGGGCCTACCGGCAAAGCCTCGAACAGCTCGACTGGATGGGGCCGGCCACGAAGAAGGAAGCGCAGGCCAAGCTCGCGACCTTCGTGCCGAAGATCGGCTACCCGACGAAGTGGATCGACTACGACGCGCTGGCGATCCGGCGCGACGACCTCGTCGGCAACGTCGAGCGCGCGCGGCGCTTCGAGCATGCGCGGCAGGTCGCGAAGCTGGGCAAGCCGGTCGATCGCGACGAGTGGCTCATGACGCCGCAGACGGTCAACGCCTACTACAACCCCTCGCTCAACGAGATCGTGTTCCCGGCGGCGATCCTGCAGCCGCCGTTCTTCGACGCGGCGGCCGACGAGGCGGTCAACTACGGCGGCATCGGCGCGGTGATCGGTCACGAGATCAGCCACGGCTTCGACGACGAGGGCAGCCAGTACGACGCTCAGGGCAACCTGCGCGACTGGTGGACCAAGGAGGACCGTGCGCGCTTCGTCGCGAAGACGCGGCGACTGGTCGAGCAGTACGGCGCCTTCGAGCCGGTGCCCGGCTACCGGCTCAACGGCGAGCAGACGCTCGGCGAGAACATCGCCGACAACTCCGGGCTCGAGGCGGCGTGGAAGGGCTGGCAGCTGTCGCTCGGCGGCAAGCCGGCGCCGGTGATCGACGGCCTCGGCGGCGCGCAGCGCTTCTTCTACGGCTTCGCGCAGGTGTGGCGCGGCAAGGCGCGCGAGGCGGCGATGGTCCAGCAGGTGAAGGCCGGCGTGCATTCGCTGCCCGAGTACCGGGTCAACGGCACGGTGCGCAACCACCCGACGTTCTACACGACCTTCGGCGTCAAGCCGGGCGACGCGATGTACCTGCCGCCGGAGCAGCGCGTCTCGATCTGGTGAAGAGTCGCCCGCGCGGGTCGGCATTTCTAGAATGCCGGCCCGCATGAGCGACGCCGCCTCTTCCGACACCCCGCTCAATCGCCCGCTTGCCGAGCTGCCGGCGCGCTGCGACGTGCTCGTCGTCGGCGCCGGGCCGGCCGGCGCGGCGGCCGCGACGCGGCTCGCAGCCGCGGGGTTCGAGGCGGTGTTGATCGACCAGCAGGCTTTCCCGCGCGACAAGGTCTGCGGCGACGGGCTGATCCCCGATGCGCACCGCGCGCTCGAAGCGCTCGGCGTGCATGCGGAGGTGATGGCGGCGGCGCAGCCGGTCGCCCACGTGCGCTGCATCGGGCCGCGCGGCGGCCATGTCGACGTGCCGGGCCGGCTCGCGGTGCTGCCGCGGCGCGAGCTGGACCTGATCGTCTGCCGCAACGCGGCGCGCGCCGGCGCGCGCATGCATGCGCCGGCGCGTTTCGTCGCACCGATCGAAGACGCCGGGCGGGTGATCGGTGCGCGGCTCGCGCACGGCGGCGTCGAGCGTGCGATCGAAGCGCGCTGGACGGTGCTCGCCTCGGGCGCGCCGCCGCAGGCGAGCCTGGCGGCGGGGGTCTGCGGGCGGCGCACGCCGAGCGCGATCGCGCTGCGCGGCTACGTGCGCAATGCGGCGATGGTCGGGCGCATCACCGAGCTCGAAGTGCTGTGGCACAAGAAGCTCAGGCCGGGCTACGGCTGGATCTTTCCCTGCCGTGACGGCGTGTTCAACCTCGGTGTCGGCGTCGCACAGAGCCACCAGCCGGGGCGCGACGGCCGGCATGCGATGCAGGACGTGAACCTGCGCGCAGTCTTCGATGCCTTCATCGACGCGCATCCGCCGGCGCGCGAGCTGGTGCGAGGCGGCCGCTGGCTCGCCGAGCCGAAGGGCGCGCCGCTGCGCTGCTCGCTCGAAGGTGCGGCGTGGTCGCGGCCGGGGCTGCTGGTCGCCGGCGAGGCCGCGGGCAGCACCTACGCGCTGACCGGCGAGGGCATCGGCAAGGCGCTGGAGACGGGCTTGCTGGCCGCCGATGCGCTGGCCGACGGGCTGCGCGCGCAGCACGGCGACGCTGCCATCGCCGCGGCCTACGCGGCCAAGCTCCACGCGCTGCGGCCGCGCTTTCGCATCTACGAGAAGGCGAACACCGTGAACGCGCGGCCGTGGCTCGTCGATCTCCTCGTCTGGAGCGCGCGGCGCAGCCCGAGCCGGCTCGCGCGCATGAGCGGCGTGCTCGAAGAGACCTACGAGCCGAGCAACCTGGTCAGCGCACGCAGCTTCGCGCGGCTGCTGTTCGAGCGCTGAACGGGCAGCGTTGCGGCGAAGGCACGCAACACCGAACCGGTCCGGTCCGACACAAGACCGTCCTCGGGTTGGCCCGTATACTCCCGCGGCTTTGCCTGAGGTCAGTTTCGAGTCGATGTCTGCGCCGTCCCCACGTGGTGATCGTGCCCGAGCAACGGCCTGGGACGACGCAGATCAAGCCACCGATCCGCCGTTTCGCCGCCTGAGCCGTGAAGAAGCGCAGGCGCTCGTGAAGCGCGAACCGTCGGTGTCGCCGTGGCGGGTGGTCGCGGCCCAGGCGTTCGCCGGGGTCCTGTGCGTGCTGCTCGCCGTGGTCTTGGGTGGAAGCGATGCCGCATGGTCGGCGGCGTACGGCGCGGCCGCGGTGGTCCTGCCGAGCGCTCTGATGGCGCGCGGCATGACGCGCAGAGCAGCGAACGCCGCGGCCTCGGCCGCCGGCTTCATGTTCTGGGAGATGTTGAAGATCGGCGTGTCGATCGCGATGCTCGTGATCGCCGCGCGGGTGGTGCCCCACCTGAGTTGGCCGGTGCTGCTGGCAACGATGGTGGTGGGCATGAAAGTGAACTGGCTCGCGCTGCTGTGGCGCGGCCGTTGATGGACGACGAGGCTGAGTACACGACATGGCAACGGAAGGCCACGCCCCGACCGCCGGTGAATACATCGTTCACCACCTCACCCATCTGCAGAACCAGAAGCAATCGGCGGTTGTCGACTTCTCGGTCTTCAACCTCGACTCGATCCTGTGGTCGGTGCTGCTCGGCGTGCTGACCTGCTGGCTGCTGTGGAAGGCCGCGCACAAGGCGACCTCGGGTGTTCCGGGGCGCTTTCAGGCCGCGGTCGAGCTGCTGGTCGAGATGGTCGATTCGCAGGCCAAGGGCATCGTGCACAACGCCACCAGCCGCAAGCTGGTGGCGCCGCTCGCGCTGACGGTGTTCGTCTGGATCTTCCTGATGAACGCGATGGACCTGCTGCCGGTCGATCTGATTCCCTACATCGTCGAGCACGGCGGCATCGCGAATTACCAGCGTGTCGTGCCGACCGCCGACCTCTCGGTGACGATGGGCCTGAGCCTGAGCGTGCTGCTGGTCTGTCTGGTCTACAACGTCAAGATCAAGGGCCTGGGCGGCTGGGTGCACGAGCTGTTCTCGGCGCCCTTCGGCGACAAGTGGTTCCTCTACCCGGTCAACTTCGCGATGCAGTTGATCGAGTTCGTCGCGAAGACGGTCTCGCACGGCATGCGGCTGTTCGGCAACATGTATGCGGGCGAGCTGATTTTCATGCTGATCGCGCTGATGGGCGGCGCCTGGACGCTCAGCGCCACCGGCATCGGCCTGGCGATCGGCCACGTGATCGCCGGCTCCGTCTGGGCCATCTTCCACATCCTGATCATCACGCTGCAGGCCTTCGTGTTCATGATGCTGACGCTCGTGTACGTCGGCCAGGCGCACGACGCGCACTGAGCGCCTGACCAAGCCTGCTTCCCTTCGCTTTGCAGTTCCCGCCGATCCGCGATCTTCCGATCGACGATCACTTTTCCTGTCTCGATATCACTCACTAGGAGTCACCATGGAAGTCATCAGCTTTGTCGCCCTCGCTGCGGGTCTGATCATCGGTCTGGGCGCGATCGGCGCCTGCATCGGCATCGGCATCATGGGCAGCAAGTACCTCGAGAGCGCCGCGCGCCAGCCCGAGCTGATGGGCGAACTGCAGACCAAGATGTTCCTGCTGGCCGGCCTGATCGACGCGGCCTTCATCATCGGCACCGGCATCGCGCTGTGGTTCGCCACCGCCAACCCCTTCCTCGGCCAGATCGCCAACCTGCCGAAGTGATCGGCGGCTGGCGCCGGTACGTCGGGTCGCCGGGCATGTTCCCGCGGCCCGTGGTCAGTCCATGACGAGGTTCCTGCCGTGAGCATCAATGCCACCCTCATCGTCCAGATGATCGTGTTCGCGATCCTGGTCTGGTTCACGATGAAATTCGTATGGCCGCCGATCACCGCCGCGCTCGACGAGCGCGCGAAGAAGATCGCCGACGGCCTCTCGGCCGCCGACAAGGCCAAGGCCGATCTCGCGCTGGCGAACCGCCGCGTCGAGGAGCAACTCTCGTCGGCGCGCGAAGACGCCGCCAAGCGGCTCGCGGACGCCGAGCGGCTCGCGCAGTCGATGGTCGAGGACGCCAAGGGCCGCGCGGCCGAGGAGGCCGCCAAGATCGTCGCGGCGGCCAAGGCCGAGGCGCAGCAGGAGTCGATCAAGGCCCGCGAGGTGTTGCGCGAGCAGGTGGCCGCGCTCGCGGTCAAGGGCGCCGAGCAGATCCTGCGCAAGGAGGTGAACGCCTCGGTGCACTCCGACCTGCTCGGCCGGCTGAAGGCGGAACTCTGAGCATGGCCGAGCTCGCCACCATCGCAAGGCCCTACGCCGAAGCGCTGTTCAAGGCCGGCGGCGACGCTGCCGTTGCCGAGCAGCTGAGTGCGCTCGCCGCGGTCGCCGCCGACGCCCGACTGCTGCAGTTTGCCGCGAACCCGAAGGTCGACGCGCAGCAGGTGCAGGAGCTGATCGTCGGCGTCGCGAAGATTGCGCCGGCGCCTTCGGTGCGCAACCTGCTCGCCGCGGTAATCGACAACGGCCGCCTTGCTGCGCTGCCGGAGATCGCCGCGCAGTTTCATGCGCTGGTCAATGCGAAGTCGGGCGTGTCCGACGCGCTCGTCTACAGCGCCTTCCCGATCGACGCCGCGCAGCTCGCCGAGGTGAAGGCCGCGCTCGAGAAGCGCTTCGGCCGCAAGCTCGACGCCAAACTCAGTGTCGCCCCCGAACTGATCGGCGGCATCCGCGTGGTGGTCGGCGACGAGGTGCTCGACACCTCGGTCAAGGCCCGCCTCGACGCGATGAAGCAGGCGCTGGTCGCCTGACGCCCCACATTCATCCCCCGACGCCCCGGCGCCACGGAAACGGAGTCCTCCATGCAACTGAACCCCGCTGAAATTTCCGAGCTGATCAAGAGCCGCATCGAAGGCCTCGGCGCTTCGACCGACATCCGCAACCAGGGCACGGTGGTCTCGGTGACGGACGGCATCGTGCGCGTGCACGGCCTGTCCGACGCGATGGCCGGCGAGATGCTCGAGTTCCCCGCCGGCAAGGACGGCCAGCCGACCTACGGCCTCGCGCTGAACCTCGAGCGCGACTCGGTCGGCTCGGTGATCCTTGGCGAATACGAGCACATCTCCGAGGGCGACACGGTGAAGTGCACCGGCCGCATCCTCGAAGTGCCGGTCGGCCCCGAGTTGAAGGGCCGCGTGGTCAACGCGCTCGGCCAGCCGATCGACGGCAAGGGCCCGATCCACGCGAAGATGACCGACGTGATCGAGAAGGTCGCGCCGGGTGTGATCGCGCGCAAGAGCGTTGACCAGCCGGTGCAGACCGGCCTGAAGTCGATCGACTCGATGGTGCCGATCGGGCGCGGCCAGCGCGAGCTGATCATCGGCGACCGCCAGACTGGCAAGACCGCGGTGGCGATCGACGCGATCATCAACCAGAAGGGCCAGGGCGTGACCTGCGTCTACGTCGCGATCGGCCAGAAGGCGTCGTCGATCAAGAACGTGGTGCGCGCGCTCGAGCAGTACGGCGCGATGGAGTACACGATCGTCGTCGCTGCCTCGGCTTCGGAGTCGGCGGCGATGCAGTACGTGTCGGCCTACTCGGGCTGCACGATGGGCGAGTACTTCCGCGACCGCGGCCAGGACGCGCTGATCATCTACGACGACCTGTCGAAGCAGGCCGTTGCGTACCGCCAGGTCTCGCTGCTGCTGCGCCGCCCGCCGGGCCGCGAAGCCTTCCCCGGCGACGTGTTCTACCTCCACAGCCGCCTGCTCGAGCGCGCGGCGCGCGTGAACGCCGACTACGTCGAGAAGTTCACCAAGGGTGAGGTCAAGGGCAAGACCGGCTCGCTGACCGCGCTGCCGATCATCGAGACGCAGGCCGGTGACGTGTCGGCCTTCGTTCCGACCAATGTGATCTCGATCACCGACGGCCAGATCTTCCTCGAAACCAACCTGTTCAACGCCGGCATCCGCCCTGCGATCAACGCCGGCATCTCCGTCAGCCGCGTCGGCGGCGCCGCGCAGACGAAGCTGATCAAGGGCCTGTCGGGCGGCATCCGCACCGACCTTGCCCAGTACCGCGAACTCGCCGCCTTCGCGCAGTTCGCCTCCGACCTCGACGAAGCGACCCGCAAGCAGCTCGACCGCGGCGCGCGCGTGACCGAACTGCTCAAGCAGGCGCAGTACCAGCCGCTGCCGATCAGCCTGATGGGCGCGACGCTGTTCGCGGTGAACAAGGGCTACCTCGACGACATCGACGTGAAGAAGGTGCTCGCCTTCGAGCACGGCCTGCACCAGCACCTGAAGACCAGCCATGCGGCGCTGCTGAAGAAGCTCGAGGACAACAAGGCACTCGACAAGGACAGCGAAGCGGAGCTCGGCAACGCGATCGCGGCGTTCAAGAAGTCGTTCGCCTGATCGGCGCCTGACCGACCCTTCAAGACAAGGAGTACGCGATGGCAGCCGGCAAGGAAATACGCGGCAAGATCAAGAGCGTCGAGAACACCAAGAAGATCACGAAGGCCATGGAGATGGTCGCGGCCTCGAAGATGCGCAAGGCGCAGGAGCGCATGCGCGCCGCGCGGCCGTACAGCGACAAGATCCGCAACATCGCCGCCAGCCTCGCGACCGCGAACCCCGAGTACACGCATCCCTTCATGGCGGTGAGCGCGCAGGCGGCGAAGGCGGCCGGCTTCGTCGTCGTCACCACCGACAAGGGCCTGTGCGGCGGCCTCAACACCAACGTGCTGCGCGCGGTGACCGCGAAGCTGCGCGAGCTGGATGCGCAGGGCGTGAAATCCGAGGCGGTGGCGATCGGCAACAAGGGCCTCGGCTTCCTGAACCGCATCGGCGCGAAGGTGGTGTCGCAGGCCACTCAGCTCGGCGACGCGCCGCAGCTCGAACGGCTCGTCGGCCCGCTCAAGGTGCTGCTCGACGCCTACAGCGAGGGTCGCGTCAATGCGGTCTACCTCTGCTACACGAAGTTCCTGAACACGATGAAGCAGGAGCCGGTGGTCGAGCAGCTCCTGCCGCTGAGCTCCGACAAGATGCGCGCCGACGCCGGCCAGCCCGGCTGGGACTATCTTTACGAGCCCGACGCCAAGACGGTGATCGACGACCTGCTGCTGCGCTACGTCGAGGCGCTGATCTATCAGGCGGTCGCCGAGAACATGGCGAGCGAGCAGTCGGCGCGCATGGTCGCGATGAAGGCGGCGACCGACAACGCCGGCAACCTGATCGGCGAACTCAAGCTCGTCTACAACAAGACGCGGCAGGCGGCGATCACGAAGGAACTGAGCGAGATCGTCAGCGGCGCGGCCGCGGTGGGTTGACCCGCGCGCGCATCGAAGCAACGAACAGGATTCATTCGAGGAACACGAAATGGCGAACACCCAAGCAGCCGCGGTCGGCAAGATCGTCCAGTGCATCGGCGCCGTGGTCGACGTGGAATTCCCGCGCGACCGCATGCCCAAGGTCTACGACGCGCTGAAGATGGAAGGCTCGGCGCTCACGCTGGAAGTGCAGCAGCAGCTCGGCGACGGCGTGGTGCGCACGATCGCGCTCGGCTCGTCCGACGGCCTGCGCCGCGGGGTCGAGGTCAAGAACACCGGCGCGCCGATCACGGTGCCGGTCGGCCCGGCCACGCTCGGCCGCATCATGGACGTGCTCGGCAACCCGATCGACGAGCGCGGCCCGGTCGACATGACGCTCTCGGCCTCGATCCACCGCAAGGCGCCGGCCTACGACGAGCTGAGCCCGTCGCAGGAGCTGCTCGAGACGGGCATCAAGGTCATCGATCTGATCTGCCCGTTCGCCAAGGGCGGCAAGGTCGGTCTGTTCGGCGGCGCCGGCGTCGGCAAGACCGTGAACATGATGGAGCTCATCAACAACATCGCGAAAGCGCACTCGGGCCTGAGCGTGTTCGCCGGCGTCGGCGAGCGCACCCGCGAGGGCAACGACTTCTATCACGAGATGTCGGACTCGAAAGTCGTGGTGCAGGAGGACCTGAGCCAGTCGAAGGTCGCGATGGTCTATGGCCAGATGAACGAGCCGCCCGGCAACCGCCTGCGCGTCGCGCTGACCGGCCTGACGATCGCCGAGTCGTTCCGCGACGAAGGCCGCGACGTGCTGTTCTTCGTCGACAACATCTACCGCTACACGCTGGCCGGCACCGAGGTTTCGGCGCTGCTGGGCCGCATGCCGTCGGCGGTGGGCTACCAGCCGACGCTCGCCGAAGAGATGGGCCGCCTGCAGGAGCGCATCACGTCGACGAAGGTCGGCTCGATCACATCGATCCAGGCCGTCTACGTGCCGGCGGACGACCTGACCGACCCGTCGCCCGCGACGACCTTCGCGCACTTGGACGCGACCGTCGTGCTCTCGCGCGACATCGCCGCGCTCGGCATCTACCCGGCGGTCGATCCGCTCGACAGCACGTCGCGCCAGATCGACCCGAACGTGGTCGGCGAAGAGCACTACAAGACGACGCGCGACGTGCAGGCGGTGCTGCAGCGCTACAAGGAGCTGCGCGACATCATCGCGATCCTCGGCATGGACGAGCTCGCGCCCGAGGACAAGCTGGCGGTGTCGCGCGCGCGCAAGATCCAGCGCTTCCTCTCGCAGCCCTTCCACGTCGCCGAGGTCTTCACCGGCTCGCCGGGCAAGTACGTGCCGCTGAAGGAGACGATCCGCGGCTTCAAGATGATCGTCGCCGGCGAGTGCGATTCGCTCCCCGAGCAGGCCTTCTACATGGTTGGCACGATCGACGAGGCTTTCGAGAAAGCCAAGAAGCTGCAGTAAGCGACGCGGAGCACCGACAGCATGGCCACGATTCACGTCGATGTGGTGAGCGCCGAGGCGCAGATCTTCTCGGGCGAGGCGAAGTTCGTCGCGTTGCCGGGCGAGATGGGCGAGCTCGGCATCTACCCGCGTCACACGCCGCTGATCACGCGGATCAAGCCCGGCGCGGTGCGCGTCGAGCGCGCCGATAACGGACAGGAAGAGTTCGTGTTCGTCGCCGGCGGCATCCTCGAAGTGCAGCCGGACCGCGTGACGGTGCTCGCCGACACCGCCATCCGCGGCGCCGACCTTGACGAGGCCAAGGCCACCGAGGCCAAGCGCGTCGCCGAGGAAGCGATGAAGAACGCGAAGAACGACATCGACTTCGCGAAGGCCCAGGGCGAGTTCGCCGCGATGGCCGCGCAGATCGCCGCGCTGCGCAAGTTCCGCAAGAAGTGAAGCACGGCGGCGCAGGCCGCCGTCGCCGATTCGCGCTGCCCGGTCAGTGCCTGCTGAAGCGTTCCAGCACGCTACCCAGGTCGCCGAAGCCGGTGTCGCGCACGTCGGAGAGCTGACCGTTCGGCGTCAGCTTGTCCACCAGGCGGGGCAGCAGCCGCGTCAGCTGCTCGCTCACCTCGTCCTGCGGCACGCCGGCCTGTTCGGCGAGTTGACCGATCACGTCCGGCCCGAGCACGCTGCCGAGCTGGTCGGCCGAGATCGGCAGGTTGTGGCCGCTGCCGATCCACGACGCGACCACCGTGCCGAGCCCGGCGTGCTCGAAGCGCTCGACCAGCTCGCCAAGGCCGCCGCCGAGCCCGCGGTCCAAGCCGTCGCTCGCCCGTGCGCCCTGCAGTCCGCCTTGCGCGAGCATCGCGATCACCGCCTGCAGCAGATCGGCCCGACCGCCGCGCCCACTGCCCAGCGCGCCGCCGCCGAGCGCTCCGATCACCGAGTCCAACAAGCCCATGTCCGTCTCCCCGGCGACGCCGCCTGCGGCGCATTGTGCAATTGCTCCATGAAGGAACAAGCGCGAACCCTGTCGGCGGCCGGGGCTCTGCGATGACGCACGACTGACACCTTTCTCAGCGCGGCGTCCAGGCGCCGACGACGGCGAGCGCCGCGAGCGGTGCCGTGTCGGCACGCAGCACGCGCGCACCGAGGCTGGCGGCCTCGAAGCCGGCTCGCCGCGCCGCGCCTTCCTCGTCCGGCGCAAGGCCGCCCTCCGGGCCGCTGAGCAGCCTCAGCCTGGCGAGCGGCACTGCGGCGTCGAGGCAGCGTGCGAGCGGCGTCGCGTCGGTATCGAGGCTTAGCAGCACGCGCGTCGAGCCGGCGCCGGCCTCGGCGTCGAGCGCCGCGAGCCATGCGGCGAACGGCGTCGGCAACGCGACCTGCGGCACCCGCGTACGCCCGCACTGCTCGGCCGCGGCGATCGCGACCGCCTGCCAATGCGCACGCCGCTTCGCCGCCCGCTCGCCGTCGAGCCGCAGCACCGAGCGCGCGCAGACGAGCGGCTCGATCGCCGCGGCGCCCAGCTCGCAGGCCTTCTCGACCAGCGCGTCCATCCGCTCGTTCGCCGGCATGCCGACAGCGAGCGTCACCGCGATCGACAGCTCGCGGTCGACCGCCACGGGTGCGCCGAGCCGCACCTCGACGTCGCTGCGGCCGATCGAGACGATCTCGGCTGGGCATTCGAGGCCGCGCCCGTCGAACAGCCGCAGCACTGCGCCGGGCTGCAGCCGCAGCACCTGCACGTGGCGCGCCGCGCCGGCCGGCAGGACGAGCATGGCGCCAGCGACGAAGCTCGCATCGACGTGCAGCCGCGCGCTCATCGCGGCCCCGAAGCGGCGCTTCGCGGCATCATCGCCGCATGGATCAGTTGCGCTCGATGCGGGTGTTCGTCGCGGTGATCGACGCCGGCAGCTTCATCGGCGCAGCGGCGGCGCAGCGCATGTCGCCGGCTGCGGTGACGCGCCATGTCGCCGATCTCGAAGAGCACCTCGGCGCCCGTTTGATCAATCGCACGACGCGCCGGCTCGCGCTCACCGAAGTCGGCGAGGCCTACCTCGACAAGGCCCGCCAGATCCTCACCGAGATCGAAGAAGCCGAGGCGCTCGCCGGCGCCTCGACGCGCGAGCCGCGCGGCCATCTGCGCGTGCTGACCTCGCCGGCCATCGCGGTGCACCAACTCGCCAAGCACCTGCCGCGCTTTCAGCAGCTGCACCCGCAGGTGACGCTGGAGGTCAGCGCGCCGGGGCCGGTGGAGACGGTCGACGAGAACTTCGACGTGTCGATCATGACGTCGCGCAAGCCGCTGCAGGGCGAGTTCGTCGCACGCCGTCTCGCGCGCTCGGAAGTGATCATCTGCGCGGCGCCCGAGTACCTCGACCGCAAGGGCCGGCCCGAGCACCCGAACGATCTGGCGCGCATGGCGCTCGACGCGATCGTGCCGCCGCTGTCCGAGCTGCAGAACGGCCTGAGCTTCGAGCGCGGCACGGCGCGTCACGGCGAGCCGCCCGGCGAGTCGGTGACGATCGTGCCGCGCCGCTCGGTGCTCAGCACCACGCACATCGACACCATGTACGCCGCGGCGCTCGCCGGCCTCGGCATCGCCGGCCTGCCGAGCTACGTGATCGAGGACGCGCTGCTCGAGAACGCCCTCGAGCGCGTGCTGCCGCAATGGCACTTGTGGAGCGCGACGATCTGGGCCGGCATGCCTTCGCGCAAGCACATCCCGACGCGCACGCGCGCGTTCGTCGACTTTCTCGTCGCGACCTTCGGTGGCGAGGACCGCGACCCTTGGCTGCTGGCCGCGGGTTGCGAGACGGGCGCACCGGCGAAGCAGCACGGCGTCGTTCAGAAGGTGTAGCCGCTCGCGCGCTGCGTGCCGGCGAGCTTCTCCAGCAGCAGCGCCAGCGCACCCAGCCCCTGGTAGCGCGTCGCGACCTTGTGCGCGTGCCGCCAGACGCGCGGCAGGTCGGCGAGGTAGCCGGGCTTGCCGTCGCGGTGCGCAAGCCGCGCGAAGATGCCGAGCACCTTCAGGTGGCGCTGCAGCCCCGTCCATTCGAAGTCGCGCCAGACGCGGCCGAAGTCGGCATCGACCGGCAGCTTCGCGCGCCGCGCCTGCTCCCACCAGCGGATCGCCCAGTCGAGCTGGGTCTCCTCGTCCCATTCGATGTAGGCATCGCGCAGCAAGGAGACCACGTCGTAGGTGATCGGGCCGCGCACGGCGCCCTGGAAGTCGAGCACGCCCGGCGGCGCCTGCGGGTCGTCGCCGGCCATCAGGTTGCGCGCGTGGTAGTCGCGATGCACCAGCACCGCCGGCTGCGCGAGGCAGGCGTCGACGATCAGCCGCTTGCAGCGATCGAAGCCGGCGCGCTCGGTGTCGCTCAAGGCCAGCGCGCAGTGGCGCTCGGCGTACCAGGCGGGAAAGAGCTCGAGCTCGCGGTCGAGCATCGCGGCGTCGTAGGCGGGCGCCGCATCGCCGGCATCGAGCACCTGCAGCCGCACGAGGCTTTCGAGCGCGGCGCGATAGCGCGGCGCGGCGGCCGTCGCGTCGAGACCCTGGACGGCATCGAGCAGCGTGCGCTCGCCGAGGTCCTCGAGCAGCATGAAGCCCTGCGCCTCGTGCCAGTCGAACACCTGCGGCGCACGCAGGCCGCCGGCGCGCAGCAGCGCGGCGACGCGCACGAACGCCGCGCTGTCTTCCTGTGCGGGAGGCGCATCCATCACGACGCGCGTGCCGTCGGCGGCATCGATGCGGAAGTAGCGACGAAAGCTCGCGTCCGCGCTCGCGGCCCGCAGGCTCGCGGCATCGAGTCGCTGTGCCGCGGCGAGCGGCGCGAGCCAGGCTTCGAAGGCCGCGCGTCGGGCCGGGTCGCTCCAGGGGATCGAGGTCGCGAGGCTCATCGCATCAGGGTCGAACGGCAGGTGCGGCCAAGGTCGAAAGCCGCGCCGCATCGGTGAAGAACACGGGTCGATGCGCGGACCCGACGTGGATAATCGTTTCGATTCTAGGGACCGCAGCCGTCCCTTCGCGTCGCGCCAGCTGCGGTTGCGGCCCGCCTGCAGCCTCGAGCCGCCACCATCTTGACCCTCGCCTCGACACCCTTAGCCGAACGACGTGATGCGCGCGCCGTGCTCGCGGCGCGCGGCGGGCGCATCGAACGTCGTGCCGTCGCGGGAGCCGCTTCGCTGGTGCTCGGCTGCGCCGGCGCGAGCCTCGGCGCACCGACGGCGGCGCAGGCGCAGGCCGCCCCGGCACCGGCGACGGCTGCCTCGGCCGCCGTGCCGTCGCCCGCGGCCTCGGCGCCGGAGGCTTCCGCCGCGGCAGCCGCCGCGAACGTTGACGGTGCGCGCTTCGCGCCGACGCCGCGGCGCGGCGACGGCAGCGCCGAGCCGCTGGTGATCGAGGCCGATCGCCTTTCCGGCCGGCCCGATCTGGAGACGATCGCCGAGGGCGCGGTCGTGCTGCGCCAGGGACCGCTGTCGCTGAAGGCCGACCGCATCGAGTACCAGCAGTCGATCGATCTGGTGCGGGCCAACGGCAACGTCGAGATCCGCCGCAACGGCAACGTCTTCAGCGGCCCCGAGGTGCAGCTGAAGGTGCAGCGCTTCGAGGGCTACTTTCTGCAGCCGAGCTACCAGTTCGAGCGCACCGCGGCCGGCGGCAGCGCCGACCGCTTCGTCTTCATCGACGACTCGCGCAGCCTCGCCTACGGCGCCACTTATTCGAGCTGCCCGGCGCCCGAGCCGGCCTGGGAGCTGAAGACCGACCGCGTGCTGCTCGACACCGCCGCCGACACCGGCGTCGCCGAGGGCGCGGTGCTGCGCTTCTACGGCGTGCCGATCCTCGCGGCGCCCAGCTTGAGCTTTCCGCTGTCGGACGCGCGCAAGTCGGGGTGGCTGCCGCCGTCGATCAACCTCGACAACAAGAGCGGCCTGTCGGTCGCTGCGCCCTACTACTGGAACATCGCGCCAAATCGCGACGCCACTTTCACGCCCGAGCTGTTCCAGCGCCGCGGCGCCGGCCTCGGCGGCGAATTCCGCTACCTGGAGCCGAGCTATGGGGGCGAGTTGAACCTGTTCGCGCTGCCGGGCGACCGCGTGGCCGATCGCGATCGGTGGTCGCTCGACCTGAACCACCGCGCGCGCTGGGAGGGCCCCTACGTCGGCGCGGTGGACTACGGCTTGACGGCATTGCGCGTGTCCGACAGCGACTACTGGAAGGACTTCGCGCGCAAGCTCCCGACGATCACGCCGCGCCTTCTGCCCACCGACGCCTATGCGCGCCGCCGCTTCGACGCCGCCTGGGGCGACACCCAGATCTACGCCCGCGTGCAGCAATGGCAGGTGCTGCAGGACCGCGATCTCGCGAGCACGATCGTCTCGCCTTACCAGCGCGAGCCGCAGGTGGGCGTCAGCCAGCGCGGCGCGGCACGCGGCTTCGAATGGGACTGGCAGACCGAAGCCAACCGCTTCACCAACGACGACACCGTGCAGGTCGAGGGCTCGCGGCTGCACCTGCTCGGCTCGCTGGCGCGGCCGTGGTCGCCGATCGGCGCCAATGGCTGGGTGGTGACGCCGCGCGTGTCGCTCAATGCCGCGAGCTACCGCACCGACACGCCGCTGGCCGACGGCCGCACGCAGGCCTCGCGGGTGATCCCGACCGTCTCGCTCGACAGCACCTGGGTGCTCGAACGCGACACCTATGCATTCGGCCGCGACATGGTGCAGACGCTCGAGCCGCGGCTGCTCTACGTCAACACGCCCTACCGCGACCAGAGCGGCCTGCCGAACTTCGACAGCGCGCCGACCGACTTCAACCTCACCTCGATCTACGCGGACAACGCCTTTTCGGGCATCGACCGCGTCTCGGACGCGAACCAGGTCACCGCCGGCGTCACCACCCGCTTCCTCGACCGGCGCACCGGCGCCGAAGCGCTGCGCCTGGGCCTCGCGCAGCGGCTCCTGCTGCGCGACCAGCGCATCACGCCCGATGGCGAACCGGTCACGCAGCGCTGGTCCGATCTGCTCCTGTTCGGCTCGACGAGCCTGGTGCCGCGCTGGTGGTTCGACGGCGCGGTCCAGTACAACGGCGAGATCAGCCGCACCGTGCGCTCGATCGTCGGCGCGCGCTACTCGCCCGGCCCGTTCCGCACGTTGAGCCTGAACTACCGCTTCAACCGCGACGCCACCGAGCAGATCGAGGTCGGCTGGCAGTGGCCGCTGAACGGCCTTGCGCGCGAGCACGCCGCGGCCGCGCAGGCGCGCGACGACCTCGCGGCCGACGACCCGGGCCGGCTGGCCCGCCCGCCGGCGAGCGCGGGCTGCTCGGGCGCCTGGTACAGCGTCGGGCGCGTCAACTACAGCCAGCGCGATTCGCGCATCACCGACGCGATCTTCGGCGTCGAGTACGACGCCGGCTGCTGGATCGGCCGCGTGGTCGCCGAGCGGCTGTCGACCGGCCGCTCCGAAGCGACGACGCGGCTTCTGCTGCAACTGGAACTGGTCGGCCTGTCGCGGCTCGGATCGAACCCGCTGCGGGTGCTGAAAGACAATATCCCGGGCTACCGGCTGCTGCGCGACGACGCCGCCGCGGTCACGCCGGCCTTCGCCAATCCTTGACCGCGGCTGTGCGGTCGGCCCCTTCCTCGCGTTTCTCGCATTCGCGCCCGATGCCATGCCCGCCACCACCTTCCTTGCCGCCTGCCGACGCGCGCTGCCGCTGCTGGCCGCCTGCGTCGCGCTGAACGCCGCCGCGCAGGCGCCGAGCCGCGGCGCGGCGCAGTCGGCCGACTACATCGTTGCGGTCGTCGACCGCGAACTGGTCACCAACAGCGAGGTCGAGCAGCGCATCGCCGGCGCGCGGCGCGAGGCCCAGCAGTCGGGCCAGCCGCTGCCGTCCGCCGGCGAGCTGCGCCGGCAGGTGATCGACCAGCTGATCGAAGAGCGCGCGCAGCTCAGCGCCGCGCGCGACAGCGGCGTGCGCGTGGACGATCCCGAACTCGACCGCGCGGTCGCCAACGTCGCGCAGCAAAACCGCCTGACGCTGCCCGAGCTGCGCGAGCGGCTCGCGCGCGAGCGCATCGACTTCGCGCGCTTTCGCGCCAACCTGCGCGACCAGATCCTGCTCGAGCGCGTGCGCGAACGCGAGGTGCAGAACCGCATCAAGATCAGCGACGCCGACGTCGACGCGCTGATTGCCAGCCGCGCCAGCGGCATGGCACCGCCGGAGTTCAACGTCGCGCAGCTGCTGTTCGCGCTGCCGGAGTCGGCGACGCCCGAGCAGGTCGAGGCCAAGCGCCAGCTCGCCGAACGCGCGCTGGCGCGGGCGCGTGGCGGCGAGGACTTCACGAAGCTGGTCAACGAGCTCTCGGAAGGCGCCAAGGAGCAGGGCGGCGCGCTCGGCCTGCGCGCGCTCGACCGCCTGCCCGACCTGTTCGCCACCGCGGTGAAGGACCTGCGCGCCGGCGCGGTCGTCTCGCAGCTGGTGCGCTCGGGCGCGGGCTTCCACGTGCTGAAGGTGATCGACCGGCGCGACGGCGCGGTGATGGTCGAGCAGACCCGCGCGCGGCATGTGCTGCTGCGGCCGTCGGCGCAGCTGAGCGCGGAGGCGGCGGCGCAGCGGCTGCGTGAATACAAGCAGCAGATCGAGGCCGGCCGTGCCACCTTCGCGCAGATCGCGCGCGAGGTCTCGGAGGACGGCAGCGCGCAGCAGGGCGGCGACCTCGGCTGGGCGACGCCGGGCCAGTTCGTGCCCGAGTTCGAGGCGGTGATGAAGACGCTGGCGCCGCAGCAGATCTCCGACCCGGTGACCTCGCGCTTCGGCGTGCACATGATCCAGGTGACCGAGCGGCGGCAGACCAGCGTCGATCGCAAGCAGCAGCGCGAGATCGCGCGCAACCTGCTGCGCGAGCAGAAGTTCGAGACGGCCTATGCCGAATGGCTGCGCGAGGTGCGCGCGCGCGCCTACATCGAGATCCGCGAGCCGCCGCAGTGAGCCGCGGCGGGTGACCTCCGCTTGAAGCACGTCCCTCGCAAGCGCTTCGGCCAGCACTTCCTGACCGATGCCGGCGTGCTCGACCGCATCGTCGATGCGATCGACCCGCGGCCCGGCGAGGCGCTGGTCGAGATCGGCCCTGGGCTCGGCGCGCTGACCGTGCCGCTGCTCGAACGCTGCGAGCGGCTGACGGTGATCGAGCTGGATCGCAACCTCGCGGCGCGGCTGCGCCGGCGCGCGGGGCTCGAGGTGATCGAGGCCGACGTGCTGAAGGTCGACTTCGAAGCACTGGCGCGCGAGCGGGCGCAGCCGCTGCGCATCGTCGGCAACCTGCCCTACAACATCTCGTCGCCGATCCTCTTCCACCTGTTGCCGCTCGCGGAGGCGGTCACCGACCAGCACTTCATGCTGCAGAAGGAAGTCGTCGAACGGATGGCCGCGGCGCCCGGCGGCAAGGACTACGGGCGGCTGTCGGTGATGCTGCAGTGGCGCTACGACATCGAATCCGTGCTCGACGTCCCGCCCGAGGCCTTCGAACCGCCGCCGCGCGTCGAGTCCGCGGTGGTGAGGATGCAGCCGCTGACACAGGCCGCGACTCTCGATGCGACGCTGCTCGAAGCGCTGGTGGCGACCGCGTTCTCGCAGCGGCGCAAGCTGCTGCGCCACACGCTCGGCCGCTGGCTCGAGGCGCGCGGCTTCGCCGGCGAGTTCGACACGCAGCGGCGTGCCGAAGAGGTGCCGGTGGCCGAGTACGTCGCGCTCGCGCGCGAGCTGGCCTAAAAGAAGAACGGGCCCCGCAGGGCCCGTCGTTCGCAGAGGCGGCGCGCGCCTCGGCTAGGCGGCGACCAGCCAGCCGGTGTCGAAGGCGCTGCTCATCGGCGGCAGTTGCACGCTGATGAGTCCGGCCGTCGCCTTGCTGGCCTTCGGCTCGCGCTTGGGGGTCTCGTCCTGGGCTTCCATCGCCCGCTCTCCCTGCCCGATGTCCGGGGAGCGGGCTACTGAAAAGAATAGAAGCACCTGAAGGGTATTTTTCGTTCCCCCCAGAAGTCGGCGGCGTCCCGGAAGACGTCGAGCAGCTGTTCGCGCGCTTCGCGGTCGAACTTCGCGTGGTCGGGCAACTGCTCGAGCACGACGACAAAACCTGGCTGTGCACCCGACTTGTGGACCAGATCGGTCATGCAGTCGTAGAGCGCGTCGAGGTTCTTGCCGAAGTGCAAGGGGAAGGTGAAGGCGTCGGCAATGCCGTCGAGCACTTCCTGCTTCGACTGCGCCTGGCCCAGGTTCGCGTAGAGGAAGTGCTGGCCCAGATCCTGGGCCGCGGCCTGCAGGTCTTCCACGCGGAAAGCGCGGATGGCCTGGACGATGTTCGGGCGGACGGTGTGCAAAGGCATCATGATCTTGTTCCCCCTCGGTCGGCGTCGATGGTCAATTCACTGCGCGATGAGGCGGAAGCTCGCGTAGTGATCGTCGGTGTAGTAGCAAGCGTCGGGCGCCACCGGCACGGCCCCGCCGCAGACGATGCGCCGGGCGCCCCGATGGCTCAGGCCCGGCGTCGGCACGGTGTACTCGCGGTAGTAGCCACGAGGATGTTTCGGGAGCAGACGCTCGCGGTTGCCGAACACCACGCCGTCTTTCGAATACTGGAAGGGGCCGCCGCTGCGGATGGCCCGGTGCGTGCGCTGGGCTTCGGACGGCAGCGTCGCCAGTGCCACCGCGCTGCCGCTGCCCGACTCGCGGGCCTGCACCGTCAGCGTGCCGGCCGTTGCCGTCCACAGCGCCGTCGCGATGGCGGCCGATGCCACCCATCCGCGCCAGCCGTGCTCTGTAGACCGGTATGACCAGCCGGTGAAAACCACGGGTTATCCCCTAAAAACGAAGGCGAGATGGTAGCCAAGAGGCGCTCCGACCTCAAGGCTTTGCCTCAATTTTCAGCACCAGGGCGGGGCTATTCGCTCAGGTGGGCGTGCGCAAACTTCCTTGCGGGACTTCAAGCTCCGTTGTTCGACGCCCGCACCGCCTTGGATCAGCGGGCAGCGTTGATGTCGGCGACCGTCAGCGCTGTCAGGTTCACGATGCGGCGCACCGTTGCCGATGGCGTGAGGATGTGCACCGGCTTGGCTGCGCCCAGCAGCACCGGTCCGATCGCGATGCCGCCGCCGGCTGCCGTCTTGAGCAAGTTGTAGGCGATGTTGGCGGAGTCGATGTCGGGCAGCACCAGCAGGTTGGCGTTGCCCTGCAGCGTGCTGCTCGGCATCAGGGCGGCGCGCTCCTCGCCGTCGAGCGCGAGGTCGCCGTGCATCTCGCCGTCCACCTCGAGCCACGGCGCCTGCTCGCGCAGCAGCGCCAGGGTCTTGCGCATTTTCACGGCGCTGGGCAGGTCGCTGCTGCCGAAGTTGGAGTGGCTCAGCAGGGCGGCCTTCGGCTTGACGCCGAAGCGCAGCATCTCCTCGGCCGCCATGCAGGTGATTTCGCACAGCTCCTCGGCCGTCGGGTTCCCGTTGACGTGGGTGTCCACCAGGAACAGCTGCCGGCCCGGCAGCATGAGCCCGTTCATGCAGGCGTAGACCCGCACGTCCTGCGGCGTGTTGGGGCTGCCGCCCTGGCGGGTGCCGATGACCTGATCGATGTAGTGCAGATGGTTCGCGGTCGTGCCCCAGGTGCCGCACAGCAGGCCGTCGACCTCGCCCTTGTGCAGCAGCATCGCGCCGATCAGCGTCAGCCGGCGTCGCATCTCGATCTTCGCGACCTGCACCGTCACGCCCTTGCGTTCGGTCATGCGGTGGTAGGTCTGCCAGAAGTCGCGGTAGCGGTGATCCTGCTCGACGTTGACGATGTCGTAGTCGGCGCCTTCCTTCATCCGCAGGCCGAACTTCCCGATGCGCTGTGCGATCACCGCGGGCCGGCCGATCAGCGTCGGCCGCGCCAGCCCTTCGTCGAGCACCACCTGCACCGCGCGCAGCACCCGCTCCTCCTCGCCCTCGGCGAAGGCGACGCGCTTGTGCTCGGCGCGCTTGGCGAGCGCGAAGATCGGCCGCATCGTCGTGCCCGATGCATAGACGAAGCTCTGCAGCTTCTCGACGTAGGCCGTCATGTCGGCGATCGGACGCAGCGCGACGCCCGACTCGGCCGCAGCCTTCGCCACCGCCGGCGCGATCTTCATCATCAGGCGCGGATCGAAAGGCTTGGGGATCAGGTATTCGGGCCCGAAGCTGAGCGTTGCCCCGGCATAGGCCGCGGCGACCACCTCGCTTTGCTCGGCCTGCGCAAGATCGGCGATCGCGTGCACCGCGGCGATCTCCATCGCGTCGGTGATCGTCGTCGCGCCGCTGTCGAGCGCGCCCCGGAAGATGTACGGGAAGCACAGGACGTTGTTGACCTGGTTCGGATAGTCGGTGCGGCCGGTGGCCATGATCGCGTCGTCGCGCACCGCCTTCACGTCCTCGGGCGTGATCTCGGGGTTCGGATTCGCGAGCGCGAAGATGATCGGCGCGCGCGCCATCGACGCGACCATTTCGCTCTTGAGCACGCCCGCGGCCGAGAGGCCGAGGAAGACGTCGGCGCCGGCGATCGCCTCGGCGAGCGTGCGCTGGGCGGTCGGCTGCGCGAACTCGGCCTTGTCGGGATCCATCAGCTCGGTACGACCCTGGTAGACGAGGCCGGCGAGGTCGGTCGCCCAGATGTTCTCGCGCGGCAGGCCGAGCTTGACCAGCAGGTTCAGGCAAGCGAGCGCCGCGGCACCGGCGCCGGAGGTCACGAGCTTGACGTTCCTGATGTCCTTGCCGACCACCTTCAGCCCGTTGATCAGCGCCGCGCCGACGACGATCGCGGTGCCGTGCTGATCGTCGTGGAAGACGGGGATCTTCATGCGCTCGCGCAACTGCCGCTCGACGTAGAAGCAGTCGGGCGCCTTGATGTCCTCGAGGTTGATGCCGCCGAAGGTGGGCTCGAGCGCGGCGATCACGTCGCAGAGCTTGTCGAGGTTCTTCTCGTTGACCTCGATGTCGAAGACGTCGATGCCGGCGAACTTCTTGAACAGCACCGCCTTGCCTTCCATCACCGGCTTGGAAGCCAGCGGGCCGATGTCGCCCAGGCCGAGCACGGCGGTGCCGTTGGTGATCACCGCGACAAGGTTGCCGCGCGCGGTGTAGCGGAAGGCGTTGGTCGGGTCGGCGACGATTTCCTCGCAGGCCGCCGCGACCCCTGGCGAATACGCGAGCGCCAGGTCGCGCTGGTTGAGCAGCTGCTTCGTCGCCGCGATCGCCACCTTGCCGGGCGTCGGGAACTCGTGGTATTCGAGTGCCGCGCGGCGCAACTCGGCGCGCTTTTCTTCGTAGGTGGACATGCGCAAATCGGCAGTGGCTCGGGCGGGCGAGTCTAAGCCTCGGCCTGCGCGCCGCGTGCGGCCGGAAGCCGCGACCGGGCGGGCCGCGCTGCCATCATCCAGCCCCCGCAAGCGGCATGCGCCGCGTGCCTTGACCGGCAGTCGACCTTGGGCGAATTCGAACTGATCGCGCGCCACTTCGCGCGCCCCACGCAGCGTGCCGTCGTCGGCCCTGGCGACGACTGTGCGGTGATCGCGCCGCGCGCCGGCCACCGGCTCGCGGTGTCCTGCGACATGCTGGTCGAAGGCCGGCACTTCCTGCCCACCGTCGATGCGCGCCGGCTCGGCCACAAGGCGCTGGCGGTCAATCTGAGCGACCTCGCCGCCTGCGGTGCCGAGCCGCTGGCCTGCACGCTGGCGCTCGCGCTGCCGCGGCCGGATGCGGCTTGGCTGGAAGCCTTCGCCGGCGGCCTGCACGCGCTGGCCGAGCGGCACGGTTGCGAACTGGTCGGCGGCGACACCACCTGCGGCCCGCTGAACCTGTGCATCACCGTGTTCGGCGAGGTCGGCGACGGCCGCGCAGCGCCCGGGGCGATCCTGCGCAGCGGCGCGCGGGCCGGCGACGATCTGTGGGTCAGCCACGCGCCGCAAGGCGGCCTCGGCGATGCGCGGCTCGCGCTCGAAGTCTTCCGCGGCACGGTCGCGCTGGAAGGGACGGCCTTCGAGCGGGTGCGCCGCGCGATGGAATGCCCGGAGCCGCGCGTCGCGCTCGGCGTCGCGTTGCGCGGGCTCGCTGGCGCGGCGATCGACGTCTCCGATGGCCTCACCGGCGACCTCGGCCATCTGCTGCGCGCAAGCGCGGTCGGCGCGACGCTGGAAGCCGACGCGCTGCCGCGCAGCGCGGAGCTGGCCGCGCAGCCGCTCGCGCTGCAGCGCCTGTGCACGCTGGCCGGCGGCGACGACTACGAGCTGGTCTTCACGGTGCCCGCGGGCCGGCGCGCGGAGGTGGAAGCTGCCGCCGCGCAGGCCGGCTGCGCCGTGCGCCGCGTCGGCCGCATCGAAGCCGAGCCGGGCCTTCGCATCGTCGACCAGGCCGGCGGCCCGCTCGAAGGCGCCTGGCCGTCGTTCGATCACTTCGCCTGAGCAGCGCGCGGTGAACGACACGCCCTTCGACCCCGCCGCGCCGCCGCCGCGCCGCGCAAACGTGCGCTTCATGCTGTCGCATCCGGCGCATCTGATCGCCCTCGGCTTCGGCGCCGGCTTGAGCCCGCTGGCGCCGGGCACCGTCGGCACCCTGTGGGCCTGGCTCGCGTTCACGGTGCTCGACGGCGGGCTCGACGACGCGCAGTGGGCCGTGCTCATCGCCGCCTCGCTCGTGCTCGGCGTGTGGGCGAGCACGCTGACCGCGCGCCACCTCGGCAACGGGGATCCGTCCTGCATCGTCTGGGACGAGGTGCTCGGCTTCTGGCTGGTGCTGTGGCTGCTCACGCCGGCCGGCTTCGGCGCCGAGCTGCTGGCCTTCGTGTTGTTCCGGCTGCTCGACGTGGTCAAGCCCGGGCCGGTGGGCTGGGCCGACGCGGTGTTCAAGCGCCGCCGCGATCCGCGCATCGGCTGGCGCGCCGGCTTCGGCATCCTGTTCGACGACCTGGTCGCCGCGCTGTGCACGCTGCTTCCGGTCGCGCTGTGGCGATTCCTGTCCTGAGGCGCCGATGCACGACGCGCTCGTCGCCCGGCTCGCAGCACGGATGACCGCGCGCGGCTGGCGCCTCGCCACCGCCGAGAGCTGCACCGGCGGCCTCGTCGCCGCCGCATGCACCGCGCTCGCCGGCTCGAGCGACTGGTTCGAGCGCGGCTTCGTCAGCTACAGCAATGCCGCGAAGACCGAGCTGCTCGGCGTGCCGGCCGCGTTGATCGCGCAGCACGGCGCGGTCAGCGAAGCGGTCGCGCGGGCGATGGCCGAGGGCGCCCGCGGGCGTGCCGGCGTCGAACTCGCGGTCGCCATCACCGGCGTCGCCGGCCCCGGCGGCGGCTCGGCGGCGAAGCCGGTCGGCACCGTGTGGATCGCGGTTGCGCGAAGTGGCGGCGCGACGCATGCCGAATCGCGGCTCTGGCCCGGCGATCGCGAGGCGGTCCGGCGCGCCGCGACCGGCCGCGCACTGGAACTGCTGCTCGACGCGGCCGCCTGAGCGATTCGCCGCGCCGCGCCCAGGGATTCGGGCGGCTCGCTAGCCTTCGCGGCATGGACCGCCGCGCCTTCCTCGCCGCCGCGCTGACCGGCGCCTCGACCGGCCTGCGCGCCGCCGAGCCGGTCACGCGCCCGATCGGCCTGCGCACGGGCGCGCCGCAGCCGCTGCCGCTGATCGGCATGGGCACTTGGCAGACCTTCGACGTCGGCCCGAACCCGGCCGCGCTCGAGCGGCGCCGGCAGGTGCTGCGGCACTTCTTCGAGGCCGGCGGCGGCGTGATCGACTCGTCGCCGATGTACGGCCGCGCCGAGCGCGTCGTCGGCGAGCTGCTGCCGCGCGACGCGGTGCGCGCCGGCAAGCTGTTCGCCGCGACCAAGGTCTGGACGCCGTTCGACGCCTCCGGTGCCGAGCAGCACGCCGATTCGCTGGCGCTGTGGAAGCTCGCGCGGCTCGATCTCCAGCAGGTGCACAACCTGCTCAACACCGCCGCGCACCTCAAGACGCTGCGCGCGGCGCGCGATCGCGGCGAGGTGCGCTTCCTCGGCGCCACCACCTCGCACGGCCGGCGCCACGACGAGATGCTGGCGCTGGTCAGGCGCGAGCCGCTCGATGCGATCCAGCTGACCTACAACCTCGCCGACACGAGCGCCGAGCCGCTGATCGCCGAGGCGGCGACACGTGGCATCGCGGTGATCGTCAACCGGCCCTTCGACGGCGGCGCGCTGCCGCGGCGGCTCGAAGGTAAGCCGCTGCCCGGCTGGGCGCGCGACATCGACGCGGCCGGCTGGCCCCAGCTGCTGCTGAAGTGGGTGGTGAGCCACCCGGGCGTGACCTGCGCGATCCCGGCCACCGGCGATCCGGCGCACATGCTGCAGAACATGGCGGCCGGGCGCGGGCGGCTGCCCGACGCCGCACTGCGGCGGCGCATCGAGGACGCGGTGCGCGCGCTGGTTTGAGAGCCGCTCGATGCGGCGTTCCGGCCGCTGCGGTTCGCGCGGGCCCGGCGCGCGGCGGCGCGTGGGTCGGTCAGGTGCGCCCGCCGAGCGCGCGGTCGTGCAGCCAGTCGCCGACCGCGCCGGGCTGCGTCGTCGCGCGGCCGGCGCGGCGACGCTCGGCGCGCGCGGTGTCGCGGCCCACGGCGATCAGCACCGCCAGCACCGCCGCGAAGCTCAGCAGGAACACGACCGCGCCGCCTTCGAGCACGCGGCCGAGGGGCACGACGCCGTTCCAGGGCCGGGCGATGCCGAGGAAGGCGCAGTACAGCCAAAGGCTGTTCGACACCGCCACCGGCGCCGCCACCGCGATCGTCTCGCTGAAGCGCCAGCGCGCGACGCGACGCGCGCGGGCGAGCCAGCGGAAGGTGTGCAGGTGCAGCCAGGCGGCGTTAAGCGTCAGCACGGCGACCAGCATCAGCTTGCCGATCAGCTTCGGATTGCCGCTCAGGTAGGCGGGGTCCTCCTGGTGGCCCAGCCACAGGAGCAGCGCGCCGCTCGCCCACAGCACGGCCAGCGACACGCCCACCAACCGCATCACGTAGGCATTCGGCGGCGCCAGCCGCAGCCTGCGTTCGCGCAGCCGCGCGAGCAGCCGCAGGTCCGTCGCGATGATCGCGCCCAGCGCGGTGCAGACGGCGAGCAGGTGGACGAAGACGACGATGAGCTTCAGCATGCGCAATAACCGGATCGAAGGCCGCCGCAGTTGCGGTTACATCTCGGCAGTGTCGTGGCCGACCCCCCTGAATGGGTGTTACGCCGTGTAGGCCTTGTGACCGGCTGATCCGTCGCCGCGCCGCCGACGTGCGGTCCGTCATGCGCGGCCGGTTCCGCCGCAGCCGGCCGATCAGGCCGCCGGCACCGCCAGCCGCAGCGGTGCCGCCCGGCCGGCGCCGCTGCCGGCCAGCGCCGCGCGCACCGCGTCGCCCAGGCCCAGCAGCCAGGCTCGCAGCGCCTGCCAGGCGTCGGCCGGCCAGCGCGCATCGGGCAGGCCCTTGCAGATGCCGTCGACCACGTGCGCGTCGGCCAGCAGCGCATCGAGCGCGAGCGCGTCGAGCCGCGGCAGCAGCCGCTCGAACAGCTTTTCCTTCGTGCCCCAGACGCGCTGCTCGCGCAGCGCCATCGCGAGCGGCCGGCCGCCGGCCGCCGCGGCCTTGCAGGCGCGCAGCGCGCGCAGGTCCTCGGCCAGCGTCCAGTGCACGAAGACCGCCGATTCGCCCTCGGCCGCGAGGCCGTCGAGCATGCGCAGCGAGCGCGCCGCCTGTCCGGCCCAGACCGCCTCGGCCAGCTGCGGCACGCCGTAGCGCGCGACGTTCAGCACCGCCGCGGCGACCTGCTCGTAGCTCAGCTCGCCCGGCGGATGCAGCAGGCCGAGCTTGTCGATCTCCTGGCGCGCCGCGAGCAGGTGGCCTTCGACGCGATCGGCGAAGAAGGCCAGCGTGCGCTGGCCCTCCTCGCCGGCTCGCACCCGCTGCCCCTGGCGCGCGAGCCGCTGCGCGATCCACGCCGGCAGCGCGGCGCGTTCGACCGGGTCAAGCCGCAGCGACACGCCGGCCGCGTCGAGCGCGGCGAACCAGGCGCTTTGCTGCTGCTGGCGGTCGAGCCGGCCGGTGCTGACGATTGTCAGCACGCCCGCGGGTTCGTCGCCGCGCAAGGTCTCGGCATAGCGCTGCAAGGCCTGCGAACCGTCCTTGCCTGGCTTGCCCGAGGGGATGCGGATCTCGACGATCTTGGAGGCGGCGAACAGGCTCATCGACGCGGCCGAGCCGAGCAGCGAGCTCCAGTCGAAGCGTGCGCCGGCGACGCTGTGGACCTCGCGCTCCTCGTAGCCCGCACGGCGCGCGGCGGCGCGGATCGCGTCGGCCGCTTCCTGCGCGAGCAGCGGCTCGTCGCCGTGCAGCAGGTACAGCGGCTTCAGGCCGCGTGCGAGCTGCGCCTCGAGTGCGTCGAGCCTGAGCTGCATCGGTTCACGGAGGCGGCACGGCCGCGAGCTGCCGCATCACCTGATCGACGATGTCGGCCTGCATCGCGCGGTAGAGCGTCGCCTCTTCCTGCTCCTTCGCGAGCGCCTGGGTCTCGTTGAAGCTCAGCGGGCGCTCGAGGATCAGCGGCGTGTCGCGGATCAGCACGCGGCCGGCGGGCGTGCGCAGGCGAAAGGTGAAGCGGCTGCGCAGCGTGAGGTCGCGCACCTGGCCGGCGGCCGTCTGCGCGGAGACGACGCGGTCGCGCGCCTCTTCGATCGTCTCGAGCACCACCTGCGCCTGCGCCGGGGTCTCGACGACGCGGGTCGCGCCGCTGGCCTCGATCGAGCGGCGCAGCGCCTCGATGAAGGCCGAGCGCGGCTGGAAGCCGGCGAGCTGGATCGTCGAGAACGCGAGCACCGGCGGCTGGCGCAGCTTGAAGCCGCAGCCGGCGAGCGGCGCGGCGACGGGCGCCAGCAGCGCGGCGCCGAGCAGCGCGCGGCGCGAGCGTTCAGACGACCACATTGACGAGCCGCCCCGGCACGATCACCACCTTCTTCGGGCTGCGCCCCTCGGCGAACTTCGCGAACTCGGGCGCGGCCAGCGCGGCCGCCTCGATCGCGGCCTTCGCGGCCGCAGCCGGCACGGTGATCGAGCCGCGGTGCTTGCCGTTGACCTGCAGCACGAGCTCGATCTCGTCTTGCAGCAGCGCGGCCTCGTCGACCTGCGGCCAGGGCGCGTCGAGCAGATCGCCGTAGGCGGCGACGTAGCCGAGCTCGGTCCACAACGCATGCGCGATGTGGGGTGCCGCCGGGTAGAGCACGCGCAGCAGGATGCCGAAGGCTTCGCGGCGAACCGCGTCGTCGGCGGGCGCGTCCTGCAGCGTCGCGCCGTCGAGCGCGTTCAGCAGCTTCATCGCCCCCGAGACGACGGTGTTGTATTGCAGCCGGTCGTAGTCGTGGGTGATCTGGCGCAGCAGCGCGTGCACCTCGCGCCGCAGGTCCTGCGCGGCGCGCGAGGCGCCGGTGGTGTCCGGCCCGGCCGCCCGCACGCCTTCCTTGTGCCGCATCGCCTGCGACCACAGCCGGCGCAGGTAGCGAAAGCTCCCCTCGGCCCCGCTGTCCGACCACGCCGCGCTCTGGTCGGGCGGGCCCGCGAACATCGTGAACAGCCGCGCGGTGTCGGCGCCGAACCTGGCGATGATGTCGCGCGGCTCGACGACGTTGTTCTTGCTCTTCGACATCTTCTCGATGCCGCCGAGCATCACCGGCTGGCCGTCGTCCTTCGCCTTGGCCGCGACCGGCGCGCCCTTGTCGTCGTAGGCGATCTCGACCTCGCTCGGGTAGAACCAGCGGCGCTTGCCGCCCGCGTCGTCCCGGTAGAAGCACTCGTTGAGCAGCATCCCCTGCGTGAAGAGCCGGGTGAAGGGCTCGTCGAACTTCACTAGGCCGAGGTCGCGCATCGCCTTCGTCCAGAACCGGGCGTAGAGCAGGTGCAGCACCGCATGCTCGATGCCGCCGATGTACTGGTCCATCGGGTTCCAGTAGTCGTTGCGCGCATCGACCATCGTCGGCGCGTCCGGGCAGGCGTAGCGCATGTAGTACCAGGCCGAATCGACGAAGGTGTCCATCGTGTCGGTCTCGCGCTGCGCCGGCTTGCCGCACGCCGGGCAGGCGACGTTCAGGAAGCCGGCGTGCTTGCTCAGCGGGTTGCCGCTGCCGTCGGGCACCAGGTCTTCCGGCAGCACGACCGGCAGGTCGCGCTCGGGCACCGGCACCGATCCGCAGGCGTCGCAATGGATGATCGGGATCGGCGTGCCCCAGTAGCGCTGGCGGCTGATGCCCCAGTCGCGCAGCCGCCAAGTCGTCTTCTTGCCGCCCAGGCCCTTGGCTTCGAGCGCATGCGCGACCGCGTCGATCGCGTCCCGGTGCGCGAGTCCGCTCCAGTTGTGCGAGTTGATGGTGATGCCGCGTTGCTTGTCGGCGTACCACTCGTGCCAGTGCCGGTAGTCGAAGTGCTCGCCGTCGACGTGGATCACCTGCAGGATGTCGATGCCGTACTTCTTCGCGAACGCGAAGTCGCGCTCGTCGTGCGCGGGCACGCCCATCACCGCGCCGTCGCCGTAGCCCATCAGCACGTAGTTGCCGACCCACACCGGCACGTCCAGCCCCGAAAGCGGATGCGTGACGACCAGGCCGGTGGGCACGCCCTCCTTGTCCTTCGTCGCGAGCTCGGCTTCGGTGGTGCCGCCGGCCTTGCAGGCCTCGATGAAGGCGGCGACCTTCGGGTTCGTCTGCGCGGCGTGCGTCGCGAGCGGGTGTTCGGGCGCGACGGCGCAGAAGGTCACGCCCATGATCGTGTCGGCGCGCGTGGTGAAGACGTACAGCCGGCCGTCGCCGATCAGCGCGCCGCTCGCATCGGTGATCGCGTGCGGGAAGGCGAAGCGCACGCCTTCGCTGCGGCCGATCCAGTGCTCCTGCATCAGCCGCACGCGCTCGGGCCAGCCGTGCAGGTAGCCCGGCGCGGACGGGTCGGCGACGTTGGCGAGCAGTTCGTCGGCGTACTGCGTGATCGCGAGGTAGTAGCCGGGGATCTCGCGCTTCTCGACGATGGCGCCGCTGCGCCAGCCGCGGCCGTTCTCGACCTGCTCGTTCGCGAGCACCGTCTGGTCGACCGGGTCCCAGTTGACGATCTGCGTCTTGCGGTAGGCGATGCCCTTCTCGAGCATCTTCAGGAAGAACCACTGGTTCCAGCGGTAGTAGTCGGGGTCGCAGGTGGCGACCTCGCGCTTCCAGTCGAAGGCCAGCCCGAGCGGCTGCATCTGCGCCTTCATGTCGGCGATGTTGGCGCGCGTCCACTGTGCGGGCGGCACGCCGCTGGCGATCGCCGCGTTCTCCGCCGGCAGGCCGAAGGCGTCCCAGCCCATCGGCATCAGCACGTTGTGGCCCTTCATCCGCAGGTAGCGGGCCATCATGTCGTTGATGGTGTAGTTGCGCACATGGCCCATGTGCAGCTTGCCGCTCGGGTAGGGAAGCATCGAGCAGGCGTAGAACTTCGGGCGCGGCCGGCCGTCCGTGCCGACGGCGTGTTCCTCGACGCGGTAGGCCCCGCGTTCCTGCCAGTGCTGCTGGGCCTGGGCTTCGACCTCTTGCGGCCGGTAGTTCGCGACGGATTCTTGGGGGGCGCTCATGGTCGAGCGAGTTTAGGCGGCGAGGCTTCGCGCGTGCCCCGGCGGGCGGCCGTCAACGGGGCGGCGGCTCGGCCCTTGCGACGAAGGCGATGCGGTTCAGGCCGGCGGCCTGCAGGCGGCCGATCAACGCGGCCACGCGGCCATAGGCCACCGCCTCGTCGGCGCGCAACTGCACCTCGATGCCCGGCTGGCGCCGCGCGGCTTCGGCCAGGCGCGCGTCGAGCGCCGCTTCGTCGATCGCCTCGGTTCGCGTGCCTTCGCCGAACTGCAGCGCGCCGTCGGCCGTCATCGCGAGGCTGAGGAATTCGCCGGCGTCGGCTGGCGTCGCGGCGTCGCTTGCCGGAAGGTCGAGCTTCAGGCTCGAAGCCATCAGCGGCGCGGCGATCATGAAGATCACCAGCAGCACCAGCATCACGTCGATCAGCGGCGTCATGTTGATGTCGCTCATCGGCGCCGGCGCGGCGGTGCGTTCGAGGCGGCCGAAGGGCATCGCTCAGCCCGCGGGATCGAGGCGCGCGAGCGGGCTGCCGCCGGCCGCCGCTTGCGCATCCAGCAGCATCTCGCGCAGGTCATGCGCGAAACCCTCCAGCTCCGCCTCGCAGGCCCCCACCTGCTGGCCGAACACGTTGTAGGCCAGCACCGCGGGAATGGCGACCGCGAGGCCGGCGGCCGTCATGACCAGCGCCTCCCCGACCGGTGCGGCGATGCGCTCGATGCCGAAGCTGCCGCCGCCGGCGAGACCGAGCAGCGCGTGGTAGATGCTCCAGACCGTGCCGAACAGGCCGATGAAGGGTGCGGTCGCGCCGATCGACGCGAGCGCCACCTGGCCGAAGCGCAGCTGCGCGAGCACGCGGTGCAGTGCGTCGCGCAGCCGGCGCGTGAGCTGCGAGCCGCGCTGCGCGGCGGCCTCGAGGGTGCCGCCGCGCGCCTCCTGCAAGCCGGCATCGACCAGCGGCTGCAAGGTGGCTTCGCGGTCGAAGGCGACGAGCTGCGCTCGCGCGGTCGCCACGTCGCTCGCCGACCAGAACACCGGGATCGCGCGCGCGAGATCACGCCGCACGCGGCCGAGCAGCCAGCCCTTCCAGACGATCAGCACCCAGGCCGCGACCGACATCGTCAGCAGCATGGCCGCCACGCCGCGCGTCACCGCATCGCCGGCGCGCCACAACTCGCCGAGCCCGTCCATCAGCGGGCCAGGCCGAGGACCGCATCCATGCCGTACAGGCCGCTCGCACGGCCGGCGAGGAAGCGCACGGCGCGCAGGCTGCCCTGCGCGTAGGTGGCGCGGCTGCTCGACTTGTGGGTGATCTCGACGCGCTCGCCGGCGCCCATGAACATCACCGTGTGGTCGCCGACGACATCGCCGCCGCGCACGGTGGCGAAGCCGATGGTCGAGGGGTCGCGCTCCCCGGTGACGCCCTCGCGGCCATGGACCGCGCAGGCCTTCAGGTCGCGCCCGAGCGCCTCGGCGACGACCTCGCCCCTCTTCAGCGCGGTGCCGCTCGGCGCATCCACCTTGTGGCGGTGGTGGGCCTCGACGATCTCGATGTCGTAGCCCTCGGCCAGCGCCTTCGCGGCGGTGGCGATCAACTGCAACACGAGGTTGACGCCGACGCTCATGTTCGGTGCCATCACGATCGCGATGCGCCCGGCGGCCTCCGCGATCGCCGCCTTGCCGGCGGCATCGAAGCCGGTCGTGCCGATGACCATCTGCACGCCGAGCTCGCGGCAGACGGCCACGTGCGCCAATGTCCCTTCGGGGCGGGTGAAGTCGATCAGCACGTCGCAGCCGGCGAGCGCGGCGCGCGGGTCGTCGCCCACCGTCGGGCCGCTCGCGTCGCCGAGGAAGGCGGTGGCAGGCTGGCCGACGAGGGGGCTGCCCGGGCGGTCGAGTGCGGCGGCGAGCACGCAGTCGTCGGCTGCGAGCACCGCCTCGATCAGCATGCGGCCCATGCGCCCCGACACGCCGGCGATCGCGACCCGGCGCCGGCCGGCCGGCGCGCTCACTGCGGTGCCCCGCTCGCGGCCTCGAGCGGCGGATAGGTGCGCGCGGGGCCGACCGCGCCTTCGCCGGCCTCCGACGCCGCGGCGCTGCGTGCCGGCGCGGCCTTCGGCGAGGGCAACGCGCGCAGCTGCTCGTCGTCGAGCGAAAGCTTGGGCGCCTTGCCGGACTTGGTGCGCGCGGTGTCGATCGAGACGACGAACTCGCGCTCGGACGGCAGCTCGTCGGACTCGATCGACTTCATCAGCTCGCCGTCGAACAGCACCGTGACCCGGCGCTGCTGGTAGGGCGCGCCCTGGCGCCGGATCGTGAACACGTAGTCCCAGCGATCGGCATGGAAGATGTCGGTGAGCAGCGGCGAGCCGAGCGCGTCGCGCACCTGCGCGCGGCTCATGCCGGGCTTCACCGCCGCGGCCATCTCGCGGGTGACGACGTTGCCCTGCACCACCTCGATGCGGTAGGGCGTGATCACGCCGAACAGGCTGTCGGCGGTGCGCTGCGACGCACAGGCCGCGAGAGCGGCGGTCGCGAGGGCCGCGAGCAGAAGACCGGCCGTGCGGCGGAAGGCAGCGAGACGCATGGGATGGAGCCGCTCGGGCGCTGAGGAGTCAGGGGAAAGCGCGTCCTCGTGATGCGGCCAGGAGCTGGCGAACGCGCTCGTATGATCGAGAAATTCTAGTGGGCGCCGTCAGGGCGACCGCCTTCCGTAAGCCCCGCGCCGAGCGAGATCCGCATGAGCCAAGCCGACGAACTGAAGAGCAGCGGCCTGAAGGCGACGCTGCCGCGCATCAAGATCCTCGAGGTGTTCCAGCGGGCCTCGGTGCGGCACATGACCGCCGAGGACGTCTACAAGATCCTCCTGGCCGAGCACTCCGACATCGGCCTGGCCACCGTCTACCGGGTGCTGATGCAGTTCGAGCAGGCGGGGATCCTGTCGCGCAACCACTTCGAGTCGGGCAAGTCGGTCTTCGAACTGAACGAGGGCCAGCACCACGACCATCTGGTGTGCCTGGATTGCGGCCGCGTCGAGGAGTTCTTCGACGCGGAGATCGAGTCGCGTCAGCGCTCGATCGCCACCGACCGCGGCTTTGCGCTGCAGGAGCATGCGCTGTCGCTGTACGCGACCTGCACGAAGAAGAACTGCCCGCACCGGCCGGTGCGCAAGTAGCTCAGGCGGGCTCGTCGCCGTCCATCGCGACGCGGTGGCGCGCGATGAACTCCTTGTAGGTGTCGATGCCGCGCAGCTGCAGGATGGTGTTGCGCACCGCGGCCTCGACCAGCACCGCGAGATTGCGGCCCGCATCGACGGCGATCACCGCCTTGCGCACGGGAACGCCCAGCACGTCCTCGTGCAGCGGCTCGTAGGGCAGGCGCTCGAATTCGCGCTCGAGCGTCTCCTTGCGCACCAGGTGGACGATGAGCTTCAGGCGCATCTTCCGGCGCACCGCGGTCTCGCCGAAGATGGCCTTGATGTCGAGCAGGCCGATGCCGCGCACCTCGAGCAGGTTCATCAGCAGCTCGGGGCAGCGGCCTTCGATCGCCGTCTGCGAGACGCGGAACAGATCGACCGCGTCATCGGCCACCAGGCCGTGGCCGCGCGAGATCAGCTCCAGCCCGAGCTCGCTCTTGCCGAGGCCCGACTCGCCGGTGATCAGCACGCCGACGCCGAGGATGTCCATGAACACGCCGTGGCGCGTGCTGCGCTCGGCGAAGTGCTGGCTCAGGTGGGCTCGCATCACGTCGATCACGTGGCCGGCCGACTCGGTGGTGACGAACAGCGGGATGTCGGCGCGCTCGCACAGCGCCACCAGCCGGTCCGGCGGCTGCTGGTGGTCGGCGACGATCAGCACCGGCGGCTCGAGCGTCACGATGCGCGCGATGCGGCGTTCCTGATCCTCCGGCGTGCAGTCGAGCAAGTAGCGCACCTCGCGCCGGCCGACGATCTGCACCCGGTAGGGGTGGATGTAGTTGAGGTAGCCGACCAGATCGGCGGCCGACTGCGCGTCGCGCACCGCGATCTCGTCGAAGCGCCGCTCGGGATGCGCATGGCCGGCGATCCACTCCCAGCGCAGCACCGCGCGATGGGCTTCGAACAGCGCCTCGGCGCTGATGACGGTGGGCTTCACGGCGATACCGAGCTGGCGGTCGAGCGCGGCGCCGGCCCGCGCATCGCGCTCACGCGACCGACTTCAGCGGTTCCCAGTTCGCGATCAGCTCGTGCAACCGGGCCGCGTCGGGCTCGGTCTTGAGCTTCTCGCGCAGCGCGCGGTCGCTCAGCAGCTCGGCGATCTCGCTGAGGATCTCCAGGTGTCGCTGCGTCGCCGCCTCGGGCACCAGCAGAAAGATCAGCAGCGAGACCGGCTCGTCGTCAGGTGCGTCGAAGCCGATCGACTGTTGCATCCGCACCACCGCGGCGAGCGGGTTCTTCAGGCCCTTGATCCGGCCGTGCGGGATCGCAACGCCGTGGCCCAGGCCGGTCGATCCGAGCCGCTCGCGGGCGAACAGGTTGTCGGTGACGGTGGCGCGTGCGATCGAGTGGTGGTTCTCGAAGAGCACGCCAGCCTGCTCGAAGACGCGCTTTTTGCTGGTGGCTTCCACGTCTACGAGCACGTTGCTCGCAGGCAGGATGGCGGACAGACGGTTCATGGAGGAAGCGGCGGCGGTTTCGAGGGGGCTCTTGGCCGGGGCCGTGCTGCTTTTGCGCTCGCAAAATTATAGAAACGAGCCTAAGCGCTCCAAGGCCTACATCCAGCGGCAAACGCTCATCCGGGGGCTCGGTTGCAGTCTGGCAACGCCGGTGCCCGGTCAGCCAGCGAAAAGCGGCCCGAAGGCCGCTCAGTTTTGGTACAGCTCGCTGCCTTCACTGGAGATCGCGCGAGGCCAGCCGCTTGGGCGGCGCATGGTGGTGGTCCTGCAGGCGGTCCTTGTGGCGGCAGACCTGGCGGTCGAGCTTGTCCATCAGCTCGTCGATCGCGGCATACAGATCCTGGTGCGCCGACTCGACGAAGATGTCCTTGCCCTTGACATGCAGGTTCACCTCGGCGCGCTGCCTTCGTTCCTTCTCCTTCTGGTTCTCGACGCTCAGCAGCACGTTGATGTCGACCACCTGATCGAAGTGGCGGGTGACGCGGTCCAGCTTGGTGAGCACGTATTCGCGCAGGGAAGGAGTCACTTCGAGGTGATGTCCGCTGATCGTCAGATTCATGGGGCCGCCTTTCTCGAACAGGGTGGGACAAACCGCTGCTTGACGACGCAGGGCGCGTAGCCGAGCAGCACGCGAAAACCTTCGGTCCAGTGTGCGCGCGAGGCCAGGGCATGACAAGACGGTGACCCTTCGCCGCGTGGCTCGTCGGCGGGCGTCGGCCCGGGGTCGCCGGCCATAATTCACGCGGTTGGCGGCGCTTACCCGGTCGCGCCCCCGGAGTAGGCATGCTGAACGTCTTCACGCTCGCCAGCGGGCGGCTGTTCCAGGAGGAGATCGAAAGCGCTCAGGCGCTCGCCCACGTGCAGCCGGTGTGGGTCGACCTGGAAAGTCCGACGCCCGAGGAGAAGGGCTGGATCACCGCCCGCTTCGGCCTGACGATCCCCGACAACATCGTCGATGACGACCTCGAGGAATCGGCCCGCTTCTACGAAGACGACGCCGGCGACCTGCACATTCGCTCGGACTTCCTGGTCCACGACGACGACACCGCGCGCAACGTGCGCGTCGCCTTCATCCTGCGCGAAAAGCTGCTGTTCTCGATCCACGCCGAGGACCTGCCGGTGTTCCGGCTGCTGCGCCTGCGTGCGCGGCGCACGCCGGCCTTGATCGACGACGCGAAGGACGTGCTGCTCAAGCTGTACGACGCCGACGCCGAGTACTCGGCCGACTCGCTCGAGGGCATCTACGACGCGCTGGAGAAGGTCTCGCAGCGCGTGCTGCAGTCCGAGGTCAACGACCAGACCGCCGCCGAGGTGCTGGCCGCGATCGCGCGCCAGGAAGACTTGAACGGCCGCATCCGACGCAACGTGATGGACACGCGCCGCGCGGTCAGCTTCATGATGCGCAGCCGCATGCTCGGTGCCGAGCAGTTCGAGGAGGCCCGGCAGATCCTGCGCGACCTCGATTCGCTCGATTCGCACACCGCCTTCCTGTTCGACAAGATCAACTTCCTGATGGACGCCACCGTTGGCTTCATCAACATCAATCAGAACAAGATCATCAAGCTGTTTTCGGTGGCGAGCGTCGCGCTGCTGCCGCCGACGCTGATCGCCAGCATTTACGGCATGAACTTCAACGCGATGCCCGAACTGCAGTGGCGCTTCGGCTACCCGTACGCCATCGCGCTGATGGTCTCTTCGGTGATCGCGCCCTTCTGGTACTTCCGCCGCAAGGGCTGGCTGTAGGTCTCAGGGCCTGAGCAGGGTGAACTGCACGACGTCGGTGTTGCCGGTGTCGAAGGCCGCCTCGCAGTAGGCGAGATAGAACTCCCAAATGCGCATGAAGCGCGCATCGAAGCCGAGCTTGCGTGCGCCGGCCTCCTCGGCGAGGAAGCGTTCGCGCCAGCGGCGCAGCGTCTCGGCGTAGTCGGCACCGAAGGCGAAGCGGCGCTCCACGACGAGCCCGGCCTTCGCCGCCTCGGCCTCGAACGCGCTCGCGCTCGGCAGGCAGCCGCCCGGGAAGATGTACTGCTGGATGAAATCGGTGCTGCGCAGGTAGCGCTCGAAGAGATCGTCGCGGATCGTGATGCTCTGGATGCAGGCGCGCCCGCCCGGCTTGAGCTTGGCGTGCAGCGTGCGGAAGTAGCCGGCCCAGTACTCGCGGCCGACGGCTTCGAACATCTCGATCGAGACGATGGCGTCGAAGGGCGCGTCGGCGATGTCGCGGTAGTCCTGGAAGCGCAGCTGCGCGCGATCGGCGAGGCCGGCGTCCTCGAGCCGCTGCTGCGCGTAGGCGAGCTGCTCGGACGACAGCGTCAGGCCCGTGACCCGCGCGCCGAAGTCGCGCGCGGCGATCTCGGCCAGGCTGCCCCAGCCGCAGCCGATCTCCAGCACCCGCGCGCCCTCGCGCACGCCGGCTTCGGCGAGCGCGCGCCGCAACTTCGCCTGCTGCGCCGCCTCGATCGGCCGGCTGCGGTCACCTTCGAACCAGGCGCTCGAGTAGCTCATCGTCGAGTCGAGCCACAGCCGGTAGAAATCGTTGCCGAGGTCGTAATGCGCGTGGATGTTCTTCTTGCTGCCGCGCCGCGAATTGCGGTTCAGCATGTGGCGCGCGCGATGCAGCAGTGAGCCCCACCAGGTGCCGTAGACCACCGACTCGACCTCGTCGCGGTTGGCGATGAAGAGGCGCAGCAGCGCGGCGAGGTCGGGCGTGCTCCAGTCGCCGTCGAGATAGGTTTCGGCAAAGCCGATGTCGCCGCGCTTCAGTGCCGCTGCACAGACCTTCCAGTTGCGCAGGCCGATCGCGGCGCGCACGTCCGCATCGCCGCCGAGCTGGCCGAAGCGGTTGGTCGAGCCGTCGGGCAGCTGCACGTCGAGCTGGCCGTGGCGCAGCTTCGCCATCAGCTTGAAGACGGCGCGCGCGGCCGGCGGCGCGCCGGCGGGCAACAGGGCGGGGTGGAAGGCCGAGGCCAGACCGGAAGCCAGCGAAGACTGCGTGCGGGAGTTCATCGGTTCGAGCGATCGGTGCGAAACAGGTCGAGGATCAGCGGCTGATGAAGGCCGCCGGTGGCGCGGGCTTGCTGAAGAAGGGCACGCGCCGCATCCACAAGCGCAGTGCCTGCCAGTGGATGCGCGCGACGACGCCGAGGCTCATCAGCGGCGTGCCCCAGAACGCGCGCCACAGTGCGGCACGGTCGATCGCGACGAGGCTACCGCTGAGGCTGGTCTGCAGCAGCGGCCCCCGGGCGTCGTCGTGGTCGACGCGCGCGACGAGGTGTTCGAAAGCACCCGGCCACCTACGCAGGGCCGCCGCAGGCGGATGCGCGCTGCGCAGGAAGCGGAAGCGGTAGCGGCCTTCGATCGCGCAGAACGGCGAGACGTGGAAGGCCTTTTGCGCCTCGACCTCGCGGCCCCATCGCAGGCCCTCGCCGCGCAGCAGGTAGCCGTGGCGCTCGCCGAAGGTGTTGTTGACTTCGGCCAGCACCGCGGCGAGCGTGCCGTCGCTGCGGTGCGCGTACCAGAAGCTCACCGGCTTGAAGACGTGGCCCAGCACGCGCGGGTAGGTCTGCAGCCAGACCTCGCCGTCCGCGTCGCCGATGCCTTCGGCACGCAGCAGCGCTTCGAACCAGGCGAGCGCGTCGGGGCCGCCGTCGCCGTGGTCGCGGTCGTGGAAGGCGATGAGGCCGAAGCGGTTGCGCGGCAGCGCGGGGTCGGGTGCGCGGGCGAGGCTGCGCAGCGGCAGCATCAGGAAGTAGGTCGGGTAGGCGAAGGCGTGCACGCTCGGGCGCAGCCGCTTGTGGCGCACTTCGCCGAAAGCGATCGCCGCGCGCGCCGGCGGGACGCCGGCCGTCATGCCGCCGCGCGCTCGGCGACTTGGCCGAAGCGCTCCAGCACGCCCGCCGCCGCGGCGCGGCCGGACTTCAGGCCGTCTTCATGGAACCCGTAGCCGGCCCAGGCGCCGCAGAACCAGCTTGCCTGTCGGCCCTGGATGGACGGCAGCGCCTGCTGCGCGCGGATCGCGGCGAGGTCGAACACCGGATGGCTGTAGTGCCACTCGCCGTGCACCTGCGCGGCATCGGGCTCGCGCACCGGATTCAGCGAGACGATCACCGGCCGCGCGAAAGGCAGCGGCTGCAGCCGGTCGATCAGGTAGTGCAGGCACACGCCGGCCTGCTCGCGCGAGGCGTTCGCGGCGCGCTCGTAGTTCCAGGCGGCCCAGGCAAGGCGCCGCTTCGGCAACAACGCCGTGTCGGTGTGCAGCACCGCGCGGTTCGGGTGGTAGCGGATGGCGCTGAGCACGTCCCGTTCGGCGGCGGATGGCTCGGCCAGCAGCGCGAGCGCGGTGTCGCTGTGGCAGGCCAGCACCACGGCGGCGAAGGGCTCGCGACCCTGGTCGGTGATGAGCGTCACGCCGCCGCCCTGACGCTCGATGCGCCGGACCGGCGTGTTCAGTCGCGCATCGGCGATCGTCGCGACCAGTTTGTCCACGTACTGCCTCGCACCGCCTCGCACCGTGTGCCACTGTGGCCGGTTCGTGATGCGGATCAGCCCGTGGTTGTGGCAGAAGCGGATCATCGTGGCGATCGGGAATCGCAGCATCTGGTCGGTCGGGCACGACCAGATGCAGCCGATCATCGGCAGGAAGTAGCCGTCGCGGAACGCGGCACCGAAGCGGTGGCGGTCGAGGAAGTCGCCGATGGCTTCCTGTTGCTCGGCGCCGTCGGCGCGCTCGGCGATCGCGGTGGCCAGGCGGTTGAAGCGCAGCAGGTCGGCCAGCATCCGCAGGAACGCCGGACGCAGCAGGTTGCGCCGCTGCGCGAAGACGGTGTTCAGGTTGCAGCCGCTCCACTCGACGCCACGCAGGCCCGATACCGCCTGCGGCGCGACCTGCACCGAAAACGACATCTCCGAAGGCGCGGTCTCGACGCCCAGCTCGGCGAACAGCCGCGTCAGCTGGGGATAGGTGCGGTGATTGAAGACGAGGAAGCCGGTGTCCACGCCGGCCCGCACCGGGCGGCCGGCGGCGTCGGGCAGTTCGACCTCGACCGTGTGGCTGTGGCCGCCGAACCAGCCGCCGGCTTCGAACAGCGAGACCGGGAAGCCGCGGCCAGCGAGCTCGGAGGCCGCGGCGAGCCCGGCGATCCCGGAGCCGACGACGGCGATGCGCTCGGGGCGCTTCATCGCCGTGCAGCGGGGCCTGTCATGGGCCCGGTGAACAAAGTTGCTGCGAAGCGCCCCAAGACGAAGGAGGGAGGGAGGGAGGAGGAGAGAGACCGCCTCGGGATTGCCGCTCCCGAAGGAGACAGGCTTCGCAGCAGAAAGCTTGGTGCTGGAGCGCGATCTTGAGCCTCCGAAAGAGACCGCGCCGCAGCAGTGGCAAATGAGAACGGGGCACCCGCCCGATGTTCCCCGGTTGCCTGCAACGAATTGCAACGAACCCTGGCGGCGGTCATCGCGTGTCCAGAAGCTTTTCGACAGCGGCGACGAAGCCCGCGTCGCCCGGCTCGACTTGGCTCGGGAAACTCAGCACCGTTTGGCCGTCGCGGCCGATCACGTACTTGTGAAAGTTCCAGCCGGGCGTCTTGCCGGTGCGCTTGGCAAGCTCGGCGTACAGGGGGCTCGGTTTGCTGCCCTTCACCGACGTCTTCGCGAACATCGGGAACTTGACTCCGAAGGTGCTTTCGCAGAACGCCGCGATGTCCTGGTTGCTGCCGGGCTCCTGCGCGCCGAAGTCGTTCGACGGGAAGCCCAGCACGACCAGCCCGCGTGGCTGGTAGCGCGCGCTCAACGCTTCGAGCCCCTTGTACTGTGAGGTGAAGCCGCAGTAGCTGGCGGTGTTGACGACCACCACCACCTTGCCGGCGTACTGGCAAAGATCCTGCGGTTTTTCGTCCTGGAGCCGCGGCAGCGTGCGGTCAAGCAGGGCGGGGCAGGTCGCGGCCTGCGCTACCGGCGTCCCGGTCAGCAAGACAGCAAGCGCCGCCATGCCGAACAGGTGCACGGCGCGGGGGAACCAAGTCATGAGCTTCGACAAATTCATGCTATTGCCCCTATCTGTCCAGGACAAACCATCGAAGTCCGTATACTAAGCGCCGCACCGCCACTGCCGCAACGCCCTGCATGCAACGGTTTTCGCCGCATGACCGCCCCACGCCGTTGGGCGACAACGTCGGCTCGCCGGGCGGGGCGCCGCGGCCGCTGACGCTCTCGATCGCCGCGGTCGAGCGCGACACGGGCCTGAGCAAGGACACGCTGCGCATGTGGGAGCGGCGCTACGGCTTTCCTGCGCCGCAGCGCGAAGGCCAGGCCGAACGCGCCTACCCGCTTGATCAGGTCGAGAAGCTGCGCGTGATCAAGCGCTTGCTCGATGCCGGCCACCGGCCCGGACGCATCGTGTCGCGGCCCGTCGAGGAATTGCAGCGGCTCAGCGAGAGCACCGGCATCGACCCCGGCCCGCTCGCGCTCGTGGCGCCGCCAAAGCCCGATCTGCAGCCCTACCTCGACCTTGTGCACGCTCATGACGTCGACGCGCTGCGCCGCGCGCTGCTGCAGGCCTCGTTGAGCATGGGGCTGGCGCGCTTCGTGATCGATCTCATCGCCCCGCTGAATACGCTGATCGGCGACACCTGGATGCGAGGCCACCTGGAGATCTTCGAGGAGCACCTGTACACCGAGTCCGTTCATGTGGTGCTGCGCCGGGCGATCGCCGGCGTGCCGGCTGCCGAGCCTGCGAGCCGGCCGTGCGTGGTGCTCAGCACCTTCCCCAACGAACCGCACAGCATCGGCTTGCTGATGGCCGAGCCGCTGTTCCTGCTCGAGGGCTGCCGCTGCGTGAGCCTCGGCGTGCAGACGCCGGTGTGGGATCTGACGCGCGCGGTCGCCGCGCAGCGCGCCGACATCGTCGCCCTGAGCTTTTCCTCGATGCTCGCGCCGACGGTCGTCAGCGAGGGTCTCGCCGAACTGCGCGACAAGCTGCCGCCGGCCGTGGAGATCTGGGCCGGCGGCAGCGCCTCGGTGTTGCACCGCAGGCCGGTGCCGGGCGTGACCGTGCTGGCATCGCTCGAACAGATCGCGCTGCAGCTGCGCAGCTGGCGCGCGGCGCGGCGCTGAAGTCATGCAGCGGTCGCCGCGGCGGCTGATCCTGGTCCTGGGGGACCAGCTCGCCGAGGACCACCCCGCGGTCGCTTCGATGGACCGCACGCGCGATCTCGTGCTGATGATCGAGTCGCGCGGCGAAGCGGTGCACGTGTGGAGCCACAAGGCGCGCATCGCGATCTTCCTGGCCGCGATGCGCCACCGCCGCGACGCCTGGCTGGCCGCCGGCGTGCCGCTGCGCTACCTGGCCCTGGAAGACGCAGCGGCCGAAGGCGACACGCTCGTCGGTCGCCTGCAAGCCGAGCTGCGCGAACTGCAGCCGCGGGCGCTGGTGCTGCTCGAGCCGGGCGAATGGCGGCTCGAGCGGGCCATCCGCGAAGTGGCCGAAGCCGCCGGCGTCGATCTCGAACAGCTGCCCGATCCGCACTTCATGTGCTCGCGCGACGACTTCGTGCGCTGGGCCTCGCGCAGCAAGGCCGGAAGTCTGCGCATGGAGTTCTTCTACCGCGAGCAGCGCCGCCAGCACGAGGTGCTGATGGAGGCCGACGGCACGCCGGCCGGCGGCCAATGGAACTTCGACGCCGACAACCGCGCCGCCTTCCCGAAGACCGGCCCCGGCGAGATCCCGCCGCCCGCGCGCTTCGAGCCGGACGCGACGACGCGCGAGGTGCTGGCGCTGGTCGAGCGCGAGTTCGCCGAACATCCCGGCTCGCTCGCGTCCTTCGGCTGGGCGGTGACGCGCGCGGACGCCCTTGTCGCGCTCGAGCGCTTCGTCGAGACGCGGCTTGCGAGCTTCGGCCGCTACCAGGACGCGATGTGGAGCGACACGCCCTGGGGCTGGCATTCGCTGCTGTCGTCGTCGCTGAACCTGCACCTGCTCGATCCGCGCGAGGTCATTGCGGCGGCCGAACGGGCCTGGCGGGAAGGGCGCGCGCCGCTCGAAGGCGTCGAGGGCTTCGTGCGGCAGATCCTCGGCTGGCGAGAATTCATCCGCGGCGTCTACTGGCTCGAGATGCCGCGGCTGGCCGAGGCCAACCACTACGGCCATCGCCGGGCGCTGCCGGCCTGGTACTGGACCGGCAAGACGCGCATGGCCTGCCTCGCGGATGCCATTGGCCAGACGCTCGCGCACGGCTACGCGCATCACATCCAGCGGCTGATGGTCACCGGGTTGTTCGCGCTGCTGGCGGAAGTCGAGCCGAAGCAGGTCGCCGACTGGTACCTGGCGGTGTACGTCGACGCGATCGAGTGGGTCGAGCTGCCGAACGTCGCCGGCATGACGCTGTTCGCCGACGGCGGCCGCTTCACCAGCAAGCCCTACATCGCCAGCGGCGCCTACATCGACCGGCAGAGCAACCATTGCCGGCACTGCCCGTATTCGCCGAAGCTGCGCAGCGGGAACGACGCCTGCCCTTTCACCGTGCTGTATTGGCGCTTCGTCGACCGCCACGAGAAGGCGCTGCTCGGCAATCCGCGCACGGTGTTCATGGCGAAGAACCTGGCACGGTTGTCCAGCGAGCAGCGGCAGGCGATCCGCAGCGAGTCCGAGCGCGTCCTGGCGCAGATCGAGAGCCTTTGAACTTCAGCCGCATGACCCGGTCGTGTCACTGAGCGACTTCTACAATTCCGCACCCTTTCGCGAGGCCCACCATGCTTTATCCGGAACTCTTCAAGCAGCTCGAAGCGGTGCGCTGGAACATGGACACCGACATCCCGTGGTCGTCGTTCGATGCGTCCAAGCTTTCCGAGGAGCAGGCGCAGACGATCAAGATGAACGCCATCACCGAGTGGGCCGCGCTTCCGGCCACCGAGATGTTCCTGCGCGACAACAAGGACGACAGCGACTTCTCCGCCTTCATGAGCGTCTGGTTCTTCGAAGAGCAGAAGCATTCGCTGGTGCTGATGGAGTACCTGCGCCGCTTCCGGCCCGAGCTGGTGCCCACGGAAGCCGAGCTGCACGAGGTGCGCTTCGAGTTCGACCCGGCGCCCGCGCTCGAAACCCTGATGCTCCATTTCTGCGGCGAGATCCGCCTGAACCACTGGTACCGCCGCGCGGCCGAATGGCACACCGAGCCGGTCATCAAGGCGATCTACGAAACCCTCGCGCGCGACGAGGCTCGCCACGGTGGCGCCTACCTGCGCTACATGAAGCGCGCGATGCAGAAGTTCGGCGACGAGGCCAAGGCCGCGTTCGCGAAGGTGGGCGTGTTGATGGCCAGCGCGCGCCGCACCGCGCAGGCGCTGCACCCGACCAACCTGCACGTGAACGCCGGCCTGTTCCCGCGCGACACCATCCAGTCGCGCCTGCCCAACCCCGAGTGGCTCGAAGCCTGGCTCGACAAGCAGATCCAGTTCGACGCCGTCTGGGAGAACAAGGTCGTCGAGCGCATCCTGCACAACATGAGCCTGCTGATGGAGCGCAGCTTCGACTCGGTGCAGGAGCTCAACCGCTTCCGCAAGGAAGTGATGCAGAAGCTCGGCTCGGCGACGAGCCTGCCGCCGGCCGGCCCGCAGCCGGCATGACCGCCGACACCCTGCACCCAGGCCCGCGACGCGGGCCTTTTTGTTGGCCGCGCCGATGAAGCGCAAGCCGGCCGCCACGCGCGCCTCGGACGCGCGCGGCGCCGTGCGGCTCGGCGCCGAAGGCGTGATCGCCGTCGCGGACCTGGCCGAGGCGCTGCACCGCCGGATCGTGCGGCCGCTGTCGCCCCGGCCGACGCGAAACGAGGTTCAGCGTACGCACGGCATCACCGGCTTGGTGTACCGCAGCGTGCGCGGCATCACGCGCGTCGTTGGCGACGGCGCCGACCGGCTGCTGGCCGCGATGGCCGAGCGCTGGCCCGCGCAGCCCGCCGGCCGCTCGAGCGAGCGCGAGGCGCTGGTCGCGGCGCTGAACGGCGTGCTCGGCGACCACCTCCATGCGAGCGCCAATCCGCTCGCCGTCACCATGGCGCTGCGCAGCGCCGGGCGCGCGCTGCGCCTGCAGCCGGCGTCGCTCGCCGCGGTGCTGCGCCACCCGGGCGACCGGCTCGCGGTGTTCGTTCACGGGCTGTGCATGAACGACCTGCAATGGCGTCACGAAGGCCACGACCACGGCGCGGCGCTCGCGCGCGACCTGGGCGTCACGCCGGTCTACCTCCACTACAACAGCGGCCGCGCGATCGCCGACAACGGCCTCGCCTTCGCGCTGAAGATGCAGGCGCTGGTCGCGGCCTGGCCGCTGCCGCTGCGCGAGCTGAGCATCGTCGGGCACAGCATGGGCGGGCTGGTGGCGCGCAGCGCGATCGAGCAGGCCCGGCGCGCCGGCCAGCCCTGGGCGAGCCGGCTGGACCGGCTGGTCTTCCTCGGCACGCCGCACCACGGCGCGCCGCTGGAGCGCGGCGGCCACTGGATCGACCTGCTGCTCGAGACGAACGCCTACAGCGCGCCGTTCGCCCGGCTCGCGCGCCTGCGCAGCGCGGGCATCACCGACCTGCGCCACGGCACGCTGCTGCCGCCGCCCGCGGGCGAGCCGGCGCGCGATCGCTTCGCCGACGCCCCCGAGCGCGAGCCGTTGCCGCTGCCCGCCGGCGTCGCGTGCCACGCGCTTGCCGGCACGCTGCGCGGCGACCTGCGCAGCCGGCTGCTCGGCGACGGCCTCGTGCCGCTGGACAGCGCGCTCGGCCGCCACGACGACCCGCGCCAAGCGCTCGCCTTCGACGCCGATCGGCAGTGGATCGGCGCCGAGCTCGGGCACCTGCAGATGCTCGGCGACCCGCGCGCCTACCGCCGGCTGCGGCAGTGGTTCGCGGCGCCGCTGCGCCGCGGCTGAGGCGCCGGTTCAGCCGCCGGCGGCCAGCGCCGCTTCGGCCTTCTTGCGGTCGGCGCTGACCTTCTGCGCCGCAGGGCGCTGCTCGATCGTCCTGACGTAGCTCTTCCAGTCGATGCCGGCGGCCGTCAGCAGGTCGCTGCCGTAGACCAGCTTCGTCGCGAGCCCCGCCAGCGGCAGGTGCACGAAGGCCGCGCAATCGGCCAGCGTGAAGCTGCTGCCGCCGATGTAGGGCTCGAAGCGCGCGAGCTGCTTCACCGCGGCGATCGCCTGCTCGATCTGCGGCTTCACCCGCTCGACGTACTTCTCCGGCAGCGGCGAGCGGAAGAAGGCCTGCGGATAGAGCTGGCGCACCGCGAGCTCCAGGTGCGTCTCGAGGAAGACGTTCAGCTCGCGGATCTTCGCGGCCTGCCAGGGATCGGCGGGCAGCAGCGGCGGGTTCGGATGCGTCGCCTCGATCCACTCGACGATCGCGCTGCTTTCGGCGAGCGGCCCCTGCGGCGTCTCCAGGAACGGGATCTTCGCGAGCGGCGAACTCGCGCGCACCGCGTCGCCGAGGCCGGTCTTGACCGTCTTTTCCTCGAAGGCGATGCCCTTTTCGAGCAGCACCAGCTTGACCTTGTTGTAGTAGTTCGAAAGCGAAAAGCCGCACAGCGTGATCATCGGAGGCGCCTCCTGACAAGACGCGGCATCGTCGTCGATGGCCCGCGGCCTCGTTGACGCGACGGCGACAATCCCGCGATGCCGGCCGACTTCCTCGACAAGCTCTGTGCGCCGCAGGCGCTCGATGCGCGCATCGCCGCGCTGCCGCGCCCGCGGGTGTTCACCAACGGCGTGTTCGACATCCTGCACCGCGGCCACGTCAGTTACCTCGCCGAGGCGCGTGCGCTCGGCGCCAGCCTGGTCGTCGGCCTGAACAGCGATGCGTCGGCCCGCGGCCTGGGCAAGGGGCCGGACCGGCCGCTGAACGCCGAGGCGGATCGCGCCGCGGTGCTGGCCGCGCTGCAAAGCGTGAGCCTCGTCGTGCTGTTCGACGAGCCGACGCCGCTGGCGCTGCTCGGGCGCGTGCGGCCCGAGCTCTACGTCAAGGGCGGCGACTACGACATGGAGACGCTCGCCGAGACCACGCTGGTGCGCGGCTGGGGCGGCCGCTCGCTGTCGATCCCCTTCGTCGAGGGCTACTCGACGACCTCGCTGGTCCGGCGCATCCGCGGCTGAGGCCTCAGGAGCGCAGGCGCCGCAGCGCGACGATCGCCAGCGCCAGCAGCGCGCCGGCCGCCGCGCCGGTCGCATGCGCGATCGGCGCCGTCGCGAAATCGGCACCGGGCGGATGCGCGAGCGGGCCGCGCCACGGCGTCTCGCTCAGCACTTTCGCGCACAGCAGCGCGGCCGTCGCGGTGCCGAGCCGCCGGTCGCGCGACGCCTCGCGCGCGACCAGCTCGACCGCGATCACCGCGACGCCCGCATGCAGCACCCCCGAGAGCCCGCCGTAGCAGGCGAGCGCCGGCATCGCGAGCAAGCACCAGTGCGTCGGCGGCCACGCCAGCAGCCAGGCGAGCGCCGCGCCGGGCGGCAGGCGTGCCGCGATGCCGAAGGCCGCGATCAGCGCGGCGCCGGCCAGGTTCGCGAGCAGGTGCGACCGGCTCAGATGCACCCAGGCCGCGGTCCAGGCGCGCTGCGGCTGGTCGAGCACAAGTTCGGGCTTCCAGGCCAGCGCATCAAGCCGACCGGGCGCAAGGAAGAACACCGCCGCAGCCGGCAGCGCCAGCAGCGCGGCGACGGCGAGCCACGCCAGCGCGCCGCGCCGGTCCGCCTCAGCCGAAGACGGCACGCGTGAGCGCGCGCACCGCCGCGCGCTCGCCGGCAAAGGCGTCGCCTTCGAAGGCCGTCGGCCGTTCGTCGAGCCGCGCGCGGTGCTGCGCGCGGCGCAGTTCGCGATAGGCCGCGGCCGCGGCCTCGCCGACGCCGGCCGGCAGCAGCCCGAGCGCCTCGGCGCGCTGCAGCAGCGCGATGTTGCCGGCGTCCTCCTGCAGCGTCGGCTGCGCGGCGCTGTGCGCGAGCACCAGTGCCTGCACGGCGAATTCGACATCCATCATCCCGCCGTCGCCGTGCTTCACGTCGAAGCGGCCCGCGGGCACCGGATGGGCGGCGGCGACGCGCGCGCGCATCGTGCGGATCTCGTCGCGCAGCGCGGCGGCGTCGCGCGTGGCGGTCAGCACCGCGCGGCGCACCGCCTCGACGCGCGGCGCCAGCCCCGCGTCCCCGGCGCACCAGCGCGCCCGCGTGATCGCCTGGTGTTCCCAGGTCCATGCGGTGTTGCCGCCGCGGCCGGTCTGGTAGCGCTCGAAGGCGTCGATCGAGGTGACCAGCAGCCCGGAATTGCCGTTCGGGCGCAGCGCGGTGTCGATGTCGAACAGCTCGCCGGCCGCGGTGCGCAGCGTGAGCCAGGTGATCAGCTTGCGGCCGAAGGCGCCGTAGACCTCGGCGGCGCGGTCGGCATCCTCGCCCTCGTCGTGCGCGAACAGGAAGACCACATCCAAGTCGGATCCGTAGCCCAGCTCCTTGCCGCCGAGCTTGCCGTAGGCCACCACCGCGAAGCGCGGACTGGCGCGGTGGCGCTGGCGCAGGTGCGGCCAGGCCCAGCGGATCGCGCAGTCGAGCGTCGCGTCGGCCAGCGCCGAAAGGTCGTCGGCGACCTGCTCCACCGTCAGCACGCCTTCGACGTCGCGCACCAGCGTGCGGAACACCTCGGCGTGGTGCGCGCGGCGCAGCGTGTCAAGCAGGGCCTCCTCGTCGGCCTGGCCGCCGCGCATCCAGGCGCCGTGGCGGTCGTCGAGCTCGCGCAGGAAGGCGCCGCGATCGAAGCGGCCTTCGAGGCTGCGGCGGTCGGCCAGCTCGTCGATCACGCCGGGATGGCGCATCAGGTAGCGCATCGGCCATTTCGCGAGGCCGAGCAGGCGCAGCAGACGCGCGAGCACCTCGGGCCGCTCCGCGAGCAGTGCGAGGTAGCTCTCGCGCCGCAACAGCGGCTCGATCCAGTCGATGAACTGACGCACCCCCCCGTTGCCGCTTTGCGGCTCCCCCGTGGCACCGGAGGGACCACTTGGTGGCCCCTGGGGGCGCCCCGAGCGGTCCGGCAAAGCCGGATCCGTCGCGGCCGCTGGGTTGACTGCGCACATCGCTGCGTCGTCGCTTTCTCCCGTGATCTGCGCCGCACGAGCAATCAGCCTCGCGAGCCGTGTGCGCGACTCGTCCTTGAGCGCCTTGACACGCGGACTTGCACAGAACGTGCGGAGGCGCTCGCGAACGTCTTGAGGCATGCGCTCGAGGAAGCCCTCGCTGTCGAGCGAGGGCTGCATGCCGCCGCAGCCACGGCAGCCACTGATCGCGGTCGTGGCGCGGCCGTCGTGCAGCAGCGCGTCGAACTCGTTGGCGACGAACTCGCGATGGGTGCAGAGCTGGTCGAGCAGCCCGCAGGTCGGGTCGGCGCAGCCAAAGCCGAACGAATGCGCGGTCCACGCGAGGTCGGCGTCCTCGGTCGGCAGCAGGTGCGTCTGGCGGTCGTCGAGGTACTGGATGCGGTGTTCGAGCCGGCGCAGGAAGCGGTAGGCCTCGGCCAGGCGCGTCGCGGTCTCGGGCTTCATCACGCCGCAGGCGACCAGCCGCTCGAGCGCCGAGAGCGTCGTGCGCGTGCGCAGCTCGGGGAAGTGGCCGCCGCGCACCACCTGCAGCACCTGCACGATGAATTCGATCTCGCGGATGCCGCCGCGCGAGAGCTTCACGTCGTTCGCGCGCTCGGGCCGGCCGGCGGCACGGCGTGCGGCTTCCTCGCGGATCTTGCGGTGCAGCTGCCGCAGCGACTCGAACACGCCGTAGTCGAGGTAGCGGCGGTAGACGAAGGGCACGATCGCCGCGCGCAGGCCGAGCGCCTCGCCGTTGCTCATGGCCGCGGCCGGCGCGACGACGCGGCTCTTCAGCCACGCGAAGCGCTCCCACTCGCGGCCCTGCACCAGGAAGTACTCCTCCAGCATCGCGAGGCTCACCGCCGGCGGGCCCGAGGCCCCGTTCGGCCGCAGCGCGAGATCGACGCGGAACACCTGGCCGTCGTCGCCCACCTCGCCGATCAGCGCGTGCAGCGTGCGCGCGACCTGGGCGAAGTACTCGTGGTTCGTCACCACGCCGGCGCCGTTCGCGGCGCCCGCGGTCTGGCCGTCCTCGTCGTAGACGTAGACGAGGTCGATGTCGGACGACACGTTCAGCTCGCGCGCGCCGAGCTTGCCCATGCCCACGACCCAGAAGGCCGCGCGCCCGCCGTCGGCACGCCGCGGCGCGCCGTACCTGGCGTCGTGCTGCGCGAAGGCTGCGTGCAACGCGCGGTCGAGCGTCACTTCGGCCAGCGCGGTCATCGTGTGCACGATCGCCTCGAGCGGCGCCGCGCGCTCGACGTCCTCGACCGCCAGCCGCTCGAGCACCACATGCCGCGCGATGCGCAAGGCCGCGGCGAGGTCGCGGCCGCGGCCCTGCAGCCGGTCGATCAGCGCGCCGATCGCCTCGCGCGGCAACGGCAGCGCCGCGTCGGCCGCGAGCAGCGCGAGCTCGTCCGGATAGCGCCGCCGCACCCGCTGCACGAAGCGCGAGTGCTCGGCGCGCGCGCTGCGCGCATCGACGACGGGCCCGGTGCTCGGCTCGGCCATGGCAGCGTTCGCGCGCCTTCGGTGTGCTACGGTCCCGGCAGGCCGGCCGGGCGGCGCGGTGCCGATGCAGCGCAGGCCGCGCCGCAAGCGACGCGATCCGCGAAGCCGCCCGCCGCGCGCCGGCCGAGCCCCCGGTCCATCCACACCGATGAAGTCAGACGTTCCAGCCGCTGCTGCCGTGCCGAAGCCGCGTCGGCGCGTGCTGGCCGGGCTTGCTTGGGCGTCGCGCGCCGCGCTCGTGCTCGCGGCGCTGCTGGCGATCTCGATCTGTGTCGCATGGCTCGTCTTGCAGTGGGCGATTCTGCCGCGCATCGAACATTGGCGTCCCGAGCTGGAACGCCGCGCGACGGCCGCACTCGGGGTCGAAGTGCGCATCGGCGCGGTCGAAATCACGGACGCCGGATCGCCGTGGCGCTGGGCCCGCGCGATCGAGCTGCGCGACGTGCGGCTTTTGCAGCCGGCCGCCGCGACCGGCGCCGAGCCGCCCGCGCTCGCCTTGCCGCGGGTGCGTGCCGCGCTGTCGCCGGCGTCCCTGCTGCCCGGCTGGGACGGCCGCTGGCGCCTGCGCTTCGACCAGCTGCTGGTCGAAGGTGCCGAGCTGTCCGTGCGCCGCGAGCGCGACGGCCGCATCCTCGTCGCCGGCTTCGAGCCGGGGCCGTCGCAGGGCGGCGACGAAGGTGCCGCGGCCGACTGGTTCTTCAGCCAGCACGAAGTCGCGATCCGCCACGGCCGCGTCACCTGGACCGACGCGCTGCGCGCCAACGAGCCGCTGGTGCTGGAGCAGGTCGATCTGGTGGTGCGCAACGGCGTGCGCCGGCATCGGCTGCGCCTCGACGCGACGCCGCCGGCCGCCTGGGGCGAACGCCTGTCGCTGCGCGGCGAATTCGTGCAGCCGCTGTTCGGCGCCATCGCCGGCTGGGGCGAGCCGGGCCGCGCCGGCAGCACCACGGCGCTGCTCGCGCGGCCCGGCGACTGGCGCCGCTGGCGCGGCCAGCTGTATGCGGAGCTGCCGGCCTTCGACGTCGCGCCGCTGCGCGCGCACGTCGCGCTGCCGATCGACTGGCTGCAGGGCCGCGGCGCGCTGCGCGCCTGGATCGACGTGAAGCGCGGCACGCCCGACGCCGCGACGCTGGACCTCGCGTTGCGCGACGTGGCGGTGCAGGCGGCCGGCGCCGCCGAGCCGCTGGCCTTCGCGCGCGTCGAGGGCCGGCTCGGCGCGCGGCTCGTCGGCGGCGGCCCGTCCGCGCCGCGACCTGCGCTCGCCGCCCCGGCCGACGAGCCGGCGCCGTGGCGCGGCCCGGTGCGGGCCGAGCTGCGCAGCCGCGGCTTCGCGTTCGAGACGGCCGACGGCCTCGTCTGGCCGCCGGCCGACTTCGACCTCGACGCCCGCTTCGATGCCGAGGGCCGGCTCGCCGGCGGCGCGCTGAAGGCGCCCCGGCTCGACCTCGGCCTGCTCGCGAAGGCGTTCGAGCGCCTGCCGGCAGCCTGGGTCGGCGCCGAGGCGCACGCGGCGGTCGCGGCGCTCGGGCTCGAAGGCATCGCGCGCGGCCTCGACGCGCGCTGGCAGGGGCCGCTCGCCGCGCCGCAGAGCTACGCGCTGAAGGGCCGCATCGAAGGGCTGGCGCTGGCGGCGGCGAGCCGCGGCGAGCCGGACGCGCTCGAGCTCGAGCGCCCGGGCGTGCGGCGGCTCGACGTGCAATTCGACGCCACCGAAGCCGGCGGCGAAGCGCAGCTCGCGATGAAGCAGGGCGAGCTCGACCTGCCCGGCGTGTTCGACGCCGAGCGCCTGCCCTTCGACCGCCTCGAAGGCCGCCTGAAGTGGCTGCGCACCGCGGGCCGCGACGGCCGGCCCGAGGCGTTCGACCTGCGCGCGAGCGACTGGCGGTTTGCGAACGCCGACGCGCAAGGCGAGCTGCAGGCGCGCTGGCAGCGCAACGCCGCGACTTCGGCGCTCGGGCTGCTCAATCTGAGCGGCAACCTCGCGCGCCTGGAGGCGCTCGCGATCCCGCGCTGGCTGCCGGCGCGGCTGCCGGCGGACCTGCGCGGCTACCTGTCGCGCGCGATCCAGGGCGGCGGCCTGCGCGCGGTCGATGTGCGGCTCAAGGGCGACCTGCGCGATTTCCCCTTCGCCGCGAGCGCGCCGCCTGCGCGCAAGCCGCTCGCGTCGAAGGGCGAGTTCCGGGTGGCCGCGCAGCTCGACGGCGTGCAGTTCGCCTACCAGCCCGGCGCGCCCGACTGGGATCCGAAGGACCCGCGCGCCGACCGCCCCTGGCCCGCGTTCACCGACATCAAGGGCGAGCTGATCTTCGAGCGGCAATCGCTGGAGCTGCGCCGGCTGCAGGGCCGGCTCGCGGGCGTCGGCAGCGGCGGCTTCGAGCTGAGCGGCGTGAAGGGCGGCATCCGCGACCTGATGCAGGGCGCGACGCTGCTGCTCGAAGGCAGCGGGCGCGGGCCGCTGGCCGATGCGCTGGCCTACGTCCAGGCGACGCCGATCGAGCGCTGGACCGGCGGCGTGCTCGCGCAGGCGCAGGCGCCGCCGCAGCGGGCCGCGGCGCCGCTGGAGCTGCAGCTCGCGCTCGAACTGCCGCTCGCCGACATCGACGCGAGCAAGGTCCGTGGCCAGGTGCTGCTGGCCGGCAACGACCTGCGGCTCAAGCCCGAGCTCCCGGTGCTCGGCAACGCCCGCGCGCGCGTCGATTTCACCGAGCAGGGCTTCCGGCTGGCCGGCGGCGCGCGACTGCTCGGCGGCGATGCCACGGTCGACGGCGGCAGCGCGGCGGACGGCAGCGGCGTGCGGCTGGCGATCCAGGGCAACGCGAGCATCGACGGCCTGCGCCGCTTCCTCGGCACGAGCGGCGGGGCCGAGCCGCCGGCGGCCGGCCGCGGGCCGGCGCCGCTCGCGCTGCTGAGCGGCCAGGCGGCCTACAAGCTCGCGCTCGGCTTCCCGCGCGGCCAGCCCGAGTGGCTGCTGACGAGCAACCTCGTCGGCACCGCGATCGACGCGCCCGCGCCGCTGCGCAAGAGCGCCGAGGCCAGCCTGCCCCTGCAAGTGCGGCTGGGCCCGGTGGCCGACGCGTCGGGCGCCGCGCGCGAGCTGCTGCGCGTCGAGCTCGGCGCCGAAGGCGCGCGCGTCGCGCAGGCCGCGTGGTTGCGCGAGCCGGGTCCGCAAGGCGCGCGCGTGCTGCGCGGCTCGATCGGCATCGGCGACGAGCCGCCGCCGATGAGCGAGGCGATCGCCGCGCGCGTCGTGCAGGACCGGCTCGATCTCGACGCGTGGCAGGCGGTGCTCGATCCGCCCGGCCCGGCCGGCGCCGCGGCACCGAACGCGGCCGCCAGCGGCGGCTACGCGCCGGGCAGCGTCGTGCTGCACGCGCAGACGCTGACCGCCGGCGCGCGCGACTGGCATCGCGTCGAGGCCACGGTCGCGCGCGGCCGCGGCGCCGACGAAGGGCTTTGGCGCGCCGAGATCGACGCGGCCGAGCTCGCGGGCGCGCTCGAGTACCGCGCGCCCGGCACCCGCGGCGGCGGCGCCGAGGGCCGGCTTTCGGCGCGGCTCGCGCGGCTGCAGCTGCCACGGCAGGAGTCCGAGACGGTGAGCCGGCTGCTCGACCCCGCGGCGCCGAGCCGCCTGCCGGCGCTCGACATCGCGGTCGACGAGCTCGAGCTCAACGGCAAGCGGCTGGGCCGCGTCGAGGTCGAAGCGGTCAACCGCGCTGCAGACGGCGACGCGGCCGCCGGCCCGGGCGAATGGACGCTGAACCGGCTGCGCGTGGGCCTGCCCGGCGCGCAGCTGAACGCGAGCGGGCGCTGGGCCGCCGGCGCGGGCAACAAGCGGCGCGCGCTGATGGACTTCAAGCTCGACGTCACCGACGGCGCCGCGCTGCTCGCGCGGCTGGGCCAGCCGGACGTGATCAAGGGCGCGCAGGGCTCGCTCGCTGGCCAGCTGCAGTGGAGCGGCTCGCCGCTGTCGATCGACTACCCCAGCCTCGCCGGCACGGTGCATGCCGAGTTCGCGCAGGGCCAGTTCCTGAAGGCCGACCCGGGCATCGCGAAGCTGCTCGGCGTGCTGAGCCTGCAATCGCTGCCGCGGCGGCTGCTGTTCGACTTCCGCGACGTGTTCGAGCAGGGCTTCGCGTTCGACAGCGTGCAGGGCGACGTCGAGATCGCCGAAGGCCTGGCGCGCACCCGCAACCTGCGCATGAAGGGCGTGCAGGCGACGGTGCTGATGGAAGGCCGCGCCGACCTCGGCCGCGAGACGCAGGACCTGCACGTCTGGGTCGTGCCCGAGATCAACGCGGGCGCGGCCTCGCTCGCGGTCGCCGCGATCAACCCGGCGGTCGGCATCGGCTCCTTCCTCGCGCAGCTGTTCCTGCGCCGGCCGCTGATCGAGGCCGGCACGCGCGAGTTCCACGTCACCGGGCCGTGGGCCGAGCCGAAGGTCGAACGCATCGAGCGCACGCGCGCCGCCCCGCTCGCCGACGAGGCCGCGCCCACGCATCCACCCGAGCCGAAGGAGACTCCCCGATGAAGGTCGCCGCCGTCCAGATGTGCTCGACGCCGCGCGTCGCCGACAACCTCGCGCAGGCGCGCGAACGCATCGCCGAGGCGGCGCGCGCCGGCGCCGAGCTGGTCGCGCTGCCCGAGTACTTCTGCCTGATGGGCGAGCACGACCGCGACAAGCTCGCGCATGCCGAGCCGCTGGGCGACGGGCCGATCCAGCGCGCCTTGGCCGACGCCGCACGCGAGCACCGCGTGTGGCTGGCCGGCGGGACGCTGCCGTTGCGCGACGACGGCATCGACGGCGACGCCGACCACGCGCGCAACACCACGCTGGTGTTTGACCCGCGCGGCGAGCGCGTCGCGCGCTACGACAAGATCCACCTGTTCCGCTTCGACGACGGCGAGCGCCGCTACGACGAGGCCGCGACGCTGGCGGCCGGGACGACGCCGACCGCGTTCACGCTGACCGACCGCGGCGGCCGCGCTTGGCGCATCGGGCTGTCGGTCTGCTACGACCTGCGCTTCCCGGAGCTGTACCGCGCGCTGTCGTCGGCGGCCGAAGGCGCCTGCGACCTGCTGCTGGTGCCGGCGGCCTTCACCTACCCCACCGGCGAGGCGCACTGGGAGCTGCTGCTGCGCGCGCGCGCGGTCGAGAACCAGTGCTACGTGCTCGCGCCGGCGCAGGGCGGCCGCCACGAGAACGGCCGGCGCACCTGGGGCCACAGCCTTGCGGTCGGGCCCTGGGGCGAGCTGATGGCGGTGCGCGCGGAGGACGGGCCGGGCGTCGTCGTCGCCGAGCTCGATGCCGCGCGCCTGCAGGCGGTGCGCACGCAGCTGCCGGCGCTCGCGCACCGCAGGCTCTGAGCGTTGGACGCGATGCCGGTGGACCGCTGGCGCCGGCCGCTGCTGATCGCGTTCGCGCTGGCGGTGCTGGCCGGTGCGTGGTGGCTCACGCCCGACGCGGCGGCCGAGCGGCGCGTCGATGCCGGCCTGCAGCGCGCGCTCGCGAGCTTCGCGACCGGCCGCGTGCTCGATGCGGTCGTGTCGGCGGCGCAGGGCACCGAGCTGTCGCTGCAGCCGCTGGGCGTGGGCGTGACGCTCGCGCCGGGCGAGGCGCTCGATCCGGTCAACGACCTGATCGAGCAGTTCTGCGGCCTGATGCTCGCGGCCAGCGTGGCCTTCGGCGTGCAGAAGCTGCTGATCGCGGCCGGCGCGCATTGGGTGCTTTCGGCCTTGACGAGCGTGGCCGTGGTCGCGTGGGTCGCGTGGCGCTGGCGGGCCGCGTCCGGCGATCGCCCGCAGGGCGTGCTGCCGGGGCTGCTGACGCGCGTCGTCGTCGTGCTGCTGTTGCTGCGCTTCGCGCTGCCGCTGGCGGTGCTCGGTGCCGATGCCGGCTTCCGGGCCTTCATGGCCGACGACTATGCCGGCGGCCAGCGCGCGCTCGAGGCCTCGGCCGGCCGCCTGCGCGAACTGGCGCCGCCGGCGGCCGAGCCGGCCGCGAACGAGCCGGGCACGCTCGAGCGGCTGAAGCGCTGGTGGTCGCAGCCGGCCGCATCGGGGAACGAAGGCCGGCCCGAGGCGCCGCCGCCCGAATCGCGGCTCGAACAGTGGCAGCGCGTCGCGAACGACGCGGTGCGCCACGTCGTCGGCCTGATCGTGGTGTTCGCGATGCAGACGCTGGTGCTGCCGCTGGTGACGCTGTGGGTGCTGCTCGCGCTGCTGAAGCGCGCGTTCGGCGAGGCGCGCTAGCTTCGCGCGGGCCGACACCGGCTCGGCGCCGTCGGCGCGCCGGGCTCAGCGCAGCCCGAACATCATCCGCTGCGCGAGCGCGCGCTTGGCCGGCCCGAACGATTGCAGCGCGAGCAGCCCGAGCCCGCGCGCGCTGGCGAGGCCGGGTAGCTGCCAGGTGAAGCTGCGGGCGAGGAAATCGGTCGCGGCGATCAGCGCCCAGCGGTCCGGCGCGCGCTCGCGCTCGACGCGCGCGAGCGCCGAGCGCAGGTCGATCGGGCCCGTGGTCGAACGCAGCGCACGCGCCGCATCGGCCAGCGCCTCGACCAGCGCGTGCGCGTCGCGCAGCCCCAGGTTCAGGCCCTGGCCGGCGACCGGGTGCAGCGTCTGCGCCGCGTTGCCGATGCGCACGATCGGCGCGCCCGCATCCACCAGCGAGCGCTGCGCATCGAGGCCGAGCGCGAAATCCTTCAGCGCGCTGACCGCGACGATGCGCCCGGCCTCCGCGGGGAACAGGCTGTTGAGCACCGCGAGGCGCTGTGCCGCGTCGAGCGAACGCACCGGGTCGTCGGCCGCATCGACGCACCAGACCAGCGCCGCGCGGGCGCGGCCGCCCTCGTCGCCGGGCAGCGGCAACAGCGCCGCGGGGCCGTGCGGCGTGAAGCGCTCGTAGGCGGTGCCCGGCTCGTCGGCCGCGACGCGATCGAGCGTCACCTGGCCGACCCAGGCCGTCTGCCGGTAGTCGTGCCGCAGCGTGCGGCGCCCGGAGGTGTCGAGCGATTTCGCGCCCTGCGCCGAGAACACGCCGCCTTCGGCGACGACCGCGAGATCGAAGCGCTCGGCGATCCCCGCGTCGATCTCCACGCCGCGGGCCAGCGGCTTCAGCGCCGCGACGGCCTGGCCGAAACGCGCGGCCAGCCGCTGCGGCTCGCGCGCGACCGCATCCAGCCACGCCGCCTGCAGCGGCGCGACGATCGCGCCGTAGCTCGCGACCGCGCCGAGCAGCTCGACGCCGCAGTCGGCCGCGGTGATCCGCACCGCGTTCGCCGGCTTGGCGACGCCGAGCGTCGCCGCGAAGCTCGCCAGCATCGACGGCTGCCGCTGCGAGACGTGCACCGCGCCGATCGCGCAGGCGCGCGGCTCGATGCGCGGCCAGGCGCCCAGGCGCTCGAGCTGCTGCACGCTGCCCAGCGAGAGCGCGAGCGTGCGCGGATCACCGGCCACGTCCTGCGCGGCCACGCGCTTGTCGAACACCGCGATCGAGGCCTGCGGCAGGGCGCCCGCGGCCTGCAGCGCGAGCGCGAGCCCGACCGGGCCGGCACCGACGATCGCGATGGAGAAGGCAGCAGCTTGCATGGGCGGTGGAGGGGGCAGGCGCGCGAAAACCGCGCCCTATGATGCCGTCGCGGTCACCGCCGCACCCCTGTCTTCCCCGCTTTCTCGACATTCGCTCGGAGGCCCGCCATGGCGCTGATGGATTTCATCAAGAAGCAGTTCATCGACATCCTCGAATGGACCGAAGAGGGCGACGGCACGCTGGCCTGGCGCTACCCGATGGCCGGCAACGAGATCCAGTACGGCGGCTCGCTGACGGTGCGCGAAAGCCAGATGGCGGTGTTCGTCAACGAGGGCAAGGTGGCCGACGTCTTCGGCCCCGGCATGTACAAGCTGACGACGCAGACGCTGCCGGTGCTCACCTACCTGCGCAACTGGGACAAGCTGTTCCAGAGTCCCTTCAAGAGCGACGTCTACTTCTTCAGCACGCGCCAGCAGATCGACCAGCGCTGGGGCACCAGCCAGCCGGTGACGATCCGCGACAAGGACTTCGGCGCGGTGCGCCTGCGCGCCTTCGGCAACTACGCCTACCGCATCGCCGACCCGAAGCTCTTCCACACCGAGATCTCGGGCACCCGCGACCGCTACACGGTCGCCGAGCTCGACGGCCAGCTGCGCGCGCTGATGCTCCAGCACATCTCGGATGCGGTGGCCTCGGCGGGCATCCCGTTCCTCGACCTGGCCGCGAACCAGGTCGAGTTCGCGCAGCAGCTCGCGACGGTCACCGCGCCGGCGTTCGAGCGGCTCGGCCTGAAGCTCGAAGGCGTGACGGTGCAGAACGTCTCGCTGCCCGAGGAGCTGCAGAAGATCCTCGACCAGAAGATCGGCATGGGCATGGTCGGCGGCGACATGGGCAAGTTCATGCAGTACCAGACGGCGCAGGCGATCCCGAAGTTCGCCGAGGGCGGCGGCGCGGGCGGTGGATCGGGCATCGCGGGCGACGCGATGGGGCTCGGCGCCGGCGTCGCGCTCGGGCAGGTGCTCGCGCAGAACCTCCAGCAGGGCCTGCAGGGCGGCGGCGCTGCCTCGGCGCCCCAGCAGCCGGCCGCGCCGGCGGCGATCGCGCCCGACCAGGTGATGGCGACGATCGAGAAGCTCGCCGAGCTGAAGGCCAAGGGCATCCTCAGCGACGAGGAGTTCAGCGCGAAGAAGGCCGAATTGTTGAAGAAGCTGGTCTGAGCCGACCCGTCTTGCCGCTGCCGGGAGGACGCGGCGGCAAGAGGCGCAGAACAAGCACAAGCCTTTGGCCACCGAGCCGTCATCGCAACGCGCCTACCGCGCCGCCTGCCCCAACTGCGGCGCGCCGGTCGAGTTCCGCTCGGCGGCGTCGGCGCTCGCCGTCTGCAGCTTCTGCAAGAGCACGCTGGTCCGCGAGGGCGACGACCTAAGGCGCATCGGCAAGAGCGCCGATCTGTTCGAGGACCACAGCCCGCTGGCGCTCGGCGCGAGCGGGCGGTACCAGGGCGCGGCCTTCACGCTGGTCGGTCGCCTGCAGGTGCGCTACGCCGGCGGCTCGTGGAACGAGTGGCATGCGCTGTTCGACGGCGCGGGCGACAACGGCGAGCCCAGGCGCGGCTGGCTGAGCGAAGACAACGGCGGCTACGTCTTCGGCTTCGAGGCGCCGATGCCCGACGGCCTGCCGGCCGCCGAGGCCCTGCGCGTCGGCGCCCGCCTCGCGGTGGCCGGCGGCGGCTGGACGGTCGCGAGCATCACCACCGCCCGCCTTGGCGCCGCCGAGGGCGAGCTGCCTTTCGTGCCCGCGCTCGAACGCGCCTTCGTCGTCGCGGAGCTGCGCAACGGGAACGACGAGGTCGCGAGCCTCGAATACCCGCCGCAGGGCCTCAACCTCGGCGCCGGGCCGAAGCCCCGCCCGGGCGAAAGCCCGGGCCCTCGTGCGTCCGCGCGCTGGACGGTCGGCCGCGGCGTGCGCCTGCCCGATCTCGCGATGAGCGGCCTGCGCGCCGAGGAAAGCAGCCGGTCGCTCGCCGGCCGCACGCTCAACTGCCCGAGCTGCGGCGCGTCGATCGAGGTCAGGCTCGCGACGACGCAGTCGATCACCTGCCCCCAGTGCAAGTCGGTCGTCGACGTGTCGCAGGGCGTCGGCGCCGAGCTCGCGCACTACGCGCAGGACACCACCGAAGCCGAAGGCGGCACGCCGCTGATTCCGCTCGGCGCGGTCGGCGTGCTCGCGCTCGGGCCGGGCGGCCCGACGAGCTGGCAGGTCGTCGGCTACGTCGAGCGTTGCACGGTGCCGGGGCCCGAAGACGACGAGCAGTACTTCTGGCGCGAGTACCTGCTGTTCAACGCGAAGAGCGGCTTCGCCTTCCTTGTCGACGCCGACGACGGCTGGAGCTGGGTCAAGCCGATCACCGGCGCCCCGCAGATCGGCGGCATCGGCTTCGGCGGCAAGAGCAGCGCGCGGTGGCGCGGCGAGACCTACCGCGAGACCGACCGCTACACCGGCCAGATCACCTACGTGCTCGGCGAGTTCTACTGGAAGCTCGAACGCGGGCAGCGCACGTCGAACACCGACTACGCCGGCCCGAAGGGCAGGAAGCTGAACCGCGAGCAGACGGGCGACGGCGGCGACTCGGAAGTCACCTGGTCGGCCGGCGAGCCGATCGACGCGGCCCTGCTGATGAAGGCCTTCAAGCTCGCCGACACCAGCGCCGCGGCGATGAAGCGCGACGCGCAGCCGACGTCGAAGGCCGGCATCGGCGCTTTGCCGGCCATCTTCATCGTGCTGCTGCTGCTCGCGCTGGTGTTCTCGTTCGCGCGCTGCAGCAGCCGCGACGACTGCGACGAGCTGCGCCGCACCTTCGGCGCAGCGAGCAACGAGTACCAGCAGTGCGCGCGCAGCGCGGGCAGCGGCGGCTACGTCGGCCGCTCCGGCGGCGGCTCCTTCGGGGGCTTCGGCGGCGGCGGCGGGCACAAGTAGCCACGCATCGAAATCACGACCCTCGACAAGGAGCAAGACCATGATGGGCATCGAATGGTTGAAGCCGGCCGTCTTCTTCGGCTCCATGCTGTACGCGCTGATCGGCGTGCTGATCTTCTGGATCTGCTTCGTGATCATCGACAAGCTCACGCCCTACGACCTGTGGGGCGAGATCGTCGAGAAGAAGAACCTCGCGCTCGCGCTGGTGGTCGCCGCGATGTGCATCGCGATCGGGCTGATCGTGGCGGCGGCGATCCATTGACGGCATGGTGAGCCTCGCCGCCCCATCGCCCGCCCCCGGGCCCGACGACGGCGCCGGCGGCTTGCGGCCGGCGTGGAACCGCGCCTCGGCGCGGCGGGTCTGCATGCCGCTGCACATCCCCGGAGGCTCCGTGGCACGGACGATGAATGACGGCCTGCGCGGCGCAGCGCTTGCGCTCGCATGGAGTACCGCCTTCGCGGCGTACGCCGCGCCGCCGCACGAGCACGGCGTTGCCCGGCTTGCCGCGGCGCTCGAAGGCGAGGCGCTGACGCTGACTTTCACGCTGCCGCTCGACAGCCTGCTCGGCTTCGAGCGCGCGCCGCGCAACGCCGCCGAGAAGCAGGCCGCCGACAGGGCGATCGACGTCTTGCGGCGCGAGACCGAGATCGTCCGCCCCGACGCGGCCGCGCAATGCGAGCGCAGCGACGTGACGCTGGTCTCGCCGGTGCTGGGCCTCGGCGCGGCGCCGGAGCCGGCCACGGCCGACGCGCATGCCGACCTTGATGCGACCTACAGCTTCCGCTGTCTGCAGCCGGCGCGGCTCGCGCAGATCGAGCTGCCGTTGATGGCCGCCTTCCCGCGCATCGGCCGCATCGAGGCGCAGATCGTCGGCGAGAAGGGGCAGCGCCGGCAGTCGGCGAAGCGCGCGGCGCCGAAGTTGACGTGGCCGAGGTAGTGCCTCCATCGACCGGTGCGGGCGCGCCGGCCGGGCCGGCAGCGCGCGCTGCGGGCGCCGCTTCGGCGCGCGAGGCGCCGCGCGACGCGAAGAACGGAACACGATCCTGCGCCGTCGAGATCGACCGCCTGCGTTTCGCGTGGCCCGGCGCGGCCGAGCCGCTGCTCGACATCGCCGACTGGCGCATCGCGCCCGGCGCCCAGGTCTTCCTGCAAGGCGCGAGCGGCAGCGGCAAGAGCACGCTGCTCGCGTTGCTCGCGGGCGTGCGCACCGCGACGGCCGGCCGCGTCGCGGTGCTCGGGGAGGACTGGGCGGGCCTCGCGCCGGCGCGCCGCGACCGCCGCCGCGCCGACCATGTCGGCCTGGTGTTCCAGCAGTTCAACCTGCTCGGCTACCTCTCGGTGCTCGACAACGTGCTGCTGCCGTGCCGCTATTCGAAGCGACGCGCGCAGCGCGCGACGCAGCAGCACGGCAGCCCGGCCGACGCGGCGCGGCGGCTGCTCGACGCGATGGGGCTCGACGCCGCGCTGCATCGCCGCCCCGCCGCGCGGCTCTCGGTCGGCCAGCAGCAGCGCGTCGCCGCGGCGCGCGCGCTGATCGGCACGCCCGAGCTGGTGCTCGCCGACGAGCCGACCTCCGCGCTCGACGAAGACCGCCGCGAGGACTTCATGGCGCTGCTGCTCGCCGCCTGCGCGCAGGCCGGCGCCGCGCTCGTCTTCGTGAGCCACGACGCGCGGCTCGCGGCGCGCTTCGCGCAGCGGCTCGATCTGCGCGCGCTGAACGCGGCCGGGCGATGAGCGCGAATCTCGTGCTGGCGCTGCGCAGCGCCTGGAGCCGGCGCTTCGTGCTCGCGCTCACGGTCGCGTCCATCGCGCTCGCCGCCTTCCTGCTGCTGAGCCTGGAGCGGCTGCGCGCCGACATGCGCGCGAGCTTCGGCGCGGCGGTCTCGGGCACCGACCTCGTCGTCGGCGCGCGCGGCGGCAGCGTGCCGCTGATGCTCTACGCGGTGTTCCGCATCGGCGCGCCGACGAACAACGTCGGCATGGCGAGCCTGCGCGCGATCGAGGCGCTGCCGCAGGTCGCCTGGCTCGTGCCGATCGCGCTGGGCGACAGCCATCGCGGCTTTCCGGTCGTCGGCACCGGCGACGGCTATTTCGAGCACTTCCGCCACGGCGACCGGCAGCCGCTCGCGCTCGCGACGGGCCGCGTCTTCGGCGCCATGCCGGGCGGTCTGTACGAGGCGGTGGTCGGCGCCGAAGTCGCGTCGAAGCTCGGCTACCGCGAGGGCCAGCGCATCGTGCTGAGCCATGGCGACGGCGCGCTGCCCGGCAACGATCACGCGCAGCAGCCGTTCACGGTCGTCGGCGCGCTGGCGCGCACCGGCACGCCGGTCGATCGCTCGGTGCACATCCGGCTCGAGGCGATGGAGGCCTTGCATGCCGGCAGCGCCTTCGGCCTGCCGGCGTCGATGGCGCTGCCCGTCGATGCCGCCTCGCTGCAGCCGCGCAGCGCGACGGCCGCGCTCGTTGGCCTGAAGCAGCGCGCCGCGGTGTTCTCGGTGCAGCGCTTCGTCAACAACTACCGCGCCGAGCCCCTGCTCGCGGTGCTGCCCGGCGTCGCGCTCGACGAACTGTGGGAGCTGGTCGGCGGCGCCGAGCGTGCGCTCGCGGTCGCCTCGGCGCTGGTCGCGCTGGTGAGCCTGGCCGGCATGGTCGCGGTGATCGCCGCCGGGCTCGACGCGCGCCGGCGCGAGCTGGCGATCCTGCGCGCCGTCGGCGCGGCGCCGCGCGACGTGCTGGCGCTGCTGCTGGCCGAAGGCCTGGCCGTCACGGCCGTCGGGGTCGTGCTGGGCCTCGTCGCGCACCTCGTCGCGCTCGCCGCGCTCGGGCCCTGGCTGCAGGGCCGCTACGGTGTCACGCTGGGCCTCGCCGAGGCCGGCGCGACGCCGCTCGCGATCGTCGCGTCGATGCTCGCCGCCGGGCTCCTGGCGAGCCTGGTGCCGGCCTGGCGCGCCTACCGGCTTTCGCTGGCCGACGGGCTGGCGCCCGCCATATGAGAGCGATGCCATGAAGACGATCGACCGCCGACTGTTCCTCGCCGCGACGCTGGCCTGCGCCGCTGCCACCCAGGCGCAGGCGCAAGCGCCGAAGGACACGCCCTGGGACCAGTTGATTCCGAAGGGCTGGGACCCGATGGCCGGCTTCAAGCGCCCGCCCACCGCCGGCCTGCTCAGCGACAGCGACCCGCGCGTGCTGGAGATGATGCGGGAGCTGCGCGAAGTCTGGGACCGCGCGCCGACGCGGCCCGAGCTCGACGGCACGCCGGTGCAGCTCTCCGGCTACGTCGTGCCGCTCGAACAGTCGCGCGGCGAACTGCGCGAGTTCCTGCTCGTGCCCTACTTCGGCGCCTGCATCCACAGCCCGCCGCCGCCTGCGAACCAGATCGTCCACGTGCTGCCCGCGAAGGCCGCGAAGGGGCTGCGCTCGATGGACGTCGTCACCGTGCGCGGCGCGATCCGCACGCAACGCGGCGACACCGCGATGGGTGCGACCGGCTACCGCATCGACGCGGCGAACGTCGAGCCCTACGTGGCGCCGGAGCCGGCAAGGTAGCGACACGCGCGCGCTACCCTCGGCGCCGATGTCCTCGACCCACCCCGCCGCGATCGACGCGGCCGCCAGCGGCGGCGTGCGGCCGGCCGAGCTGGCGCTGCTGGCGTCGGTGTTCGTCGTCGCGGCCTGCGGGCTGGTCTACGAGCTCGCAGCCGGCGCGCTGGCGAGCTACCTGCTCGGCGATTCGGTGCTGCAGTTCAGCACGGTGATCGGCGCCTACTTGTTCGCGATGGGCATCGGCTCGTGGCTGTCGAAGTACGTCGAGCGGCAGCTCATCGCGAACTTCCTGCGCATCGAGCTGCTGGTCGGGTTGATCGGCGGGCTGATGCCGGCCGGGCTGTTCGTCGCGCACAGCCTGCTGCCGGTCGCGGCGACCGCGCCGTTCCGGGTGCTGCTGTACGCGCTGGTGCTGGTGGTGGGCGTGCTGGTCGGGCTCGAGATCCCGCTGGTGATGCGCATCCTCAAGCGCCAGTTCGCCGAGCGCTGGGCGTTGAAGGAGCTGGTCTCGCAGGTGCTGACCTTCGACTACCTCGGCGCGCTCGCGGTCTCGGTCGCCTTCCCGCTGCTGCTGGTGCCGCACCTCGGGCTGGTGCGCACGGGGCTGTTCTTCGGCCTCCTGAACGCGGCGGTCGCGGTGTGGGCGCTGTGGCTGTTCCGTGGCGAGCTGCGCGCGTGGCGCTCGCACGCGCTGGCCTGCGCCGCGGTGATCGGCGTGCTGCTGCTGGCCTTCGCGCTGGCGGATCGCCTCACCACCTGGAGCGAAGACCGCTTCTACGGCGAGCCCATCGTCTTCAGCGAGACCTCGGCCTACCAGCGCGTGGTGGTCACCGCCGGTGCGCAGGGCGTCAAGCTCTACCTGAACGGCAACCTGCAGTTCCATTCGCGCGACGAGTACCGCTACCACGAGTCGCTGGTGCATCCGGTGATGGCCGCGCACGGCGCGCCGAAGCGCGTGCTGGTGCTCGGCGGCGGCGACGGCATGGCGGTGCGCGAGGTGCTGAAGCACCCGTCGGTCGAACAGGTGACGCTGGTCGAGCTGGACCCGGCGATGACGCGCCTGTTCGCCACCGAGCCGCGGCTCGTCGCGCTCAACGGCGCGGCGCTGGCGTCGCCGAAGCTGCGGATCGTCAACGACGACGCCTTCGTCTGGCTCGACCGCACGGCGGCGAGCGACGAGACCTTCGACATCGTCGTCGCCGATTTCCCCGACCCGTCGAACCACGCGATCGGCAAGCTCTATTCCACGAGCTTCTATGAACTGCTGGCCAGCCGGCTCGCCGCCTCCGGCTACGCGGTGATCCAGACCACCTCGCCGCTGATCGCGCGCAAGAGCTTCTGGACGGTGGTGAGCACCGTCGAAGCGGCGGGCCTGCAGGCCACGCCCTACCACGCGCACGTGCCGAGCTTCGGCGAGTGGGGCTTCGTGATCGCGAGCCGCCGGCCGCTGGCGGCCGCCGCGATGCGCGAGCGGCTGCCCGCGGGGCTGCGCTTCCTCGCGCCGGCGGGCCTGCCGGCGCTGTTCGACTTTCCCGCCGACATGGCGCGCGTCGAGGCCGAGCCGAACCGGCTCAGCACGCAGGAACTGGTGCACACCTTCGAGCAGGAGTGGGGCAAGGCGCGCGAATGAGCGGCGAGCGTTTCGCGAAGGCGAGGTCTCGCGCACCGCGGCGGACCGCGGCGCGCGGGAGGCCGGTGTGAACGAGCGCATCGCGCGCCGTTCGCTGCTGGGCGCGGGGCTTGCGTCGTCGGCGCTGGCGCTGGCCGGCTGCGTGCGCGAGGCGGCCGAGATCCCCGGCGGCTGGGCCGGCGCCGCGGTCGATCGCGGCCACCGGCTGCGCGAGCCGGCCGGCGCGACCGACGCCGGCGCGCCGGCACGCCGCTGCGCGGTCGCGATCGTCGGCGGCGGCATTGCCGGGCTCGCGGCGGCGCGGGCATTGACGCGGTCCGGCGTCGACGACTTCCGGCTGTTCGAGCTCGAAGACCGCCCCGGCGGCAACGCCCGCGGCCACACGATGGCCGGCCTGCGCTGCCCGCTCGGGGCGCACTACCTGCCGCTGCCGGGGCCCGAGGCGCGCGAGGTCAGCGAGCTGCTGCACGAGCTGGGCATCGCGCGCAGCGCGTTCGGCCGCACCGTCTACGACGAACGCCAGCTGGTGCATGCGCCGCAGGAGCGTGTGTTCGTGCGCGAGGCCGGGACCGACGGCGCCGCCGCCGGACGCTGGCACGAGGGCCTGTTGCCGCTCGAAGGGGCGAGCGCGGCGACGCTCGCCCAGCTGCGTCGCTTTGCCGCCGAACTGCGCGGCGTGCAGGCCGAACTGAGCTTCGCGATGCCCACGCTGCGCAGCCGCTGGAGCCCGGGCCTCGCGGCGCTTGACGCGCAGAGCTTCGCGGCGTGGCTCGCCGCGCGCGGCTACGACGATCCGCTGCTGCTCGGCCACCTCGACTACGCCTGCCGCGACGACTACGGCGCCGGGACGGCGATGGTCTCGGCCTGGGCCGGGCTGCACTACTTCGCGAGCCGGCACGGCTTCCACGCCCCCGGCGAGGACGACGGCGGCGGCAGCGACGGCGTGCTGACCTGGCCGGAAGGCAACGCGCACCTGGCCGAGCGGCTCGCGGCGACGCTGGGCGACCGGCTGCTTGCCGGGCGGCTCGTCACCCGCATCGCGCCGGCGCGGCGCGAGGTCGAGCTGCACGCCCGGCAGGCGGGCGAAGGGCGCACCGAGCGCTGGGTCGCGCGGCGGGTGATCGTCGCGGCGCCCTTGTTCGTCGCCGCGCGCATCGTCGATCCGCTGCCGGCGCCGCTGGCCGCGCTGCTGCCGCGGCTGCAGTACGCGCCCTGGCTCGTCACCAACCTGCAGCTGCGCGCGCCGCTGGCCGACCGACTGCTCGGCGCGCCGCCGGCCTGGGACAACGTGATCGCCGGCAGCGCGGCGCTCGGCTACGTCGATGCCCAGCACCAGGCGCTGCGCTCGGTCCCCGGGCCGACGGTGCTGACCCACTACTGGGCGCTCGGTGGTCATTCGGTGCAGGAGCTGCGCGCGCAGCGCGCCCGGTTGCTCGACGCGCCCTGGCCGCACTGGCGCGACGCGGTGCTGTCCGATCTGGCCGCCGCGCATCCGGACATCGCCGCCAAGACGGCGCGGATCGATTCGACGCGCTACGGCCACGCCATGCTGCTGCCCCGGCCCGGCCTGCGCGGCAGCGCGGCGCTGGCGGCGCTGGCCGAGCCGGTCGGGCGGCTGCAGTTCGCGCATGCCGACCTGTCCGGCTATTCGGTGTTCGAGGAAGCCTTCACCCGCGGCCACTTGGCGGGCATGCAAGCTGCTGCAATTCTTTGAGTGGCCGCAGCGGGGCCAGCGCCGGCCGTCACAACGGTGCCGTGGCAGGCCTGGTTGGAAACCCTAATGACATGCATTCGGTCATTCAATCCGGCTGATGCTGCATCGCGTCAACAATGGCGGCCGAACGGCGTTTCCCTCGCGTTTCCATCAACCCTCTTTAACTCTCGGAGTCCTCACCCATGTCCTCGCTGATCAACACCCCGGTCCAACCGTTCAAGGTTCAAGCGTTCAAGGACGGCAAGTTCATCGAAGTCACCGAACAGGCACTGAAGGGCAAGTGGTCGACGTTCATCTTCATGCCGGCCGCCTTCACCTTCAACTGCCCGACCGAAGTCGAGGACGCGGCCGACCACTACGCCGAGTTCCAGAAGCTCGAGTGCGAGGTCTACATCGTCACGACCGACACGCACTTCGCGCACAAGGTGTGGCACGAGACCTCGCCGGCCGTCGGCAAGGCCAAGTTCCCGCTGATCGGCGATCCGACGCACCAGCTGACCCGCATGTTCGGCGTGCACATCGAAGAAGAAGGCCTGGCGCTGCGCGGCACCTTCGTGATCAATCCGGAAGGCGTGATCAAGACCGCCGAGGTGCACGACAACGCGATCGCGCGCGACGTGAAGGAAACGCTGCGCAAGCTGAAGGCCGCGCAGTACGTCGCGAAGAACCCCGGCCAGGTGTGCCCGGCGAAGTGGAACGAAGGCGCGAAGACGCTGACGCCGTCGCTGGATCTGGTCGGAAAAATTTGATCCACCCCGTTGCGGCTGACGCCGCTCCCCTCTAGGGGCGCCGCTGGCGGACCGGCAGAGCCGGATCCGCGGCGGCTGCTCGGTGGGCACCGTGACTCGCGAGGCAAGACATGCTGGACGACAACCTCAAGGCGCAGCTCGGCGCCTACCTCGAGCGCATCAAGCACCCGATCGAGCTGATCGCCTCGCTCGACGACCGCCCGGCTTCGGCCGAGATGCGCACGCTGCTGCAGGAGATCGCGGCGCTGCACCCGCTGGTGAGCTTCCGCGCCGACGGCGCCGACGCGCGCCGGCCCTCGTTCCAGATCACCCGCGCCGGCGCCGACCTGGGCCTGCGTTTCGCGGCGATCCCGATGGGCCACGAGTTCACCTCGCTGGTGCTCGCGCTGCTGCAGGCCGGCGGCCATCCGCCGAAGGTCGAGGCCGACGTGATCGAGCAGATCGAGTCCTTGCAGGGCGAGCTGGTCTTCGAGACGTACATGAGCCTCACCTGCCACAACTGCCCCGACGTGGTCCAGGCGCTCAACCTGATGGCGGTGCTGAACCCGCGCGTGCGCCACACCGCGGTCGACGGTGGGCTGTTCCAGGCCGAGGTCGAGGCGCGCCAGATCATGGCGGTGCCGATGGTCTTCCTCAACGGCCAGCCGTTCGGCTCGGGACGGATGGAGCTGAGCGAGATCCTCGCGAAGGTCGACACCGGCGCCGCGGCGCGCGAGGCCGCGCGGCTCGCCGACGCGAAGCCCTTCGAGGTGCTCATCGTCGGCGCCGGCCCGGCCGGCGCGGCCGCGGCCGTCTATGCGTCGCGCAAGGGCATCCGCACCGGCATCGTCGCCGAGCGCTTCGGCGGCCAGACGCTCGACACGCTCGGCATCGAGAACTACATCTCGGTGCCCGAGACGCAAGGCCCGCGCTTCGCGGCCGACCTCGAACGGCACGTGCGCGCCTACGACGTCGAGCTGATCAACGGCCAGCGCGTCGAATCGCTGCGGCCGGCCACCGAACCCGGCGGCTACGCGACGGTGCGGCTCGCCAACGGCGCCGAGCTGCAGGGCCGCAGCATCGTGATCGCGACCGGGGCGCGCTGGCGCGCGGTGAACGTGCCTGGCGAGGCCGAGTACCGCAACAAGGGCGTCGCCTACTGCCCGCACTGCGACGGGCCGCTGTTCAAGGGCAAGAAGGTGGCGGTGATCGGCGGCGGCAACTCCGGCGTCGAGGCGGCGATCGATCTGGCCGGCCTCGTGGAGCATGTGACGCTGGTCGAGTTCGCCGAGCAGCTGAAGGCCGATGCGGTGCTGGTCAGGAAGCTGCGAAGCCTCGCGAACGTCACGGTGCACACGAACGCGCAGACGACCGAGATCGCCGGTGACGGCGCCAAGGTCACCGGCCTCGTCTTCAAGGACCGCGCGAGCGGCGCGACGCACAGCGTCGAGCTGGCCGGCGTGTTCGTGCAGATCGGCCTGGTGCCGAACACCGAATGGCTGCGCGGCACGGTCGAGCTGAGCAAGCACGGCGAGGTGGTCGTCGATGCGAAGTGCGCGACCAGCGTGCCGGGCGTCTTCGCGGCCGGCGACGCCACGACGGTGCCGTTCAAGCAGATCGTGATCGCGGCCGGCGAAGGCTCGAAGGCGGCACTGGCGGCCTTCGACCACCTGATCCGCACGACCCCGCTCGCGGCCTGATCGGCCTTCGGCCGGCGCGGTCTTCGCGCTGGCTAGCATGCGGCGCATGGACACGCCGCATCGCATCGCCGTCATTGCCGGGGACGGCATCGGCCAGGAGGTCATGCCCGAGGGCCTGCGCGTGCTCGAGGCGGCGGGCCGGCGCTTCGGCATCGCGCTGGCCTTCGAGCCCTTCGACTGGGCCTGCGCGGCCTACTGGCAGCGGACCGGCAAGATGCTGCCCGACGACTGGGCCGCGCGGCTCGCCGGCTTCGACGCGATCTACTTCGGCGCGGTCGGCTGGCCGCAGGTGGTGCCGGACCATGTCTCGCTGTGGGGTTCGCTGCTGCAGTTCCGCCGCGGCTTCGACCAGTACGTGAACCTGCGGCCGGTGCGGCTGCTGCCCGGCGTGCCGGCGCCGCTGGCGAACAAGCGGCCCGGCGACATCGACATGGTCATCGTGCGCGAGAACACCGAGGGCGAGTACTCGTCGGTCGGCGGGCGCATGTTCGAAGGCACCGAGCGCGAGTTCGTGCTGCAGGAGTCGGTGTTCACCCGGCACGGCGTCGATCGCATCCTGAAGTTCGCGTTCGAGCTCGCCGGGCGCCGGCCGCGCCGCCGGCTGACCGCGGCGACCAAGAGCAACGGCATCGCGATCTCGATGCCCTACTGGGACGAGCGGGTCGAGGCGATGGCCGCGCTGCATCCGGCCGTGCGCTGGGACAAACAGCACGTGGACATCCTGGCCGCGCGCTTCGTCCTTTCGCCCGAACGCTTCGACGTGGTGGTGGCGAGCAACCTGTTCGGCGACATCCTGAGCGACCTCGGCCCGGCCTGCACCGGCACGATCGGGCTGGCGCCGTCGGCCAACCTGAACCCCGAGCGGCGCTTCCCGTCGCTGTTCGAGCCGGTGCACGGCTCGGCGCCGGACATCCACGGCCAGCAGATCGCCAACCCGATCGCGATGATCTGGTCGGGCGCGCTGATGCTCGATTTCCTCGGTCGTGCGCCCGGCATGGCTGCCGAGGCGGCCGGGCGCCACGCCCAGGCGCACGACGCGATCGTCGCGGCGATCGAGCGGGTGCTGGTCGACGGCCCGCGCACGCCCGATCTCGGAGGCTGCGCGAAGACGCCCGAGGTCGGAGCTGCGATCGCCGGCGTGATCGCGGCCGGCTGACCGGCGCCTGCCGACCCCCGCGCAAGCGCGGGCTTCGGTCACCAGATGAGAACCGTTCGCATTAGGATCGCGGCCTGCGCGGCGTTCGGGCCGCGCGCATGCAGCCAGGGCGTCGGGCCTCAGCCAGCCTCATCCACCGATGCCGCGTCGCGGCGGAGAGCCCTGCCATGAGTTGCGATCACCCGTGCCGCCTTGCCGAAACCTGCGAGGCCGACCGGCCCGACGAGGCCGACGACGACGAAGTCCGCGCGTTGCCGAGCGCCGAGGCGCTGCTCGCCGGCACGCTGGCGCTGATGACCGGCGTCGTCGAGCGCGCCGCGCTGAGCCAGCCGCTCACCGGCCACGGCCAGAGCCTGATGATGGCCGCGAAGGTCCGCTCGAACCTGTTCTTCCTGAGCGGCCACCCACAGGTGAGCGCCGGCTTCCGTATGACGCTCGAACGGCTGCGCCAGCACTGGGACCGACTTGCCGAAGCGCGCGCCGAGCCGTCGCGGGACGCGGCGCCAAGCGCCACCGAAGCGGCGCGCCGCCTTTGGCACGCGGCGCCCGAGCAGGTGCAGTGAGCCCGGCGCGGCTCAGCCGCGCATCAGCGCTTCGATTTCGCCGGGCTCCACCGGCACGCCGCGGCTGAGCAGTTCGCAACCGTCCGGCGTGACCAGCGCGTCGTCCTCGATGCGCACGCCGATGTTCCAGAAGCGCTCGGGCACGTCGGGCGCCGGGCGGATGTAGCAGCCGGGCTCGATCGTCAGCACCATGCCGGGCTCCAGCCGGCGCGACGGCCGGCGCGTGACGCGGCCGCCCTGGCCGTCGAGCTGATCGACCGGCGCCTCGCCGAGCGAGAGGTACTCGCCGGCGTCGTGCACGTCGAGCCCGAGCCAGTGGCCGGTGCCGTGCATGAAGTAGCGGCGGTAGGCGCCGCGCTCGACCACGTCGTCGAGGCTGCCGACCTGGCTGTGATCGAGCAGGCCGAGGTCGAGCAGCCCCTGGGCGACGACGCGCACCGCCGCCCAGTGGCCGTCGAGGCGGCGCGCGCCGGGGTGGGTCGCGGCGATCGCGGCCTGCTGGGCGGCGAGCACCAGCTCGTAGACCGCGCGCTGCTCGCCGCCGAAGCGGCCGTTGACCGGAAAGGTGCGGGTGATGTCGCTCGCATAGCTGGCGTATTCCGCGCCGGCGTCGATCAGGCACAGCGCGCCGTCCTTCAACTCGGCATCGCCGGCGGCGTAGTGGAGGATGCAGGCGTTCGATCCGGCCGCGACGATGCTGGTGTAGGCCGGCCCCGCCGCGCCGCGCCGGCGGAATTCATAGAGCAGCTCGGCTTCCAGTTCGTACTCGCGCATGCCCGGCCGGCAGGCCTGCATCGCGCGCACGTGGCCGGCGGCGCCGATCTCGCCGGCGCGGCGCATCTGCTCGGCTTCGTGCGCGTCCTTGAACAGGCGCAGCTCGCCGAGCAGCACCGACAGGTCACGCTGCTGCGTCGGTGCTTCGGCGCCACGGTGCGAACGGGCACGCACCGCGTCGATCCAGCCGGCGACGCGGCTGCGCAGGCTGGCGTCGCCGTCGAACGGGAACCAGACGGCGTCGTGGCCGGCGAGCCGCTCGGTGATCACCGCGTCGAGGTCGGCGAGCGGCTTCGCTTCGTCGACGCCGAGCCGCGCGGGTGCGTCCTCGGGGCCGAGCCGCAGGCCGTCCCAGAGCTCGCGTTCCGGGTCCTTCGGGCGGCACAGCAGCAGGCTCGCTCCGGCGTCGTCGAGCAGCAGCCAGGCGTCCGGCTCGGTGAATCCGGTCAGGTAGAAGAAGCCGCTGTCGTGGCGGTAGGCGTGCTCGCTGTCGGCGTTGCGCATGCGTTCGGGCGCGGTGGGCACCACGGCGACGCCGCCCCGGCGGCGCGCAGTTGCCGCGCGAGGCGCGCACGGCGTTCGGCATGGACGTTGTTCGCAGGCATCGCTCGCAGCTTTCCCAAGGGGCCTTCCTTGCATCGACGCACGGTGCTCGTGCCCAGGTGGCGCCGCGGGAGAGTACCCGGTGCTTCTTCACTCCGGCGTTTCGGCCGCAGCCTTCGCGACGACCCGCCGCGCCGCGAAGCCCGGCGCGCGCTTGCGCACGCTCGGCGCCTGCCAGCCCGGCGGCCACACGGGCCGGCCGGGGCCCTGCAGCGCCGAGGCCAGCCCGAGCCGGCGCATCAGCGCCGCCGCGTCGTAGGGCGCATGCACCTTCACGTCGTTGTCGAAGTAGGCGAAGACATCGCGCGCCCCGGCGCGCTGGCGCGTGCCGGGCGCGGCCAGGCGCGCATCGTCGACCTGCCGGCCTTCGCGCCACGCGGCGATGCGCGCGGCCCAGCGGTCGAGTGCCTGCGGGCCGTAGCCGCTCGCGTACAGCTCGGCGTCGCCGTGCAGCCGCAGGTAGACGAAGTCGGCGCTCAGGTCTTCGAGCAGCGGCCATCTGCCGGCGGTGTCGGCGACGACCAGCGCGATGCGATGGCGGCGCAGCAGCTGCACGAAGGCCGGATCGACGAAGCTGGGATGGCGGATCTCCAGTGCATGGCGCAGCGGCCGCTTGCGGTCGATCGCGAGGCTTGCGCGATCCGCGACGCGCTCGTCGTGCTGCCGGGCGAGCGCGAGCGCCGCTTCGGTGTCGCGCGGCAGCAGCTCGAAGAAGGCCTCGATGCGCTCCGGGAGGAAGGGCAGCATCGGCGGGAGCTGCCACAGGATCGGCCCGAGCTTGGCTTTCAGCTCAAACAGCCCGCTGGCGAAGAAGTTGGCCAGCGGCGTGCGCACCTCCTTCAGCCGGCGCAGGTGGGTGATGTACTTCGGCCCCTTTACCGCGAAGACGAAGTCGTCGGGCGTCTCGTCGTGCCACTCGCGCCACGAGGCCGGGTCCTGCAGCGAGTAGAAGGAGCCGTTGATCTCGATGCTCGACACCATCCGGCTCGCGTAGGCCAGCTCGCGCCGCTGCACCAGGCCCTCGGGATAGAACACCCCGCGCCAGGGCTCGTAGCGCCAGCCCGAAATGCCGATGCGAACGCTGCCCTGGGCCATGCGCGCCGCAGGCAAGCGCGATGCCGCTTTGCGCGCCGGGGCTTCGGCGGGCGGGTACCGTCGGGCGCTCCGCTCCACCTCACGGGACGTCTTCATGCAATACCGCCGCCTCGGCCGCTGTGGCCTGCAAGTCAGCGAGCTCTCGCTGGGCTCCTGGGTCACGTACCACAACCAGGTGGACGTGACCTCCGCGAAGGAGATGCTCGCGGCCGCGCTCGACGCCGGCATCAACTTCTTCGACAACGCCGAGGTCTACGCCAACGGCCAGAGCGAATCGATCATGGGCGAGGCGTTGCGGCAGCTGGGCAAGCCGCGCATCGACTACATCGTCTCGACGAAGTTCTTCTGGGGGCTCGACCGGGCGCCGCGCGGCGGCAAGCGCGTCAATGCGCAGGACACGCTGAACCGCAAATACCTGCACCAGGCGATCGACGGCGCCTTGCAGCGGCTGCAGATGGACTTCGTCGATCTGGTCTTCTGCCATCGGCCGGACCCGATGACGCCGATCGAGGAGACCGTCTACGCCTTCCACGACCTGATCACCCGCGGCAAGCTGCTCTATTGGGGCACCAGCGAATGGAGCGCGGCCGACATCCGCGCCGCCTGGGAGATCGCCGACAAGCACCACCTGCACAAGCCGGTGATGGAGCAGCCGCAGTACCACCTGCTGCATCGCAGGCGCGTCGAGGACGAGTACGCGCGGCTCTACGAGGACATCGGCCTGGGCCTGACCACCTGGAGCCCGCTCGCCTCCGGCCTGCTGACCGGCAAATACCGCAGCGGCGTGCCCGAAGGCAGCCGCGGCTCGATCGAGAGCATGAGCTGGCTGCGCGAGGGGCTGACCGATGCGGCGAAGAACGCCGCGGTCGCGAAGCTGGAGCCGCTCGCCCGCGAGCTCGGCTGCTCGCTGGCGCAACTGGCGATCGCCTGGGTCAACCGCAATCCGCGCGTGAGCACCGTGATCCTCGGCGCGAGCCGCTTGAGCCAGCTCCAGGACAACCTGAAGGCGCTCGACGTGACGCCGAAGCTCACGCCCGAGGTGCTGGCGCGGATCGACGAGATCACCAAGCCGCTGGCGGCTTGAGCCGGTCCGCCAGCGGCGCCCCTTGAGGGAGCGGCGAAGCTGTAACGGGGTGGTCTACCGGCAGACGCCGCGGATCCGGCTCTGCCGGTCCGCAAGCGGCGCCCCTTGAGGAGAGCGGCGAAGCCGCAACGGGGTGGTCAATATTTCCCCCGGTTGATCGCCAGCGGGTCGATCTTCTGCGCCGGATGGACCGGCTCCTGCTCGACCGCCGCATGCCGCGCGGCGCTGCGTTTCTCGGCTTCGGCGCGCCGGCGCAGGTCGGCGACGACCGCGATCTGCATCCGCACGAAGTTGGCGAAGTCCTCGACGCGGCGCTCGCCGAAAGGCCACGCGCCGGTGCGCGGCAGCTTCACCGCCTTGCCGTCGGCCATCAACAGCGCGAGGTAGCAGGTCGGCGGCAGCGCGCGGCCGATGCCTTTCGCGCTGGCGCCGCGCCGCACGACGACGTTGACCTCGGCCAGATCCGACACCGCCACGCGCCGTGCCGACTGCCGCCATCCGCGCTTCCACGACACGAACTTCACGCTGCCGGCCGCGCGCTCCCAGGTCCACAGGTCCCAGCCGAGCGCGCCCAGCCACGCGACAAGCGATGGCCACGCGGGCCAGCCGGGCGCGTGCCACGCTACCGCGCCGCTCACGGCCGCGGCCAGCAGCAGGCCGAAGACGGTCTGCATGTCGCGCTCGGTCAGCGCGAGCAGGTCGCGGTGGTAGACGACCGAGTCGGTGTGCTCGCCGGACACCGGCTCGAAGGCCAGCGCCGCCGCGCGCAGACCGCGCAACGCCAGCCGTTCGAGCCCGAAGGCAAGCAGCAGCGCCAGCGCCAGCGATGTCGGCGAGATCCAGTCGCCCATGGTCCTTGTCCTCCCTCGCCCGCTCGTTCAGGCCGGCCCCTGCAGCGCCTGCCAGCGCGCCGGCGTGCCGACGTCGGCCCAGCGGCCGGCGTAGATCCGCCCGGCGAGCCGGCGCGCGGCGATCGCCGCATCGAGATGCGGCCGCAACGCGCCGCGCTCGCCGGGTACGAGGCCCGCGACGAGCTTACGGTCGAAGAGTCCGACCGTCGAGTACGTGTAGCTGCCGCGCGCATGCCGGTCGTCACGCGCCAGCACGCGATCGGCGTCGCCCGCGTCGCCCAGCGCGAAGTCGCCGTCGGGATGATGGTCAGGGTTGGGTACCAGCCAGACGAGCCCCAGGTCGCGGCTCGCGGCGAAGCCGGCGGCCTCGGCGGCGTCGAAGCGGAAGTCGGGCAGCCAGGCGTCGCCGGCCAGCACCCAGAAGCGCTCGCTGCCGAGCAGCGGCGCGGCGGCGACGATGCCGCCGGCGGTCTCCAGCGCGCCGCCGTGCAGCCGGCCTTCCATCGAGTAGCGGATCGAAAGCCCGAAGGCCGATCCGTCGCCGAGCGCCGCGGGGAACTGCTCCTCGAGCCAGGCGGTGTTGATCACGACCTCGCGCACGCCGTCGCGCGCCAGCGCTTCGAGCTGCCAGACCACCAGCGGCTTGCCGTGCACCGGCAGCAGCGGCTTCGGTACGCGGTCGGTCAGCGGGCGCATCCGCTCGCCGCGGCCGGCGCAGAGGATGAGCGCCGGCAGCTGCAGCCCGCTGCGGTCGCCGGCCGGCCTGCCCGAGGGGGAACTCGCGCTCGCGAAACCCTCGCCGCCCGGCATCAGCCGCGCTCCAGTCGCCCGCGCTTCGCGCTTGCCGGCTCGAAGGCCGCGAGCAGCGCATCGATCACCGCCTCGGCCTTCGCCGAGTTGTCGGCGTTGCGGTGGCAGACGTAGACGTCGAGCGTCACCGCGTCCAGCTCGGGCCAGGTGTGCACGGCCAGGTGCGACTCGGCGAGCAGCACGACGCCGGTCACGCCGCGCGGCTCGCCGTGCTCGGGCGCGAAGGCGTGGAAGCGTTCGCCGACCGGCGCGAGCCCCGCGGCCGTCACCGTCGCGAGGCACAGCGTGCGCAGGGCAGCCGGCTCGGTCAGCGCGGCCTGGTCCCGGCGGCAGCCGGCGAGATCGGCGGTGAGGTGCAAGCCCCGCATGGAAGGTCGGGCGATGAGGACCGGCTTCTAAAATCGTCGATTCTGCCGCTGCGGTGGCTCTCCAAAGGCGCAGCCCATGGCCGTGATCCAACCTCCCACCCCCGTGCGCCGCGCCGTCCCCGCCGCCACCGCCAAGCTGATGGCCGACGCCATCCGCGTGCTGGCGATGGACGCGGTCCAGCAGGCCAACTCCGGCCACCCGGGCGCGCCGATGGGCATGGCCGACATCGCGGTTGCGCTGTGGTCGCGCCACCTGCGCCACAACCCGGTCGACCCGCATTGGGCCGACCGCGACCGCTTCGTGCTGAGCAACGGCCACGGCTCAATGCTGATCTATGCGCTGCTGCACCTCACCGGCTACGCGCTGCCGATCGGCGAGTTGAAGAACTTCCGCCAGCTGCACAGCAAGACGCCGGGCCACCCCGAGGTCGGCATCACGCCGGGCATCGAGACGACCACCGGCCCGCTCGGCCAGGGCATCGGCAATGCGGTCGGCATGGCGCTGGCCGAGAAGCTGCTCGCCGCCGAATTCAACCGGCCGCAGCACGCGGTCGTCGATCACCACACCTACGTCTTCCTCGGCGACGGCTGCCTGATGGAAGGCATCAGCCACGAGGCCTGCGCGCTGGCGGGTGCGTGGAAGCTGAACAAGCTGATCGCGATCTACGACGACAACGGCATCAGCATCGACGGTCCGGTCGCGCCGTGGTTCGTCGACGACACCGCGCTGCGCTTCGCCGCCTACGGCTGGAACGTGATCGGCCCGATCGACGGCCACGACATCGATGCGGTCGATGCCGCGATCGCGCTCGCCAAGCAGAGCACCGACCGGCCCAGCTTCATCGTCTGCAAGACGGCGATCGGCAAGGGCTCGCCCAACCGTGCCGGCAGCGCCAAGGCCCACGGCGAGCCGCTCGGCGCCGAGGAGATCGTGCTCACGCGCACGGCGCTGGGCTGGCCGCATGCGCCGTTCGAGATCCCCTCCGCCGCGTACGAGGCCTGGGACGCGAAGCCCGCCGGCATCGACGCGCAAGGCGCCTGGGACCTGCGCTTCGACGCCTACCGCGAGGCGCATCCCGAACTGGCCGCCGAATTCGAACGGCGCATTGCCGGCAGCCTGCCGAAGGACTTCGCGCAGACGGCGGTCGAGGCGGCGGTGGCCGCGCATGCGAAGGCGGAGACGGTGGCCACGCGCAAGGCGAGCCAGATCGCGCTCGAAGCCTTCACCGCGGCCTTGCCGGAACTGCTCGGCGGCAGCGCCGACCTGACCGGCTCGAACCTCACCAACACCAAGAGCACGCCGCCGCTGCGCCTCGACGCGCAAGGCGCGCCCCGGGGCACGGACGACGGCAAGCCGGGCCGCCACATCAACTACGGCGTGCGCGAGTTCGGCATGGCCGCGGTGATGAACGGCCTCGCGCTGCACGGCGGCTTCATTCCCTACGGCGGCACCTTCCTGACCTTCAGCGACTACAGCCGCAACGCGATCCGCATGGCCGCGCTGATGAAGCAGCGCGTGATCCACGTCTTCACCCACGACAGCATCGGCCTCGGCGAAGACGGGCCGACGCACCAGAGCGTCGAACACGCGGCCAGCCTGCGGCTCATACCCGGCCTGGACGTCTGGCGCCCGGCGGACACTGCCGAGACCGCGGTCGCCTGGACGCAGGCGCTGCTGAACGCGACGCGCCCGACGGCCTTGCTGCTGTCGCGCCAGAACCTACCCTACCTGCCCAAGAGCGGCCTCGACGAGATCGCCTGCGGCGCCTACGTGCTGGCCGAGCCGGCGGAGGTGGGCCTCGTGAACCGGAAGCTCGACGCGGTGATCGTCGCGACGGGCTCCGAGGTGCAGCTCGCGCTGCATGCACAGCAGAAGCTCGCGGCCGAGCACGGCCTCGCGGTGCGCGTGGTGTCGATGCCCAGCACGACGACCTTCGACCGCCAGGACACCGCCTACAAGCGCAGCGTGCTGCCCGACGGCGTGCCGCGCATCGCGGTCGAGATGGGCGTCAGCGACTTCTGGTGGAAGTACGGCTGCGCGGCGGTGGTGGGCATCGACAGCTTCGGCGAGTCGGCGCCGGCCGGCGTGCTGTTCAAGCATTTCGGCTTCACCGTGGAGAACGTCGCCGACACGGTGCGCGCCGCGCTCGCGCGCTGAGGGCCGAACCGAACGCGCGCACGACACTCGATCGACATCACGAATCTTTGAGCTGAACGGAGAACGCTTCCATGACCATCAAGATCGGCATCAACGGCTTCGGCCGCATCGGACGCATGGTGTTTCGTGCCGCGGTGCAGAACTTCGCGGACGACCTCGAGGTCGTGGCGATCAACGACCTCCTCGAGCCCGACTACCTCGCCTACATGCTCCAGTACGACTCGGTGCACGGGCGCTTCAAGGGCAGCGTGGCGGTCGACGGCCACACGTTGATCGTCGACGGCAAACGCATCCGCCTCACGGCGATCAAGGACCCGGCCGAACTGAAGTGGAGCGAGGCCGGCGCCGACGTGATCGTCGAATCGACCGGCATCTTCCTCACCAAGGAAGGCGGCGAAAAGCACCTCGCGGCCGGCGCGAAGAAGGTGATCCTCTCGGCGCCGTCGAAGGACGACACGCCGATGTTCGTCTACGGCGTCAACCACGCGAAGTACGCCGGCGAGACGGTGATCTCGAACGCCTCGTGCACCACCAACTGCCTCGCGCCGCTGGCCAAGGTGCTCAACGACAAGTGGGGCATCAAGCGCGGCCTGATGACCACGGTGCACGCGACCACCGCGACGCAGAAGACGGTCGACGGCCCGAGCAACAAGGACTGGCGCGGCGGCCGCGGCATCCTGGAGAACATCATCCCGTCGAGCACCGGCGCGGCGAAGGCCGTGGGCGTGGTGATCCCCGAGCTGAACAAGAAGCTCACCGGCATGAGCTTCCGGGTGCCGACCTCCGATGTGTCGGTCGTCGACCTGACCTGCGAGCTGGTCAAGGAGGCGAGCTACAAGGACATCTGCGCCGAGATGAAGGCACAAAGCGAAGGCGCCTTGAAAGGCGTGCTCGGCTACACGGAGGACAAGGTCGTCGCCACCGACTTCCGCGGCGACGCCCGCACCTCGATCTTCGACGCCGACGCCGGCATCGCGCTCGACGGCACGTTCGTGAAGCTCGTCGCCTGGTACGACAACGAATGGGGCTACTCGAACAAGGTGCTCGAGATGGCGCGCGTCGTCGCGAAGTAGGCGCACCGATTGCCTTTGCGCGGGGTCCCGTGGCCCGCGCCGCTTCTCTGGATCCCGCTGTCGTGCTTCGTCGTCCGCTTCGTTCCGTCCTCCTCGTCCTCGCCTGTGCTTCGGCCGCGTTCGGCGCCTCGGCCGCCGCGCCTGAAGCGCGGGTGATCGTCAAGTACCGCGCGCAAGCCGGCTCCTCTGCGGCCGCGAAGCCGGCCGCGGGATTCGAGCAGCGCGCCCGCGAGCTCCTCGGCCGACACGGCCTCGCGCTCGGACGCCAGCGCGCGCTCGGCGGCTCGCTGCAGCTCGTCACCTCGAAGTCGCTCGGCGCGGCCGAGCTCGCACGGCGGCTCGAAGCCGATGCCGAGGTCGAGTTCGCGGTCGTCGACCGGCCGATGCGCCGGCAGCGCGTGCCGAACGATCCGCGGTTCGCGAGCGGCGGCGCCGCCGGCCCCGCGGTCGGCCAGTGGTACCTGAAGGCGCCGGCCGGCGAGGTGCGTGCGTCGATCGACGCGGTCTCGGCCTGGGAGGTGACGACCGGCTCGTCGAACGTCGTGGTCGCGGTGCTCGACACCGGCGTGCGCTTCGACCACCCCGATCTGCAGCCCGCCCGCGCGGCCGGCCGGCTGCTGGCGGGCCGCGACTTCGTGCGCGTCGGCCTCGGCAACGACGGCGACGGCGCCGATGCGGACGCCAGCGACCCGGGCGACTGGGTCACGCAGGCCGACATCGATTCCGGCGTGTTCGGCGCGGCCGCGGCCAAGTGCGTGGTTGACGACAGCTCCTGGCACGGCACCGAGGTCGCCGGCATCGTCGGCGCGCTGTCCGACAACGGCGCCGGCATCGCCGGCACCGACTGGAACGCGCGGATCCTGCCGGTGCGCGTGCTCGGCAAATGCGGCGGGTTCAGCTCCGACATCATCGCCGGCATGCGCTGGGCCGCCGGCCTCGCGGTGCCGGAGGTGCCGGCGAACCCGACGCCGGCGCGCGTGCTCAACATGAGCCTCGGCGGCAGCGGTGCCTGCGACGCGGCCTACCAGTCGGCGGTCGATGCGGTCGTCGCGGCCGGTGCGGTGGTGGTGGCCTCGGCCGGCAACACCGCCGGTCATGCGGTGGGCTCGCCGGCCAACTGCCGCGGCGTGATCGCGGTGGGCGGGTTGCGCCACATCGGCACCAAGGTCGGCTTCTCCGACCTGGGCGCGGAGGTTGCGCTGAGCGCGCCTGGCGGCAATTGCGTCAACACGCAGGCAGGCAGCGACTGCCTCTATCCGATCGCGACCACCGCCAACAGCGGCACCACGACGCCCGCCGAGTCGATCTACACCGACGCCCGCCGCATCACCGTGGGCACCAGCTTCGCCGCGCCGATGGTCGCCGGCACCGCCGCGCTGATGCTCGCGGTGCACCCAAACGCGACACCGGCCGAACTGCGCACGCTGCTGACCGGCACCACGCGCGCCTTCCCGACCACCGGCGCCGCGGACGGCACGCCGCAATGCCTGGGGCCGCTGTCGAACGACGCCGGCGACCCGATCGACCAGCTCGAGTGCTATTGCACCAGCGGCACCTGCGGCGCCGGGATGCTCGACGCCCGAGCCGCGGTCGAAGCCGCGAAGGCGCGGGCGCTCGCGGCCGGCAACGGCGTGCAGGCGCTGATCGCGGTGAGCCCGGCCAGCCCGGTCGTCGGCCAGACGATCGCACTCGACGCGAGCGGCTCGCTGCTGGCGCCCGGGCGCAGCCTCGCCAGCGTCGAGTGGAGCGTGGTCGAAGGCGGCGGCGCCGGCCTGGCGGCGCCCGCGCAGACGCCGCAGACGACGCTCGCGCCCACCGCGCCGGGCACCTTGAAGGTGCGCCTCGTCGTCACCGACAGCGCCGGCCAGCGCTCGACCGTGACGCAGGCGATCGACGTCGCCTCCGACGGCACCGCCGTGGCCGACGGCGGCGGCGGCGGGGCCGTGTCGGCAACCGAGCTGCTGGGCCTGGTCGCGCTGCTCGCCGCGGCGTTGCCGTCGATACGCCGCACCGGCGCCCGGCGCAAACCCTGAGCCGGCGCGCCACGGCGCGAACCCGGCCGACACTCCCGGGCATGAAGCTCGTCCTCAACGGCCAGCCCCTCGACCTCCCGCCGGAACGCGCCGATCCCGCGATGCCGCTGCTCTGGGCGCTGCGCGACGTGCTGAACCTCACCGGCACGAAGTTCGGCTGCGGCATCGGCGCCTGCGGCGCCTGCACGGTGCGCCTCGACGGCGAGGCCCGGCGCGCCTGCGTCACGCCGCTGTCGGCCGCCGAGGGCCGCCGGCTGCAGACCATCGAGGGCCTCGCGAACGCCGACGGCTCGCTGCATGCGGTGCAAGCCGCGTGGCTCGACCATCAGGTGCCGCAATGCGGCTACTGCCAGAGCGGGCTGTTGATGGCCGCGGCCGCGCTGCTCGAACGCAAGCCGCGGCCCAGCGATGCCGAGATCGACGCGGCGATCACCAACCTGTGCCGCTGCGGCACGACGCCGCGGCTGCGCGCCGCGATCCGCGCGGCGGGCGAGCGGCTCGCGCGGGGCCCGAGCGCGAAGCCCGAGGCGCAGCCGGCGGCCGTGCCGCGCGGCAGCGCGCCCGCCCGCCCCTGAGCGGCGATGCGGCGCCGCACGCTGCTGCTCAGCGCCGGCGCGGCCGGCGGCGCGCTGCTGGTCGGCTGGGCCGCGCTGCCGGTGCGCTCGCGGCTCGGCGGCCGCGATCTGCTGCCGGTTGCGGCCGGCGCGGTCGCGCTCAACGGCTGGATCCGCGTCGAGCCCGACGGCGGCATCGGCCTCGCGATGCCGCGCATCGAGATGGGCCAGGGCGTGCACACCGCGCTCGCGATGCTGGTCGCCGACGAGCTCGACCTGCCGCTCGACCGCGTGCGGCTGCTGGCGGCCGGCCCCGACGCGATCTACGGCAACGTCGAGACCTTCGTCGCCACCTTGCCGGTCCACCCGCGCGACGCGGCGCCGGGCGCCGAGACGCTGCTCGCGCGCGCCGGCCGGCACGGCGTCGCGAAGCTGGCGCGCGAGCTCGGCGTCAACCTCACCGGCGGCTCGACCAGCGTCGCCGACGCCTGGGAGCCGCTGCGGCTGGCCGGCGCGACCGCGCGCGCGCAGCTCGTCGGCGCCGCCTCGCTGCGCTGGCGCCAGCCGAAGGACGAGATCGTCGTGCGCGCCGGCCGCGTCGAGCATGCGGCCTCGAACCAGAGCGCGCACTTCGGCGAGCTGGCCGGCGCTGCCGCCGCGACGCCGCCCGGCGCGGTCCGCCCCAAGCCGGCGGCCGCGCGCACGCTGGTCGGCCGCGCGCTGCCGCGCACCGACCTGCCCGACAAGGTCACCGGCCGCGCCGTCTACGGCCTCGACGTGCGGCCGGACGGCCTGGTGTTCGCGGCGGTGCGCATGTGCCCGATGCTCGGCGGCGCGCCGCAGCGCATCGGCAACGAGGACGAGGTGCTTGCACGCCCCGGCGTCGAGCGCCTGGTGCGGCTGCCGGCACGCGCGGGCTCGACGGCCGGCGTCGCGGTGGTCGCGCGCACGAGCTGGCATGCGCGGCAGGCGGTCGAGGCGCTGGCGATCGACTGGGCGCCGCCGCCGGCCGGCACGCTCGACAGCGCGGCGATCGAGGCCGCGCTCGGCGTGCGCGCCGAGCAGGCGCTCGCCCGCGACGAAGGTTTCGTGTTCCACCGCCGCGGCGATGCGCCGGCGGCCGAGCGCGCGGCGATCGACGGCGGCGCGCGCGTCGTCGAGGCCCGTTATCGCGCGCCGTATCTCGCGCATGCGGCGCTGGAGCCGATCAACGCGACCGCCCGCGTGCAAGGCGGCCGCGTCACCGTCTGGGCGCCGACGCAGGTGCCGACGATCGCGCGCGCGCTCGCCGCGCGCGCGGCCGGCGTCGGCGAGGACGCGGTGACGCTGCATCCGACGCTGGTCGGCGGCGGCTTCGGCCGCCGGCTCGAAGCCGAGGTGGTCGCGCAGGCGGTCGCGGTCGCGCAGGAAACCGGCGGGCGGCCGGTGCAGCTGCTGTGGTCGCGCGAGGAGGACTTCGGCCACGACTTCTACCGGCCGGCGGCCGCCGCGGTGCTGCGCGCGACGCTCGACGCCGAAGGCCGCGTGTCGACGCTGCGCGTCGCGAGCGCCGGCGACGCGGTGACGCCGCGCTGGATCGAGCGCGGGCTGCCGCTGCTGGCCGGCCCGATCGACCTGCCCGACAAGACCACCGCCGAGGGTCTGTTCGACCAGCCCTACGCGATCGAGCACCAGCGCATCGCGCATGCGGCGACGAGGAGCGGCGTGCCGGTCGGCTACTGGCGCTCGGTCGGCCATTCGCACAACGCCTTCTTCCTCGAAAGCTTCGTCGACGAGCTGGCGCACGCCGCCGGCCGCGACCCGCTCGACTTCCGCTACGCGCTGCTGCGCGAGGCGCCGCGCCACGCGGCGGTGCTCAAGCTGTGTGCCGACAAGGCCGGCTGGGGCCGCCCCTTGCCCGCGGACACCGCGCGCGGCATCGCGCTGCACGAGAGCTTCGGCTCGATCGTCGCGCAGGTGGTCGAGCTCGCGCGGCAGCGCGACGCCGCGGGCGCCGAGGCGCTGCGCGTGCGGCGCGTCGTCTGCGCCGTCGATTGCGGCACCGTGGTGCACCCGGGCATCGTCGCGCAGCAGATGGAAGGCGCGATCGTCTTCGCGCTCGCCGCGGCGCGGCACGGCGGCGTCGCGATCGTCGCGAGCGTCGCGCAGGCGAGGAACTTCGCCGACCAGCCGCTCGTCACGCTGGCCGACACGCCGGCGATCGAGGTGCACCTGATCGACAGCGACCGCCCGCCCGGCGGCGTCGGCGAACCCGGCGTGCCGCCGCTGGCGCCGGCGCTGGCGAACGCGCTGTTCGCGCTGACCGGCACGCGGCAGCGGGCCTTGCCCTTGCAAGCAGGCTGAAGGCCGCGCCGAGCTGGGTGAGACGAGCAGCTGCGACGGATCCGGCTTCGCCGGTCCGTTCGGCGCGCCCCAAGGGCCACAAGGTGGCCCTCTTCGAGTTCCACGGGCAGCGGCGAAGCCGCAACGGGGTGGTCGCCATCACGCCCGCGCGCGCCCCTTCAGCATCCGCGCCAGCACCTGGCGCAGCTGGTCGGCGTCGATCGGCTTGGTGAGGAAGGCGTCCATGCCGGCGGCGAGCGCCTGGTCGCGCTCGGAGGTGAGCGCGGCGGCGGTGAGCGCGACGATCGGCAGGCGCGTGCCTTCAGGGCGGCGGCGCAGCGCGCGCGCGGCGTCGTGGCCGCTCATCACCGGCATCTGCACGTCCATCAGCACCGCGTCGTAGGCACGGCCGCGCCGCGCGGCTTCGATCACCGCGTCGAGCGCCTGCTGGCCATCGGCCGCTTCCTCGACGACCAGGCCCCAGCCCTCGAGCATCGCGCGCACGATCAGCAGGTTCACCGCGTTGTCCTCGACGACCAGCACGCGCGCGCCTTCGATCGGCTCGTCGAAGCCGCTCGGGTCGTGCCCTTCGAGCTCGGCGCCGTCGACGGCCGGCAGCGGCAGGTCGGCCCAGAAGCGGCTGCCGCGCTTGGGGTGGCTGCCCACGCCGACCGCGCCGCCCATCAGCGTCGCGAGCTCGCGGCAGATCGACAGGCCCAGGCCGGTGCCGCCGTGGCGGCGCGTCATCGAGTCGTCGGCCTGCACGAAGGGTCGGAACAGGCGCGCCTGGGTCGCCTCGTCGATGCCCGGGCCGGTGTCGGCGACGACCACGTGCACCAGGTCGCCGGGGCCGCGGCTGGCGATCAGCGTGATCTCGCCGCGCTCGGTGAACTTCAGCGCGTTGCCGAGGAAGTTGCCGAGGATCTGGCGCACGCGCACCGGGTCGCCGCGCACCACGCGCGGCAGCGCCTCGTCGATCGCGCGGCGCAGCTTCAGGCCCTTGGCCTGCGCCAGTGCCTCGGTGCTGTCGCCGAGCGCTTCGAGCAGCGCGCGCAGGTCGAACACGACGGTGTCCAGGCTCAGCCGGCCGGCCTCGACCTTGGACAGGTCGAGGATGTCGGTGATCACGCCCGACAGCGTGCGCGCGCTGTCGAGGATCTGGTCGAGGAAGCGCTGGCGCTCCTCGTCGGCGAGCCCCGGCTGGCGCGCCAGCCGCGCCAGGCCGAGCAGGCCGTTGAGCGGCGTGCGGATCTCGTGGCTGGTGTTGGCAAGGAAGGCGCTCTTCGCGCGGCTCGCGGCCTCGGCGGCGTCGCGCGCGGCGGCGAGCGACTGCTGGACCATGCGGCGTTCGGTCACGTCCTCGACGATCCAGATCGTGCCGCCGTGGCTGGGGTCGCTGGGATCGACCGCGCGCGCGCTCAGGCGGCACCAGAAGCTGCTGCCGTCGCGCCGGCGCATCGGCCGTTCGGTCTCGTAGGGCTGGCCGGTCGACAGCAGCGGGCCGGCCACGGCGCCGGCTTCGGCATAGTCGTCGTCGTTCGGCCAGACCACCGCGCCGGGCTGGCCCGCCAGGCTGCCGCGCGGCCAGCCGAACATCTCCTCGAAGCGCGGATTGGCCTGCACGATCACCCGCTCGCGGGTGAAGCCGATGCCGACCGAGGCATAGCGCAGGATCGCCTCGTGCTCCTGGCGCGCCTGCTCGCTGTGCGAGACGTCGCGCGCCACCGCGACCACGTAGTCGACCGCGTCGAAGGTCAGCAGCGCCGCGGAGACGCGCATCGTCACCACGCCGCCCGCCTTGGTGCGGAAGTTCATCAGCCGGTCGCTCATCGCGCCGTGCGCGCGCAGCGTGTCGCGCAGCGCCTTGCGCTCGTTGACGTCGTGGTAGATGCCCAGTTCGAGCGTGCTGCGCCCGATCGCCTCGGCGCGCGTCCAGCCGAGCACCTGGGTGAAGCGCTCGTTGACCATCAGGTAGCGGCCGCTCACGTATTCGGCCAGCGTGACGGCGTCGGGCGTCGTGTCGAACAGCCGCTCGAGCAGCGTCTGGCTGTGCCGCAGCGCGTGCTCGGCGGCGCGGCGCGCGGTGAAGTCCTGGCAGATCGTGAGCACGGCCGGGCCGTCGTCGAGCTCGACGCGCAGGCTGGTCAGCTGCACGTCGAGCTTCTGGCCGTCGAGCCGCACCAGCGTCGTGTCGTTCGGCTCGACGGTCGCGCCGCCTGGGTCCGCGGCGATCCGGGCGACCCGCGCGAGCGCGCGCTCGCGCGCCTCGCCCTCGGGGAAATGCCGCGAGAAATCAACGCCCAGCGTGGCGCGCGCGTCGGGGTAGCCGAGCAGCCGCGCGGCCGCCTCGTTGGCCTCGACCGCGACGCCGAGCCGGTGCGCGACCATCGGCGTCGGCGAGCGGTCGAACAGCTGGTGATAGCGCTCGGCGCTGGCGCGGATCGCGCGCTGCGCGTGCACCTCCTCGGTGACGACGCGCGAGATGCCCCAGTAGCCGGTGAAGCGGCCGTTGGCGTCGAACATCGGCTCGCCGCTGGCGCTGATGTAGTCGCGCCGCCCCGCGGGGCCGGTCCGCAGCGCGACGTGGTTGCGAAACGGCCGCTGTGCTTCGAGATCGGCGCGGTGCGCCCTTTGCACCGCGAGGTCCGGCTCGTCGGGCTGCAGCGTCTCCCACGGGTGGCGGCCGATCGTGCGGTCGATCTCGTCCGGCGCGATCGCGTTCTTGCCGATCGGCGCCATGACGCGGAAGCGCAGCCCGGCGTCCAGCTCCCAGTACCAGTCGGCGGCGATGTTCAGCAGCCGCTCGAAGCGCTGCTCGCGCTGGCGCAGCTTGGAGATCGAATGCGACAGCGCCAGCTTGCTCACCAGCCCGATCAGCAGGCCGGTGACGGTCAGGCTCGGCGCCATCACCAGCGCGAGCCCGCTGGCACCGGCCCCGCGCAGCGCCCCGACCAGCGCGCAGGCCAGCAGGGCCAGTGCCGCCAGCACGAGCGCCGCACGCCGGCCGGCGAACACCGCGCAGACGCAGACCAGGAAGCCGTGCAGGCCCAGCAGCAGCAGCGCGGCGTCGGGTGCGGTCAGCAGGGCCGAAGCGGTGACCGAGCCGAGCGCGGTGAAACACGAGAACACCGCGCCGCCCTCGGCGCGCTGCGTGCGCAGCACGATCTTCGCGCTGGCGAGGAAGGCCAGCGCCTGCAGCGCGGCGATCGCGGCCATCCAGAGGCGGTCGTCCTCGGACACCGCGGCCGGCCCGGGGACGCCCAGTGCCGCCGCGCCCAGCGCCAGCGACACCGCCGCCGCACAGCCGTAGAACAGCCAGACGATGCGCGGCGCCACCTGCTGCGAGCGGGCCGACTTGGACGACGACGAACCGTTTTTCATGCTCGGGCGCCGTGCGGGCGTTCGAGTGACAGGCCGGTGCCGCGCGGCGCGCCAATGTGCCATGGCTGTCGGCGCCCCATCAGCAGGCGCGAGCATGATGGGCCGCGGCCTGGGCAGACATCACGCTGCGCAGGCCGCCACACGGGCAACGCTGCCCGCTCAGCTGCGGCGCGCCCCGTTCAGCGCATCGCGCGTGGCCTGCGCCACCCGCCGCGCATGCGCCGCGAAATCGCCGCCGCCGCCGGCATAGAGCACCGCGCGCGACGAGTTCACCGCGATCGGCCCGCGCGTGCGCTGCGCATCGCCGCGCCAGGCCGCGCGCACCGTCGCCGCCGCGTCGCCGCCCTGCGCGCCGACGCCGGGGATCAGCAGCGGCAGCGTCGGTGCGAGCTCGCGCACGCGGGCCAGCTCGTCGGGGTAGGTCGCGCCGACCACCAGCCCGAGCTGGCCGTTCGCGTTCCAAGACCCCTGCGCGAGCCGCGCGAGGTGCTCGTACAGCCGCGGCGTGCCTTCCGCGTCGGCGAGGCGGCGGTTCTGCAGGTCGTCGCCGCCGGCGTTCGAGGTGCGGCACAGCAGGAAGGCGCCCTTGCCCGCCCGGCGCAGGTAGGGCTCGATCGAATCGAAGCCCATGAACGGCGACAGCGTCACCGCATCGGCGTCGTAGCGGTCGAAGGCTTCGATCGCGTACTGCTCGGCGGTCGCGCCGATGTCGCCGCGCTTCGCATCGAGGATCACCGGCACCGCCGGCGCCGCCGCGCGGATGTGCGCGACCAGCCGCTCGAGCTGCGCTTCGGCGCGGTGCGCCGCGAAGTAGGCGATCTGCGGCTTGAAGGCGATCGCGAGATCGTGCGTCGCGTCGACGATCGCAGCGCAGAAATCGAAGATGCGCGCGGCGTCGCCCGCCCAGGGTGCGGGAAACCTCGCTGGCTCGGGGTCGAGGCCGATGCACAGCAGCGAGTCGTTGCCGCGTTCGGCGGCGAGCAGCTTGTCGACGAAGTTCATCGCGCGCGCCTGGCCAGCGTCGCCGCCAGGCCGGTGTAGTGGCCCGGCGTCAGCGCCTTCAGCCGAGCCTTCTCGGCATCCGGTAGGGCGAGCCCGTCGACGAACGCGCCGATCGATTCGCGCGTGATCGCCTTGCCGCGCGTCAGCTCCTTGAGCTGCTCGTAGGGATTCGGCAGGCCGTGCCGGCGCATCACCGTCTGGATCGGCTCGGCGAGCACCTCCCACGCCGCGTCGAGATCCGCCGCCAGCGCGGCCTCGTTGACTTCGAGCTTCGCCAGCCCGCGCGCCAGCGAGTCCCAGGCCAGCAGCGTGTGGCCGAGCGCGACGCCCATGTTGCGCAGCACGGTGGAGTCGGTCAGGTCGCGCTGCCAGCGGCTGATCGGCAGCTTCTGGCTCAGGTGGGCGAGCAGCGCGTTCGCCAGGCCGAGGTTGCCTTCGGCGTTCTCGAAATCGATCGGGTTGACCTTGTGCGGCATCGTCGAGCTGCCGATCTCGCCCGCCTTGGTCTTCTGCTTGAAGTAGCCGAGCGAGACGTAGCCCCAGACGTCGCGCGACCAGTCGATCAGGATGGTGTTGCAGCGCGCGAAGGCGTCGAACAGCTCGGCCATCCAGTCGTGCGGCTCGATCTGGATCGTCATCGGGTTGAACGCCAGGCCGAGCTGCTGCTCGACGACGCGGCGGCCGAAGGCTTCCCAGTCGATCTCCGGGTAGGCGGCGAGGTGCGCGTTGTAGTTGCCGACCGCGCCGTTCATCTTCGCGAGCGGCCTGACCTGCGCGATGCGCTCGCGCGCCGCGGCCAGCCGGTGCGCGACGTTCGCGATCTCCTTGCCGACCGTCGTCGGGCTCGCGGTCTGGCCGTGGGTGCGGCTGAGCATCGGCAGCGCCGCGTGCTGCTGCGCCATCGCGAAGAGCGTCGCGACGAGGCCGTCGAGCGCGGGCAGCAGCACCGCGTCGCGCGCACCGCCGAGCATCAGCGCATGGCTGGTGTTGTTGATGTCCTCGCTGGTGCAGGCGAAGTGCACGAACTCGCCGGCGGCCTGCAGTGCCGCGTCGCCGGCGAACTTCGACTTGAGCCAGTACTCGACCGCCTTCACGTCGTGGTTGGTCGTGCGCTCGATGTCCTTGATCGCCTGCGCGTCGGCCTCGCCGAAATGCTCGACCAGTCCGCGCAGCCGCGTGCGCGCCGCGTCGCCGAGCGGTTGGAGCTCGGGCAGGCCGGCGTCGCCGAGCCCGATGAACCACTCGACCTCGACGCGCACCCGCGCATGCATCAGCCCGTACTCGGACAGCCGCGGCCGCAACGCATCGAGCTTGCTCGCATAGCGGCCGTCGAGCGGCGAAAGGGCGGTCAGCGGCGTCGGGGCAGCGGGCATGGCGGGCGGCGATTCAACAGGAGCCGCCGCGGCCGTGGCGCCGCGTGGCGAGGCGGCGTCGGCACCGCGGGAAAGTTCGTGAAATTGTAGGAGCCGCTCCCGCGCGTGCCGCTTGCGTCACCATCGGCGCCTGCGCGCTGGTGCATCGTCCTGGCCGGGACGCGACACTGCCGCCCCTGACGCCTCCCTTCGACGCCTGCCTTCCTCATGAAACTGATCGGCACCCTCACCAGCCCCTACGTCCGCAAGGTCCGCGTCGTGATGGCGGAAAAGAAGCTCGACTACCAGTTCGTCCTCGACGACCCGTGGCGCGGCGAATCGCAGATCACGCAGTTCAACCCGCTCGGCAAGGTGCCCTGCCTGGTGATGGAAGGCGGCGAGGCGGTCTTCGATTCGCGGGTGATCGTCGAGCACCTCGACGTGCTGTCGCCGGTCGGCAAGCTGATCCCCCCGTCGGGGCGCGAGCGCATCGAAGTGCGCACCTGGGAGGCGCTGGCCGACGGCGTCTGCGAGGCCGGCATCCTCGCGCGGCTCGAAGAGCACTGGGCACCGCGCGCGGAGGGTGAACGCAGCGGCGCGTGGATCGACTACCAGCTCGCCAAGGTCGACGCCGGCATCGACGCGATGGGTCGCGGCCTCGGCGAGCGCAACTGGTGCGCCGGCGGGCTGCATCTTTCGCTGGCCGACGTCGCGGTCGGCTGCGCGCTCGACTGGCTGAGCTTCCGGCTGCCGCAGCTCGACTGGCGCGGCCGGCATCCGAACCTCGCGAAGCTGGTCGAGCGTCTGATGCAGCGCCCGAGCTTCGCCGACACCCTCCCGCGGCTGGCCTGAAGCGGCGCGGGGCCGAGCGGCCCACGCCGCGCGGCCGGCTGACGCCTCAGTCGGCGCTGCGCGCGGCGAGCGTGGCGGCCGGTGCCTCGGGCCGGACTTCCGCCGCCGCCGTCGCGGCGCGCGCCGCGGCCGAGGCGCCTTCCAGCGGCGCCGCCCCCGCCGCGGGCAGATCGATGCTTACCTCCCAGCCTTCGCCCTGCGGCCCGCTCGAAAGCACCGCGCCGAGCGCCGCGGCGCGCCTTTGCATGTTCGCCAGCCCGCGCCCGGCGGCGGTGACCGCCGGCACGAACAGCGGCAGCGAGCCCTGTTCGCCGACCGGCTCGCCCGCCGGCCCGCGCTGCGGCAGGCCGTTGTCGGCGATCACCAGCCGCAGGCCGCCGCCCTCGCGCTCGAACAGCCGCAGCCAGACCACGCTGGCCTGCGCGTGCTTGATCACGTTGGTCAGCGCCTCGCGCACGATGCGCAGCACGTGCAGCGTCTCGCCGGCGGCAAGCATCGCGTCGCCGGCCTCTTCGCCGATCTGCCAGACCAGCCGCACGCCGGCCGCACGCAGCGTCGGCTCGACGCGGAAGCGCAGCGCGGCCAGCGCCTCGACCAGCGGCCGGTCGGTCTCGAGCGAGTCGAGCGCGATGCGCAGCTCGACCAGGCAATCGTCGAGCGTCAGGCGCAGCTCGCGCATGGGTTCGTCGGTCGCGCGCGCGGCACCGCCGACCGGCGCCGACGACTGCCGCTCGACCTGCGAGGCCAGCGCCATCGCGCCGACGAGGCGGCCGCCGAGGCCGTCGTGCATCTCGCGCAGGATGCGGTCGCGCTCGGCCAGCGCCGCCTGCTGGCGTTCGCCTTCGCGGCTCGCCTCGAACGAACGCTTCAGCTCGCGTTCCTTGCTCGCGACGCGGTCGGCCAGCTCGCGGTTGAGGTCGCCGAGCGCCGTCGCCGACCGCGCGAACTCGTCGACCAGCAGCCAGGCCAGCACCACCAGCAGCAGCAGGATCGTGTAGCGGCTCCAGGCCAGCGCGCCGTAGTCGTGCTGCATGCGGAAGATCCAGAAGTCGCGCGCGCCGACCGCCAGGCTCACCGCCGCGGCGCCCGCCAGCAGCAGCGCCGCGAGCGTGCGCAGCCGCCACGCGGCGAGCAGCAGCATCGCGGTGAGCCAGACGACGATCGCCAAGGTGCCGGCCAGCAGCAGCGTGCGCAGCACCGGCGCGTCGGACGCCCACAGCGCCACGCTCAGCAGCAGCGCGACGCCGCCCCAGGACGCGATCGCCTTGCGCGCCCGCGGCCCGTGCACCCCGGCGGCCGACAGCGCGTACAGCGCCATCAGCACGACGAACCAGGCGTAGGACGCATGGAACAGCACGCTCGCGAGCGGCCACCACGCGCCCCAGTCGTCGCCCGGCGGGCCGGAGACGCGCCAGGCCCACAGCAGGCTCGCGGCGCCGAAGCAGGCATAGACGCCGCGGCCCGTGCGAAACGCCAGCAGCAGCGCGAGCACGCCCATCACCAGCGCCGCCGTCGTGATGACCCAGGTGCCGTAGACCTCGTGGCGCACCAGCACGCGGTGGCGCGGCGCCAGCTCGGCGAGCGGGCCGACCCACACCGTGGACAGCCCGGCGTCGCGGCCGGGGCCGCCGATCACCTCGATCTCGGCCAGGTTGCCGTCGCCCTTGAGCAGCGCGATGGGCAGCGGCAGGAGCAGGGGCCCGCGCGCGAGGCCGGCGAGCGCACGCTGCTCGGCGCGCTGCTCCGCGCGCTGCTGCTCGGCGCGCTGCTGGGCGCGCGGCGACAGGCGCTGCGGTGCCGACGCCGCGGCTTCGGATGGATCGCCCGCGGCGACGGTGTCGAGCAGCATCGCGCCGTTCACCTGCACCCGCAGCGCCGGCCCGGCGCGTGGGATGAACAGCGCGGCCGGCCGCTCGCGCAGCGCCGCGGCCGGCAGCTCGACGCGGTACACCAGCGCGCCGTCGCGCCGCGGCGCGCTGGCCTCCCAGGCGTCGGGCAGCGTGACGCGGCGCGTGCCGCTCGCCTCGACCGTCAGCGCGTCGCGCACCTCGGTCGCCAGGCCCGCCTCTTCGTTCGGCTGCGCGCTCGCCTGAAGGCCGAGCAGCAGCGCGGCGGCCAGTGCGAACCGCCGCGCGCGGCCCCGCAGCGGATCGTTCATGACGGCTGCCTGGCGCGGCCGACGGTCGGGATCGTCAGCCGCGCGCGCGGCCGCCACCGATCCGGCTCGGCCGGTCCGCCAGCGGCGCCCCAGGGGCCACGACGGGGCCCTTCGCGCCCGCAGGGGAGCGGCGCAGCCGCGACGGGGGGGTCGTCATTCACGCCCAGCCCGGCCGCGACTTCGTCTCGGCCGCAAGCCGGCTGCGCTGGCCGAGCTGCAGCTTGCGGTAGACGTTGCGCACCGCGGCGGCCACCGCGCGCGGCGTCGTCAGCAGCCGCTCGGCGATCTCCTCGCCGACGTAGCCCTGCGCGACGAGGCGCAGCACCTCGTGCTCGCGCACGCTGATCTCGTAGTCGCGCGCGTCGTCGAAGTCCATCAGGCCGCTGACCGGGCCGCCGGCCGCGTGCAGCTCGTCGCGCGAGGCGGCCGGCGCGCGGCGCGCGTCGTCCAGCGGCGCCGGCTCGCGGAAGCGCTTCAGCAGGTGCCGCGCGATCGCCGGCGAGATCGGCGACTCCCCACGCGCGGCCTGCTCGACGGCCTGCACCAGCTCCTCGGCGGTGCAGCCCTTCAGGAAGTAGCCGTCGGCGCCGGCCTCGATCGCGCGGATCACCCGCGCCTCGTCGCCGAACACCGAGAACACGAGGATGTGCGGATGCCACACGCCGTCGATCGCCGGCGCGTGGCTCAGCTCGCCGATGAGATCGGTGCCGTCGCCGTCGGGCAGGCCCAGGTCGGTGAGCAGCACGTCGGGCCGCACGTGCGGCAGGTCCTCGCGCGCGATCGCGAGCCGGTTGGCGTGGCCGACGCAGCGGATGCCCGGCGCGTCCTCGAAGGCGTCGCGCACGTGCTGCGAAACGAGGGGATCGTCTTCGACGAGGTAGACCTTCAGCGGATTCGGCACCGTGGACTCCTGGGGGCGGGGCGGGCCGATTGTCTCGCTGCGCGCGCCGCGCCGCGCCGGGCTGACGCCCGGCCAGGGCCTGCCGTGCGTCAGCCCGGCGACCGCTCGCGCGCGACCAGCCGCAGCAGCGCCTGCGCATGCGGCCGCGTCGCCGCGGCGGCTTCGGCCTCGAGCGCGCGGTAGTGCTGCAGCACGGCCGTGCCGGTGGGCGTGAGCACCGCGCCGCCGCCGGTGGCGCCGCCATGCGCCGTCTCGACGACGGGCGCGATGAGCGTCGCGTTCATCTCGTCGAGCAGCAGCCAGGCGCGCCGGTACGACATGCCCAGCGCGCGCGCCGCCCCGGCGATCGAGCCTTGCTCGCGCACGGCTTCGAGCAGATCGACCTTGCCGGGCCCGATCGGCACCACGTCGCCCAGGCTCACCCGCACCCGGAAGCGCAGCCGCGGCGGGCCGGCCTTCGCATGCGCGCCGGCGCGCGGCGGGGCGCTCACGGCGTCTGCAGCGCGAACGAGTGCGAGCTCGCGCGCGGCCAGTAGAGGCGGAAGACCTGCTGCGGCCAGTCGGCCGCGCCGCGCTCGGCGGCGAGCAGCTCGCCTTGCTCGACGAAGGGCAGCAGCGTCGACAGCAGCCGGACCTCGTGCTCGGCGGTGCGCTTGACGATGTGCGCCGCCGTGATGTCCTGCGGGTGCCCGAGCCCGGCGGCCTGCACCAGCTCCTTGAGCGCATGCAGCGTCTCGCGGTGGAACATGAAGACGCGGTCGGCCTTGGTCGGCACGACCAGCGCCTTCTGGCGCTGCGGGTCCTGCGTCGTCACGCCGGTCGGGCAGTGGCCGGTGTGGCAGGCCTGGGCCTGGATGCAGCCGAGCGCGAACATGAAGCCGCGCGCCGCGTTGCACCAGTCGGCGCCGAGCGCCATCAGCCGCGCGATGTCGAAGGCGCTGACCACCTTGCCGGCCGCGCCGAGCTTGACCCGTTCGCGCAGGCCCAGCCCGACCAGCGTGTTGTGCACCAGCAGCAGGCCCTCCTGCAGCGGCGCGCCGACATGGTCGGTGAATTCGAGCGGCGCGGCGCCGGTGCCGCCTTCGGTGCCGTCGATCACGATGAAGTCGGGCAGCAGCCGGGTCTCGCGCATCGCCTTCGCCAGCGCGAACCATTCCCAGGGGTGGCCGATGCACAGCTTGAAGCCGACCGGCTTGCCGCCCGAGAGCGTGCGCAGCTTCTCGATGAACTGCATCAGCTCGACGGGCGTGCGGAACGCCGAGTGGCTCGCCGGGCTCACGCAATCGACGCCGACCGGCACGCCGCGCGCCGCGGCGATCTCGGCGCTGACCTTCGGGCCGGGCAGCACGCCGCCGTGGCCGGGCTTCGCGCCCTGGCTCAGCTTGATCTCGATCATCTTCACTTGAGGGTCGCGCGCGTTGGCCGTGAAGCGCTCTTCGCTGAAGCTGCCGTCGAGGTTGCGACAGCCGAAGTAGCCCGAGCCGATCTCCCAGATCAGGTCGCCGCCGTGCTCGCGGTGGTGCGCGCTGATGCTGCCTTCGCCGGTGTCGTGCGCGAAATGGCCGCGCTGCGCGCCGAGGTTCAGCGCCCGGATCGCGTTGGCCGACAGCGCGCCGAAGCTCATCGCCGAGATGTTGAAGATCGACGCCGAGTACGGCTGGGTGCAGCTCGAATGCGTGCCGACGGTGATGCGGAAGTCGTGGTCGGCCAGCGTGGTGGGGGCGATCGAGTGGTTGAGCCATTCGAAGCCAACGGCGCCGACGTCGAGCTGCGTGCCGAAGGGGCGCTTGTCCGGCTCGCCCTTGGCGCGCTGGTAGACGAGGCTGCGTTGCTGGCGCGAGAACGGCGTGCGCTCCCGGTCGCTCTCGATGAAGTACTGGCGGATCTCGGGCCGGATGAACTCGAAGAAGAAGCGCAGGTGGCCGATCACCGGGTAGTTGCGCAGGATCGAGTGGCGGCTCTGGCGCAGATCGCGCACGCCGACGCCGACCAGCCCGGCGAACACGAACGTCGCGAGCGCGGCACCGAGGCCGCCGGCGATCGTCCAGACGAAGGCCGCGAGCAGCAGCCCCACCCCGGCGGCGAGCCAGGCGACGTAGCGCACCGGGAAGTGATCGTCCAGGCGCAGCAACCAGGCCTTCATCGTGCGCGTCCTTCTGCCGTACCGCGGCGGCGGCGATGCTAGTCGGCTGCCTACACTTTCGCGCGATGCCGTTCTCCATCGAAGCCCTGCGCCACCGCCTGCGCGCCCTCGGCGCCGGCCCGGGCCACGAAGCGAGCGTGCTGCGGCACTGGCTGCAGGCCAAGCCGCAGCTGCCGCGCAGCCCGCGCGAGGCGATCCTGCCGGCGCCGCTGCGGGCCGCCCTGCCGGCGATCGAAGCCGAGCTGGCCTCGCTTGCCCGCGTGCGCAGCGCACATCCGGCCGAGGACGGCGCCGAGCGCCTGCTGGTCCAGCTGGCCGACGGCGAGACGATTGAGAGCGTGCTGCTGCCCCCGACCGAGGGACGCGGCCCTGGCGGGCCGATGGGCGGGCTGTGCGTCTCCACACAGGTGGGCTGCGCGGTCGGCTGCGGCTTCTGCATGACCGGCCAGGGCGGCCTGCGCCGGCATCTGACGAGCGCCGAGATCGCCGCGCAGCTCGCCCTCGCGCGTGCGCGGCGCGCGGTGCGCAAGGTGGTGTTCATGGGCATGGGCGAGCCGGCGCACAACCTCGACGCGGTGCTCGAGGCGATCGAGGCGATGGGCACGGCCGGCGGCATCGGCCACAAGGAGCTGGTGTTCTCCACCGTCGGCGATCCGCGCGCGTTCGACCGGCTCGATGCGATCCCGCCCGGCCGTGTGCGGCCGGCGCTCGCGCTGTCGCTGCATTCGACGAACGCCGCGCGCCGCGCCGAGCTCCTGCCGCGCGCGCCGCAGCTCGAGCCGCAGGTGCTGGTCGATCGGGCCTGCGCCTATGCCGACGCGAGCGGCTACCCGCTGCAGGTTCAGTGGACGCTCATCGAGGGGGTGAACGACGGCGACGACGAGCTCGACGGCCTCGTGCGGCTGCTCGCGGGCCGCCGCGTGGTGCTGAACCTCATCCCGTACAACGCGGTGCCGGGCCTGGCTTTCGCGCGGCCACCGGCCGAGCGAGCCGCCGAGCTGGCGCGCCGTCTGCATCGCGCCGGCGTGCTGACCAAGCTGCGGCGCTCGGCCGGGCAGGACGTGGACGCCGGTTGCGGGCAGTTGCGCGCACGCAGCGACGTGGTGCGCATCGCGCGCACTGCGCGGCAAGCCGCCGCTGCGCACCCTGGCCGGCAGGACGGCCTCGCGCGCCCGGTGCACGAGGCTGCCGCCGACTCTCAGCGCGGCGGGGCCCGGTACCAGTAGCTCGCGTCGCTGGCGGCGGCGTAGTGCAGCGGGTTGCTGGTCGACGCCGCGGAGAAAGTGGCGGTGCAGCCGGCGATCGCGCCCGGGTTGCCGCGGAAGCTCCAGTACACCGGGCAGAACTGCTGCGCGACTTGCGCGCGGCAGGTGTCGAGGTCGGGCGGGCTGCTGTTCGCGTAGTGGTTGGAGACGAAGCTCCAGGCTTGCGCCTGCAGGCTCGCCGCGGCCGTCGCGCTCACGCCCGCGGGCACCGGCGCGCCGGCCGGCGAGCGCTGGTAGACGGCCGAGTAGGTCAGCAGCGCCGCGTAGTACATCGCGGTCGGCGTCAGGTGCACCGCGTCGCGGAACAGCCGGTTGACCGTCTCGCTGGTGTTCGCGCCGGTGATGCCGGCCACGTTGCCCTGCGTCGCGCGCTCGACCAGATCGGCCAGCGCCGCGCCAATCGGCAGCGCGGTGATGCGGTCGTTGCGGCGCTCGGCCGCCAGCGAGGTGTTGATCCGCGTCGCGATGCACTGCCAGGCCGGCGAGGCCGCGCGCTCATGGGCGATCCAGGCGCGCGGGTCGCTCTTGTCGTCGATCTCGGCCCAGGTCTCATAGAAGTAGGTACGCGCGGCGGCGTTGCCTTCGATCGCCCGCTCGTGGAAGTGCCGCAGGTTGCGCACCGTGTTCTCGTACTGCAGCGAGCCGAGCAGGTCGAAGCGTTCGGCGATCACCAGCGTGTCGTAGCGGTCGCCGCCGAGCGTCTGCGGGTTGCGCAGCTCGTCGATGACGTTCATGTTGCTGCCGTCGCGGTTCTTGCCGAGGCGGTAGCCGGAGAAGTCCCCCTGCGCCTCGGTGCGCACGCGGATCGGCGAGCCGAGCACGATCTGCTCGTTGTACTTGGCCGCGTTGCTGCCGATCAGGCCGTTGGCGATCAGCAGGACGTTGTCGCCGAGCGGGTTGTCGGCCAGGCTGTGGCCGGTGATGAAGAGGCGTGCGCTGCTCTTCGCGCTGCCCCAGGGCGCCGGCGCCGGCGTGGCGGCAGCGACAGGGGCAGGGGCAGGGGCAGGACCCGGCGCGGGCGCCGGGCCGGCGCCGGCCGGTGCGGGCGAGGGGGCGGCGCTGGCGGCTTCGGTGCCTGCGTCACCGCCGCCGCCGCCGCAGGCGCTGGCGCCGAGCAGTGCGACCAGCGCCATCAAGCCGCGCAGCCGGTGTCGCGCGTCGCGGCCTTGGCGTTCGAAGAGATCGGTGGAAGCTGCCACGGCGGCAGGCAGGGGGCAGGGACGGCACGTCATGGAACACCTCGGTCGCGAAAACGCCAGCCCAACGGCTCGGCAAGCCGCGTGCGCAAGCGGGGCGCGATGGCGCCGGGCAAGGGCCGGCCTCCTGCGACGCAAGTGCCCGCTACACTGCCGCCCGGCGCCGATTTGGACCGGCTTGCGGGCGCTGAATAAATGCTGCTAAGTGGGGCCCGACCACCTCGTCGCCCGGCCTCGCTGTGTTGAACGCGAGGCCGTGTCGTTTGTGCAGGACGGGCATGTCATGTCGGGATCGGTGGGCGTCGTCGCGCCGCAATCGCTGCTTCTGGGTGAGCCGCTGCCGCTGCAAAGCGGCGCGGTGCTGCGCGAGTGCACGCTGGTCTACGAGACCTACGGCCGGCTGAATGCCGAGCGCAGCAACGCGGTGCTGGTCTGCCATGCGCTGAACGCGAGCCACCACGTCGCCGGCCGCCACGAAGGCATCGAGAAGAGCGAAGGCTGGTGGGACAACCTCGTCGGGCCCGGCAAGCCGCTCGACACCGACCGCTTCTTCGTCGTTGGCGTCAACAACCCGGGCTCCTGCTTCGGCTCGACCGGCCCGACCCACCCGAACCCCGACCCGGCCGCCAACGGCCGGCTGTACGGCGCCGACTTCCCGGTCGTCACCGTCGAGGACTGGGTCGACGCGCAGGCGCGGCTGCTCGACGCGCTGGGCATCGCGCAACTCGCTGCGGTGATCGGCGGCAGCCTGGGCGGCATGCAGGCCTTGAGCTGGACGCTGCGGTATCCCGGGCGGGTGCGGCACGCGGTCGTGGTGGCCTCGGCGCCGAATCTTTCGGCACAGAACATCGCGTTCAACGAGGTGGCGCGCCGCGCGATCGTCACCGACCCCGACTTCCACGACGGCCACTTCTACGAGCACGGCACGCTGCCGCGCCGGGGCCTGCGGGTCGCCAGGATGATCGGCCACATCACCTACCTGAGCGACGACGCGATGGGCAGCAAGTTCGGCCGCCAGCGGCTGGCCGAGCAGCTCGCCTACAGCACGCAGGACATCGAGTTCCAAATCGAAAGCTACCTGCGCCACCAGGGCGACAAGTTCAGCGAGTACTTCGACGCCAACACCTACCTGCTGATCACCCGCGCGCTGGACTACTTCGATCCGGCGCGCGCGCACGGCGGCGACCTGGCGTGCGCGCTGGCGCCGGCAAGCGCGAAGTTCCTCGTGGTGAGCTTCACCACCGACTGGCGCTTCTCGCCCGAGCGCAGCCGCGAGATCGTTGCGGCGCTGCTCGCGAACCGGCGCGAGGTGAGCTACGCCGAGATCGACGCGCCGCACGGCCACGACGCCTTCCTGATGGACGACCCGCGCTACCACGGCGTCTTGCGCGCCTACTTCGAGCGCATTGCGCTCGAAGTAGGCGCTGTGCGCCGCGATGGCGCTCCTCTCCCCGCCCCTCTTCTCCAAGAGGAGAGGGCTCCAGTCAGTTCGGCGATCAAGGGCTTCGCACGATGAGCGAGCGCCGCGACCTCGAAGTGATCGCCTCGCTGGTGCCGCGGGGCTCGCGCGTGCTCGACCTCGGCTGCGGCGACGGCGCGCTGCTCGCGCTGCTGCGCGAGCAGCGCGGCTGCAGCGGCTACGGCGTCGAGCTCGACGACGCCAAGCTCGTCGAATGCGTGCGGCGCGGGCTGTCGGTGGTGCAGCTCAACCTCGAAGACGGCCTGGCAATTTTCGGCGACCGTGCCTTCGACGTCGTGATCCAGCTCGACACGCTGCAGAACCTGCGCCACCTCGCCGAGGTGCTCGACGAGACGGTGCGCGTCGGCCGCATCGGCATCGTCAGCTTCCCGAACTTCGCGCACTGGCCGAACCGGCTCGCGGTGAGCCTGGGGCGCATGCCGGTCACGAAGGCGCTGCCCTACCAGTGGTACGACACGCCCAACCTGCGCGTGGGCACCTTCGCCGACTTCGAGGTGCTCGCCCGCGCCCGGGGCCTGCGCGTGATCGACAGCTTCGGCCTGCGCGACGGCGTGCCGGTGCGGCGGTGGCCGAACCTGCTCGCGAGCACCGCGGTCTTCGTCGTCGAACGCGGCGCGGCATGAGTCGGCTGGCGTGACGCAGGCGGCGCGCGCCGCGTGCAACAAGTCCGCAAAGGCGCGCGCCGGCGCGTCCCGCGTCCCGGGGGTCGCGATCGATCGCGCGAAGCCGGCGGTTAGGCTTTCGCCATGACCCGCGCCGAGAGCCGAGCCCGATGGCCCCAACGATCGCCTACCTGCTCAACACCTACCCGCTGACCAGCACCACCTTCATCCGCCGCGAGATCGCGGCGCTGGAGGCCCGCGGCGTGCCGATCGCCCGCTATGCGGTGCGCCGCTGGGCCGAGCCGCTGGTCGAGCCGCGCGACATCGCCGACCAGCAGCGCACCCACTACCTGTTGAGCGGCAACGTCGCCGGGCTCGTCAAGGCCTTGTTCGCCGAGCTGCTGACCAACACGGCCGGCTTCGCGCGCGGCCTCAGGCTGTGGGCGCGGCTGTGCGCCAACCAGCGCGAGCTGTCGCCCCGCTTCGTCGCCTACCTGATGCAGGCCTGCTACTTCCGCCGGCGCTCGGCGGCCGACGGCATCGGCCACGTCCACGCGCACTTCTCGACCAACGCGACCGCGGTCGCGATGCTCGCCCACGCGATGGGCGGCGCGGGCTACAGCTTCACCGCGCACGGCCCCGACGAGTTCGTCGACCCGACGCCCAACAGCGTCGGCCTGAAGGTGCAGCGCGCGGCCTTCGTCGTCGCGATCTCGCAGTACTGCCGCACGCGGCTCGTGCTTGCGGCCGGCATGGCGAGCTGGCCGAAGATCGTCCTCGGCCGCTGCGGCCTCGCGCTCGACGACTTCCGCCCCGACTACCGCTTCGAGCCGGGCAGGCTCGACTTCGTCTGCGTCGGCCGGCTGTGTCCGCAGAAGGCGCAGGTGCTGATCCCGCCGGCGCTCGCCTTGCTGAAGGCCGAGTTCCCGGCGCTCAAGGTCCACTTCGTCGGCGGTGGCGAATCGCGCGCGGCGCTGGAGGCGGCGATCGCCGAGCACGGGGTGGCCGATCAGGTGGTGCTGCACGGCTGGCAGGGCAACGACCGCGTCAAGGAGCTGCTCGCCCACGGCCGCGCGCTGCTGCTGCCGAGCTTCGCCGAAGGCCTGCCGGTGGTGATCATGGAAGCGCTCGCGATGGGGCGGCCGGTGATCTCGACCTACATCGCCGGCATCCCGGAGCTGGTCGACGAAGGCTGCGGCTGGATCGTGCCGGCCGGTTCGGTGGAGGCCCTCGCCGACGCGCTGCGGGCCGCGGCGCGGGCGACGCCGGCCGAGCTGGAGGCGAAGGCGCGCGAGGGACGCGCTCGCGTCGAGCGGCAGCACGACGTGAACGAGCTCGCGCGGATCCTCGAGGCGCAGTTCGCCGCGCGCGCCTGAGCCTCAGCCGCCGCGCGCCTGCGCGAACAGGGCGCGGTACAGCGCGGTCGTCTGCGGGTGCGGCGCGACGCCCAGCGCGCCGCGTAGCGCCTGCACGCAGGCCCGGTACTGCCGCTCGACGCGCGCCGGCTGCGCGAGCCGCGCGTAGGAGCGCATCAGCAGCCGGTGCGCTTCCTCGGCGCAGCCGTCCAGCGCGAGCATGCGGTGCGCGTGCTCGATGCAGGCCGGCTCGTCGCGCGCGGCGAACCTCGACTCGGCCAGCGTGCGCAAGGCGAGGAGCGCGCGGTCGTTGAAGCGCTGGCGCAGCGGTTCCAGCCAGGCCTCGCCGCGTTCGGTGGCGACGAGCTCGCCGCGCGTCAGCGCGAGCGCGGCCGCGAGCGCCGCTTCCTGCGGCGCGCCGGGGCCGAGCGCCTGGGCCGCGTCGAGCGCGGCATCGAAGCATTCGGTGTCGAGCCAGATCGAAAGACCGGGCTTCAGCTCGACGATCCCGTCGGCGCAGCGCACCGCATCCAGCCCCAGCCCGCAGCCCTGCAGCAGCCGGCGCAGCCGGTGGATCGCGACGTGCAGGTTGTTGCGGGCGGCCTCGGGTTCGATCTCGGGCCAGAAGGTCTCGAGCACCGCCTGCCGCGTCGTCGGCCGCTCGCGATGCAGCAGCAGGTACTTGAGCAGCGATTTCGCGCGGCTCGCCGGCCAGTCCAGCACCGCGACGCCGCGCACCTGCAGCGCGAAGGGCCCGAGCAGCCGCGCCGCGAGATCGGCCTCGGCCTCGGCGGGCGCGATGCCGGCGGCTCCGCGCCGGTCGCCCTGCCGGCGAGAGGCGCGCATGCGGCGCTCGGGCGTGAGTAAGCCGCAGCCGCTTGCCGGCGAGAGCTCGCGCAGCGCAGCGCTGTCGGTGCGCGCCGGCGCTTGGTCGTCGCAGACGCGCGCGGCTTCGGGGCGGGCGGCAGACATGCAGCCCACCTTAGGCGACGCGCGCGGCGCCTGACCTCCGTCGAGCGTGGGAGCCAGCCACGATGCGAGGCCGATGCGTCCCTTCGGCGATGGACAGGCACCGGACGCCGCACCGGCGGCCGCGAAGAAAAAACCTCTCGGTTTCGGTACAAGCCCGCCCCGATTCGAGAAGAACTTTCGCGCGGCCCCGCCGCACCATCGGCCGCATGCCCGCCACCGCATGCGACGCGCCGCCGCTGCGCGCAAACGTCAGCCTCGCCGACAGTCTGTGGGCCGAGGCCGGCACCGTCTACCTGAGCGGGACCCAGGCGCTGGTGCGCCTGCTCGCCATGCAGCGCCAGCGCGACGCGCGTGCCGGCTTGAACACCAGCGGCTTCGTCAGCGGCTACCGCGGCTCGCCGCTGGGCATGGTCGACCAGGCGATCTGGAAGGCAGGCAAGCGGCTCGTCGAGTGCGGCGTGCGCTTCGTGCCCGCGATCAACGAGGAGCTCGCCGCGACGCAGGTGCTGGGCACCCAGCGTGTCGAGTCCGACCCGGAGCGCCAGGTCGAGGGCGTCTTCGCGATGTGGTACGGCAAGGGCCCGGGCGTCGACCGCGCCGGCGATGCCTTGAAGCACGGCAACGCCTACGGCTCGTCGCCGCACGGCGGGGTGCTGGTGGTCGCGGGCGACGACCACGGCTGCGTCTCGTCGTCGATGCCGCACCAGAGCGAGCACGCCTTCCAGGCCTGGCAGATGCCGATCGTCGCGCCCGCGAACATCGCCGAGATGCTGGAGTTCGGCCTCTACGGCTGGGCGCTGTCGCGCTACAGCGGCGCCTGGGTCGGCTTGACCGCGCTGTCGGAAGTGGTCGAGAGCGCCGGCACCGTCGATCTCGACGAGCTGCTGTGCCGCGCCGACGCCTGGCTCGACGCCGACGCGGTGCGTGCGGCGACCGGCCATGCCCCGCCGGCCGACGGCCTGCACATGCGCTGGCCCGACCTGCCTTCGCTGCGGCTCGAATCGCGGCTCGCCGACAAGCTGGCCGCCGTCGCCGCGTTCGCGCGGGTGAACCGCATCGATCGCGAGGTGATCGCGAGCCCGCAGGCGACGGTCGGCATCGTCACCTGCGGCAAGGCGCACCTCGATCTGCTCGAGGTGCTGCGGCGCCTGGAGATCGCGCCGGCGCTGCTCGCCGCGGCCGGCGTGCGGCTCTACAAGGTGGGCCTGAGCTTCCCGATCGAAACCGTGGGCCTCCAGCGCTTCGCGCGCGGGCTGGAGGAGATCCTCGTCGTCGAGGAGAAGGGCGCGATCGTCGAGACGCAGCTGCGCGACCTGTTCTACAACGCGCCGGCCGGGGCGCGGCCGGTGATCGTCGGCAAGCGCGACGCGCAAGGGCGCCCGTTCGTCTCCGCGCTCGGCGAGCTGCGGCCCTCGCGGCTGATCGAGCTGCTCGCGCGGTGGCTGGCGGATCACTTCCCGGCGAGCGCGCTGCTCGGCGATCCGCGCACGCGGGTGCGCGACTTCACGCTGCCCGAGCTGCTGTCCAACGACGCCGACGGCGTCAAGCGCCTGCCCTACTTCTGCGCCGGCTGCCCGCACAACACGTCCACGACGGTGCCCGAGGGCTCGAGCGCCCGCGCCGGCATCGGCTGCCACTTCATGGCGAACTGGATGGAGCGCAGCACCAGCGGCCTGATCCAGATGGGCGGCGAGGGCGTCGACTGGATCTCGCACGCGATGTTCACCGCGACGCCGCATGTGTTCCAGAACCTCGGCGACGGCACCTACTTCCACTCCGGCCACCTGGCGATCCGGCAGGCGGTCGCCGCGAAGGCGACGCTCACCTACAAGATCCTGTTCAACGACGCGGTCGCGATGACCGGCGGCCAGCCGGTCGACGGCGTCACCAGCGTCGATGCGATCGCGCGGCAGGTCGAGGCCGAAGGCGTCGTGCAGGTCGTCGTCGTCAGCGACGACATCGAGAAGTACCGCGGCCGGCGCGATCGCTTTCCCGCCGGCACGCGGTTCGAGCACCGCGACCGGCTCGACGCGGTGCAGCGCCGCCTGCGCGAGATGCCCGGCGTCACCGTGCTGATCTACGAGCAGACCTGCGCGGCCGAGAAGCGCCGGCGCCGCAAGAAGGGCGAGCTCGCCGATCCGCCGAGGCGCCTGTTCATCAACGAGGCCGTCTGCGAAGGCTGCGGCGACTGCACGGTGCAGAGCAACTGCGTCGCGGTGCTGCCGAAGGAGACGCCGCTCGGGCGCAAGCGGGAGATCGACCAGACCGCGTGCAACAAGGACTACGCCTGCGCGAAGGGCTTCTGCCCGAGCTTCGTCGGCGTCCGCGGTGCGGGCCTGCGGCGCAAGCTCGGCGCGCTGGGCGCGTCGAAGGACGCGCTGATGCGGCGTGTCGCGGCGCTGGCGCCGCCCGAAAAGCATCGATGGGACGGGCCCTGGGACCTGCTCGTCGCCGGCGTCGGCGGCACCGGCGTCGTCACCGTCGGCGCGGTGATCGCGATGGCGGCGCACCTCGAAGGCAAGGCCGCGAGCGTGCTCGACTTCATGGGCTTCGCGCAGAAGGGCGGCTCGGTCCTGAGCTTCGTGCGGCTGGCCGACGTGCCGTCGCGGCTGAACCAGGTGCGCATCGACACGCAGCAGGCCGACGCGATCCTCGCCTGCGACCTGGTCGTGGGCGCTTCGGCCGACGCGCTACAGACGGTGCGGCACGGCCGCACGCGCATCCTCGCCAACGTGCACGGCATCCCGGTCGCCGAATCGCTGCGCAACCCCGATGCGCAGCTGAAGCCCGAGGCGCTGCTCGCCAAGATGCGCTTCGCCGCCGGCGCCGAGCAGGTGCGGACCTTCGATGCGCAGGCGCTGGCGCTCGAATTCCTCGGCGACACCGTCACCGCCAACGTGCTCGCGATGGGCTGCGCGTGGCAGTGTGGCCTGGTGCCGCTGAGCCTGGCGGCCATGGAGGCCGCGATCCGGCTCAACGGCGTCGCGATCGACGCCAACCTGCTCGCGTTCTCGCTCGGCCGGCTGGCCGCGGGCGAGCCGGCCGCGCTCGACGCGCTGCGCGGCGCCGCCGCCGTCGTGCCCGCGCCCGAGACGCTCGACGCGCTGATCGCCCGCGCGATGCAGCACCTGAGCGGCTACCAGAACGCCGCGTGGGCCGCGCGCTTCGAGCGCACGGTGCGCCGCGTCGAGCGGCACGAGCGCGCGCTGCTCGCGGCCGGCGCGCCGCTGTCGCTAACCCCGGCGGTCGCACGCAGCCTGCTCAAGCTGATGGCCTACAAGGACGAGTACGAGGTCGCCCGGCTCTACACCGACGGGCGCTTCCGCCGCCGGCTCGAGGAGCAGTTCGACGGCCCGGTGAAGCTCGAATTCCACCTCGCGCCGCCGCTGCTCGCGCGCCCGAAGGACGGCCGGCCGCCGCGCAAGATGGTGTTCGGCGGCTGGATGCTCGGCGCGATGAAGTGGCTCGCGCGCGGCAAGGCGCTGCGCGGCACGCCGCTCGATCCCTTCGGCTACACCGAGGAGCGCCGGCTCGAACGTGCGCAGATCGTCCGGTACGAGGCGCTGATCGACACGCTGCTCGACGGCCTCGATGCCGACCGGCTGGGCCTCGCGACGCAGATCGCTGCGCTGGCGCAGCGCGTGCGCGGCTTCGGCCACGTGAAGATCGCGAACCTCGCGCTGGCGCGCACGCGCGAGGCCGAGCTGCTGCACCGCTTCGATCCGCAGCGCTTCGCGAAGCCGCAGGCGCCGGCCGCGGCCGGTCAGTTCAAGGGCATCGCGGTGGTCGGCGGCTGACCGGGGCGCCTCAGGTCTTCGGCGCGGGCCGGCGCCGCGGCAGCGGGCCCGCGCCGCCGGCGCCGCGCGGGATCAGGTCGTCGATCGGCAGCACCGAGGTCGACTTGACCTCGCGCAGCACGATGCTCGAATGCACGTGCGTGACCCCCGGCAGCCGCACGATCGTGCCCTGCAGCAGCCGCTCGAAGTGCTTGACGTCGGTGGCCAGCACGTTGAGCACGTAGTCGGTTTCGCCGGTGGTCGAGACGCAGCGCACGATGTTCGGGTCGGCCTTCACCGCGTCCTCGAAGCGCTGCACCACGTCGTCGCTGTGCTTCGCGAGGTTCACGCCGACCATCACGTTCAGCGCAAGCCCCACCTGCTCGGGATCGACGTGTGCGCTGTAGCCGGTGATGACCCCGGCTTCCTCCATCTCGCGGATGCGCTTCCAGCACGGCGTCGCCGACAGCCCGACCGCCTCCGACAGCTGCTGCACCGTCTGGCGCGAATCGCGCTGCAGCTCGATCAGCAGCTTCAGGCTGTAGGCGTCGAGGGCGGGCGGGTTCATCGGGTCTCCCGGGTCGGGCGGCGGTGCGGATCGGAAGGCTCGTTCATCGGGACGGCGGCAGGCTTCGGGCGGGCGGTCGATGCTAGCGAGCGCCGCTCTTCCGTCACGCGCGACGGCGACACTGCGCGCGTGCTGCACAGCGCCCCGCCCGCATCGCTCACCACCGCCGACGGCCTGCGGCTGCACCTGCGGCACTGGCCCTGCGAGACCGCGCGCGGCACCGTGCTGCTGGTGCACGGCCTCGGCGAGCACGCCGGCCGCTACGGGCACGTGGCGGCCGCGCTCGCGCAGGCCGGCTTCGAGACGGTCGCGCACGACCAGCGCGGCCACGGCCGCTCCGAAGGCGCCCGCGGCGACATCGCCCGGCCGCATGCGCTGCTCGACGACCTCGCGCGCGTGATCGACGCGCTGCGCGCGCGCCGCGACGGCCCGCTGCTGCTGCTTGGCCACAGCCTGGGCGGCGCGGTCGCCGCGCGCTTCGTCGCCGGCGCGCTCGAAGGGCCGGGGCCGGCCTGGGCTCGCAAGGTGGAGGCTCTGGTGCTGTCGTCGCCCGCGCTCGCCGCCGAGCTGCGGCCGACGCAGCGGCTGCTGCTCGCCTTCGGCAGCCGCTTCGCGCCGCATCTGGCGGCGAACAACGGGCTCGATCCGGCCTGGGTCAGCCGCGATCCGGCGGTGGTGGCGGCCTACCGGGCCGATGCGCTGGTGCACGACCGCATCACGCCGATGCTCGCGCGCTTCACGCTCGACGCCGGCGAACGGGTGCGCGCGGATGCGGCGCGCTGGCGCGTGCCGACGCTCCTGATGTGGGCTGGCGCCGACCGTTGCGTGCGTCCGGCCGGCAGCGCCGCGTTCGCGGCCGCGGCGCCGCTGGGCGTCGTCGCCGCCCGGCGCTTCGACGGCCTCGCCCACGAGCTCTTCAACGAGCCGGAGCGAGCCCGCGTGTTCGAGACGCTGGCCGACTGGCTGGCACGCCAGCGCTGATCCGGCAAGCGCGGTCACTCCGCGTTGGCCGAGCACGACAGCCTGTCAGGCTTGACAGGTGTGCGCCGACCGAGCGCTGGCTAAGGTGCGCTTCAACGCCGGCTAACCGATCGGCGTCAATCCCTAAAGGAGAGGATCGTGATCAGCGACGAGTTCATCCGCACCGGCGACCTGCAGGACATCGCCAGCTACCCCGCCTGGGCGCAGGACATGGTCGGGAGCTGCGCCGACGCCCGCGAGCGCGTCGCCAACCACGCGCTGTTCCACCACATGCGCGACGCCGAGCTCGACGCCAGCCAGGCCAGCACTTTCCTCGTCGGCGTCTGGCCGGTGATCGAGCAGTTCCCGCAGTACATGGCGCAGAACCTCCTGAAGGTGCAGTTCGGCCGCACGCGCGGCCACGACGAGGCGCGCCGCTACCTGATCCGCAACATCCGCGTCGAGCAGAACCACGCCGACCACTGGCTCGAATGGGCGCTGGCCAGCGGCGTCGAGCGCGAGGACCTGCTGCACGGCGAGGTGCCGGCCGAGACGCACGCGCTCGCGCACTGGTGCTGGCATACCTGCGAGCGCGACTCGCTGGCCGCCGGCATGGCCGCGACGAACTACGCGATCGAGGGCGTCACCGGCGACTGGTCGGCGCTGGTGTGCTCGAAGACCGACTACGAGCTGAGCTTCGACACCAGCGTGCGCGCCAAGGCGATGAAGTGGCTCAAGCTGCACGCCCGCTACGACGACGAGCACCCCTGGGAGGCGCTCGAGATCATCTGCAAGGTGATGGGCAGCAACCCGACGGTGCGCGGCGCGGCGCTCATCCGCTCGCGCGTCATCACGAGCTACGAGTACATGCGGCTGACGCTGGACCACTGCCTCGAAGCCCAGGAAGTGGTGTCGCGGCCGGCGCCGCTGATCTCGCTGGCGGACTACGCGCAGGAGCGCAAGCGCGCCTGAGGCCCGCGCCTACTCCCGCCTGCGCGGGCGTAGGCGCGCTCAGCGTGCTGCGAGCGCCGCGTCCGGCGCCGACCAGCCGCCGCCGAGCGCGCGATAGACGCCCACCAGCGAGGTCGCCGTCGCCACCCGCGCCTGCACGAGCTGGTCGCGCTGGCTCAGCACCTCGCGCTCGGCGTCGAGCACCACCAGGAAGTCGGTGACGCCGGCGTCGAAGCGCTTGCGGGCGAGGTCGGCGGCTTCCTCGGCGCTGCGGGCGGCGACATCGAGCTTGTCGGCGCGCTGCGCGTTGCGGTTGAAGCCGCTGAAGGCGCCTTCGGTCTCCTCGAGTGCGAGGGCGACCGTCTGCTCGTAGTTCGCCAGGCTCTGCTGCGCGCGCGCTTCCGTCGCGGCGATGCGCGAGCGGATCGCGCCCAGGTCGAACGGCGTCCAGGTGACGCCGACGCCGAGCGAGTAAATGCCCGATTCGCTCTTGCCGAGGTTGCCTGCGGTCGCCGCGTTCAGGCCGAGCAGGCCCGACAGCGACAGGCGCGGGAACAGCTCGGTCTTCGCGACGCCGATGCTGGCGGTGCTCGCCGCGAGCTGGCGTTCGGCCGAGATGACGTCGGGCCGGCGTTGCAGCCACTGCTCCGGCGTGCCCAGCGGCAGCGTCGCGAGGTCGGTCGCCGGCAGGCCGGGCATCGGCGCCGGCGTGCCGAGCTGCGCGAGCACCGCGCGCGGCGGCTGCGCGGTCAGCGTCGCCAGCCGGAACGCGGCGAGCTCGATGCCGCTCTGCAAGGCCGGCAGCTGGGCCTCGGTCGAGGCGACCAGCGCACTGGCACGCGCCACGTCGAGCTGCGTGCCGCGGCCGGCGTCGAGGCGCTTGCTGGTCAGATCGAAGGCCGAGCGCTGGTTGACCAGCCCCGCCTCGGTGACCTGCAGCCGCTGCTGCAGGCCGCGCAACTCGAGGTAGTTGCGCGCGACTTCGGCGGCGATCGAGGTGTGCGCCGCGTACAGGCCGGCCTCGCTCGCGCTCACCAGCGCCGCGGCAGCCTCGCTCTGCCGGCGGAAGCGGCCGAACAGGTCGAGCTCCCAGTTCGCGACGAAGCCGGCGTCGTAGACGGTACCGGTGCGCTCGCTGCGCGAGAAGCCGGGCTGCTGGGTGATCGGCGTGACCGAGCGCGTGACGCCGCCGGTCAGGCCCAGGCCCGGCCGCGCCGCGGCATCGGCCTCGCCCTGGTTTGCGCGCGCTTCCTGCAGGCGCGCCTGCGCGATGCGCACGTCGCCGTTCGCGGTGAGCGCGCGCTCGATCAGCCCGTTCAGCGCGGGATCGCCGAAGCCGCGCCAGAAGCTGGCGATGTCGGCCGAGGCCGGCTGCGCGTTGACCGCGCTCGCGCCGGCGTTGACGAAGCCGCTGCCGTCGAGCGTGCTCGCCGGGCGCTGGTAGTCGGGCCCGAGGGCGCAGCCCGCGAGCAGTGCCGCCGCCGCCAGGGCGGTGATCCGGAAGTCCATCGCCCGCTCAGACATCGCCGTCCCCCTTCACTTGCTGCCGCGGCGCGCTGCTCAGCGTGCCGCCACCGGTGCCCAGCGGCGGCTTCCTGGAAGCCTCGCGCTCGGCCTTGCCGCGTCGCAGCAGCATGTAGAACACGGGGGTCAGGAAGATGCCGAACAGCGTCACGCCGACCATCCCCGAGAACACCGCGATGCCCATCGCGCGGCGCATCTCGCTGCCGGCGCCGGAGCCGAGGATCAGCGGGATCACGCCGGCGCAGAACGCGATCGAGGTCATCAGGATCGGGCGCAGCCGCATGCGGCAGGCGTGCAGGATCGCGTCGCGCAGCTTCTCGCCGCGTTCCTCCAGCTCCTTCGCGAACTCGACGATCAGGATCGCGTTCTTGCACGCCAGGCCGACCAGCACCACCAGCGCCACCTGCGTGAAGATGTTCAGGTCGCCCGGCTGCATGAACGGCGGGAAGCTCGACAGCCACACGCCGAACAGCGCCGCGAGCACGCCCATCGGCACGATCAGCACGATCACCATCGGCAGGCTCCAGCTCTCGTACTGCGCGGCGAGCACCAGGATCACGAGCAGCACCGCGATCGACATCACCGCCGCGAGGATCGGCACGTCGATCGACGTGCCGGGCAGCGTGATGCTGCGCGTCAGCCGGTCCTGGTAGCTCAGCTCGGTCCATTCGTAGCTCATGCCGCGCGGCAGCGTCCGCTTGAGCAGCTGCTCGATCTCGGCCTCGGCCTGGCCGGACGAGAATCCCGGGTTCGCCGCGCCGTTGATGTCGGCCGAGGGGTAGCCGTTGTAGCGGGTGACCCGCGTCGGCCCGAAGGTCGGCTCCACCGTCATCAGCGCGCCGAGCGGCACCATCTCGCCGGCGCCGTTGCGCGTCTTCAGGCTGGTGATGGCGGCGGCGTCGGCGCGAAACGGCGCGTCGGCCTGCACGATGACCTGGTAGGTCTTGCCGAACTGGGTGAAGTCGTTGACGTAGAGCGAGCCGAGGTTGACCTGCATCGTGTCGTAGATGTCGGTCAGCGCGATGCCCATCTGCTTGGCGCGCGTGCGGTCGACGTTCGCGAACAGCTGCGGCACGTTGATGTCGTAGGTCGAGAACGGCGTGCCGATCGAGGACTGCGGGTTGCCGTAGACCTGCCCGAGCACCCCCCAGACGCTGCCGAACAGCGCCTGCTCGCCGAGGCCCGTGCGGTCCTGCACCTGGAGCTTGAAGCCGCCCGCGGTACCGACGCCGTCGACGCCCGGCGGCGGCACGACGAACATGCGCGCGCCCTGGATCTGCTGGATCGCGCCGTTGACCTGCCCGAGGATCGCGTCCTTGCTTAGCTGCGCCGAGGTGCGCTGCTCGAACGGCGCCAGGCCGAAGAACACGATGCCCTCGTTCGGCGCGGCCGAGAAGCCGGCGATCGACAGGCCCGGGAAGGCCACCGAATCGACGATGCCCGGCACCTTCAGCGCGATCTCGCTCATCTCGCGGATCACCTTGTCGGTGCGGTCGAGCGTGGCGCCGGCCGGCAGCTGCGCGATGCCGATCAGGTACTGCTTGTCGGGCGCCGGCACGAAGCCGGACGGGATGCGTGTGAACAGCAGCGCGGTCAGCGCGAGCAGCACCGCGTAGACGGCCATCGCGATCGTCTTGCGCCCGAGGATGCCGGCGACGCCGCGGCCGTAGCCGTCGCTGCGCCGCTTGAACCAGCCGTTGAACCAGCGGAAGAAGGGGCCGAAGAGCTTGTCCATGCCCTTCGTGAGCCGGTCCTTCGGCGCGTCGTGCGGCCGCAACAGCAGCGCCGAGAGCGCGGGCGACAGGGTCAGCGAGTTGAACGCCGAGATCACCGTGCTGATCGCGATCGTCACCGCGAACTGCTTGTAGAACTGGCCCGTCAGACCCGGCACGAAGGCCAGCGGCACGAACACCGCACAGAGGACAAGCGCGATCGCGATGATCGGCCCCGAGACCTCCTGCATCGCCTTGACCGTCGCGTCGTGCGCGGAGAGGCCGCTCTCGATGTTGCGCTCGACGTTCTCGACCACCACGATCGCGTCGTCGACCACGATGCCGATCGCGAGCACCAGGCCGAACAGCGTCAGCGTGTTGATCGAATAGCCGAGCAGCAGCAGGAAGGCGAAGGTGCCGACGATCGACACCGGCACCGCGAGCAGCGGGATGATCGACGCGCGCCAGGTCTGCAGGAAGACGATCACCACCAGCACGACCAGCAGCACCGCCTCGATCAGCGTCTCGACGACCTTCTCGATCGAGGTCTGCACGAAGCGCGTCGGGTCGTAGACGATCGAGTAGCCGACGCCGGGCGGGAAGTTGGCTTTCAGCCGCTCCATCGTCGCGCGCACGTCGTTCGACAAGGCCAGCGCGTTCGAGCCCGGCGCCTGGAAGATCGCGATCGCCGCGGCTTCCTTGTTGTTGAGCAGGCTGCGCAGCGAATAGGTGCCCGCCGAAAGCTCGACGCGGCCGAGGTCGCGGATGCGGATCAGCCCGCCGGTCGCCGGGTCGGTGCGCACGATGATGTCGGCGAACTCGCTCTCGCTGGTCAGGCGCCCCTGCGTGTTGACGGCGAGCTGGAACTCGGTGCCGGTCGGCGCCGGCGGCGCGCCGACGGTGCCGGCGGCGACCTGCGCGTTCTGCTCGCGGATCGATGCGATCACCTCGGCGGTGGTGATGCCGCGCGCGGCCAGCTTGCCCGGGTCGAGCCAGACGCGCATCGCGTAGTCGCCGGCGCCGAACAGCTGCACGCTGCCCATGCCGGAGAGGCGCAGCAGCTCGTCGCGCACGTTGAGCTGGCCGTAGTTGCGCAGGTAGAGCGCGTCGCGCGCGCCGTCGGTCGAGATCAGGTGCACGACCATCGTCAGGTTCGGCGTCGACTTCTCGGTCGTCACGCCGATCTGCCGCACGATCTCGGGCAGCCGCGGCAGCGCGCGGTTGATGCGGTTCTGCACCGCGGTCTCGGCGGCTTCCGGGCTGGTGCCGATCTTGAAGGTGACGGTCAGCGTCATGCTGCCGTCGGCGGTGCCCTGGCTGTCGAAGTACAGCAGGTTGTCGATGCCGTTGATCTGTTCCTCGAGCGGCGTGGCCACCGTCTCGGAGATCACGCGCGGGTTCGCGCCCGGGTACTGCGCGCGCACCACCACCTGCGGCGGCGCGACCTCGGGGTACTCCGAGATCGGCAGGTTGAAGATCGCCAGCAGGCCGGCGAGGAAGACCATGATCGACAGCACCGCGGCGAAGCGCGGGCGGTCGATGAAGAAGCGGGAGATGTCCATCGTGGGCCTCGGTAGACGGTCAGACGCGGCAGCCGGTGCGAAGCAAGGCAACCGGGTGGGCTTGGGCGAACGGTCGGACGCGACAGCCGCTGCGCAGCGAGGCACTCGCGGTCATGTCGGTGCAGACGGTGCGGGTCGGGTCAGCCCTTCGCTGCCGGCGCCCCGGCGCCCGGCCCACCTTGCCCCGGCGGCGGAAAGATCGGCCGGCCCTTGTCGTCCACCTTCAGCACCTGCGGTGCGACCGGCACGCCGGGCATGATCCGCTGCAGGCCGTCGACGACGACGTTCTCGCCGGCCTTCACGCCGGCACCCTGGCCGTTGGCGGCGGTGACCACGCGCATGCCGTCGTGCAGCGCGCCGAGCCTCACCTCGCGGAACTGCGGCTGCCCGTCGGCGCCGACGACGACCACCGTCTTCTTGCTCTGGTCGGTGCCGATCGCGCGCTCGGCGACCAGCGTCGCGCTGTAGGTCGCGCTGGTCGGCATCGTCAGCTTGATCGCGAGGCCGGGCGTGAACAGGCCCTTGGCGTTGTCGAAGCTCGCGCGCATGCGGATCGCGCCGGTCTGCGGGTTGAGGCGGTTGTCGATGAAGTCGAGCGTGCCCTCGTGCGGGAAGCCGGCGTCGGTCGCGAGCCCCATGCGCACCTTCGGCGCGGCCTTGTCGGTCGATCCGTCGCCGGTGGCCTTGATGCGCAGGAAGGTCTGCTCGCTGCTGTCGAAGTACGCATAGACCTTCGCGACGCCGGCGATCGTCGTCAGCGTCACCTGCTCGCTGACCAGGTTGCCCGCGGTCACGTTGGCGCGCGACGCGCGCCCGGCGATCGGCGCGCGCACCGCCGCGTAGCCGAGGTTCAGCCGGGCGACGCGCAACGCCGCCTCGGCCGCCTTGATGTCGGCCTGCGCGGTGCGCGAGCCCGAGGCGAGCTGGTCGGCCTCCTGCTTCGAGACCGCGCGCGAATCGAGCAGCTGCTGCGCGCGCGCGAGCTCGCTCTTCGCCAGTTCGGCGCGCGACTGCGCGGCCGCGAGCTGCGATTCGGCGCGCGCCACCTCGGCCGCGAACGGCTGCGGGTCGATCGTGAACAGCAGCTGGCCCTTGGTGACCATCGCGCCGTCGGTGAAGTGGACCTTGTCGATCGTGCCGCCGACGCGCGGCTTGAGCTCGACGTAGTCGGTCGCCTCCAGGCGGCCGCTGAACTCTTCGCTGTCGGCGATGCTGCGCTGCACGGCCGGCGCGACGCTGACCGGCGCCGCCTGCGGCGGGCCGCCCTGCGCGTCGGCGCGACCGCCGCAGCCGCCGAGCCAGGCGCTCGCGGTGACGCACAGCACCAGCGCGGCGGCGGAGGAGCCGCGGCTCAACGTCGGTCGAAGCGCCACGGCGGGCTGCCCCGGGCGCAGTGGATGCCGGACCTCCGGCAGGAATGGGGAGGCGGGAACTGCGCGCATGGAATGCCCTCTCTTGTTTGATCTTGGGGCCACCCGCCCGGTGAGGCGTGGCAGCTTCCCCGTCGCTCGCGGCAAGCGCGTGGCATGCCGGCGGCGCGGAGAAGCGGCGGATCTTAATGACTGGCTGGTCATCAATCGATGAACCCGCAGGTCAAACCCCGGTGTGCGGTAAGCCCATCGCATCCCGGCTTGCCGAGCGTCGCGAAGCGTGAGCAAGTCATGGCCCGAAGCGCCACCGCCGTCTAATGCAGGCGCAACGACAGGAGCCCCCGATGCACGCATCCGAAGCACCCGAAGCATCCGCCGCGCCGCTCGACGCCGCCGGCCTGCAGCACGACGTGAACCGCGCGTGGGACGAGCGCGTCGTCCCCGAACTGATCGACTACATCGCGGTGCCGGCGAAGAGCCCGATGTTCGATGCCGACTGGCACGCGCACGGGCACATCGACGCGGTCGTGCGGCGCGCGGCGCAGTGGGTCGAGTCGCGCGGGCTCGCGGGGCTGAAGCTCGAAGTCGTCCGGCTCGCCGATGTCGACGGCAAGCCGCGCACGCCGGTGATCTTCTTCGAGCTGCCCGCGACCATGCCGAACGGCAACGCGAGCGACGCACCGACCGTGCTGCTCTACGGCCACCTCGACAAGCAGCCCGAGTTCACCGGCTGGCGAGCCGACCTCGGGCCCTGGACGCCGAAGCTCGAAGGCGGCCTGCTGTACGGGCGCGGCGGCGCCGACGACGGCTATGCGATCTACGCGGCGGTCAGCGCGCTCGAAGCGCTCGATGCGCGCCGGGCGCCGCGGCCGCGCTGCGTCGGCCTGATCGAGACCTGCGAAGAATCCGGCTCGGGCGACCTGCCGGCCTACCTCGAGGCCTTGAAGACGCGGCTCGGCCGCGTCGGCCTCGTCGTGTGCCTTGATTCCGGTGCCGGCAACTACGACCAGCTCTGGCTCACCACCAGCCTGCGCGGCAATGTCACCGGCCGGCTCGAGGTGCAGGTGCTGACCGAGGGCGTGCACTCGGGCGATTCGAGCGGCGTCGTGCCGTCGAGCCTGCGCGTGCTGCGGCAGTTGCTCGACCGGCTCGAGGATCCGGCGAGCGGCCGGCTGCTGCCGCAGTCGCTGCATTGCGCGATCCCCGCCGAGCGCGTCGCGCAAGCGCGCGAGGCCGCGCGCGTGCTCGGCGACGAAGTCTGGAAGCGCTTCCCCTGGGCCTGCGGTGCCGATGGCGGCCCGGTGCTGCCCACCACCACCGATCCCACCGAAGCGCTGCTCAACCGCACCTGGCGCCCGACGCTCAGCGTCACCGGCGCCGCCGGCCTGCCGGCGCTCGCCGATGCGGGCAACGTTCTGCGGCCCTTCACCGCGTTCAAGCTGAGCCTGCGGCTGCCGCCGCTGGTCGATGGCCACGAGGCCGCGGTCGCGCTGAAGGCGCTGCTCGAAGACAACGCGCCCTACAACGCGAAGGTCAGCTTCGCGCCCGACGGCCGCGTCGGCGCCTGGGGCGCGAGCGGCTGGAACGCGCCGCCGATCGAGCCCTGGCTCGAGGACGCGCTGCAGTCCGCCTCGCGCGCCCACTACGGCACCGCCTGCGGCTACATCGGCCAGGGCGGCACGATCCCGTTGATGAGCCTGCTGCAGAAGGGCTTCCCGCACGCGCAGATGATGGTCTGCGGCGTGCTCGGCCCGAAGAGCAACGCCCACGGGCCGAACGAGTTCCTGCACGTGGGCTACGGCAAGCGGCTGACGGCGGCGGTCGCACAGGTCATCGCGGCGATGGGGGCTCGGCCGCTGCTCGCCGCGCAAGAGGCCGCATAACGCGGCCCGTCGCCGCGTTGGTCCTCGACGACGTCGAGGCGCGACTTCGCCGGTCCTCGGGTGGCCTCGCTGCGCGTCAGCCGACGGCCCGCCGCTTCAACCAGGTGCGCAGCACCGCGGCGGCCAGCGGCCCGGCGATCTCGTCGAGGAAGCGGGGGAAGTCGCGGTGCGCCGCGTCGTCGGCGCGGTCGGAGATGCAGCGCAGCACCGCGAACGGCACGTCGCAGTCGTGGCAGACCTGCGCGACCGCTGCGCCTTCCATCTCCACCGCCAGCGCATCCGGCAGCTCGGCGTGCAGCGCGGCGCTCTCGGTGGCGGTGGCGACGAAGCGGTCGCCGCTGACGACGAGGCCCTCGTGCAGCTTCGGCGCCTCGATGCCGAGCGCGGCGAATGACGCGGCCAGGCCGATGCGCTCGGCTTCGAGCGCGTCGCGCGCGGCCCGTGCGATTTCGTCGCCCAGTTCGGCATCGGTCGGAAAGCGCGCGCGGCCTGTCAGCGGCACCTCGTGGCGCGGGAACAGCGGCGAGGCGTCGAGGTCGTGCTGCAGCAATTCGCGCGCGACCACCACGTCGCCCACCGCGACGGGGCCTAGCCCGCCGGCCACACCGGTGAAGACCAGCGCCTCGGCGCCGTAGCGTTCGATCAGCAGCGTCGCCGTCGTCGCGGCCGCCACCTTGCCGATGCGCGACAGCGCGAGCACCACCTCGTGGCCTTCGAGACGGCCGACAACGAATTCGCGCCCGGCATGGTGTTCGAGCTGCGGCGCGTCGAGCGCCGCGATCAGCGCGCGCAGTTCCTGCGTGAGCGCTGCAACAAGGGCGAGGCGCATGGTCGTCGCTGCTCGATGAAGCGCCGGCGCAGCAAGGGCCCGGCGCGGCCCGTCAACCCATCAGCAGGGCGCGCCGCACCGCACGGGCGATGCCCTCGCCCTTGTGCTTCTCGACCTCGGCGACCAGGTCGAGCGCCACCTTCTGCAGTCCGGCGAGCCCGTCGGCCTTCTCGATCGCGAGCGCGAAGCGGTAGCTCTTCATCAGCCCGAGGTGCTCCTTCGCGAGCGAAGGCAGCAGCACGTAGAGCTCCTTGTAGGACAGCGAACTCACCGCGCCCAGCGGCGCGGGCATCGTCGGCACGTTGCCGCCGGAGCGCAGGTCGAGGGGCGCCGGCGCGGCGGCCGGCGCCGGCGGGGCCGCGCCGACCTGCGCGATCAGGCCGGCTTCGAACAGCGTGCTCAGGTCTTCGGCGGTGCAGCCGCGCACCATCGAGACCCATTCATGGCCGTCGCGGCTGCCGTCGATGATCAGCAGCAGGTTGCGCGCAGTGCGGGTGATCGCATGCACGCGCGCCTGGATCTCGGCGCGGCCCAGGTCGGTCTTGATGTAGCGGTCGCCCATGGGCCTGCGGTGCGCGAAGGGAAAACGGGGGAGAAGTCCGAACCATAGACCACCCGCCAGCCTTCACCGGGCTGACATGGCTCGGCGAAAGACGCCGCGGTGTGAAGGAAGCACGCGGGGCATCGTAGCGCTGCGCCGCAGCAACACAGGCCGGTGCCGCGGTGCCCGCGCGCGGTGCGGGGTGTCAGGGCTTGGGCGCGTCGCGCAGCTCGCGGCGCAGGATCTTGCCGACGTTGGTCTTGGGCAGCTCGCTGCGGAACTCGACCACCTTCGGCCGCTTGTAGCCGGTGAGGTGGCTCTCGCAGTACGCGCGCACCGCCGCTTCGGTGACGCCCTCGTCGCGCTTGACGATCACCAGCTTCACCGCTTCGCCGGCCTTCGCATCGGCGACGCCGACCGCGGCGCATTCGAGGATGCCGGGCATCTGCGTGACGACGTCCTCGACCTCGTTCGGATAGACGTTGAAGCCGCTGACCAGGATCATGTCCTTCTTGCGGTCGACGATCTTGAAGTAGCCGCGCTCGTCGACGATGCCGATGTCGCCCGAGCGGAAGAAGCCGTCGGCCGTCATGACCTTGGCGGTCTCGTCGGGGCGCTGCCAGTAGCCGGCCATCACCTGCGGGCCCTTGATGCAGATCTCGCCGGGCTGGCCCATCGGCACCTCCGCGCCTTCGTCGTCGAGCAGCTTCAGCTCGGTGTTGGGCAGCGGCAGGCCGATCGTGCCGCTGTAGGCGGTGCTGTCCACCGGGTTGCAGGTGGCCGACGGCGAGGTCTCGGAAAGTCCGTAGCCCTCGACGATCGGGCAGCCGGTCTTCTCCAGCCAGAGCTTCGCGGTGGCGCTTTGCACCGCCATGCCGCCGCCGACCGAGATCTTCAGATTGCTCCAGTCGACGGTGCCGAAATCGGCATGGTTGGCCATCGCGTTGAACAGCGTGTTGACCGCCGGGAAGCTGTGGAAGCGCTCGGTCGAGAGCGTCTTGAACACCGCGGGCAGGTCGCGCGGGTTCGGGATCAGGATGTTGCAGCCGCCCATGCGCATGCCCAGCATCATGTTCGTGTTGAAGCCGAAGATGTGATAGATCGGCAGCGCGCAGACGGTGTTGATCTGCTCGCCGGCCGGGATCTTCTTGAGCGCCGGCTGGTACCAGGCCTCCGACTGCAGGATGTTCGCGACGAGGTTGCGGTGCTTGAGCACCGCGCCCTTGCTGACGCCGGTGGTGCCGCCGGTGTACTGCAGCACCGCGATGTCGTCGGGCGTCGGCGCGGCCGAGGTGAAGCTCTTGCCGCGGCCCTGGGCCACCGCATCGTTGAAGCGCACCGCGCCGGGCAGGTCGAAGGCCGGCACCAGCTTCTTCACCTTGCGCACCACCGTGTTGACGATGAAGCTCTTCGGGAAGCCAAGCAGGTCGCCGAGCGCGGTGACGATCACCTTCTTCGTCGGCACCGCCGCATGGACCTGCTGGAGCACGCTCGCGAAGTTCTCGATGATCACGATCGCCTTCGAGCCCGAATCCTTCAGCTGGTGCTCGAGTTCGCGCGGCGTGTACAGCGGGTTGACGTTGACCACCACGTAGCCGGCGCGCAGGATCGCCGCGACCGCGATCGGGTACTGCGGCACGTTGGGCAGCATCACCGCGACGCGGTCGCCCTTCGCGAGGCCGAGCGTCTGCAGGTAGGCCGCGAACGCACGCGATTGCGCCTCGACCTCGGCGAAGCTGAACGCCTTGCCCATGTACTTGTAGGCCGGCTTCGCGCCGTACTTCCGGAAGCTCTCCTCGATCAGCGCGACCAGCGACGGGTATTGCTCGACGTCGATCTGCGCCGGCACACCGGCCGGGTAGTGCTTGAGCCAGAGGGGTTCCATGCAGCGCTCGCTTCTCCTGGGAGGAGCGGGCATTCTGGAGGCGGGCCTACAAGGCCCGACTCGGGGAATCCCATAGCCGCGGGCCCGCCCGGCCGCTCAGAACGACGCGCGCGCCTGCAGGCCGATCGTGCGCGGCTCGTTGATGAAGCCGGTGAGGTTGTTGAAGTCGATGCCGCCCGTCACCCGGACCTGGTTGGTGATGTTGCGCGCGAACAGCGCCGCCTCGTACTTGCCGTTGCCCCATACGTGGCCGAGGCGCAGGCCGCCTTCGGTCAGCGGCTTGCCGGTGAACTCGATCGATTCGTAGAGGGAGAAGTTGACCTTGCTGCGGTAGGCCCAGTCGGTGTAGACGTACCACTCGCCGGTGTCGGTCGGCACGCTGTAGCGCAGCGTGAAGTTCGCGGTGACCTTCGGCGCCTGCGGCAGCGGGTTGCCGTCGATCAGCGCGCGGCCGGCACCGTCGCGCGGGTCGGTCACGGTGCAGGCGGCACAGACGGCCACCGCGAGCGACGGGTCGTCGAGCTTCGTCTTGTTGTAGCTCGCGCCGAGCGTGGCGAGCAGGTTGTCGGTGAGGTAGGCCTGCAGGTCGAGCTCGAAGCCCTGGCCGACGCTCTTCTTCGCGTTGAGCAGCACGTTCGAATTGGTGCTGCCGCCCACCGCGGTGAGCTGCTGGTCCTTCACCTCGTAGCGGAACACGCCGAAGGCGACGCGTGCGCGGCGGTCGAAGAGCTCCGCCTTCACGCCGGCCTCGATCGAGGTGTTCGTCTCGGGCCCGGCGACCGACTGGTTGTTGAACGCGCCCGCGCCTTGCACGCTGGCGGCGCGAAAGCCGTTGGCGATGCGGCCGTAGAGGTTGACGGTGGGCGTCAGCGCGTAGCTCGCGCCGACATCCCAGCTGAGCTTGTCGTTGCTCGGGCTTGCCGAAAGCGGCCCGGCGGCCGCCAACGCGGCCAGCGTCGGCAGCGTGCCGAAGACGGCGCTGTTGTAGTCCTCGACGTTGAACTCGCGCTCGTCGTGCGTGAAGCGCAGGCCCGCGCGCAGCGTGAGCGACGAGGTGGCGGCGAGCTTGGCCGCGCCGAACACCGCGTAGGCGTCGTTCGTCTGCCGCACGCGCTGGTAGCCGTTCTGCGCGCCGCCGGCGAGCGAGTCGTAGCTGAAGCTCTCGATGCGGTAGTCCTCGTGGAAGAGGAACACGCCGGCCTGCCAGCTCAGCGGCCCGGCGTCGTTCGACTCGAGGCGGAACTCCTGCGTGAGCTGCTCGTGCTCGGGGATGCCGTCGGCCGTTTCGGAGGAAAACGGAATCAGCCCCGGCCCCGACGGCGGCGCGAACGCCGCGCCGAAGCCGCCGTCGATGTCGCCGCGGTTGAAGGTGTCCAGCGTCTCGTAGCCGGTGATCGAGTACAGCGCGAGATCGCCGAGCGCCAGCCGCAGCCGCGCGCTCGCGCCCTTCGTCTTCAGCGTCGACGCGTTCTGGCCGTCGATCGAGATCCGGTCTTCGTCGAAGTCGGGCACCAATTCGTTGCTGCCGGGCTGGATGATGTTGGCGCGGAAGAGTCGCGCCGAGCCCTTCAGGTCGCGCGCATGCGCGTTGAGCAGCGCGCTGAAGCCGGCGCCCGGCGCGTACAGCACTTGCGCGCGCAACGCCGTGTCGCGGTAGCCCTCGAGGTCCTGGGTCGGGCCGGCGTCGTAGGTGTTCTCGACCCAGTCGCTGCGGCGCTGGTCGAGGATGGACACGCGCGCGGCCCAGTCGCCGCCGAGCGGCACGTTGATCGCGCCCTCGGCGTTGCGCGTCGCGTGGGTGCCATACGAGAAGCTGCCGTAGCCCTCGAGCTTCTTCGCGTTCGGCTTGACCGAATCGAACTTCACCACGCCGCCCGGCGCGTTGCGGCCGAACAGCGTGCCCTGCGGGCCGCGCAGCACTTCGATCTGCTCGAGGTCGAACACCGGGAAGCCCTTGAGGATCGGGTTCTCCTGCACCACGTCGTCGTAGACCAGCGAGACCGGCTGCGAGGCATTGAGCCGGAAGTCGACGTTGCCGTAGCCGCGAATGTAGAAGCGCGGGAACGCGCGCCCGAACGACGATTCGATGTTGAGGCTCGGCACGCGGGCCGCCAGCGCGCGCACGTCCTGGCCGCCGGAGTTGATGACGTCGAGCTTCTCGCCCTTGAGCGTCGAGATCGAGCTCGGCACGTCCTGGATCGATTCGGCCCGGCGGTCCGCGGTGACGGTCACCGTCTCCAGCTTGCCGGCGTCGGGCGCCGCGGGTTGCTGCGCACGAGCCGTCGGCAGCGCCAGCGCCGCGAGGGCGGCCAGCGCGAGTCGATGACCGGTCGGGAGCACGGGACGGCGCATGAGCATTCCTTCGACGGTGTGACGATGGGCAGCGCGGTTCGCAAAGCCCATGCCACCCGCGTTCGGAGGCGGCGCGACGCGGCCGCTCAGGGCGGCGGCACGCCCTCGCGCCACAGCGGCCAGCGCGCGACGATGTCGCGCACCAGGGCACCGCCCACGCGCGCGAGGTTCTCGGTCGCGGGCGCGAAGCCGCCCGAGCCGCCGTTCGTCGAGGCGAGCAGCGAGGCCTGTGCGCTCTGCCCCGGATGAGGGCGGTCGAAGTTCGAGGCGGTGCGCAGCACCGCGAGGCGCTTCAGGTCGACGCGGCCTGCCGCGGCCGCGCGGGCCAGCGCGTTGGCGGTCGCGTTGTCTTCCTGCTGCGTGGTGCAGTAGGTCGCCTCGCCGTCGCTCAGCAGCTTCGTCCAGGCGCGCGCATGCGTGCCCAGACGGTGGCCGTGCCACCAGGTGTCGCCGGCCAGCGTGTCGCACTGGATCACCTGCGGCGGCCGGTTCGCCGGCGCCTTGCGGTACCTGGCGCGGTAGGCGCGGGCCTCGGGGGTGTCGGCCAGCGGCACGTCCCGGGTCAGGCGCAGCGCGGCCTGCAGCAGCGCTTCGTCGAGCCGGAAGGCTTCGGTCTGGTAATCGAACTTCGGCTTCTCGCCGGGCCGACGGGTCATCACGCCGAGGTAGCCGGTGGGCCAGTGGCCGGGCATCTCGCGCGCGTCGATCTCGTGGGCGATGCCGAAGTCGATCAGCCAGCGCGCCCACGCGGCCGAGCCGGTCGTGCCTTGCGCCGGATCGATGCCGGCGATGCCCGCGACGAGGAACCAGGTCCGGCGCAAGTCGAGCTTCGGATCGAGCGCGACCGCGAGCGTCGATGCCGCGGCGTTGGCGTGGCCCATGCCGACGACGACGAGGCAGACGCCGTCGGCATTGCAGCGCAGCGCCGGATGCTCGAGCAGCAGGCCCGGCACGGCGACCCGCTCGGTGAGCCCGAACGGCTCGATCCACGGCGTGGCCTCGGGCTCGAACATGCTGATGACGAGCACCTTGATCTCGCGCGCCGGGGCGGGCGCCGGCGCCTGCGCCTGCGCGCCGGAGGCGAAGGCGATCGACGCGGCCAAGGCGGCCAGCCGGCGGCGCGCGCTCATCGCTTCGCCGCGCGCGGCGCCGGCCGCGACGCCCGCCATGCCTCGAGGAAGGCCAGCGTCACCGCGGCCTCGTTGAACTCGGCGAGGCCGCTTGCGAACAGCGCGCCGACGTCCGCGTCGAAGCCCTCGGCGCCGGCCAGGTCGGACAGCGAGCGGAACGCGATGTAGGGCACGCCGTTCGCATGGGCGACGTGCGCGAGCGCCGCGGTCTCCATCTCGAAGGTCTGCGCCTGCAGCACCTCGTGCAGGTAGCTGCGGTAGGCCGCGTTCGCGAGGAACACCGGCGCCGACACGCCGCGCCCGCCGACCAGCAGGCGCGGCTGCCGCTTCACGCACATCGTCTCGTCGAGGCTGCCGTCGGGCCGTTTCGCCCGCGGGCCGCAGCGTTCGAGCTTCGGCTGCAGCGAGCGCGCGACTTCGAGCATGCGCGCATCGACCGGGAAGTCGAAGCGGAAGCCGCCGGCCGGCGCGTTCGCGGTGCTGAGCACGTAGGTCTCGCGCATGAACAGGCCGGTGTCGACCGGGCCCCCGGGCGTCGGCAGCACGAAGGGCGGCAGGGGCTGGCCGTCGGGGCCGGTCGCGAGCTTCAGGCCGAGGCAGCTCATGTCCTGCGGCTTGCCGCAGGGCGCGGGCAGCTTCGAGTCGGCGTTCCAGAACACCTCCATCGGCATCGCCCAGCGATCGGGCACCGTCACGTCGCCGACGTGGTTCTCGGGGTTCACGCCGCCGGCGATGCCGCTCATCACCAGCCGTTCGACGCGGAAGTGATCGAGCATCTGCTGCGTGACCATGGTCGCGTTCACGATGCTCACGCCGCTAAGCACGATCACCACCGGGTTGCCGCGCAGCACGCCGGTGGTGAAGCGCTTGCCGTGGATCGTGTGGCTGCGGCGCTGTCGCGTTTCGGCGACGAGGATGTCGGCCTCGGCGCCGAAGGCCGAGACGATGCCGATGCGGGGCGTGCAGTCGCCCGAGATGGCGGTGCAGCGCGCACCGGCCGCGTGCGCGGACAGGGCGAGGGCGAACCCGGACAGGGTCGCGGCAAAGCGGGGAAACAAGCGCACGGGGCCTCCTTCGACGACGGCAGCGAGGCGTGCAACGCCCGTGCCAGAGGCGCGTCTGCAAGAAGCGCGCGCCCGAACCGGCCGAGCCCCGCGCGGGCGGGGCTCGCCCGGAGGTGGGCGGGCGGCCTACTCCACCGCCTTCACCATCTCCTCGACCACCTTCTTCGCATCGCCGAAGACCATCATCGTCTTGTCCATGTAGAACAGCTCGTTGTCGAGGCCGGCGTAGCCCGCGGCCATCGAGCGCTTGTTGACGATGACGGTCTTGGCCTTGTAGGCCTCGAGGATCGGCATGCCGTAGATCGCGCTGCCCTTCTGCAGCGCGGCCGGGTTCACCACGTCGTTGGCACCCAGGATGATGGCGACGTCGGCCTGGCCGAACTCGCCGTTGATGTCTTCCATCTCGAAGACCTGGTCGTAGGGCACCTCGGCTTCGGCGAGCAGCACGTTCATGTGGCCGGGCATGCGGCCCGCGACCGGATGGATCGCGTACTTCACCGTCACGCCTTTCTCTGTCAGCTTGGCCGCAAGCTCCTTCACCGCATGCTGTGCGCGCGCGACGGCGAGGCCGTAGCCCGGGACGATCACCACGGTCTCGGCGTTGCCCATGATGAAGGCGGCGTCGTCGGCGCTGCCGCTCTTCACGTTGCGCTGCTGCTGCGCGCCGCCCGCGGCCGCGGCGGCCTCGCCGCCGAAGCCGCCGAGGATCACGTTGAAGAACGAGCGGTTCATCGCCTTGCACATGATGTAGCTCAGGATCGCGCCCGAGCTGCCCACCAGCGAGCCGGCGATGATCAGCATGCTGTTGTTCAGCGAGAAGCCGATGCCGGCCGCCGCCCAGCCCGAGTAGCTGTTGAGCATCGAGACGACCACCGGCATGTCGGCGCCGCCGATGGGGATGATCAGCGTCACGCCGATCACGAAGGCCAGAACGAGCAGCAGCGCGAGATCGATCTTCGCTTCGCTGACGGTGTAGCCGACGATGAAGAACAGCATCGCGAGTCCGAGCGCCGCGTTGAGCAGGTGCTGGCCCTTGAACACCACCGGCGCGCCCTGAAACAGCCGGAACTTGTAGGTGCCGGAGAGCTTGCCGAAGGCGATCACCGAGCCGCTGAAGGTGATGGCGCCGATCGCCGCGCCCAGCGCGAGTTCGAGCCGGTTGCCGGCGGGGATCGCGCCGCCGGGCGGCGTGATCCCGAAGGCCCAGGGCTCGACGGCCGCGGCGATCGCGATGAACACCGCCGCCAGGCCGATCATCGAGTGGAAGAACGCGACCAGCTCCGGCATCTTGGTCATTTCGACCGTCTTCGCGCGCCAGGCGCCGTAGGCACCGCCGGCGACCAGGCCCAGCAGCACCCAGCCGAGGCCCGTCGCCGATCCCGCCAGCTCGACGATCAGCGCCGCGGTGGTCAGCACCGCGATCGCCATGCCGGCCATGCCGAAGACGTTGCCGCGGATGGAAGTCGTCGGATGGCTCAGGCCCTTCAGGGCCTGGATGAAGCAGACGCTCGCGACGAGGTAGAGCAGGGTGACGAGGTTCATGCTCATCACTTCTTCTCCTCGACGGCCTTCGCGGGCCGGTCCTTCTTCCTGAACATCTCCAGCATCCGCCGCGTCACGAGGAAGCCGCCGAAGATGTTGACCGCGGCGAGCGCGACCGCGAGCACGCCCATCGTCTTGCCCAGTCCGGTGACCGTGAGCCCGGCGGCGAGCATCGCGCCGACGATCACGATCGCGCTGATCGCGTTCGTCACCGCCATCAGCGGCGTGTGCAGCGCCGGCGTCACCGTCCAGACGACGTGGTAGCCGACGTAGATCGCCAGCACGAAGATGATCAGGTTCATCAGGGTCGGGGAGACGGCGTCCATCAGCGGTCCTCGCGGGTGTCGTTCTTGATCGGTGCCGCGATCGAGGTGATCGCGCGGTCCTCGCGGGTCATGCTCGCAGCAGCTGGCCGTCGCGGCACATCAGGCAGGCCTTGACGATGTCGTCTTCGAGATCGATCTTCAGCGCGGCGGCGTCCTTCTCCAGCACGAGCTTGAGGAAGTCGAGCACGTTGCGCGCATAGAGGCTCGAGGCATCGGCCGCGACGAGCGCGGCGAGGTTGGTCTCGCCGACCAGCGTGACGCCGTGCTTCACCACCGTCTTGCCGGCCTCGGTGAGCGGGCAGTTGCCGCCGGCGGGGGCCGCCATGTCGACGATCACGCTGCCGGGCTTCATCGCCTTGACCATCTCCTCGGTCACCAGCACCGGCGCGGGACGCCCCGGAATCAGCGCGGTGGTGATGACGATGTCGGCCTGCGCGACGCGCTTGGCGACCTCGACCTTCTGCCGTTCGAGCCAGCTCGCAGGCATCGGCTTCGCGTAGCCGCCGACACCCTCGGCCGCTTCCTTTTCCTCGGCGGTCTCGTAGGGCACGTCGATGAACTTCGCGCCGAGCGATTCGACCTGCTCCTTGACCGAGGGCCGCACGTCGCTCGCCTCGATCACCGCGCCGAGGCGCTTCGCGGTCGCGATCGCCTGCAGGCCGGCGACGCCGACGCCGAGGATCACCACCCGCGCCGCCTTCACCGTGCCGGCCGCCGTCATGAGCATCGGGAAGATGCGCGGGTAGCGGTCCGCCGCGACCATCACCGCCTTGTAGCCGGCGAGGTTGGCCTGCGACGACAGCACGTCCATGCTCTGCGCGCGGGTGGTGCGCGGCGCGGCTTCGAGCGCGAAGGCGGTGAGCTTGGCGTCGGTCAGCGCTCGCAGGCCATCGCGGTCGAATGGGTTGAGCATGCCGACGAGCGCGGCGCCCGGCTTCATCTGCGCGCGCTCCGCGGCCGACGGCGAACGGACCTTCAACACCAGATCCGCGCCGAACGCGGCAGCCGCATCGCCGATCTGAGCGCCGGCGGCCTCGTAGGCCGCGTCGGTGGCGCTGGCGGCGAGGCCGGCCCCGCGTTGCACCACGATGGCGTGCCCCTGCGCGACGAGCTTCTTCGCGGTTTCGGGGGTGACCGCGACCCGGGTCTCGCCCGCGGCGGTTTCCGCCGGTACGCCGATGCGCATGCGCTCTCCTCGCTCGTTCTTGCTGTCGTTCGGGGCCGCGAGCTTATCGTGGCGCCGCGCGCGGCCGGCGAGGCACCCGGGATAATCCTGGGCATGACTTCGAAGCGCCGCTGGGCCCCGAGCGTGACCGTCGCCGCGGTGATCGAGCGCGACGGGCGCTTCCTGCTCGTCGAGGAGCACACGCCCGAGGGGCTGGTGCTGAACAACCCGGCCGGCCACCTCGATCCCGGCGAATCGCTGCTCGAGGCGGTGGTGCGCGAGGTGCTCGAGGAAACCGCCTGCCGCTTCGTGCCGAGCGCGCTGGTGGGCGTCTACATGTCGCGCTTCATCCGCAGCGCACGGCCGGGCCGCGAGCACGAGGACGTGACCTACCTGCGTTTCACGTATTGCGGCGCGGTCGGCGAGCCCGAGCCGGGCCGCGCGCTCGACGACGGCATCGTGCGCACCGTGTGGCTGGGCGCCGACGAGATGCGCGCCGAGGCGCGCCGGCTGCGCAGCCCGATGGTGCTGCGCGGCCTCGACGACTTCCTCGCGGGCCGGCGCCTGCCGCTCGATGCGGTCGTCACCGATCCGGGGCTCTACGACCCGGTCGAGCGGTCGTGAGCGCCGCCGCGTCGGACAAGCGGCGCATCGTCGTCGGCCTGAGCGGCGGCGTCGATTCCGCCGTCAGCGCCTGGCTCCTGAAGCAGCAGGGCCACGAGGTCGTCGGCCTGTTCATGAAGAACTGGGAGGACGATGACGACGACGAGCACTGCACGTCGCGCCAGGACTTCGTCGACGCGGCCAGCGTCGCCGACGTGATCGGCATCGAGATCGAGCACGTCAATTTCGCCGCCGACTACAAGGACCGCGTGTTCGCCGAGTTCCTGCGCGAGTACGCCGCGGGCCGCACGCCGAATCCCGACGTGCTGTGCAACGCCGAGATCAAGTTCAAGGCCTTCCTCGATCACGCGATGCGGCTCGGCGCCGAAGGCATCGCGACGGGGCATTACGCGAGGGTGCGCGAACGCGGGGGGCGCTTCGAACTTCTCAAGGGGCTGGACGCGAGCAAGGACCAGAGCTACTTCCTGCACCGCCTGAATCAGGCCCAGCTTTCGAAGACGCGCTTCCCGGTCGGCGAACTGCCGAAGGCCGAGGTGCGCCGCATCGCGGCCGAGATCGCGCTGCCGGTCGCGACCAAGCGCGACTCGACCGGCATCTGCTTCATCGGCGAACGGCCGTTCCGCGAGTTCCTGAACCGCTACCTGGCGCACACGCCGGGGCCGATCGTCGACGATCGCGGGCGCTCGCTCGGCGAGCACGTCGGCCTGAGCTTCTACACGCTGGGGCAGCGCAAGGGCATCGGCATCGGCGGCGTGAAGGAGCGCGAGGTGGGCGGGGAGCATGCGCCGTGGTTCGTCGCGCGCAAGGACCTCGAGCGCAACACGCTCGTCGTCGTGCAAGGGCACGGGCATCCGTGGCTGCGCTCGACGCGGCTCGTCGCCGAGGACCTGAGCTGGATCGCCGGCTCGCCGCCGGCCGACGGGCCCTACGCGGCGAAGGCACGCTACCGGCAGGCCGATGCGAACTGCGAGCTGCGCGGCGGCGCCGGCCGGATCGAGCTGCGCTTTCCCGACGAGCCGCAGTGGGCGGTGACGCCGGGGCAGTCGGCGGTGCTCTACGACGGCGAGGTCTGCCTGGGCGGGGGTGTGATCGCCGAAGCCCGCGGCATGGACGACGCGGCTCAGCGCGGCGCGGCGAGGTCCAGCGTCCAGTAGGTCCCGTAGCTGCTGGCGGTGTTGCGCGCGCAGGCCAGGCCCATCTGCTGGAAGCCGGGGTTCATCAGGTTCGCGCAGTGGCCTTCGCTGGCCATCCAGCCATCGACCACCTGCTGCACGGTGCCGTAGCCGGCGGCGATGTTCTCGCCGACCGAGCGCCACGTGTAGCCGGCGGCGGTGACGCGCGTGCCGAGCGTGCGGCCGTCGGCGCTGGTGTGGCTGAAGTAGTTGCGCGTCGCCATGTCGAGGCTGTGGCCGTAGCTGGCGTTCGCGAGCGCGGTGCTCCAGGTGAGCGCGCCGGTCGCCGCGAAGTTGCCGCGCGAGCCGCAGCTGGCGCCGGCGGCACGGCGGGCGTTGATCAGCCGCAGCGCGTCCGCCTGGAAGTTCGCCAGGCCGCAGCTGATGTCGGCGGCAGATACGGATGACGGGCTCGGCGCCGGCGCGGGGGACGGCGACGGCCCCGGTGCAGGCGACGGGCCCGGCGCCGGAGCAGGGCCGGGCGACGTGACGGGCGTCGGCGCGGGCGTCATCACCGGCGCTGGCGCGGCTGATGGCGCGGTTGACGGCGCCGGTGACGCGAGGGGCGCGGCCACGGCCTCGCTGCTGCCGCCGCTGCCGCCGCTGCCGCCGCCGCAGCCGGCGATCAACGCCGTCGCCATGCCGGCCAATGCCGCGAGCCGGGCGCCGCGGCCATCGTTTCGGGAAGTCATCGGCCGAGCTTGCCGGCGCGCCGCGGCCTCAGGATTGACAAAGTGCAAGCACATGCACGTCGCGGGGCAGGCGCCATGCCTCGCGCGCCGGTCAATGCGCCGGCGCCGGCTCCCAGGCCGACAGCGCGGCGGCTGCGAGGATCAGCGCGCCGCCCGCCAGCATCGCCGGCGTCAGCAGCTGGTCACCTAGCAGCACCGCCGAGACGGTCGCGAAGACGATCTCCGTGAGCATCACCACCGCGGTGACGTTCGCGCGCAGCCGCGCGGCGCCGTACTGCAACGCGAGGTTCGCGGCGAGGAAGGCGAACGCCAGGCCGACCGCCGGGAGCAACCACGCGGCCGTGGGCGCCGGCGGGCGCGGCACGCCGCCGGCCGCACCGATCAGCAGCGCGAGGCCACCGGCGACCAGCACGCCGCCGACGAACATCGCGAAGGCGCGCGCCTCGGCGGGGCGTGCGGCCTCGCGCTTGAGCATCACGTTGTTGAGCGCGAAGGCGAAGCCGCCGACGATGCCCAGCACTTCGGGCAGGCCCATCGACGCGAACGGGTTAGCCTCGGCCCACGGCCGGCCTTCGGGTTTCAGCACGATCACCGCGCCGGCCAGCGCCAGCAACATGCGCAGCAGCGCGAGGCGCGTGAGCCGCTCGTGCAGCAGCAGGCGCGCGAGCAGCACCGCCCACAGCGGCATCAGATAGAAAAGCAGCACCACGCGCACCACGTCGCCGATGCTCACCGCCCAGTTGAAGGCCGCGTTGGTGGTGCCGGCGCCAAGCGCCAGCACCCACAGCACCGGCATGCGCAGCAGCTGCCCGGGGGCGTGCGGCCAGCGCGCGACGATCACCGCGACCGTCAGCGCATACACCAGCGCCGTCGCCCACAGCGGATGCACGCCGAGCGCATGCAGATGCCGCAGCGGCCACCACGAGACGCCCCAGACGAAGGCATTGAGCAGCAGGCCGGCGACCGCGACCGACTCAAGCGACAAATGGCGGCCCAAGAAAGGCGCTTCTTTGGTGGCAAGGCGATCGGCGTGGCCCGGTGCCAGCCGAGCGGCCGCTGCGGATCCGGCTTCGCCGGTCCAGCAGCGGCGCCCCTTGAGGGGAGCGGCGAAGCCTCAACGGGGTGGTCGTCATCCGTGAGGATCGCTCCGCGCGATCGCGAGCAGGTGCTCGACTTCTTCCTTGTGCTGCACGCAGTTGCGCCGGTGCCAGCGCCCGATCAGCCACATCGCCCCGGCCACCGCGAGCCCGAAGATCGTGATGGCGCCGAAGGCCGACAGGCCCCATTTCGTCATGCCGGTGTAGAACGCGCCGAGGCCGAGGATGCAGGCCTGCTCGTTGAAGTTCTGCACCGCGATCGAGCGGCCGGCGCCCATCAGGTTGTGGCCGCGGTGCTGCAGCAGCGCGTTCATGGGCACGACGAGGAAGCCGCCGAGCGCGCCGAGCAGCATCATGAAGGGCGCCGCGACCCAGACGTCGCGGATGAACACCAACCCGATCATCAGCACGCCCATGCCGATGCCCAGCGGCACGACGCGCAAGGCCTGGTCGAGCCGCATCGACGAGGCCAGCACCGCGCCGACCGCGGTGCCGATCGCGACCACGCCGACCAGCGCCGAGGCCTGCGTCGTGCCGTAGCCGAGCGCCGCCGCGGCCCAGGCCAGCACGATGTAGCGCAGGTTGCCGCTGACGCCCCAGAACAGCGTGGTGGTGGCCAGCGAGATCTGGCCGAGCTTGTCGTTCCACAGCCGCGCGTTGCAGGCGGAGAAGTCGCGCACCAGCTCGACGGCGCTGGTCGAGAGCTTCTGCAGCGGCGCGTCGGTGCGCGGGATGTAGAGGTTGAACGCGGCAGCCACGACGTACAGCAGCGCGATCGCCGAGATCGCCGCTTCGGGCGCGCTGTCGATGCCGGTCGTCATGAACGGCAGGTCGATGCCGAGCAGCACCTGCGAGATGGCGCGGCCCACGAGCTGGCCGCCGAGCAGCACGCCGAGGATGATCGAGCCGATCGTGAGGCCCTCGATCCAGCCGTTGGCCTTGACGAGCTGCGAAGCCGGCAGCAGCTCGGTGAGGATGCCGTACTTGGCGGGGGAGTAGGCCGCGGCGCCGAGCCCGACCAGCGCATACGCGAGCAGCGGGTGCGTGCCGAACAGCATCAGCAGGCATCCGGCCACCTTGATCGTGTTCGAGACGAACATGACCTTGCCCTTGGGCACCGCGTCCGCGAAGGCGCCGACCAGCGGCGCGAGCACCACGTAAAACAGCGCGAACATCGGCACCAGCGCGGCGCGCTGCCATTCGGGCGAGCCCGAGGAGCGGAGCAGTTCGACGGCGGCGACGAAGAGCGCGTTGTCGGCCAGCGAGCTGAAGAACTGCGCCGACATGATGGTGTAGAAGCCTTTTTTCATCCGCCCGCCGACGCCGCGCCCGGATAGGCGCCGGCTGTGATCATGTCGGCGCGGAGGTTACAGCACGCCCTTTGCACGGTTGCCGGCCCGCAATCCCGGCCCGCGGGGCAGGGGCAAACTCGCGGCATGCCACGTCCGATCGAAGCGCTGATCCACGTCGATGCCCTTGCGCACAACCTCGCGCGCGCCCGCCGCGCAGCCGGTGACGCGCGCGTGTGGGCGGTGGTCAAGGCCAACGCCTACGGGCACGGCATCGAGCGCGCGTTCCCCGGCCTGCGGGGCGCCGACGGCTTCGCGCTGCTCGACCTGGCCGAGGCCGAACGGCTGCGCGCGCTCGACTGGCGCGGCCCGATCCTGCTGCTCGAAGGCGCGTTCGAGCCGCGCGACCTGGAGCTGTGCTCGCGGCTCGACCTCTGGCACGTGGTGCATTGCGATGCGCAGATCGACTGGCTCGCGCGCCACAAGACCCAGGCGCCGCAGCGCGTCTTCCTCAAGCTCAACAGCGGCATGAACCGCCTCGGATTCACGCCCGCGGCCTTCCGCGGCGCCTGGGCGCGGCTCGATGCGCTGCCGCAGGTCGGCGAGGTCTCGCTGATGACGCACTTCGCGAATGCCGACACGGCTGCCGACCCGGCGGCCGACGGCGAAGCCGGCATCGCGCGCCAGCTGGCGCTCTTCGAGCAGGCCACCGAAGGCCTGCCCGGCGAGCGCAGCCTCGCGAACAGCGCCGCCACGCTGCGCCACGCGGTCGCGGCCGACTGGGTGCGCGCCGGGATCATGGTCTACGGCTCGGCGCCCGACGCGCCCGTGCACGACCTTGCGCACTGGGACCTGCGCTGCGCGATGACGCTGCGCTCGAAGCTGATCGCGACGCAGAGCCTGTGTCGCGGCGACAGCGTCGGCTACGGCAGCCGCTTCACCGCCGAGCGGCCGATGCGCATCGGCGTCGTCGCCTGCGGCTACGCCGACGGCTACCCGCGCCATGCGCCGACCGGCGCGCCGGTGCTGGTCGAGGGCGTGCGCACGCGGCTGGTCGGGCGGGTGTCGATGGACATGGTCACCGTCGATCTGGAGCCGGTGCTCGCCGCCGGCATCGAAGCCGGGCTCGGCAGCGAAGTCACACTGTGGGGCGAAGGCCCGGGCGGTGCACGACTGCCGATCGACGACGTGGCGCTGTCCGCCGGCACCATCGGCTATGAATTGATGTGCGCGCTGGCGCCGCGGGTGCCGGTGCGGGTGGTCGAGCACAACCCTCTCTGACGCGAAAGGAAGTCGTATGCGCGTATGGATCGTGGCCTACCTCGCCGCGGCGGCGGTGATGCTGGTGCTCGACGTGGTCTGGCTCACGTCGGCGATCGGCTTCTACCGCGAGCGCATCGGCCACCTGATGGCCGACAACGTGCGGCTCGACGGCGCGATCGCTTTCTACCTGTTCTACCTGGCCGGCGTCGTCTACTTCGCGGTGCGTCCCGCGCTCGCGGAAGGCTCCTCGCGGCGCGCCGCGCAGCACGGCGCGGTGTTCGGCTTCATGGCCTACATGACCTACGACCTGACCAACCTCGCGACGCTGCGCGGCTTCCCGGTCTCGGTCGTGCTGGCCGACCTGGCCTGGGGCACGCTGCTGACCACCGTGGTCGCGCTGTCGTCCTACGCGGCGGCCCGCCGCGCGGGCCGATGATCGGCGGCCCATGAACGCGACCGCGCCGCACCCGCTCGCCGACGACGCCGCGCTGCGTCACTGCCGCCGCCTGGTGCGCCGGCAGGCGCTGAAGGCAGCCGGCGTGTCGGCGCTGCCGGTCGCCGGCGTCGATCTGTTCGTGAACGCCCACCTGCTGAAGAGCACGATCGACGAGATCAGCAGCGTGCACGGCCTCGCGCCGCAGCAGATCGCCGCGCTGCCACCGGCGCTGCGCACGCGCGTCGACGACCTCGCCGCCGAGGTCGGCAGCTACCTGATCGGGCGCGTGGTCACCCAGCAGGTGCTGTTCGGCGCGGTGCGCGCGCTCGGCGTGCGGCTGTCGGCGCAGCAGGCCGCGAAGCTGGCGCCGGTGGCCGGGCTCGCGGCCTCGGCGGCGCTGTCGGGCTGGATGTTCAAGCGGCTGTGCGACCGCCACATCGAACAATGCCGGCGCGTGCAGGCGGCGCTGCCGCGGCTGGCCGGCCCGCAGCACGAGGTGATCGACCTGCAGCCCGGCCTGCATCATTGAGGGCCCGCAGCCGCTGCCGCCGAACGCCCTCGACGATGAACGACGAACGCCCGAGCCACCGCCTTTCGATGACGGTGCTGATGACGCCGGACATGGCCAACTTCTCCGGCAACGTCCACGGCGGCACGATCCTGAAGCTGCTCGACCAGGTCGCCTACGCCTGCGCGAGCCGCTACGCGGCGCGCTACGTCGTCACGGTGTCGGTCGATCAGGTGACGTTCCGCGAGCCGATCCACGTCGGCGAACTGGTGACCTTCCTCGCGTCGGTCAACCTGACCGGCAGCTCGTCGATGGAGATCGGCATCCGCGTCGTCGCCGAGAACATCCGCACCCAGGTGCAGCGGCATGCGAACAGCTGCTACTTCACGATGGTCGCGGTCGGCGACGACGGCCGGCCCGCGCCGGTGCCGCCGCTGGTGCCGGCCGACGACGAAGCGCGCCGCCGTCAGGGCGAGGCCGCGCGTCGCAAGGCGCTGCGCCGCGAGCTCGACGAGCGCCGGCAGGCCATCAAGGCCGCCGGCGCGTGAGCGGCACGCCGCGCTCGCTGCGCGAGCGACTCGAAAGCGAGAGCGAGTTCACCGCGATCCGCGCGCAGGGTGCCGGCGGGCAGAACGTCAACAAGGTGTCGAGCGCGGTGCACCTGCGCTTCGACATCGTCGGCTCGCCGTCGCTGAGCGATCCGCACAAGGCGCGGCTGCTCGCGCTCGGCGACCAGCGCATCACCGACGACGGCGTCGTCGTGATCAAGGCGCAGGAGCAGCGCACGCAGGCGCGCAACCGCGAGGACGCGCTCGACCGCCTGCTCGCGCTGATCGAAAGCGTGAGCCGCCCGCCGAAGAAGCGCGTCGCGACGAAGCCCACACTCGCGTCGAAGAAGCGGCGGCTCGAAGGCAAGAGCCAGCGCGGGGCGATCAAGGCCGCGCGCCGCAGCCCGCCGGGCGACTGACGAGGGCACGCGCGCCGGCCTTCGCGAGCCCGCGACGAGAATGGCCCGATGGCCAAGGACAGGACCGTCTACACCTGCACCGAGTGCGGCGCCACGAGCGCCAAGTGGCTCGGCCGCTGCACGTCGTGCGGTGCCTGGAACACGCTGCAGGAATCGATCGCCGAGAGCAGCGGCGCCACGCGGCACCGCTTCGAGTCGGTGGTGAAGAGCCTGCCGGTCGCGACGCTGTCGGAGATCGAGGCGGGCGAGGTGGCGCGCACGCCAATCGGCATCGAGGAGCTGGACCGCGTGCTCGGCGGCGGCATCGTCGCGGGCGGCGTCGTGCTGATCGGTGGCGATCCGGGCATCGGCAAGAGCACGCTGCTGCTGCAGGCGGTGGAGGCCCTCTCCTCGCGGATGAAGGTGCTCTACGTGACCGGCGAGGAAAGCGGCGCGCAGGTCGCGCTGCGCGCGCGCCGGCTCGGGCTCGACGGCGCGCGGGTGCGCGTGCTCGCCGAGATCCAGCTCGAACGCATCCAGGCGACGATCGAGGCCGAAGCGCCCGCCTTCTGCGTGATCGACTCGATCCAGACGCTGTACTCCGACCAGCTCACCTCGGCGCCGGGCTCGGTCGCGCAGGTGCGCGAGTGCGCGGCGCAGCTGACGCGGCTCGCGAAGGCGAGCGGCACGACGATCGTGCTCGTCGGCCACGTCACCAAAGAGGGCGCGATCGCCGGCCCGCGCGTGCTGGAGCACATCGTCGACACGGTGCTGTACTTCGAGGGCGACACGCACTCCAGCTTCCGCCTCGTGCGCGCGATCAAGAACCGCTTCGGTGCGGTCAACGAGATCGGCGTGTTCGCGATGACCGAGCGCGGCCTCAAGGGCGTGAGCAACCCCAGCGCGATTTTTCTGTCCCAGCACGCGCAGCCGGTGCCGGGCTCGTGCGTGATGGTCACGCTCGAAGGCACGCGGCCGCTGCTGGTCGAGCTGCAGGCGCTGGTCGATGGCGGCGGGCCGAGCCCGCGGCGCCTGTCCGTCGGCCTCGACCGCGACCGGCTCGCGATGCTGCTCGCGGTGCTGCACCGCCACGCCGGCGTCGCGTGCATGGACCAGGACGTGTTCGTCAACGCCGTCGGCGGCGTGCGCATCGGCGAGCCGGCGGCCGACCTCGCGGTGATGCTCGCCATCCAGAGCAGCCTGCGCGGCAAGCCGCTGCCGCGCGGCTTCGTCGCCTTCGGCGAAGTCGGCCTCGCCGGCGAGGTGCGGCCCGCGCCGCGCGGGCAGGAGCGCCTGAAGGAAGCCGCGAAGCTCGGCTTCGGCGTCGCGCTGGTGCCGAAAGCCAATGCGCCGAAAGGCCGCAACGCGATCGAGGGCCTGACGATCCACGCGGTCGAGCGGGTCGAGGAGGCGATCGACGTGCTGCGCGGGCTGGGCTGAGATGCGCCTCGCCGTCGTCTCCGACATCCACGGCAACCTGCCCGCGCTCGACGCGGTGCTGGCCGAGATCGGCGCGCTGGGTGTCGACCGCATCGTCAACCTCGGCGACGTCGCCAGCGGCCCGCTGTGGCCGCGCGAGACGATCGAGCGGCTGATGCCGCTGGCCCTGCCGACGCTCGCCGGCAACCACGAGCGGCAGCTGCTCGCGCTCGGCACCGCGGTCGACCCCCGCGATCGCGGCAGCGACGCGCTCGCGGCACGCGCGCTCGGCGAGCCCGAGCGCGCCTGGCTGCGCACGCTGCCCAAGTCGCTGCGGCTTGCCGGCGGCGTCGCGGCCTGCCACGGCACGCCGTCGAGCGACTGCCGCTACCTGATGGAAACCGTGACCGACGACTTCGGCCGCGCCGGCTCGCTGGGCCTGCGCGCGGCCACCGAAGCCGAACTGCTCGAGCGCCTCGACGGCGCCGAGCCCGCCGCCGTGCTGCTGTGCGGCCACAGCCACCTGCCGCGCGTGCGGCGGCTCGGCGACGGCCGGCTGCTCGTCAACCCGGGCAGCGTCGGCCTGCCGGCCTACGACGACGAGCGGCCGCACCGGCACCACGTCGAGAACGGCGACGCGGCCGCGCGCTGGGCGCTGCTCGAGTCCGCCGGCGCCGGCTGGCGCGCCGAGCTGCGGGCGACCGCGTACGACGCCGAAGCCGCCGCGCGGCGCGCCGAGGCGCAGGGTCGCGGCGACTGGGCCGACGCGCTGCGCAGCGGCCGCGTCGGCCGCACCGAGGCCGCGGTGCTCGGCCGGGTGGCCTGACCATGGGCCATCACCCGGCGATCGGATGGGCGCTGGCGGCGCTGGCGCTGGTCGCCGGCTACGCGGGCTGGGGCGCGCGCGGGCTGGTGCTCGCGGTGACCGTCATCGTGTTCTGGCTGCTGCTGCAGTTCAACCGTGCGCTGCGAACGACGCGGCGGGCCGCGCAGGCGCCGATGGGCAGCGTCGCGAGCGCGGTGATGCTGCATGCGAAGCTGAAGCCCGGCCTGCGGCTCGCCGACGTCCTGCCGCTGGCCGGCAGCCTCGGCGAGCCGCTTGCGGGCGCCGGCGCGGCCGACGAGGAGCGCTACCGCTGGGCCGATGCCGGCGGGCGCGAGGTGCAGGTGGTGTTGCGGCGCGGCCGGGTGGTCTCGTGGACGCTCGACGGCCAGCCGGCCGGCCCGGCGGGTTAGCGGCTTCCTCGCTCGGCTGGAGCCGTGCGGACCGGCTCAGCGCCCGCTGCGGCGGTGCGCGACGAAGCCGACGACCCCGAGCGCGGCGAACAGCAGCCCGAGCAGGCTCGGGTCGCTGCCGATCGGGGCGGCCGCCGCGTTGGCGTCGAAGTCGCTCGAGGCCGGCAGGGCCGCCGAGGTGAACGATGGCGGATCGAGCGGGTAGGGCCGCGGCCAGGGGCTGGTCAGCACCGGCCTGACCGCCGCGGCACCGGTGGGGGCCGCGGCCAGCAGGATCGTGGCTTCATGACCGCCGGTGCGCAGCAGCGGCAGGACCTCCGTGCAGGCCGACGGCTTGGCGCCGGCTTCGCCGCAGGATTCGCGAGCCGCGTGCGCGGCGGCGGGCAGCAGCACGCCGGCGCAGACCAAGGCGACCGACAAGGCGCTCGCACGCACACGGCGCGACCGCGACGAGGCGCGCTTGCGCGTGCGGCGCATCGGCGCCGTGGGAAGGATTCGAGGGGTGCAGGACACGCTCCAAAGCTAGGCGGTCCGGGGTGACCGGGCAATCGCGGCCGGGGCCCCCACCCCCGGTTTCGGGGGTGGGGCTGTGGCGTGAGGATCACGCCCGTCGCCGCTTCGGTAACCACCGGTTCTCAGGGGCGAAGCGCCAGCCCAGCGTCAGCAGGCCCAGCAGCGCAGGAATCCAGCGCAAGTCGGTCTCGACGGCCTGCTTTTGCGCCAGTTGCGGATCGAGCATGGCTTGCGCGGCGCCGTCGAGCGAGGCGAGCCGCCGGTAGCCGACGCCCATCAGCTTGCCCAAGGCCTTGAGGTGCGGCTCGCGCAGCTCGGACAAGTGTTCATGCGCAGTGCCCGGCGCGCCGGGCCCGTAGCGCTGGACCACGTCGGCCGCCGCCCAGTAGCCGAGCGCACGGCCGTCGCGGTCGCTGCGCGGGATGCGCGCCGGCACGTCGCCGCCGACGCCGATCAGCCAGCCGCCGACCTCGCCCGGCGTGATGTCCTGGATCGGCGGCACCTCGCTGCCGCTGCGCAGCGGCGGGGCTTCCTGGCCGTCGGTGAAGAAGACGATGCGGGTGTGCGGCTCGATGCTGCGCGCGGTGCGCACCGCCCAGCTCAGGCCCTTGCCGACGTTGCTGGCGTTGGCCCAGCGCATGCGGCCGTCGATCTGCTCGAGCGAGGCGAGCAGGCCGTCGTAGTGCTCGCACACCTCCACCGGCATCAGCAGCGGCATCACCCGGTAGTCGGCGAACACGCCCCAGGCGACCTTGGATCCGCAGGGCAGGCGCCGCAGCGCCTCGCGGGCCGAAGCGCGGGCGAAGGCGAGGCGGCTCGCCGGGGCGCCGGCAAGCGTCTGGTCGGGGACGTCCATGCTCTGGGTGACGTCGAAGACGACCAGGTACTCGTAGGTCGGCCGCTGCAGCGTGACCGGCGGCAGCCCTACCGCGGCGGCGAGCAGCAGCACCGCCGCGGCGATCGAGCGCGAGCCGCGCTGCAGCAGCCGGCGGACGATGCGCGCCGGCAGGGCGCTCAAGGCAGGTCCCCCGGGTCCATGCCGCGCAGCATCACGTTGCGGCGCTCGACCGGCGTGTTGCTTTCCTCGGCGACGGCCTCCTGCTCCTCGGGCGCGAGCCGCAGCGCGCGCTCGAGGTTGTAGCGGGCGTCCCAGTCGTCGGGCGCGTCGCGCAGCAGTTCGCGCAGGCGCTGCTTGGCCAGCTCGACCAGCGGCGCCGTCTCGGGCGACATCTTCAGCGCCTCGGCCCCGCCGGCCGCGTCGCCGCCGTGCGCGAGCGCCTGGCGCAGGTGCATCGTGCCGAGGTTGTAAAGCGCGTGGCGGCCCACTTCGTCGAGGTTCCCGAGCTCGATCAGGCCGCTGTAGCTCTTGAACGCGGCATCGAAGCCGCCGGCCTTCGACAACGCGCCGGCGCGCGCGAGCCGCACCTCGCGCGCCGCGTCGCGCCAGCGGTCGGCCGCCGCCTCGGCCGGCGCCTGCGCTGCGCCGGCGATCTCCGCGTTGAGCCGCTTCGCCTGCTGCAGCCGCAGCCCCTGCACCGCCGCGACGGCCGCGGCCGCCAGCGCCACCGCGGCGAAGGCCGCGTGCATCGAGATCCGCTTCATGGGGTCGCCCGCCAGCTGGGCAGCTGCAGCGCGCGGCAGGCCAGCAGGCCCAGGCAGCTCAGCAGCGCGGCGATGAAGAAGCCGGCGCTGTGGTCGAGCCGCGGCACGCGCTCGCGGAACGACAGCGGGAAGTTCTGCTGCCGGTCGATCTCGGCCATCGCCTGCGCCATCGCCTGCGCGTCGTCGGTCTGGTAGAGGCGGTAGGGCGTCGCGAGCGTCTGGAAGTAGGTGTGCAGCGCGAGCTCCTCTTCCGAATCGAGCGTGCCGGCCCCGGGCTTCGTGAGGTCGGGCGAATTCGGGCCGCTGCGGATGTAGATCCAGTACAGCCCGATCCGGTGGCGCGCGAGCCCGGCGGCGATGCGCTGGCGCTGCGCCTCGTCGAGCTGCGCGCCGCCGTCGGAGACGACGATCACGATGCGGCTGCCCGAGTACGGACGCCGCTCGAACTGCTCGATCGCCGCGAGCAGCGCGCGGCCCATCAGCGTGTCGGGCAGGCCGCGGCCGACGCCGGTGGCCTGCAGGCCGGCCTGCACGGTGGCGTGGTCCTGGGTGAACGGCGCCACCAGCATCGAGGCGGTGCTGAAGGTCATCAGCGCGAAGCGGTCGTCGGGCCGCTTGGCCACGAAGTCGGCGAGCAGGCCGCGCACGACCGCGCTCTTGGTCGGCTTGCTGCCGTCGAACTGGCCGCCGGACTTCATGTCCTTGGCCATCAGGTTCGCGTCCATGCTGGAGCTGCGGTCCATCAGGATCAGGATCTCCGCGCCGCGGCCGGTGCGCAGCACCTCGGTGCCGCTGCGCCCGGGGCCGGCGAGGCCGATCACGGTGCCGGCGATCGCCAGCAGCGCGAACGCGCGCCACAGGAAGCCGGCGGCGCGGCCGACCGGGTCGGCCGGCAGCCAAGCGAGCGCCGAGAACACCAGCGTGTCGCTGCGCCGGCGCAGCAGCGGCAGCAGCGCCAGCGGCAGGAGCAGCAGCCAGGCGGGCTGGGCGAAGTCGAAGGGCATCGTGGATCCGTTCAGCGGCGGTGGCGGCGCTCGGCCTCGTGCAGCAGCCGGCTCAGCTCGCGCAGCGGGAAGGGCGAGGCGGCGGGCGCCTCGGCAAAGAAGCGCTCGCCGGAGTGGCGGAAGAAGCCTTCGAGTCGGTCCTGCAAGGCCTGCAGGTGCGGCGCGCGGCTCAGGAAGCGCCCGAGCGTCGCCGCATGCACCGCATGGCCGGCGGTCGCGTTGATCGCCTCGTGCAGCGCCAGCCAGGCTTGCGGCGCCGATTCGTCGAGCCGCCGCACGCGGCCCCAGGCGCGCGCGAACGGCAGGCGCTGCGCTTCGCGCCGGTTGCGCCACAGCCACCAGCCCAGCCACGCGAGCAGCACGCCGGCCAGGGCGAGCAGCGCGGCGCGCAGCTGGGCCTCGATCGCGGCCGTCGGCCGCGGCGCGACTTCGCGCTCGGGCCGCAGCCGCGTCAGCCCGCCCTGGCCGAAGGCCTCGGGCGGCGTCAGCGGTCCGAGGCTGACGGGCCACGCCGGCAGGCTCACCGCGCTGCCGTCGGCGCGCGCCAGGCTCAGCGCCGGCAGCGCCACCGCGGTCAGCGCGCGCGGCGCGTTGATCACCTGGTAGTCGACCGCGAGCCAGCGCCGGCCTTCGGCGTCGCGCTCGATGCGCGGCGCGCGCCGCTCGAACCACAGCCCGACGCGATCGGCCGGCGGCAGCGCCGCGGCGGCGAACTCCGGCGCGCCGGGCGCGAGCAGCACGCGCTGCGTCAGCACGTCGCCGAGCACGTGGCCGAAGCTGCGCGGCTGCTCGACGGTGTCGGCCGCGAACGCGCCCGAGCAGGCGATCGCCGCGGCCGCCAGCAGGCTCGGCCACTTCATGCGACGGCCTCCAGGACATGCCGCGTCAGCGCCTCGGCGTCGAAGCGGCCTTGCAGGTGGAAGGGCGGCATGTCGTGCGCGTCGAACAGCGCGTGCAGCGCGCGGCGGCGTTCGGCGACACCGTCGCTCCAGCGGCGGCGCAGCGATTCGCGCATCCACAGCGTGCGGCGCACGCCGGTCTCGGCGTCGCTGAGCGCGAGCAGCGTGCGCGCGGCCGGCGGCTCGACCTCCGCCTGGTCCCACACCACCATCGGCACCACGCGCGCCGGCGCCAGCTGCTGCAAGGCCGCGCCGAGCGGGTCGAGCGGCCAGTGGAAGTCGGACACGAGGAACACGAGCCCCTCGCGACCGGCGAGCCGCGCGAGCGTGCGCCCGAGCGCTGCGGCGGTGTGCTCGTGCGCGCGGTCGTGCTGGTGCGATGACTCGGTGCGGCACCCGCGCAGCGACTCGGCCATCGCGACGCCGGCGCCGCGGCTGTGGCGCGGCGGCACGAAGAGCTCGTCGCGCTCGGCGTGGTCGAAGGCGAGCAGACCGAAAGCGTCGCCGCTGCGAAAGGCGCTGGCGCCGAGCGCCTCGACGAAGTCCGCGACGACGTGCAGCTTCGGCCGCTCGGCGCCGAAGGCCATCGACGCCGACACGTCGACCACCGCGTGCACCGGCACGGCCGTGCGCTGGCGCTGCACGCGCACCTGCCATTCGCCCTGCACGTCGCGCAGGCTGGCGCGCAGGTCGATGCGGCGCGGGTCGGGATGGTCGAGCAGGCGCCGGTGCGCGGCGAACTCGATGCCGGTGCCGAGGCTGCGGCCGTGGTGCGCGCCCGGCCGTCGCCCGCCGAAGCGGCCGGGCAGCCGGTAATGGAACTCGTTGGCTTGCGACATGCCGTGGTGGTCCATCAGGGCGCGACGATCTTGTCGATGATCTTCTGCACCAGCGCCGGCGCCAGTTCGCCGCGCCGCAGCTCGTAGACCGGCGAGAAGAACACGCGATGCGCGAGCACCGACGGGAGCACCGCGTGCAGGTCGTCGGGCGTCAGGTGCGTGCGGCCTTCGAGCCAGGCGACGACGCGCGCCGCGCGCAGCAGCGCGCTCATGCCGCGCGGGCTGGCGCCGGCCAGCACGAGCCGCTTCATGTCGATGCCCTCGAGCTGCACGCCGAAGCGCAGCGGGTCCTCGCTGGCCTCCCACAGGTCAAGCACGTAGCGCTCGATCGCCTCGCTGGCACGCACCGACTGCTGGATCAGCGCGCCGACGGCATTGAGCTGGTCCCACGGCAGCAGCGCGGGCGGCACCCGGTCGATCAGCGCATCGGCGTCGTGGTACGCGGTGTCGAAGGCGAGCGCGCGGCGGACGGCGCGGTCGCCCGGCTTGCTCATGTTCAGCTCGAACATGAAGCGGTCGCGCGCGGCGGAGGCGAGCTCGAAGGTCTCTTCCTTCTCGACCTTGTTGCGGTCGGCGAACACCGTCATGTGCGGGAAGCGGTGCTCGCGGTTGAAGGCCGAGACGGTGCGCTCGGCCATCGCCCGCAGCAGCAGCGACTGCACCTGCGGCCGCGCGCGGTTGATCTCGTTGAAGAAGAAGGTGGTGAGCCGCTCGCCGTGGCGCAGCAGCGGGCCCGGGTCGATGCGCGGCTTGCCTTCGCCGTCGACGTAGGTGTGATAGACCATGTCGCCGGGCATCAGGTCGACGGTGCCCTCGACCCGTTCGAAGTCGCCGCCGATGCCGCGCGCGAAGGCGCGCAGCACGGTGGTCTTGCCGACGCCGACGTCGCCTTCGAGCAGCACGTGCCCGCGCGCGAACGTGGCGACGTTGATCAGGCGGATCGTCTGGGCCTGGCCGATCACGACGTCCTGGACGGCGCGTTCGAGCTTCAACGCGGTTTCGCGCCAGTCGGCAAGGCGGTGTTCGGTGCTCATGGGTGATTCGTCGTTGAAATGCTGATCGGGGCCGCGGCCCGTGCAGGGCGATCCATCCGCCTTCAATCGGCCATGCGCAGCGTCGGGACGGGAAACGGCAGCGCCGCGCGCAGGTCGTCCACCTGCACGAGACCGACGCTGAGAGCGAGCCACACGAGCTGCGCATCGGTCTGCGCGCCGGTCTTGTTCTTGATGCCGTAGTGGTAGTTGCGCACCGTCTTCTCGCTCAGGTTCAGTGCCGCGGCGATCGCGTCGATCGTGCAGCCGGAGGCGAGCATGCGCAGGATCTCGGTCTCGCGCGCGCCCAGCTCTTCGAGCAGCGCCATCGGATCGGCGAGCCGGTCGGCGGCGATGGCCTGCGCGGTGTCCTCGCTGAGCGCACGCTGGCCCGCGGCCACGGCGGCGACCGCGCGCACCAGCTCCCTGGGCCCGCTGCTCTTGGTCACGTAGCCCCAGGCTCCGGCCTCCAGCGCCTTGAGCGCGAGCGAGGCGCCGGCATGCATCGTGACGATGAGCACGCGCGCCTCGGCATCGCGCTGGCGGATGTGGCGCAGCGCGTCGAGCCCGCTCGCGCCCGGCAGCAGCATGTCCATCACGACCACGTCCGGCGCGTGCTCGCAATAGGCGGCGTAGGCCCCCGGGGCGTCGTCGGCCTCGGCGCAGACGCTGTAGCCGGGCTGGCGTTCGAGCAGCCGCCGGTAGCCCTCGCGCACGACCGGGTGGTCGTCGACGAGCAGGATCGACACCGCCGCCGTCATGCCGTGGCACCGGCGAACGCAGGTGCCGCCGGCGCCGCGCAGGGGATCACCGCCGTGACCCGGACGCCGCGCGCGTCGCGCTTCGCGCGCCCGATCGCGAGGCTGCCGCCGAGCGCGGCGATGCGCTCGCGCATGCCGGCGATGCCGTGGCCGCCTTCGCGCCCGAGCCGCGTCGCGTCGCCGCCCCCGTCGTCTTCGACCGTCACGGCCACGGCCGGCGCGCCGCCGCCGCTGCGCGCCACGCTCAGGCGCACGTCGCTCGGCATGCCGTGGCGCGCGGCGTTCGTCAGGCACTCCTGGGCGATGCGGTAGACGTCGATCGCGACCTCGCGCGGCAGCGTGGCGATCTCGCCGTTCACGTCGAGGCGGAAGACCGAGCGTGTCGGGGTGCGCAGGTTGTGCTCGCCGACGAGCTGGCGCAGGCTCGCCTCCAGCCCGATCTCCGCGATGTCCTGCGTGCGCAGCCGCACGAGCGTGCTGCGCAGCGTCTTCATCATGCGTTCCTGCGCGCGGCCGATGGCTCGCGCCTCGTCGGCGATGTCGTCGCGGCCTTCGGGCACGCCGGCCTCGATGGACGCTGCGAGCGCCGCGGTCGCGGTGAGGCACTGGCCGAACTCGTCGTGGAGATCGCGCGCCAGCGCGCGGCGCTCGGCTTCCTGCACTTCCAGCAGGCGCGTGGTGAGCGCGGCGCGCTCGGCCTGCGTGGTGGCGAGCTGGCCCGCCAGTGCGTTCACCGCCGAGCCGATGCGCGCGAACTCGGCGACTCGGAACGCCGGCAGGCGCGAGCCGAGCTGGCCGTGTTCGAGCTTGCGCAGGCCTTCGACGATGGCGCGGGTGGGCTTGAGCGTGCGCCCGATCATCGCGGCCGCGAGCACCGCGATGCCGCAGGCCAGGCCCGCGGCGATCACCACCACCAGCGACACCAGCTGCCAGGCTTGGCGGATCGCCGCGCCGCGGTCGGGCGCGTGCAGCGCGTGGCCGAGCGACGCATCGCGCTCGAACAGCGGGCGGCGCAGCGCGACCTGTGGCGGGAAAAGCGCCTCGTAGGCCGCGACGAACCAGCCCGGCGCCGCGCGCCCGAGCGCGGCCGTCTGGCTGCACAAGGTTCGCGGCGCCTCGCCTTGCAGCGCGAAGGTGACGCACACGCCGGGCGAGATCAGGTTCAAGGTCGCGAACGACTGCCATTCGGGCGCCGCTGTGTTCAACGCCGTGCGCCCGCGGCCGCGCCACAGCTGCTCTTGCCAGTAGAGGGCGCCCAGGTGCCGGCCGACGCGGTCGGCCGAGGCCTCGGTTTCGCGCTCGATCGCAGCGTGCGCGTCGACCACCACCCACGCGGCCGTGCCCGCGAGGCACAGCGCCGCGATGCCGAACAGGCGGATCACCATCAGGGGCAGCAACTTCATCGGCGGGCCTTCGTGCGTATGGGGGGCGACTGTCGGCGCTGCGGCACCGAGCCGGCAAGGGCGCAGGCCCACCTCGGGCAATTTGCCCAAGCGCGCCGCGCGAGACCGGGCCGCGCTTGCCGCTTTGCGGCGGGCTCGGGAGGTAGGCGGCTCGTAGAATCCGCCGCCTCGAAACTGGCCGAGGAACTGCGATGTCGATGTCCGATCGTGACGGCAAGATCTGGATGGACGGTCGCATGGTCGAGTGGCGCGACGCGCGGATCCACGTGCTGAGCCACACGCTGCACTACGGCTGCGGCGCCTTCGAGGGCGTGCGGGCCTACAAGACCGAACGGGGCACCGCGATCTTCCGGCTGCGCGAGCACACCGAGCGCCTCTTCAACAGCGCCAAGATCCTGCGCATGAAGATCCCGTTCACGCCCGAGCAGGTGATGCAGGCCCAGTGCGACGTGATCGTGCAGAACCGGCTGGAATCCGGCTACCTGCGCCCGCTCACCTGGATCGGCGACCAGAAGCTCGGCGTCAGCCCGAAGGGCAACACGATCCACCTGATGGTCGCGGCCTGGCCCTGGGGCGCCTACCTCGGCGAGGAAGGCCTGAAGCGCGGCATCCGCGTGAAGACCAGCAGCTACACCCGCCACCACGTGAACATCACGATGACGCAGGCGAAGGCGGTGTCGAACTACACCAACTCCATCCTCGCGAACATGGAAGCCACCGACGACGGCTACGACGAGGCGCTGCTGCTCGACGCCTCGGGCTTCGTCAGCGAAGGCGCGGGCGAGAACTTGTTCGTCGTCAAGGGCGGCGTGATCTACACGCCCGACCTGTCGGCCGGCGCGCTCAATGGCATCACCCGCAACACGGTGTTCGCGATCTGCGCGGACCTCGGCCTGAAGCTGGTCGAAAAGCGCATCACCCGCGACGAGGTCTACATCGCCGACGAAGCCTTCTTCACCGGCACCGCGGCGGAGGTCACGCCGATCCGCGAGCTCGACCGCATCGAGATCGGCGCGGGTTCGCGCGGCCCGATCACCGAGAAGATCCAGTCCGCCTTCTTCGACATCGTGCTCGGCCGCAACCCCAAGTACGCGGGCTGGCTGACGCCGGTGGCGCAGTGAAGGCGGCTTCGATGCACAAGCCGGCGAGCGGCGAGGCGGTCGTCGAAGTGACAGCGGCGGATCTGCGCGGCGGCGCCGTGTTCTGCCCGAATCCGAAGATGCCGCTGTGGAGCAACCATCCGCGCATCTTCCTGCGGCTGAACGACGAGGGCCGCTGCAAGTGCCCGTACTGCGGCACCGTCTACCGCCTCGCCGCCGGCGAAAAGCTGGCGTCGCATTGAAGACGCGCTCGCTCGTTGTCGCGCCGCAGTGGATCGGCGACGCGGTGATGGCCGAGCCGATGCTCGCCGCGCTCGCCGCGCGCGGCGAGGTGCTGACGGTGGCCGCGCTGCCCTGGGTCGCGCCGGTGCTGCGCGCGATGCCGCAGGTCGCGGACATCGTCACCATGCCCTTCGAGCACGGCCGGCTCGACCTGCGCGGCCGCCTGGCGACCGCCCGCACGCTGCGCGGCCGCTTCGACGCCGCCTACGTGCTGCCGAACACGCTCAAGTCCGCGCTTGTCCCGTGGCTCGCGCGCATCCCGCGGCGCGTCGGCTACCAGGGCGAGGGCCGCATCGGGCTGCTCGACGAGCGACTGCCGAACCCGATCGGCAAGCCGCCGATGGTCGGCTTCTACGGCGCGCTGGCCGGCGGCGTGGCGGCCGACGCACGGCCGCAGTTGCGGCTCGACGGCGCCGTGGTCGATGCCGCGCTCGCGCGCCACGGTGTCGAAGCGCGGCGCTACTGGGTCTACGCGCCGGGCGCCGAATACGGCGGCGCGAAGCGCTGGCCGCCCGAGCACTACGCCGAGCTCGCGCGGACCATGCACGCGCGCGACGGCCTGCCGATCCTGCTGCTGGGCTCGGCCAAGGAAGCCGAGATCGGCGAGCGCATCGCCGCGCTCGCCCCGGGCGCCTGCCGCGTGCTGGCGGGCCGCACCTCGCTCGACGACGCGATGGCGCTGATCGCCGCCGCGCGCGGTGCCGCCAGCAACGATTCGGGGTTGATGCACGTGGCGGCCGGCTTCGGCGTGCCGCAGGTCGCGCTGTTCGGCTCGACCAGCCCCCAGCACACGCCGCCGCTCAACCCGCATGCGCGCGTGCTGTGGTTGAAGACGATGCGCGGCGCGACGCCGCTCGACTGCCAGCCCTGCTTCGACCGCGAGTGCCGCTTCGGGCACCTGCTGTGTCTGAAGTCGATCGAGCCTGCGATCGCCGACGAAGCTCTGGAACAAAGCGTCGCCTGTGCGAACCGCCTCCCCGGCAACCGCCGCGGATCCGGCTTCGCCGGTCCGCCAGCGGCGCCCCCTGGATGGGGAGCGGCGTCAAGCCGCAACGGGGCTGGCTCGCATCACTTGCCGTAGAAGACGTAGTCCGCGGCGTAGGTGACGATCTTCTTCTCGCCCTTGTTGCCGTCGGCGCACGGTGTCGCCGGCGCCACGCCACCGACGGTCTTCAGGCGCTGGATGTAGCTCACGCCCTGCATCGCGCCGGCGCCGGTGGCCGGGTCGGCCTTGACCAATTGCAACGGGATCGAGCCCGGCGTGCCGGTGTTCGGCGCGACGGCGACCTGCTTCGCGGTGACGCGCGAGCCGTCGTTCGAGACCCAGGTCGCCGGCGGGCCGAAGTAGCTGCCGACATCCTTGCCGCTCGCGTCCTTCAGCTTCGCGGCCGGGCCGACGAAGACCCACTCGTACTGGCCGGCCATGTCCTTCTTCTCGCGGCATTCGTAGGTGATCTGGCCGGCGTCGGTGGTCGTCCACAGCTTCTGCGTCTCGCCGGCCGGCACGCGCACGGCCTCGGGCAGTGCGGCGTTGTCCACCTTCATCGGCGACATCATCGGCGTGCTCGTGCAGGCGCCCAGCACGAGGGCAAGGGCGGTCGAGGTGATCGGAAGGGCAAAGCGCATCGGGTGCTCCTGTTGATGGGGTCGAACGGAGGGCCGCAAGCCCTCCCGTCGCCCACTACGGAGCACGGCGCCCGCGCGGATGCAGGCGGCAAGAAAAATCAGATCTGCAGCTTGCCGACCGAGACGACCGGGCCGGTGGGCCCGCCGGTCGGCGAGCCGCCGGCCGGCTCGAGCGTCACCGCGAACGCGGCGGTGCCCTGCAGCAGCTGGGCGCGCTGCACGACGGTCGCCTGCTCGCCCGAGACCAGCCCCAGCGAACGCGGCGCGCCCTGCGACGGCACGGCCCACAGCTCCAGCGCGCGGCCGGCGCCGGGCGCGATGTCGTGGATCGGCCGGACCACCAGCGTGCGCCCGTCGGCCGACACCGCCGCCGCGAAGCCGGCCTGCAGCACGCTCGCGGCTTCCGGGTTTGGCGCGATCACGACGACGATCGGCGCCGCGGACACCACGGCCGGCTTCGGCTGCGCGAGCAGCAGCGCGAAGCCCAGCGCCGCGACGGTCGCGACCGCCGACACGCCGCGCCACAGCGCGAGCCGCTGCCACAGGCCGGCCGGTGGCGTCGCCGACGCGTTCGAGGGCTCGCCGAACAGCCGCTGCTGCAGCCGCGCCCACACCGCCGCGGAAGGCTCGACCGGCCGCACGGCGGCTGCCAGCGGCATCAGCTTCGCCTGCCAGCCCGCGACCGCGGCGCGCAGCACCGGGTGCGCCGGCAGCAGGGCCTCGAAGCGCCGACGCGCGGCGCCGCGCAGCGTGCCGAGCACGTACTCGCCCGAAAGGCGGTCGGCGAGGGCGGGGCGGCCGTAGTCCATGTCAGCGCCGCCCGGACGCCCGAAGGCGCGGCAACGGCCCCTCGGGAGGCGATGAACGAAGCGAGCTTGGCGGCTTCATGTCAGACGGCGCCGTTGCGCTCCAGGCAGCTCTTCAACGCGATGAGGCCGCGCCGCACCCAGCTCTTCACCGTGCCGAGCGGCTGCTTGAGGTGCTCGGCCACCTCGGCATGCGACAGACCCTGGAAGAAGGCCAGCGCGAGGCTCTGCTGCTGCTCGCCCGAGAGCGCGCCGATGCAGCCGCGCAGCGCGCGGGCATCGTCCGCATCGGCCAGCCTTTCAAAGGGGCCGGCGTTCGGGGAAGCCAGATGGTCGAGCATGTCCGTTTCGTCGTCGTCGCCCAGGCCGCCGGCATTGCTGACCGTGGTCGGCTCGGCCTGGCGGCGGCGCAGGCTGTCGATCGCGCGGTTGCGCGCGATGCTGGTCAACCAGGTGAGCGGTTGGCTCAGCGTGGCGTCGAAGCCCTGGGCCGCGCGCCAGACGCTGACGTACACCTCTTGCAGCACGTCTTCCGCCTGGGCTCGGTCCTTCTGGATACGCAGCACCACGCCGAGCAGATGCGCGCTGGTGGCGTCGTAGAGCGTGCCGAAAGCTGCACGGTCGCCGAGCGCGACGCGGCTCATCACCGCCGCAAGCTCGCGGCTCTTGTCGCTCCAATCGGTGGTGGGCTTGGCTGGATGGGCCATAGGGCGGCGGATTCTAGGAGTCGATTCCTCGGCGTCGCGCCTGGGGTGTTGCCGGAGGGCGGTGCCTAGAATCCGCGCCTCCATGCCGCCGAAGCCTAGTGCTCCACCGTCGTCGCCCGACGACATCGAGGCCCAGTTCTACGAGGCCTTGCAGCAGGCCGACATCGACAAGCTGATGTCCGTGTGGGCCGACGACGAGGAAGTTGCGTGCGTGCATCCGGGCGGGCCGCGCATGGTGGGCGCGGGCGCCATCCGCGCGGCCTTCGAGGCGATCTTCGCGAACGGCGCGATCGACGTCGAACCCGAGAAGGTGCGGCGCCTGCGCACGCATGCGAGCGCGGTGCACCACGTGCTCGAGCGCGTGCAGGTCACCAGCGACCAGGGCCTGCAGAAGGCCTACGCGATCGTCACCAACGTCTACATCCTGGGGCCCCAGGGTTGGCGCATGGTGCTGCACCACGCGAGCCCCGGCATGGCGCGCGAGCTGCAGGAAATCTCCGAAGCGCCCTCGACGCTGCACTGAACCGTGGACGGCTCGGCAGGGACGCCCGCCGGCGTCGAGACGCGGCCGGGTGGCGCAGCGGCGCCGGTGCGTGTCGGCCAGCGCTGGCCGACGCCGTGGTGGCTGCCCGGCGGCAACGCGCAGACGATCTGGCCGGCGCTGTTCGCGCGCGACCGGCGCGGCGCGCCGACCCGCTGGCTGCGCGAGCGCTGGGCCAGCCCCGACGGCGACTTCATCGACGTCGACCACCTGGATGCGAACGCGCCCGAAGGCGCACCGCAGCTCGTGCTGTTCCACGGCCTCGAGGGCTCGTCGGCGAGCCACTACGCGCACGCCTTCGCGAGCCTCGCGAGCGAGCGCGGCTGGCGCCTCGCGCTGCCGCACTTCCGGGGCTGCTCGGGCGAGCTGAACCGTGCGCCGCGCGCCTACCACTCGGGCGATTTCGAAGAGATCGGCTGGGTGCTCACGCGCTTGCGGGCCACGTCGGCCGCGCCGGTGTTCGCCTGCGGCGTCTCGCTCGGCGGCAATGCGCTGATGCGCTGGGCCGAGGAGGCCGGCGCAGGCGCGGCGCGCATCGCGCAGTCGCTCTGCGCGATCTCGGCGCCGCTCGACCTGGCGGCCGCCGGCCATGCGATCACCCGCGGCTTCAACCACCTCGTCTACGACCGGATGTTCCTCGCGACGATGAAGCCGAAGGCGCTTGCCAAGCTCGCGCAGCACCCGGGGCTGTTCGATCGCGAACGGCTCATCGCGGCGCGCGACCTCTACGCCTTCGACGACGTCTTCACCGCGCCGCTGCACGGCTATCGCGGCGTCGACGATTACTGGGCGCGCGCCTCGGCCAAGCCGCGGCTCGCGGATGTGCGCATCCCGGCGCTGCTGATCAACGCGCGCAACGATCCCTTCGTGCCGGCGTCGAGCCTGCCGCGGCCGGGCGAGGTCGGCGCGCACGTGCGGCTGTGGCAGCCGGCGACCGGCGGTCACGTGGGATTCGCGAGCGGCGGCTGGCCCGGCGAGGTGCTGGCGATGCCCGAAGCGGTGCTCGACTGGCTCGCATCTCCGTGCTGAGCGCGCAGGTTTCGCGGCCTTCGACAATCGCCGCGATGGACGATCTCGTTGTCGCGGCACTCCAGAAATGGCCGAACGTGCCGGCCTGTCGCGGCTGGCTCGGGCTCGACGCGCGCGGCGACTGGTACATGCGCGACGAGCGCATCCAGGCCGCCGGCGCCTTCCCGCACCCGAAGGGCAGCCGCATCGAGCACGACAAGCTGATCGACTTCATCGCGCGCAACTACGGCGTCGATGCCGACGGCGCCTGGTTCTTCCAGAACGGGCCGCAGCGGGTCTACGTCGAGCTCGAGGCCGCGCCCTGGGTCTGGCGGCTGCGGACCGACGGCGCGCAGCCGACGATCACCAGCCACACCGGCCGCGCCGCGCGCTTCGAGTCGGCCTGGCTCGACGACGCCGACCGGCTGTTCCTCGCGACCGACCTCGGCCTCGGTATCGTGCACAGCATGGACATGCACGAGGCGGCCGCGGCCGTCGAGGCCGGCGCGTGGCGCCCGCAGGCGGCGCGTTTCGCGCAGCTGCCGGCGCGCTTCGGCTACCGGCTCAGCCCGGCGAGCTAATTCGCGGCGGCCGAAGCGGCGGGCGCCGGCGCGGCCGGCTTCGGCTCGGCGAGCTTGCCGCCGCTGCCGTTGGCCAAGTGGACCACCGCGCGGCCGATCTCGAAGTCGCTGAAGTCGCCGCCGCCCTGCGGGCCCATTGCGCCCTTGCCCTTGAGCGCGGAGTTGAGCAGCGTCTCGTAGCCCTGCGCGATGCGCGGTGCCCAGGCCGCGGTGTCGCCGAGCTTCGGCGCACCGGCGACGCCGGCCGCGTGGCAGGCGGCGCACTGGGCGGCATAGACCTCGGCGCCGGCCTTCATCGAGGTGACGTCGCTCGCGTCCTTCACGACCACGCTGCCGACCGGCGCCAGGCGCGCGGCGATCGCCTTGTCGGTGAATTCGTCGCTGCCGGCCGCCGGCTTGGTCGAGGAGCCGACATAGCCGGCCAGCAGCACGATCACCGCGATCGGGATCACGAACGAGAAGACGACCGCCAGCACCAGCTGCTTCGGCGTGCGGATCGGGCCTTCGTGGTTGGGCTCCGGATCCCCGTGCGCAGGGGCGTGCTTCGATGCGGCGTCGCTCATGAAATCCTCGGAAAAGCGGGTGGCGGGCTGCCTGGGCGCGGCGCCGGCGGTGCGCTGTTGAAGCGGGTTGCCGGCCGCGTTTTTGGAGGCGGCGGAGTATACGAGTCGCCTCCCGCGCGGCTTCGGATGCGCGGTGCCGAAGCGCCTCTCGCGCAAGAGGGCGGCGATAGAATCGCGGCTCGTCGCGTCCGTAGCTCAATGGATAGAGTACTGCCCTCCGAAGGCAGGGGTTGCTGGTTCGATCCCAGCCGGGCGCGCCAACCTCCTCGCCTCACGTTCGACCGCCCGCAGCACTGAGGCCCGCGGCTTCGACGCATGCCGCGCTTCGCCGCCAACCTCTCGACGCTCTACCCCGAGCACGCCTTCCTCGATCGCGCCGAGGCCGCGGCGCGCGACGGCTTCGCGGCGGTCGAATGCCAGTTCCCCTACGAGCACGGGATCGAGCGCTTCCGCGAGCGTCTCGACGCGACGCGGCTTTCGCTGGTGCTGCTGAACGCGCCGGCCGGCGACTGGCCGCGCGGCGAGCGCGGCTTCGCCGCGGTGCCCGGCCGCGAGGCGGAATTCCGGCGCAGCGTCGAGCAGGGCATGGACGCCTGCGAACGCCTCGGCAGCCCGCGCCTGCACCTGCTCGCCGGCTGCCGTGCGCAGGGGTTCGACGCGGCGGCGCACGCCGCCTGGCAGGCGACCTACCTCGCGAATCTGGAATGGGCCGCGCGCCGCGCGGAAGGCCGCGGGCTCACGCTGCTGATCGAGCCGCTGAACCCGCGCGACGTCCCGGGCTACTTTCTCAGCCGGCAGGACCATGCGCACGCGATCGTCGCGGCCGTGGGCGCCGCGCACCTGCAGGTGCAGATGGACCTCTACCACTGCGCCCTCGTCGAGGGCGACCTTGCCGCCCAACTTGCCCGCTGGCTGCCCGGCGGCCGCGTCGGCCATCTGCAGATCGCGGGCGTCCCCGCCCGCCAGGAGCCGGATCGGGGCGAGGTGGACTTCGGCGGGCTGTTCGAGCGCATCGACGCGCTCGGCTGGGCCGGCTGGGTCGGCTGCGAGTACCGGCCGCGCGCGGGCACCTCGGAAGGTCTGGTCTGGCGCGAACGGCTGGGGGCTCAGCGCCAGAGGTAGGCGACGACGAAGACGCCGACCATCACGAACACCAGCGCGATCTTCACCGCGGTGCCGACGATGATGCCGATCCAGGTCGCGGTGCCGACCTTCAGGGCCTGCGAGGTCGTGCCGCCCTGCAGCGCGCCGGGCTGGTGGCGCAGCGCGTACAGCTCGCCGGCGACCGCGCCGACGAAGGGCATGAACAGCACGCCGACCAGCCCCATGAACAGGCCGAGCACCGTGCCGAGCGCCGCGCCGATCAGCGCCCAGCGGCTCGCACCGACCTTCTTCGCGCCGAGCAGCGCGGCGACGTAGTCGGTCGCCCAGGCCAGCAGCGCCAGCACGGCGATCACGCCGAGCGACCAGCCGCCCACGCGCTCGAACCCGTCGATCCACGCGCCCAGGAGGAGCCCGGCCAGCACCAGCAGCGTGCCCGGCAGCACCGGCAGGACCGTGCCGGCCAGGCCGGTCAGCACCAGCAGGATGGAAAGCGTCCACCACAGCGCGGCGGGCACCGCGGGCATCAGGGTCGTGAGTGCGTCCATGGCGACCGAGGATAGCGGCGGGCCGTGGCAGCAGCCCGAAGCTTGCCGCGATCGAGCGCAACGCGCAGCGCGCTCAGCGCGGCACCGCTGCGGCGACCTCGGCGGCGAAGCGCTCGATCAGCGCGCTGAACGCCGCTGGCTGCTCCAGCGCCGAAAGGTGCGCGACATCGGCCATCAGCTCCAGCCGCGCGCCGGCGATCCGCGCCGCGATCGCCTGCGACATCGCCGGCGGCGTGCCCGCATCGGCCGCGCCGGCGATCACCAGCGTCGGCACACGGATGCCGTCCAGGCGGTCGAGCGCATCGTGCTCGCGCACCGCGTGGCCGGCTGCGACGTAGGCGCGCGCGTCGTTGCTGACGATGCGCCGCCGCCAGCGCGCGACCTCGGCCGGCCGCTCGCGCCGGAAGGCTTCGGAGAACCAGCGCGCCATCGTGCCGTCGGCGATCGTTTCGAGCCCGCCGGACTCGATCGCCGCGATGCGTTGCAGCCACGCCTCGCGGCCGGCCTCGTCGAAGCGCGCGCTCGAATTCGCGATCACGAGCGCGGCCAGCCGCTGCGGCGCGCGCAGCGCCAGCTCCTGCCCGACCATGCCGCCGAGCGACAGGCCGACCCAGAGCACCGGGCCGAACGCCAGCTCGTCGAGCAGCGCGGCGGCGTCGTCGGTCAGCTGCGCCATCGTGTACGGCCCCGGCGGCGCGGCCGAGTCGCCGTGGCCGCGGTGGTCGTAGCAGACGACGCGGTGCGTGGCTGCGAGCCGGTTCGCGACCGCGTCCCACATGCTCGCATCGGCGCCGAGCGCGTGGCTGAAGACGATCGTGCCGGCCGCGCGGCCGCTGCGCGCCTCGCGCACCGTGCAGTGCAGCGCCGGCTCGCCACGGCTCTTGCGGCTGCGGCCGCAGCCGGGATGGCCGGACTCGCCGGCCGGCTGCAGCGGCAGCTCGTGGCCGAGCTCGCGCAGCAGCCTGGCCGCGATCGCCATGCCGGTGTTCGCGGCCGGCACGCCGGCATAGACGGCCGCCTGGATCAGCAGCTCCCTGACTTCGTCGGGCGTCAGGGCGCTTGCGGCATCGTCGCCTGCGCCCAGGCTCGCGCCCGAGCCGCCGGCGAGCGCGGCGCGCAGGTGCAGCTCGAACTCTTCCCAGCGCCCGAGCGCGCAGGTGATCGCGAGCACGATCACGCGCCGCGTCTTCGCCGCAAGCCCCGGCCGGCCCCAGACCTCGTGCCAGGCATAGCGGGTGATGAAGTTCTGGAAGTCGGCGTTGAAGGCGGTCGACTGCGTCGTCGAGCGATCGACCCAGGCGTCGCCCAGCATCGCGCGGCGGTTGCGCAGGCCGCGTTCGTAGTCGTGGTCGTGGGCGTCCATGGCGGCGTTCGGTGGGTATCGCGGGGAGTCGCGATGATGCGCGTCGAAACATCGCGCGCGCAGGCGCTGCGCTATGGTCGCGCCCACCATGCGGCAGGGCCCCGGCTTCGGCACCGACGTGCGTCGCGCGATCGCGGCGGGCGCAGCCGTTGCCGCCGCGCTGCTCGCCGGCTGCAGCCTCGCGCCGAAGAACGACGGCCCGCCCGAGCAGGCGCCGCCCGGCGCGGTCGCGATCCCCGACGCCGAGCCGCGCATCGAGCCGATCAAGCCCGGCGGCGCCAACAAGCCCTACGAAGTGCTGGGCCAGAGCTACACGCCGATCGCACGCGACGCGCCGCTGCGCGAGAAGGGCATCGCCTCCTGGTACGGCCGCAAGTTCCACGGCCGCAAGACCGCCAGCGGCGAGCTCTACGACATGCACGCGATGACCGCGGCGCACAAGACGATGCCGCTGCCCAGCTACGCCCGCGTGCGCAATCCGGCGAACGGGCGCGAGGTGATCGTCCGCGTCAACGACCGCGGCCCCTTCGTCGCCGGCCGCGTGATCGACCTGAGCTACGCGGCGGCGGTCAAGCTGGGCGTGCAGCGCGGCATCGCGCCGGTCGAGCTGGAGCGCATCACCTTCGACGAGATCCGCAGCGGCGCGTGGCGGCGTGAAGGGGCCGGGGCCGCCGCGGCGCCGGCGGCGGCAGCCGTGCCCGCCGGCACGACGGCGCCGCAGCCGGAGCCGACGCCGCCCGCCGTCGCGCAGGAGGTCGCGCTCGCCGTGCCGGTGGCAGCTGCCGCACCCGCGGCCGAGGCGAGCCCCGCCGTGAGCCGCGCCGCCTCCAACGCGGCGCGCGGCTGGTGGGTCCAGCTCGGCGCCTTCCGCGAGCGCAGCGGCGCCGAAGGCTTCCGGCAGCGCGTCGCCGGCGAGCTCGACTGGATCGCGCCGCTGCTTGCGCTGATGGACGAGCGCCCGCTGTGGCGGCTGCAGGCGGGGCCCTTCCCGTCGCGCGACGATGCGCAGTCGGCCGCGCAGCGCCTGCGCGAGGCGCTGCAGCTCACCCCCTTGATCGTCGAGCGGCGCTGAACGTGGATTCGGTTTCGCAGTTCGTGCTCGGCGCCGCCTGCGCGGTCGCGGTGATGGGCCGGCGCACGGCGGTGTGGAAGGCCGCGCTCGCCGGCGGCGTGGCCGGCACGCTGCCCGACCTCGACGTGTTCATCGACCACGGCGACGCGATCGCCAACATGACGATGCACCGCGCGAACAGCCACTCGCTGTTCTGGCTCACGCTCGCCGCGCCGCTGGCCGGCGGCCTCGTGGCGTGGCTCGCGCGGCAGCGGGCGCTGTGGCGGCGCTGGTCGGTCGCGCTCGGCCTCGCGCTGGTCACGCATCCGCTGCTCGATGCGATGACGGTCTACGGCACCCAGCTGCTGCAACCGTTCAGCGAGCACCCGTTCGCGGTCGGCAGCATCTTCATCATCGACCCGCTGTACACGCTGCCGTTGCTGGCCGGGCTGATCGGCGAGCTGGCCGTGCGGGCGCCGCGGCGCGCGCTGCGCTGGAACGCCGCCGGCTTGCTGCTGTCGACCGCCTATCTCGGCTGGAGCGTCGCCGCGCAGCAGTGGGCGCGCGAGCAGGCGCTGGCCGCGCTGCCCGATCGCGGCGCCGGCCGCGCGGTGCTGGTGACGCCGGCGCCGTTCAACACGCTGCTGTGGCGCGTGGTCGCGATGCGGCCCGACGGCTACGACGAGGGCTACGTCTCGCTGCTCGACCGGCGGGCGGCCGGCGAGCCGATCCGCTTCGTGTTCCAGCCGACCGGCACCGCCCGGCTCGCGCCGGCCCTCGACACGCTGCCGTCCTTCCAGCGCATGGCGTGGTTCTCACGCGGCTTCTACGCGGTCGACGAACGGCCGTCGCAGCGGGCAGGCGGCGCACCGCGCGCCGTGCTGAGTGACCTGCGCATGGGGCAGGCGCCGCACTTCGTCTTCGCCTTCGAGATCGCCGAGCGCGGCGCCGACGGCCGCTGGCAAGCGGTGGTGGCGCGCAACATCGGCGGCCGCGGCGACCTCTCCACCGCTTGGCCGTGGCTCTGGCGGCGCGCGCTGGGCCAGCCGCTGCCGCCGCCCGGCTGAGGCCCCGCCTGCGCGTGCTGCCGGGCGCCGCGACGCTTGCATCGTTCGGCGGCCACCGAGACCCCGGTTTCCCGAGGGCTCGCGGGGGAGCATGCGACCGACGGGGTCGGCCGCAGCGGCACGACCGCTCGACGATCACGGCGTCGTGCCCGCTCGCCTTTTGCTCATGCGCCTTGCAAGGCATCCACCGGGTCCTCGCGCGAGGCCCGCAGCGCGGGGTAGACACCCGCCGAGACGCCGATCACCAGCGAGATCGCCAACGCCGACGCGATGCTGCCGGCGGAGAGCACGAAGGGCAGTTGCGTCAGCCATGCGGCGCCCGCCGCGGCCAGCAAACCCACGACGATGCCGAGTGCGCCGCCGGCCATCGACAGGAGCGTGCTTTCCATCAGAAATTGCAAAACGATGTCGGTGTCTTCGGCACCGACGGCGAGGCGGATACCGATCTCCCGCCGCCGTTCGACCACCGCCACGAGCATGATGTTCAGGATCCCCAGCCCGCCGACGAACAGTGAAATGCTGCTCAACGCCGTCAGGAACCGCGTGTAGGTCGCAGCTTGCCGGCGCCGCAGCTCGATGATCTTTTGCGACGTCGTCGTCTGCACCTGGCGGCCTTCCTGCCTCAAGCGGTCTTCCAAGGTCCTGGCGAACGCCGGTGGCGACACGTCCGGCCGCACTCGCATCGCAAAGGACTGCTCGCGATCGAACTGCGGCAGGCGGGCGGCGGCGGACACCGAGACGAAGATGCTGGCATCGATCCGCACCGGAACGGTCGTTTCGGAGTTGCCGGCCGCGGACAACACGCCGGCCACATGGAAGGTGGTGCCGCAAAACGAGAGGGCTGCGCCGGGTTGCGTCGCGACGCCCGCGGCTTGCAGTTGCCGATCGACCTCGTGTCCGAGCACCACCCAAAGCGCCTTCTTGTCCAGATCGTGAAGGAAGCGGCCCCGCGCGACCTTGACCCCGAGGATGTGCTGCATGTCGGGCCGAACGGCCACCACCGGCGTGGCGGAACCGCCCTGTCGGCCTCCTGCAGCGGCTGGCTCGCACAACACCGGCATCAGTTCGGAGCCCAACTCGACCTCGGGCAGCGCCAGGACGTCGTGCAATGCCAGCAGCGGCCGGAGCGGGACATGTGGTTTTGGGGGCGCACGCGCAACGGGCGCGCCCAGGTGTTCGAAGCCCGGTCCCTGCCAGACGCGCACATGGACGACTTGCGTGCCCATCGCGTCGAACTCGGCCAGTGCCTGCCGCTCGACGCTTTTGCCGATGCTGATCAGCGCCACCACGGCCGCCACGCCCACCACGATGCCCAGCAGGGCGAGCGATGCGCGCTCCCGCGCGGTGCCGAGGCCCTGGAGCGCGAACAAGCCGGCCGATCGCCAGCGCTGGACCACCGCCGGACCGCATCGGCCACCGCGCCGCGCCATGGTCAGGCGGTCGCCGCGGCGTCCGGGCGTCGATCCGCCTGGATGCGGCCGTCGCGCATCTGCACGCAGCGCGGGAAGCGCGCGGCCACCGCGGCGTCATGCGTGATCATGACCACCGTGATGCCATGCGCCAGGTTGAGCTCCTCGATCAACGAAAGGATGCGCTGGCCATTGCCGGTGTCGAGTGCACCGGTGGGCTCGTCGGCCAGCAGCAGGCGCGGCGTGCGCACGATCGCACGGGCGATCGCCACGCGCTGGCGCTCGCCGCCCGAGAGCTGCGCGGGGCGGTGCGCGTGCCGGTCGGCCAGCCCGACGTCGTCCAGTGCACGTCGGGCCCGATGCTCGATCTGATCGAGCGGCAGCTGGGCGTAGTGCATCGGCAGGGCGACGTTCTCCAGTGCCGTCAGGTTGGGCAGCAGATGGAAATGCTGGAAGATGAAGCCGATCTTGCGGTTTCGAAGCTGCGCGCGCGCCCGGTTGCCCAAGGCGCCGACATCTTGTCCGTCAAACCCGTAGAGGCCCTGGGTGGGTCGGTCCAGCAGCCCGAGCACATGGAGCAGCGTCGATTTGCCCGAGCCCGACGGCCCCAGCACGGCGACCCGCTCGCCTGCCATCACGTCGAGCGACACCCCGGCCAGCGCATGCACGCATTCGCCCCCGACCAGGTAGGTCCGGTGCAGGCCGCTCAACGCGAGCAGCGGCGTTGCCGCAAGCGTGGTGCGCGAGTCATTCATCCGTCGGACGGCTCACGCCCGGAAGGGCCGGCGGGCCGTCTGCGACGGACGGAACCTCGGCGGGGCGCGGCAGCCAGACCTCGTCGCCCGGCTCCAGGCCCGTCACCACTTCGACCTGGTCGACCAGCGTCTTGCCCAGCTCGATCCTGACCTGCCCGGCCGGGCCGCCCGCCTGGCCCCGCCGCATCACGTGGGCGCTGCCATCGGCGCCACGCGACACCGCGGGAAGCGGCACCAGCAGGGCGGTCCGGCCTGCTTCCGGATGGATCCGCAGGCCCACGCCCATGCCGATGCGCAAGGCGGACCGTGCCTGCGGCGCGATGTCCCGGATCACCACCTGCACGTCGAACACGGCTGCGCGGCTGCTCCCTTCGCCCGGCGCCGTGTTCTTGCGGGCTTGCGACGAGATGTGCAGCAGCTCGCCCGTCAGGGACACGTCGGGATTGGCGTTGAGCACCACCTCGACCGTCAAGCCTGTCTTCACCCGCAGGATGTCGTATTCGTCCAGCCCGGCCCGCACCATGAACGTCGAGGTGTCGCCGATCGTCAGCAAGGTCTCCCGCGGGGTTACGAACGAGCCGACTTCCGGCTCCTTGGGCACGCCGCCATCCGAGCCTGCCGCGGCCGCCGGCAGCGACACCACGCCGGCGATCGGTGCCGCGATGCGGGCCTGACCCAGCTTCGTGCGCAGGTCCGCGAGCTTGCTGACCCGGTTGTCGTGTTCGAGCCGGGCCAACCGGTGCTGCTCGGCGCTGCCTTTTTCACGCGCCGCGGTCAGCGCGCTCTCGCCGTTGACCACCTGCGATTGCGCGCCGAGCAGCTCGCTCTGCACCGATTCCAGCTCGTTGCGCGCAACGATCCCCTGTTCGAACAAGGCCTGCGTCTCGGACTGACGTCGCTGCGCGGCCTCGAGCGCCGCCCGGCTGCTGCCCAGCTGACGCTGCGCCGCGAGGAAATCGGCGCCGGTCTCCCACTGGATCACCTGATTCAACGCCTGCTGCGCGCGGATCACGGCGGCCTCGGCATCGCGCAATTCAGTCAACAAGTCGACGCTGGACAGGGCCAGCAGCAACGCACCCTGCTCGACACGGTCGCCCGGGCGAACGGCCTTCGCGACGATCCTCCCGTCGAACGGCGCGGTGATGTTCACCGACGCGCCGGGTTCGAGCTGGCCGTCCAGCACGATGGCCTGGCTGGTTTCGCCGACCTGCAGTGCCACCCACTGGCCGTCGGCGGAGCCGACACCTGCAGGTCGCCCGACGATCACGACCGCCGCGACCAGCGCGCCCAGCAACAAGGCCGCGCCCAACAGCCGCGCGCGCCGTGCGGAAGCGCGCGCACCCACGCGCTGCAACACATGCTTCATGGCAACGATCCCGGCAGCAGCTCGGGAACCCACTGCGCGAGTATTTGCCCGGTCACGCGCTGCAGTTGGACGCGCGCGCGCGGCACGGCCAACTGGGCGTCGGCCGACACCGCCTGGGCTCGCTTCAGCGCGTCCTGGGCGGCCGACAGTTCGAAGGTGGTGCTGCGGCCGGCCTTGAGCTTCTGCAGTTCGACACCCAGCCGCTGCTCGGCAAGCGCCAGCGCCTGGCCCGCAAGCTCGCGCTGGAGCTTTGCGAAGCGCAGGTCACGCAGGGCGCTGCCCACTTGGTTGGCGACGGCCGAGCGCAGATCCTGCAGGAACCACTCGGCCTTCTGCAGCCCGACTCGGGCTCGCGAGAGCTGAAGCTGCAGCGGCGCGCGGTCCAGGGTGGCGGTGAAGCGCAAGCCGATCGACACACCGTAGCCTGATCTCTGCACGCCCGCGTCGGTCAACTCCGGCTTGAGAACGGGCTGCACCCCGGCGACCAGATCCACCTGCGGCAGCTTCTCGTTGCGGGCCTGCGTGATGGCGGTGCGTGCCAAGTTGACCGCCAGTTCGGCAACCTCGAGATCCTCGCGACTGTCTTGCGCCTGCGCGAGCAAGGCGTGTTCGGGCTCATCCGGGACGTCCCGGTCCGGCAAGCCCTCCCCCAGTTCCAGTTGCGCGGTGGGCGCCATCGCAGCCACGGGCCCCAGCAGTTCCAGCAGCTTTCGCTTGACGGCGTCCGCGGCATTTCGCTCCTGTGCAAGGGCAAGCTCGTTCTGCGCGATGTCGAACTCGGCCTGCAGCAAATCGCGCTGAGCCAGGCGCCCGGCCCGATACAGCGCCTCGTTGACCTCCAGGACTTGCCGGCTTTGCTGCAAGGAAAGCACCGCCAATTCAACCTGCGCATCCACTTGCTTGGCGTCGTGGTACGCAAGCACGACCGCGGCCACGGTCTCGCTCAGGAACTGCCGGTACTGGAGGCGGTTGACGGCATCCGTCAGACGCGCGTTCTCCAAGGCCAACGACGCGACGCTGGCATTGCCCTTGAGCAAGGGCTGCACCACGCGCAGGACGGTCTGGAGCGCTTGTTGGCCGCCCGACGCGCCGCGCAGCACCTGGCTGCGCGTCAGCTCGACTTGGGCGCCCGAAGCCAGCCTCCACGTCGAGCCGGCCGCCACGGTCGACACGGAAGAGCGGCTCTCGGCAGAACGTTCGATCTGTCCACCCAACGAATACTTCGGCTCGAACTCCGTCTCCGCGATCGCCAATTCCTGGCGTTGGAGCCCGCGGTCCAGCTGGCTCGCCCGCACAGCATGGCTCTGCTCGAGCGCCAACTGCAAGGCCGTCGCCAAGCTCAAGGGGCGAGGCAAGCGAGGCGTGCTCGAGTCCTGCCCAGACGCGGGCGACCCGTTGGAAGAAGCGCTCGGCACTTGTGCCTGGGCCGCGCAGAACGGCAGCCAAAGCGCTGCACACCCCGCAGCCAACCGGACGATCAAATGCATTCCACCGATTCGAAGAGGCACGGACGACCGAAGCGCAAGCGTTCCGTCGACCGGCCAAGCCATCAGGGCGGGCTTTCCCCGTCCCCGTGACGATCGATGCCCTGGCGATCTCTTGAGCTCATGCGCTCGAATATCCGCCGGCGCGAGGGCTCAATCTAGCTTTGCATACCAGTATTTGTTGTTGTCGGACGTGGGAAGCCACCATCGTTTCGCGTACTCCCTGCCGGCGCAGTCGCGCCGGCCGTAGTAGGAGATGGAAAACCAATAGTCCTTGTTGACGCTGAAATTGGTTTTGATATCTTGACGGCCGACCAAGTTGTAGCACCGTCTCCCATGATCCCGATTGTTGTGGACGAGGATCGAGTAGGGCGAGGCCGAACCGACGTCCACGTAAAGCAGGTGGATCCCCGCGCGTGGGTAGTCGGCATGGGCGTGATGCGCGAAGGCCAAGCCAGCGCCGACGGCCAGCATAGCCAGCGACTTCTTGGTAAGGGTCTTCATTTTCTGCTTTCTGAATTTTTCGTACGGGCGGCGGATATCCGCCGCCCCTTCTTCTAGTTCCCCATAACCCATTGTCTGTTGTTCATGAAGACGTACCAGTACTTGTTCTTGTCGAAGGACGGGGTCGAATGGATCCACCAGCGCTTGCCGCCCCCGCAATTATTGGAGTCCTTGTAGGCGCTGACGTCGAACAGGAACCCGTCTCGAACCTTGAACTGCGTCTTGAGCTCCCGTCCGGAATAATCGCGGCCCAGTACGTAGCATCTCGACCCGCCGCCGTCGCTGTTGATGATCCGCACCGATCGAGGCGTCACGTGCAGGTTGTTCATGTTGACGTAGGCATAGTGCTTGTCCTTGTCTCTTGCCTGGTTGGAAGCGCAATGAGTGTTGTTGCAGCTGTTCGTGAGGTTTGCCTGCGCGGGAATCGAGCCCAGTGCCGTCCACATCGAAATGCCGATGGCGAACATCTTCAGAAGCTTGCTTCGAGCGAGGCCCATTGCCGTTTGCATGATTTTCATCTGGTGTGTCTCCGGTGATTGTAAGAAATTCGTGTCCGACGTGATTGGTGTTCTGTTATCTTTTGTCTCCGAAAAATGCCGAACTGCAAGGGCTCTGGATGATTATTGGCGGTATGCCTTGGCGTGGCCGGATGCTAGGCAGATCGATGCCGGCAAAATGGAAAACAACACCGGTTCGATGGAATGCACGCGACTTCCGCGGGTAAACACCACGGCGGTCACCGCTTGGTCTGCGCGGCGCCAGCATGGCTACCGCACGCGATAGAGGGTTCTGGCGGTCAAACCCACGAGCTGCGTTCAATGGACGCTCACGCCCCTGTTTCGTGGGCACCGCCCGAGAGTTGCAGAAGTTGTTTGGCCGGCGCCGTCGGAGGCGGCCTCTGATGTAGGCCGTCTCCGACCTGCATGCGCGCGCCCCGACGATTCGCTTGGGCGGGGGCGCGATCTAAGGTTGCATTTCGCCCGCCAAGCCGGCGGGCCAAACCGTCGAAAGGAATCGACCGATGAGCAAGCTCTCCTTCTCGCTCAGCGCGCTCGCCGCCGCGTGTGCGCTGGCCACCGGCGCTCGTGCGCAGACCGTGGAGGTCCTCCCGCCCGCGGCGCAGCCCACCGCGCCCGCGCAGTCCACGATGCCGGCGCGCATCACGCCCGCTGCCGGCGCCCGGGCGCCCGGCGCGGTTGCGTTGCCGGACGCCTCCGGCGCAACGACCACCGCGGGCGGCGTGCCGGCCGGCGCGCAGCCGATCCCCGCGCAAGGCCTGCAGCGCCCGGGCGGCGACGGCATGCCGCCGGCACCGAAGCTGCAGCGCGCCGGCTCGATCGAATACATGAGCGGTGGTGCCGGCTTCGAGGCGCGCGAGGTGATCGAAGGCGCGACCCGCTTGAACGTCGACAACGTCTTCAGCGGCAAGGGCGGTCAGTACGTCGTCGCCGAGAAAGTGATGGTGCGCGGCCCCGATGGCACGACGACCGAGATCCGCAATGCCGGCCCGCTGCTGTCGATGGCGCTGCCGCCGGGCCGGTACACGATCGAGGCGATGGTCGAAGGCCGGATGCAGAAGAAGACGATCAACGTCGCGCAGCAGCCGGTCAAGCTGAACTGGAACTGGGCGAACGCCTCCTGATCCGCGCCGGCCTCGGCCGGCGCATGCCCGCTTCAGCCGATGCGGTGGACCTCGAGCTCCACCGCGTCGGCGCTGCGCGTGCCGCTTGCGAGCGCGAGCGTGCGGTTCAAGTGCAGCCAGGCCGGCGCGCCGGTCTGGAAGCGCATCAGCGTGCGGAAAAAGTAGTCGGCCGGCGCGACCGCCTCACCGCGCGCAAGCCGGGCCATCGCTTCCGGCGGGCCGTGGCGCAGCCCTTCGCTGATGATCTCGATGCGGCCGCCGTCGTCCGCCCGCAGCACGTAGTGCGCGGCGATCTCCAGCACGCCGTCGCGCCGCAGCACTTGCCAGTCGACGCCGCCCGGCTCGATCGCGCCGTTCAAGGCGGGCCCCTCGGCGGTGCCGCCGAGCAGCGGCACGTAGCGGCGTTCGCCGATCGGCGCGGCCCCCAGGCTCACCAGCGGGCCGACCTCGCAACGGATGCGGGCCATGAAATGCAGCGAAAGCGGAGCGTCCATCGTGCCGATGCTAGGCAGCGGCGGTGCCTTCCGGTGTCGTCTCACAGGACGACAGCCCGGGCCGCCACCGATGGCGGGCGCCGAGGCGCCGCCTAGCATCGGGCGGTGCGAGCCGCCCCGTTCTCCACCGAGCCCGTGGCCTTCGAGGCGCCGCCGCAGCGCGCGCTCGCCGCGCTGATCGCGACGATCGGCGCGGCCCGCTTTGCCGACACCGCGCTCGCCGCGCTGAACCACGGCGGCGTGCGCGCCGCTTCTTGGGCGGTCTACGAGCTGCGGCCCGCGGCGGCGCCGGTGCTGCACCTGTCGGCCAGCCTCGGCGTCGAGGACACCACCCGCGAGTGCTTCCGCGTCTACCGCGAATCGCTGTACCGCGCCGACCGCAGCTTCGCGACCGCGGGCGGCGCGCCCGAGCAAGCGCACCTGCTGCACCTGCGCGCCGACGAACTCCGCAACGCCGACCACCGCGACGCGATCTACCGCCGGCACCGCATCGGCGCGCGGCTGTCGGTCGCGCGCCGGCGGGCCGACGGCGCGCTGCTCGCGGTCAACCTCTACCGGCACGAGGTGCAGGGCACGGGCGGTTTCGCGGCCGGCGAAATCGACGCCTTCGCCGGCGTGGCCGGCGCGGTGCTGGCGGCGGTCGATCGACACATCGAGCTGCGCGACGGCGCGGCGCTGCCGGCGGCGCCCCCGGCGCGCGAGGCGCTGGCGCGGCGCTGCCCGGCGCTGACGCCGCGCGAGCTCGACCTCTGCGAACGCCTGCTGCGCGGCTGGAGCTACGACGGCATCGCCGCCGACCTCGCGCTGAGCCTGCCGACGGTCAAGACCTACCGGCGGCGCGCCTTCGAGCGCCTGGGCATCCACTTCAAGAGCGAGCTGTTCGCGCTGATGAGCGGCGCGCCGCACTGACGGCCGGCACCGCGCTGTCGTCTTTTGGGACGACAGGCGCCGGCCGGCGCGCCGCGCAAACTGCCGCGTCGCTCGCCGGAAGGATCCGCATGACCACGCTCCCGCGCCGCCATCTCGCGGCCTCGATGCTCGCCGCGGCGCTCTTTGTCGCGCTCCCGGCCATCGCTCAGGCGCAGTACCCGGAACGCGGCCTCAAGCTCGTCGTCGGCTTCCCGCCGGGCAGCGGCCCCGACGTGGTCGCGCGCACGCTCGGCCAGAAGCTCGGCGAGGCGCTGAAGCAGCCGCTGGTCGTCGACAACCGTGCCGGCGCCGGCGGCCAGATCGGTGCGCAGGCGGTCGCCAAGAGCGCGCCCGACGGCTACACGCTGCTGCTCGGCGAGGTCGGCTCGATCAGCATCGCGCCGGCCGTGTACTCGAAGCTGCCCTACGACCCGGCGAAGGAGCTGGTCGCGGTGGCGCAGGTCGCACGCGCCGACTTCGTGCTGGTGGTGCCGCAGGCCTCGCCGGCGCAGTCGGTGGCCGATCTGGTCAAGTCCGCGAAGGCGAGGAACGACCGGCTCAACATGGCCACCTTCGGCGCCGGCACGCCGGGCCACTTCGGCGCCGAACTGCTCGCGGGTCTGGCCGGCTTCGCCGTCGAGCCGGTGCACTACCGCGCGACCGGCGATGCGGTCACCGCGCTGATCGCCGGCGACGTGCAGGGCGCGCTGCTGAGCACCGCGCTCGCCGCGCCGCAGGTCAAGGCCGGGAAGATGCGCGCGCTCGCGACGACCGCGCCGGCCCGCTCGGCGCTGCTGCCCGAGGTGCCGACCTTCGCCGAGGCCGGCCTGCCGAAGATGGACGTCTCGGCCTGGTTCGCGGTGCTCGCGCCGGCCGCGACGCCGCCGGCGGTGCTCGACCTGCTCGGCCGCGAGGTGGTGGCCGCGGTGCAGTCGGCCGAGGTCGGGCCGAAGCTGCAGGAGGCCGGCTTCGCGGTGGATCCGCGCGGGCGTGCGGCGACCGAGGCCCTGCTCAAGTCCGAGGCGGCGCGCTGGGCTCAGCTCGTGAAGGCCGTTGGATTCAGAGGCGACTGACGCGCCAGCCGAACCGGCCGCGCCGGCCGCCGCAGATCCGGCTTGGCCGGGCCGCCAGCGGCGCCCCCTCGAGGGGGCGCGGCGAAGCCGCAACGGGGGTGGGCCTCAAGCTCGCCACGGCTGCTTGTAGAGGTGCTCGAGTTCGAGCCGCAGGCGCAGGAAGCGCGACTGCGCTTCGAGCTGCCGCGCATGCCGGCGCAGCTGCAGTTCGCGCCAGGTGCGCAGCGAGCGCAGCGCGCCGGCGGTGTCGCCGAGCCGGCTGCGCACCGCATGGCGCTGCTCGTGCAGGCCGAGGTGGCTCTGCCACTCGTGGCCTTCGTCGAGGGCGGCCTGCAGCTGGTCGAGCGTCGCGTCGGCGCGTGCGTCGTCGCCGGTGGCGGCCTGGGCCTGCGCGAGCAGAAGCCGCAGCCGGCGTGCGTGGCCGCGCAGGTCGTGGGCGAGCGCGCGCGCCAGCGCGGCTTCGAGCACCGGCAGCGCCTCGTGCGGCTCGCCGCGCAGCAGCGCCGCTTCCGCCTCGTGCACGCCGGTGAAGGCGGCGAGCCGGCTGTCGTGGCGCTCGGCTGCGAGTTGGCGGGTGCGCGCGGTGCTGACGGTGGCCGCGGCGACCTGCGCGAGGCAGGCCGCTTCGTCGCCGCTCTCGCGCAGCAGCCGCGCGGCCTGCAGGCAGACCGACGCATGGTTGGTGCAGACGGTCGCCTCCAGCGGCGCGGCGTCGGGCAGCGCGCGCAGATGGCCGGCCGCCTCGGCCAGCAGCCGCAGCGCGGCCCAGGGGTCGCCGATCAGCGCGAGGCACAGCGCCGCGGTGCCGCGCGCGCGCACGTGGTTGGTCAGCGACGCGGTGCGCGCGCCGTGCGCGTGCAGGAGGCGCAGCGCTTCGAGCGCGTCGCCGTAGTGGCCCAGCTCGCCGTGCACCACCACCGCGACGGCCAGCAGGTCGAAGCGCTCGGGCGCCTGGCCGCTGACGCCGAGCAGCTGCGCGACCGGCTCGAGCAGCTCGCGCGCCTGGCCGTATTCCCCGAGCCGGTAGGCCGCCTGAGCGGCAAGCTGGCCGGCATGGCCGCGCGCCTGGAGGTCGCCCTCGCGATCGAGCCACAGCCCGCGCGCCTCGCCGAGCGCCTGCGCGTAGCGGCCCGCGGCGTAGCTGGCCCGCGCCAGGTCGAGCGGGTTCGCTGGATGGGCCGGGTCATCGCTCACCGAACGATTTTGTGCCTGCGATGCGGGTGGTTGAAAGCGTCTCGCGGCCGTTGCGGTCTTCGTGAAGGCGCTCCGGGCCCGGGGGTCGAGGCCCGCTATGTGGAGGTCGGCATCGCGAACTCGGCCCCCTTGGGCGTGCCGGACTCGCGGTGGTCGGGCCAGCGCTGCATCACGGACTTCTGCCGCGTGTAGAAGCGCACCCCTTCCTCGCCGTAGGCATGCAGGTCGCCGAACAGGCTGCGCTTCCAGCCGCCGAAGCCGTGCCAGGCCATCGGCACTGGAATCGGCACGTTGATGCCGACCATGCCGACCTCGACGCGCCGCGAGAAGTCGCGCGCGACATGGCCGTCGCGGGTGAAGCAGGCGACGCCGTTGGCGTACTCGTGGCCGTTGACCAGCGCCAGCGCCTCGGCGAAGTCCTTCACCCGCACGCAGCAGAGCACCGGGCCGAAGATCTCCTCGCGGTAGATGCGCATCGACGGCTTGACGTGATCGAACAGCGTGCCGCCGAGGAAGAAGCCCTGCTCGCGGCCCGCGACGCGCAGGCCGCGGCCGTCGGCCCGCAGCGTCGCGCCCTCGGCGATGCCAAGCTCGATGTAGCCCTCGATCCGCGCCTTCGCCTCGGCCGTGACGATCGGTCCCATCTCGGCGTCGAGCGCCATGCCGTCGTTCACCCGCAGCGTCTTCGCGCGCTCGGCGAGCCTGGAGACGATCTGCTCGGCCACGTCGCCGACCAGCACCGCGACGCTGATCGCCATGCAGCGCTCGCCGGCCGAGCCGTAGGCCGCGCCGACCAGCGCGTCGACCGCCTGGTCGAGGTCGGCATCCGGCATCACGACAAGGTGGTTCTTCGCGCCGCCCAGCGCCTGCACGCGCTTGCCGTTCGCGGCGCCCGTCGCGTAGATGGACTGCGCGATCGGCGTCGAGCCGACGAAGCTCAGCGCCTTCACGTCGGGGTGGTGCAGCAGCGCGTCGACCGCGAGCTTGTCGCCCTGCACGACGTTGAACACGCCGTCGGGCAGGCCCGCGCGCTTCAGCAGCTCGGCGAGCGCCAGGCTCGGCGACGGATCGCGCTCGCTGGGCTTCAGCACGAAGGTGTTGCCGCAGGCCAGCGCGACCGGGAACATCCACATCGGCACCATCACCGGGAAGTTGAACGGCGTGACGCCTGCGACCACGCCGAGCGGCTGGCGCAGCACCCAGTTGTCGATGCCGGTGCCCACCTGGTCGGTGAAGTCCGTCTTCAGCAGCTGGGGCGCGCCGCAGGCGAACTCGACGATCTCGATGCCGCGCGTCACCTCGCCCTGCGCATCGGTGAAGACCTTGCCGTGCTCGGCGGTGATCATCGCGGCGAGCTCGTCGCGGTGCTCGTTCAGCAGCTGCAGGAACTTGTTCAGCACGCGCGCGCGCTTCAGCGGCGAGGCCTCGGTCCAGGCCGGCAACGCGGCCTGCGCGGCAGCGACCGCCTCGTTCACTTCGTCGGCCGAAGCCAGCGCGACCTGCCGCGCGATGCTGCCGCTCGCCGGGTTCCACACGGGCTGGCTGCGCCCACTCCTGCCGGGCCGGGCGTGGCCGGCGATGAAGTGGCCGGCCTCGGCCGCGGCGGTGAACGGCGTCATGGCGGACGCCGTGGCGGGGATCGATTCGGCTGCGCCCATGGCCGGCTCCTGGAGTTCGTCGGGACGGCGCACCTTAGGTCGCGCGGCGCGGCTTGACCAGCCGCCCGCCCTGACTTCATTGTTCGGTCCGGTGAACAATCTCCGGCATGAGCACCGACCCTTCGACCCGCACCGCCGCCGCGCCGCCCTGGGCGCAGGTGCACCTGCTCGGCGTGCTGGCGCAGAGCCACAGCTTCACCCGCGCGGCCGAGCGGCTGGGGTTGTCGAAGGCGGCGGTCAGCCAGCGCGTCGCCGACCTGGAACGCGCGGTCGGCGTGCCGCTGGTGGCGCGCACCACGCGCAGCGTGCGGCTCACGCCGGCCGGCCAGCAGCTGGTGGACGAGACCGCCGCCAGCTTCGCGCAGATCGAGCAGAGCCTGCACGGCGTGCGCGACCTCGCCGCGCAGCCGCACGGGCTGGTGCGGGTCACCGCGCCGGTGGCGTTCGGCCGCCAGCAGCTGGCGCCGCGGCTCGGCGGTTTCCTGCGCGCCTGGCCGAAGATCCGCATCGAGCTGGAGCTGTCGGACCGCTTCGTGAACCTGCCGCACGAGGGCTTCGATCTCGCGGTGCGCCATGTCAGCCAGCCGCCCGAGCAGCACGTCGCCTGGAAGCTGTGCGCGACGCGCACGGTGCTCGTCGCCTCTGCGGCCTACCTGAAGCGCCGCGGCCGGCCGCTGCACCCCGCGGAACTGAGCGGGCACGACTGCCTGCCCTACCTGCGCCAGGGCGCGGCGGTGTGGCCGTTCGAGCAGATCAAGCCGGTGCGCGGCGCCGAGCCCGAGCGGCTGCGCGTCGCGGTCGCGGGGCCGCTGCGCGCGAACAACTCGGAGGTGCTGCGCGAGGCGCTGCTCGCCGGCCTGGGCATCGGCCTGCTGCCCGACTTCAGCGTCGGCTCGGCGCTGGCGTCGGGCAAGCTGGTCGAGCTGCTGCCCGGCTGGCGGCCGCATGGCTTCTTCGGCGACGCGATCCACGCGCTGCGGCCGTCCGCGCCGCGGGTGCCGAAGGCGGTGCGCGCGCTGGTGGCGCACTTGCGCGAATCGTTGGCGGGCGGCTTCGACGGCTGAGGGGCCTGCGCGGCGGCGGGCTGCGGGCGCGCACCGCGAGCCGGGGCGGCGACCGGCCGGCGGGCCGCTCAGCCGAAGGCCAGCGCCGCCACCGGCGGCAGATGGTTCGACAGCGTGCGCCATGCGTCGCCTGCGCTTTCGCTGAGCCAGGCGTTGCCGGTGGTGGAGGCCATCGCGAGGCGCTCGCCGCTCGCGTCGACGACGAGCGCGTGGCGGTAGACGAGGTCGTAGCCGGGGGCCGCCGGCAGGCCGCGGGTGAGGGTCTCGAAGCTCGTGCCGCCGTCGCGCGTGCGGGTGACGGCGAGCTGGCCGTCGACCGGCACGCGGCGCTCGTCCTTCACCGCCGGCACGAACCACGCGGTGAGCGGGTCGCGCGGATGCGCCGCGGCCGCGAAGCCGAAGGTCGACGGGCCGGCGCGCTCGATCTCGCGCCAGCTTCGCGCGCCGTCGCGGCTGACGAAGATGCCGTTGTGATGCTGGGCCCACAGCGTGTCGGGCGCACCGGCGCACTGCACGACGCGGTGCGGGTCCTGCGCGTTCTCGTCGAAGGCCTGCTCGGGCGGCATGTAGGCCGCGCGCATGCCGCTGGCGCGGATCGCCCAGCTCGCGCCGCCGTCTTCCGTCTGCCAGACGCCGCCGGTGGACACGCCGACGGTGACGCGGCGGCTCGCGCGTGGATCGACCAGCACGCTGTGGATGCCGGGCCAGTCGTAGCCGCCGCCGCCCCAGGCGAGCCGCTCGGCGCGCAGCCACAGCGATTCGACGAGCTGCCAGCTCGCGCCGTGGTCGCGCGAACGGAACAGCCCGCCCGGAAGCGTTCCGGCCCACAGCAGGCCCGGTTCGTCGGCGCCGCCGGCCGCCAGCGACCAGATCAGCTTCAGGTCCCAGGGATGCGGGTCGTCCTGCAAGCCTTCGGGCTTGACCGGGTAGGCGGGCGCGGCGACCTCCTGCCAGCTGCCGCCGCCGTCGTCGCTGCGATGCAGCTTGCAGCCGAAATGGCCCAGGTTGAGCGCGGCATAGACCCGGCCGTCGCGCGGATCGACCAGCACTTGGCTGACCGGATCGCCGAGGAAGTGCACGTCGTGCGGGGCCCAACCGGCCGCGCCCCGCATCCACCGCAGCAGGCCCTTGCGGGTCGCGATCCAGAGGGTGTCGCCCATGCCCGTCTCCTTGGAAGGATCAGCCGCCCGTCAGCGCCTGCAGCACGTGGACTTCGGCGTTCGCGGCGAGCGGCTCGGCGAGCGTGCGGCGGTCGAGCACGCGCCGGCCGTCGATGAAGACCGCGACGTGCTGGCGCAGGCCGCCCTGGTCGTCGAGGATGTAGCCGCGCGCGCGCGGGTTGACCGCGAAGACCTGCGCCAGCGCCTCGCCGAGCGTCGCGGCCTCGACCTGCTGGCGCGGGCACTCGACGTGGCGCTGCAGGTGCGAGGTGAAGGTCACGGTCGCCATGGTTTCGGCCACTGGAGCGCAGCCGATTCTGCGCGCCGCGATTCAGGCGGCGAGGCCTTGCCGCAGCGCCGCGCTCGGCTTGCCGCGCGGCTCGCCGAGGAAGTCGAAGGCGAGCGCCGGGCGCTCGCCGCTGACGAGTTCGGCGATCGCGCGACCCGAGCCGGCGCCGTGGGTCCAGCCGAGCGTGCCGTGGCCGGCGTTGATCCACAGCCGGCCGAGCTTGCTGCGGCCGATGAGCGGGACGTTGCTCGGCGTGCTCGGGCGCAGCCCGGCCCAGAAGTTGGGCTCGGTGGTGTCGGCGACGCCCGGGAAGATCTGCTCGTAGCGCTTGACGAGTGCGGCGCAGCGCACGCGGGCGGTCGCGCCTTCGAGGCCGCAGTCGTAGCCGGAGAGCTCGGCCGTGCCGGCGATGCGCACGCGGTCGCCCAGGCGCGAGATCGCGATCTTGCGGGCGTCGTCGATCATGCTCACGACGCTCGCGCGCTCGGGCTGCAGCAGCTTCAAGGTGGCCGAGTAGCCCTTGGCCGGGTAGATGTTCAAGTGCACGCCGATCGAGCGCAGCAGCGGCGCGGTGTGCGCGCCGAGCGCGGCGACGAAGGCGTCGCCGCCGACGCGCAGCGCGGCACCGCCGTCAAGGTCGCGCAGCCGCACCGCGTCGAGCGCGCCGCCGGAGGTGTCGAAGCCCTCGATCGCGTGCCGCCACAGGAAGCGCACGCCGCGCGCCTCACAGCGCCTCGCCAGCGCCTGCGTGAACACGCGCGCATCGCCGGATTCGTCGCTCGGCGTGTAGATGCCGCCGGCAATCTGCGGCGCGTGCGTGGCAAGTGCCGGCTCGATCGCGAGCACCTCGGCGCGGCTCAGCACGCGGCGATCGACGCCGTGCCGGCGCATCAGCTCGGCACCCGCGGCGCCCGTGTCCAGGTCCGCCTGGCTGCCGAAGAAGTGGAGGATGCCGCGCTCGAGCCGCTGGTGGTCGATGCCGGTGGCCGCGACCATCTGCTTGAGCGTCTCGTGGCTGTAGCGGCCCAGCGCGACCAGCTGCGCGACGTTGCGCTCGAAGGCGCCGTCGGTGCACTGCGTGAGGAAGCTCAAGCCCCAGAGCCACTGCCAGGGGTCGAGCCTCGGGCGGAACAGCAGCGGCGAGTCGTCGCGCGCCAGCCACTTCAGCACCTTCAGCGGCGCGTCGGGGTGGGCCCAGGGCTCGCAGAAGCTGACCGAGATCTGCGCGCCGTTGGCGAAGCTGGTTTCCAGCGCGGCGTCGCTCTGGCGGTCGACCACGGTGACGTCGTGCCCGCGTTCGGCCAGGTGCCAGGCGGTCGAGACGCCGAGGATGCCGGCACCGAGGACGACGACGTTCTTCTTCATCGGGGACTCCGCACGAGGATCAGGACGGCAGCGCGAGCGGCGTGCGCGCGAGCTGCCAGGCCAGCGCCCACATCGACAGCGCGACGCTCGCGTCGATCGCGCGCCACACCCGCGGGCTGCGCAGCCAGGGTGCGATCGAGCGCGCGCCGAAGCCCAGCAGCGAGAACCAGGCCAGCGAGGCCGCGCCCACGCCGAACAGGAAATGCAGCCGCGCCGCGCCGGCGTGCTGCGCGCCGACCGCACCGACGAGAACGACGGTGTCGAGGTAGACGTGCGGGTTGAGCCAGGTCGCGGCCAGCACCGGCAGCAGCGCGCTGCCGGTGGCGAGCTTCGACGCGCCGCCCGCCAGCGCCAGCCCGCCGCGCTGGGCACGCCGCGCGGCCAGGCCGCCGTAGACGGCGAGGAAGGCGACGCCGCCCCAGCGCAGCGCCTCGAGCAGCCCCGGCTGCGCCGCGACCAGCGCGCCGAGGCCGAACACGCCGAGCGCGCTCAAAAGCCAGTCGGACGCGGTGCACACCGCGACCAGCGGCGCGACCGGCTGGCCGCTCGCGCCCTGGCGCAGCAGCAGCAGGTTTTGCGCGCCGATGGCGACGATCAACCCCGCCATCAGCAACGCGCCCTGCAGCGCCGCGGTGAAGAACGCGGGATCGAGGGACGGGCTCGGTGCGGGCATCGGGCGATGGTTCCACGCCCCGTGCCGCCGTCCAAGGGCCATTCGAATTCGTCGGCCTACATTAGTCGCGCTCATCTTCGGCCCGCATGCAGGACCTCGACCCCGCCGCCCTCGACTGCCTCGCCGCGCTGGCCGACGAAGGCAGCTTCGAGCGCGCGGCGCAGCGCTTGTCGATCACGCAGTCGGCGGTGTCGCAGCGGCTGCGCGGGCTGGAGCAGGCGGTCGGGCAGCTCCTGGTGGTGCGCTCGCGGCCGCTGCGGCTGACCGAGCCCGGCAAGCTGCTGCTGCGCGCCGCGCGCCAGTGGCAGGCGCTGCGCGCCGACGTCGCGCGCGAACTCGGCGAGAGCCTGCGCGCGCAGGCGCGGCTGGCCATCGCGGTGAACGCCGACAGCCTCGCCACCTGGGTGCTGCCGGCGCTCGACGGCGTGGTGCAGCAAGGGCTGGCGGATGCGGCCCGGGACGGCCTCGGCCTCGAGCTCGTCGTCGACGACCAGGACTTCACCCACGAGTGGCTGCGCCAGGGCCAGGTGCTCGGCTGCGTCTCCACGGTCAGCAAGCCGCTGCGCGGCTGCACGCTGACGGCACTCGGCGCGATGCGCTACATCGCGGTCGCAAGCCCCGGCTTCGTCGAACGGCGGCTCGGCGGCGATGCCGCGGGCGGGCTCGACGCGCACAACTTCGCCGCGATGCCCTTCATCGTCTTCAACCGCAAGGACGACATGCAGGCGCTTTGGGTCGAGCGCGCCTTCGGCGTCCGCAAGCCGCGGCTCGACGAGCGCTACGTGCCGTCGTCCGAGGCCTATGTGCGCGCGGTGGCGATGGGCTGGGGCATCGGCGTGGTGCCCGAGCTGCAGGTGCGCGAGGCGCTCGCCCGCGGCGAGCTGCTGGCGTTGCGGCCGGAGGTGGGCGTCGAGGTGGCGCTGCACTGGCATCAGTGGAAGCTCGGTGCGCAGGCGGCGGCCGGCGCCGATGCCCGACCGGCGTCGGCCGCGCTGGACCGCGTCGGCGCGGCGCTGGTCGCCGGGGCACGGCGCGCGCTGGGGCCTTAGAACCGCTCGGCACAATCGCGCCGATGCTGCGTCGCGACTTTCTGGTGACCGCGGGTCGCCAGGCCGCGGCCCTCGCGCTCGGTGCCTTGTTCGCCCGCCGCGTCGGCGGCGACTCGACGGTGATCGAGCGCTACAGCGCCTGGGACGACCCCTTCAAGCTCGGCGTCGCCAGCGGCATGCCGGGGCCCGACAGCGTCGTGCTGTGGACGCGGCTGGCACCGCGCCCGCGCGAGCCGCTCGGCGGCCTGCCCGATGCGCCGGTGCCGGTGCGCTGGGAGCTGGCCGAGGACGAGCATTTCTCGAAGGGCTTCCGCACCGGCGAGACGCTTGCGCGGCCCGAGCACGCGCACAGCGTGCACGTCGAGGTCGAGGGCCTGGCGAGCGACCGCCGCTGGTTCTATCGCTTCCACGCGGGTGCGGCGACCAGCCCGCTCGGGCGCACCCGCACCGCGCCGGCGGCCGACGCGCCCGCCGGCCGGCTGCGGCTCGCGCTCGCCTCGTGCCAGCACTACGAGCAGGGCGAGTTCGCGGTGCATCGGGAGATCGCCGAGCGCGACCTCGACCTCGTGCTGTTCGTCGGCGACTACATCTACGAGTCGAGCAATCCGCGCCTGCTGGTGCGCGCGCACGAGGCGCTGCGCCCGCTCGATCTGGCCGCCTACCGCCAGCGCCACGTCACCTACAAGTTGGACGCGAACCTGCGCGCCTGCCATGCCGCGCACCCTTGGCTGCTGACCTGGGACGACCACGAGGTCGAGAACGACTACGCCGGGCTCGCGCCGGCCGATGTAAAGGCCTCGGCCGAGGACTTCGCGTCGACGCGCGCCGCCGCCTACAAGGCCTATTTCGAGCACCTGCCGGTGTCGCCGAAGCTGCTCGGCGATGCGCGCAGCCCGCGCATCCACGCGCAGCACCGCTGGGGCCGGCTGGCCGAGCTGTGGACGCTCGATGGCCGCCAGTACAAGAACCCGCAGGCCTGCAACGCGCCGGGCCGCGCCGGCGGCCGCGTGCTCGGCGCCTGCGCGGAGCTCGACGACGCGGGCCGCACGATGCTCGGCGCCGAGCAGGAGGCCTGGATCGCCGCGCAGCTCGCGGCGAGCGAACGGCCGTGGCGCCTGATCGGCCAGGGCACGCAGATCGCGCGTGGCGGCATCGAGACGCCGCTCGGCCGCAGCATCTTCAGCGACGGCTGGGACGGTTATCCGCATGCGCGGCAGCGGCTGCTCGCGGCGATCGCCGCGAGCGCGGCGCGCGGCGGCAACGTCGTCTGCCTCGGCGGCGACGTGCACCGGCACGTCGTCGCCGCGCTCCGCGCCGAGGCGGACGACGAGCGCACGCCGATCGTCGCGGCCGAACTGGTCACGACCTCGGTGACGTCGCGCGGCCTGTCCGAGAACACCGCCGCGCTGCTGCGCCGGCAGAACGCCGATCTGCTGCATGCGCGCGGCGACGAGCGCGGCTATGTCGCGATCGAGCTGACGCCGCAACGGCTGCAGGCCGACCTGCGCGCCACCGCGTTCCCGGTCGTGGCCGACGCGAAGCTGCACAGCCAGGCGAAGTACGTCGTCGAGGCCGGCCAGCCCAAGCCGCAGCGCGACTGAGGCGCGCGCCGCGGCCCAGCAATTGATCGACGAAGCCCGCGCTGTTCCGCCGTTTCGGCGGCCGGGCGCCCCCGCAGACTGACGCCATGGCACTCGGCACGACCTGGCAACGATGGATGCGGCGCCTGCGCCTCGCGCGCCGGTCGCCGCACCGCGTGCCGGCCGCGAAGCCCCTGCCCGACCCGGCGGACTGCGGGACGGCCTGGGGTCTGGAACTGACGGTGCCGAAGCCGCCGGGCCGCCCGCAAGGCCCGCGACGCCGCTGAGCCGCACCGGCATCGACCTCGGCTGACGGGCGTGCGATGCAGGCCGGCCGCCGGCCTCGCACGCGCGCCACTCGCGCCTCGGCGGCGGATCACGCGCCGCAGTTAGTCGCGCCTCACGCGGCGTCGATCACCCGCCCGTCCTGCTCCCGCAAGGCGCCCGAACCCACCAGCTCGCCGAGCAGTTGCTCGCCCCAGGCCCGCGGGCTCGGCGCGGCCGCCGGCCCGATGCGCCGCCAGACGGTCAGCAGCAGCGGCGTCGCCGCCACCCAGTCGAGCAGCGCTTCGCGTTCCATCGCGCGCTCCTCCATCAAGTGATACTTGACCAGCACCCGGGCCGCATGGCGTGCGTGCCGCAGCGGCTCGGCGCGCCAGAGCGCAAGCCGCTGACGGGCGCGGGCGAGCGCGTCGGCCACGTCGTCGAAGGGCGCACCGTGGCCGGGGATCACGAGCACCGGCTCGAGCCGCTCGATCGCGTCGAGCGCCGCCGCCGCCTCGTCGAAGGCCTCGGCGCCCTCCAGCTCGGGGAAGACGACGCCGAAGCCGTTGCGCCAGAGCGCGTCGGCCGAGATCAGCACGCCGTGCCGCGCGTCGAACAGCATCACCGCGTCGGGGTCGTGGCCGCGCGCTTCGATCACGTCCCAGCGGCGCCCGCCCACCGCGACCGGCCGGTCGGGCTCCAGCCGGCCTCGCGCCGCGAAGCGCGGGCAGCGCTGGCCGGTCGAGCGGTAGCTCAGGCGCGCTTCGTCCCAGGTGTTCACCGCGTCGAAGCTGCCGGCCGGCACGTCGACCGGCAGGCCGGGAAACGCCGCCTGCAGCGCGGCGTTGCCGCCGCAATGGTCGGAGTGCAGGTGCGTGTTGACGATGCGCGCGAGCGGCTCGTCGCCCAGGGCGCGCCGCACCAGCGCGACGGTCTGCTCAGCGTGGGTGCAGTGGCTGCTGTCGACCAGCGTGGCGCCTTCGTCGCGATCGGCGCCGTGCAGCAGCACGTCGTTCGACGACAGCCAGCCGCGCTCGAACACCGTGAGGCCCTGCAGTCCGGGATGCCGCGTCGCGTCCATGCGAGGCGACTCTAGCGCTCGCCCTGTCTTGAGAGCTTCGCGAGCGCTGCACTATCCTCCGCCGCGAGGAGTTTGGTGCATGGACGTGCTGCAACTCGACATCTCCGGCCGACCGCAGGCCTGGATCTCCGCGAAGGAAGCCGCGGTGCTCTACGCGAGCGACGGCGTCGCGTGGACGCTCGGCGACGCGCAACTGGTGCTGCGCGGCGGCATCCAGCGGCGCACCGGGCTGCAGTCGCGCATCGAGGTGCATTCGATCATCGCGGTGCGCGGCAGCGTCCCGAGCCGCGCGTGGCGGCAGACGCCGGCGCTGTCGAACCCGAAGCTGTTCTCGCGCGACCGCCACGTCTGTGCGTACTGCGGCGGCCGTTTCGACTTCGACGAACTGACCCGCGAGCACATCCAGCCCACCTCGCGCGGCGGGCTCGACAGCTGGATGAACTGCATCACCGCCTGCCGGTCGTGCAACGGCCACAAGGGCAACCGCACGCCGGAGGAGGCACGCATGAGCCTGCTGTACCTGCCTTACGTGCCGAGCCTGCACGAGGACATGATCCTGCGCGGGCGCCGCATCCTGATTGACCAGATGGAGTTCCTGCTCGCGAGCGTGCCGCGCTCGAGCCGCCTGCACGGCTGACGCCGGCGCGCGGCCGCGCCGGCGTCCGAGCCCGGCCGGCGCGGATCGTGCCGCGAAGCTCTCACCATGGCCGACTGGATCGTTTCCTTCATCGAGCAATACGGCTACCTCGGCATCGCGGCGTTGATGCTCGCCGAGAACCTGTTTCCGCCGATTCCTTCCGAACTCATCATGCCGTTCGCGGGCTTCGTCGCGGCCCGCGGCGATCTGAGCCTGGCCGGGGTGATCGGTGCCGGCGTCGTCGGCACGGTGGTCGGCGCGCTGCCCTGGTACGGCGCGGGGCGGGCGGTGGGCAGCGAGCGGCTCGAGCGCTGGGCCGAGCGGCACGGGCGCTGGCTCACCGTCTCGGCCGAGGACCTGCGCCGGGCCGAGCGATGGTTCGAGCGCCATGGCGCCGCGGCCGTCGCCTTCGGCCGGCTGGTGCCGGCGGTGCGCAGCGTCATCTCGGCACCCGCGGGCGTGGCGCGCATGCCGCTGCACCGCTTCCTGGTCTGGACGACCGCCGGCAGCGCCGTCTGGGTCACCGTCCTGACCACGCTGGGCCTGATGCTCGAGGGCCGCTACGAGCAGGTCGAGCACTGGCTGAACCCGGTGGCCACCGGCGTCGTGCTGCTGGCGGGCGCGGTCTACCTGTTCCGGCTGCTGCGCGCGCGGCGCGGCTGAGCGCTCGGTGCGCATCGCCGCGCATGCCCCTTGAAACGTCAAGACCGGCCCCTATACTCTCGGCTACTAGCACTCCTTGACGTGGAGTGCTAACGGCGCGAGACCGGTTCCACCGGCCGCGGCCGGATCTTCGCGGCGGCGCCTCTCGAGCGCCGCCTCGTTTTCGTCGGACCCTCAATCGCCTCTGAAGGAGAAGCCATGAAACTTCGCCCCTTGCACGACCGCGTGATCGTCAAGCGCCTCGAACAGGAAACCAAGACCGCCTCCGGCATCGTCATCCCCGACAACGCCGCCGAGAAGCCCGATCAGGGCGAAGTGCTGGCGGTCGGCCCGGGCAAGCGCAACGAGAAGGGCGATTTCGTGGCCTTGAACGTCAAGGTCGGTGACCGCGTGCTGTTCGGCAAGTACAGCGGCCAGGCCGTCAAGGTCGATGGCGACGAACTGATGGTGATGCGCGAGGAAGACCTCTTCGCGGTCGTCGACAAGTGAACGCCTGGTAATTCACTGTCGTCGCGCAGGCTGACTTCGCGCAGCGAGGTCGAGGCCCGATAGGCCGGCCTGCGACACAAGCAATCACCGGCGCAAGCCGGTCAACCCAATCTCGGAGAAATCACATGGCAGCAAAAGACGTGGTGTTCGGCGGCGACGCCCGCGCGCGCATGGTCGAAGGCGTGAACATCCTGGCCAACGCGGTCAAGGTCACGCTCGGCCCGAAGGGCCGCAACGTGGTGCTCGAGCGCAGCTTCGGCGCGCCCACCGTCACCAAGGACGGTGTTTCGGTCGCCAAGGAGATCGAGCTCAAGGACAAGCTCCAGAACATGGGCGCCCAGATGGTCAAGGAAGTCGCCTCCAAGACCAGCGACAACGCCGGTGACGGCACGACCACCGCGACCGTGCTGGCCCAGGCCATCGTGCGCGAGGGCATGAAGTACGTGGCCGCCGGCATGAATCCGATGGACCTGAAGCGCGGCATCGACAAGGCTGTGACGGCGCTCGTCGAGCAGTTGAAGAAGGCTTCGAAGGCGACGACGACCAGCAAGGAGATCGCCCAGGTCGGCTCGATCTCGGCGAACTCCGACGAGTCGATCGGCAAGATCATTGCCGACGCGATGGACAAGGTCGGCAAGGAAGGCGTGATCACCGTCGAGGACGGCAAGTCGCTCGACAACGAGCTCGAAGTCGTCGAGGGCATGCAGTTCGACCGCGGCTACCTGTCGCCCTACTTCATCAACAACCCCGACAAGCAGAGCGCGATCCTCGACAACCCGTTCGTGCTGCTGTTCGACAAGAAGATCAGCAACATCCGCGACCTGCTGCCCACGCTGGAGCAGGTGGCGAAGGCCGGCCGTCCGCTGCTGATCATTGCCGAGGAAGTCGAAGGCGAAGCGCTCGCGACGCTGGTCGTGAACACGATCCGCGGCATCCTGAAGGTCGTCGCCGTCAAGGCGCCGGGCTTCGGTGACCGTCGCAAGGCGATGCTCGAAGACATCGCGATCCTCACCGGCGGCAAGGTGATCGCCGAAGAGGTCGGCCTGACGCTCGAGAAGGTCACGCTGGCCGACCTGGGCCAGGCCAAGCGCGTCGAGGTCGGCAAGGAGAACACCACGATCATCGACGGTGCCGGCGCCGCGGCCGACATCGAGGCGCGCGTCAAGCAGGTGCGCATCCAGATCGAGGAAGCCACCAGCGACTACGACCGCGAGAAGCTGCAGGAGCGCGTGGCCAAGCTGGCCGGCGGCGTGGCGCTGATCAAGGTCGGTGCCGCGACCGAGGTCGAGATGAAGGAGAAGAAGGCCCGCGTCGAGGACGCGCTGCACGCCACCCGTGCCGCCGTCGAGGAGGGCATCGTCGCCGGTGGCGGCGTGGCGCTGCTGCGCGCCAAGCAGGCCGCGGGCACCATCAAGGGCGACAACCCCGACCAGGACGCCGGCATCAAGCTGGTGCTCAAGGCGATCGAGTCGCCGCTGCGCGAGATCGTCTACAACGCCGGCGGCGAAGCCAGCGTGGTGGTCAACGCGGTGCTGGCCGGCACGGGCAACTACGGCTTCAATGCCGCGAACGACACCTACGGCGACATGATCGAGATGGGCATCCTCGATCCGACCAAGGTGACGCGCACCGCACTGCAGAACGCGGCCTCGGTCGCCTCGCTGATGCTGACGACCGAAGCGATGATCGCCGAAGCCCCCAAGGAAGACGCCCCGGCGATGCCCGGCGGCGGCATGGGCGGGATGGGTGGCATGGGCGGCATGGACATGTGACGTCCGCGGGCCGGCTCCGGCCGGCCCACTGCTCCACCGAAGGGCCGCGCGAGCGGCCCTTTTTTGTTGGCGCTTCGCGACCACGGGAACGGCGCTTGCCGCCATGGCCCGCGGCGCCGATGCCCGGGCTTCGCCGGTCGAGCGCCGGCCCTGGGCCAGAATGCCTCGCACTTCGAGCGGCGCTTGGGGCCATCGGCCAGGGCCGCATTCCGAGCGGCCCTCGCGCGTCGCGCCCAGCTGCCCGACACCCGTCTCGGGCTCGATCCGGATGCCTTCAAACAACAAGCTCGCCTCCAGGAAGCTCGCGCTTCTTCTTGTCGCTTCGATCGCTTCGACGATCCCCGTTGCCGCGCAGGCCGCGGCGCCGGTGCTGATCGACGGCGCTGAGTTCGGCTTGCGCGACGACCTCGCCTGGCTCGCCGACCGCGGCCGCATCGGCCTGGGCCTCACCACCTGGCCGCAGCCGCTGGGCGTCATCGAAAAGGCGCTGGATCGCGTGCGGGCCGACGAGCTCGAGGAAGCCGATCGCGACGCACTCGCGCGTGCGCGCAGCGCCTTGCAGCGGCTGCGCGGCGGCGCCGCGGTCGGCGCGAAGCTCAACACCGCGCGCCATCCGTCGGCCGGCGGCGACGGCGTCGCGCGCGGCCGCGCCGAGGGCTACGCGCAGATCGCGGGCACCGGCTTGAGCACCGATCCGGCCGAAGCCGAAGGCGCCTCGACCGCCTGGCGGCTGCGCGCCCGGGCGAGCGAGGGCAGGCTGGCGCGCGATCCTTCGCCGCTCGGGCTGGACGGCAGCTACCTCGCCTGGGGCGGCGATGCGGCGGTGCTGAGCCTCGGCGCGCTCGACCGCTGGTGGGGCGGCGGCCGAACCACCGGCACGCTGCTGACCGACGCGGCCGCGCCGGTGCCGACGCTGTCGCTGCGCCGGGGCAACGAGGACGCGCCGAGCTGGCCCTGGCTCGCGTGGATCGGTCCATGGAGCTACGAGCTGTCGATCGGCCGCATGACGCACTACCAGCCGCGCGGCACGAACCTGATCGGCATGCGGCTCGTCGCGCGGCCGATCGAGGGCCTGGAGATCGGCGCCGGCCGCATGATCTATTGGGGCGGCTCGGGCCGTTCGCGCAGCGCCGGATCGCTGGCCGACGCGGTGCTGGGCCGCTCGAACATCGACGACCCCGCGCTGCAGGGCGACGACCCGAGCAACGAGGTGGCCGGCGTCGATCTGCGCTACACGCACGCGTTTCGCGGCTTCAGCCTCGGCGGGCACATGCAGCTGGCCGGCGAGGACGAGGCCGGCTACTTCCCGAGCAAGCAGTTCGCCACCGTCGGCCTGCAGCTCAAGCATGCGAGCGAGCGCTGGCGCTTCGACTGGTCGCTCGAAGGCACCGACACGCGGCTGAGCTCGCTGTTCGGCCTCGACCGCCAGCGCGGCCTGTCCGCCTACCAGCACTTCAGCTACACCCAGGGCCACTACCACCAGGGCCTGCCGGTCGGCGCCGCCGTCGGCGGCGGCGGCACGCAGGCGACGCTGATGCTCGGGCTGGTGCCGGTGGCCGCGCCGGACGAACGCCGCTACGAGCTGCGCCTGTGGCAGGCGGAGGTGTCGCGCAACGGATTCGAGCCGATCAACGCGGCCTACGGCGTGCCGGGAACGATCCACGGCGCGCTGGTGCAGGCCTCGGGCGAATGGCGCGCGACCAGCCAGCGGCTGCGCTGGAACCTCGGTGTCTCGGTGCAGGACCGCGGCGGTGACGGCGGCGTCGAGCCGGGACGGCGCCGCGCCGGGCTGGTCGGCTCGATTGAGCTGCCGCTGGGCGGGCGCTGATCTCCCACGCCCGGCGGAGCCGGGCCGTCGCCGTGCTGCGCAACGAGGGATCGGCAAGCGTCACGTTGGTCTGAGACATTCGCGCCCGCCATGGCTTGACGATGGGGCACGCGATGACCGACTTCCGATTCGACTTCAGCTTTCCGCGCGAGGTGCGCCGCGCCGCCGCACGCAAGCTGCTGCGCGCCTCGGACGGCGACACGCCGGTGATCGAGCAGCCGATCCGCATGGTCTCGGTCGACACGCCCGAGAAAGCCGGCTACGCCGGCCGCGCCGAGCTTGCGCAAGCCAAGCTCGACACCTGCCGCGAGCGCCTCGCCGGCGACTTCTACAAGGCGCTGCCGAAGGGCTTGCGCGGCTACCTCGCCGACAAGCTCGACGCCGAGGCCGCCGCCCGCCACATCGAAGCGGGCGAGCGCGCCGGCGCCTTCTTCGACGCGATGCTCGAAGAGCGCCTGACGCGGCCCGACGGCCGCAAGCGCCGCGTCGCCACCATCCCCACCGGCCAGATCATCGACAGCTACTCGCGCCTGCTCGCCTACCTCGCGCCGTACTTCGACGCCAACGAGCTGCCGCCCAAGGACGACCCGCGCCGGCGCACGTTCAACCTCGACATGGTCGCCGCCGGCTGGGCCGCCTTCTTCCCGCTCTACCCGAGCCTGCCGGGCAATGCCGAGCTGGCGTTGATCTGCAGCGACGCCGAGACGGCCTGGAAAAAGAAGCGCGGCGCCTGGAAGGACTTCGGCCGCTCGCTGCTGCTCGGCTACGAGTACCGGATGTGCATCAAGCTCGGCACCGCGAAGACCGCGAAGGCCGGCCTTGACGAAGCCTTCCAGCGCAGCTGCGTCGATCTGCGCTCGATGAAGGACCTGGGTCCGCACGGCTTCTGGCAGATCGCGCCGCCGTACCGGCTGTGGTACTGGCTTGAAGACCGGGCGCAGGCGCGACGCGATCTCGGGCTCGGCGCCTAGCCGGGCCGAGGCCGGCCGGCAAAGCCTTGCCGCACAGCGCTTAGGGACTCTGCTCGATGAGAGTCGTTCGCATCTAGACTGGCTTCCAGCTACCCAAAAGGCCGCGCAATCCTCGCGTGGCGGTCGGCGCTCGAGGCGTTGCCGGCCGACCCACCACCCGAGGAGTCTTCGCCTTGCGATCGACCGCGCGCCGCGCCATCCCTTCCCGTCTTCATTCGATCGCCTGCGCCTGCGTCTGCCTGGGCGCCGCAGGCGGCACGGCCCAGGCCCAGCAAGGCGGTGCCGCGCCGCCCGACGCGGCCGCATCGGCTTCCGAGCCCGCGGCCAGGCTGCCGGCGATCACCGTCACCGGGCGCCGCGCCGGCGAGGCCGAGGCCTACGGCGCCGGCGCCTCCAGCACCGCGACACGGCTCGAGCTGAAGCTGCGCGAGACGCCGCAGTCGATCAGCGTCGTGCCGCGCGCGCTGATCGACGACTTCGTGCTGAACGACGTGAACGACCTGCTCGCCAGCGTCACCGGCGTCAGCGTCGAGCGCGTCGAGCCGGATCGCACCTACTTCTCGGTGCGCGGCTTCGAGGTGTCGAACTTCCAGATCGACGGCGTCGGCCTGCCCTTCGCCACCGGCGACCAGATCGGCAACCTCGACACCGCGCCGTACGAGCGGGTGGAGGTGCTGCGCGGCGCGAACGGGCTGCTGTCGTCGACCGGCAACCCTTCGGCCACCGTCAATTTCGTGCGCAAGCGCCCGAGCCGCGAGTTGAAGGCGAGCGCGGCCCTGGGCTTCGGCTCCTGGGGCCGGCGCCGCGTCGATGCCGACGTCGGCGGCGCACTCGACGCCGGCGGCAGCGTGCGCGGCCGCCTGAGCGCCGCGGCGCAGGACGGCGACAGCTACCTCGACCGCTACGCGCTTTCGAAGCGGCTGGTTGCCGGCATCGTGGAGGTCGACCTCGCGCCGGGCAGCATGCTCGCGCTCGGCCATGCGCGGCAGCACAACCGGCCCACCGGCGTGATGTGGGGGACGCTGCCGCTGTACGACAGCAGCGGCGCGCCGACCCGCTACCCGACCGAGGCCAGCTCGGCGCCGCCGTGGAGCTTCTGGAACAGCGACGACACCCAGACCTTCGCCGAACTGAGCCAGCGCCTGGGCGCCGGGTGGGAGGCCAAGGCGGTGTTGACCCACCGCGAGCTGAAGTCGGACGCCGAGCTGTTCTTCGTCACCGGCCAGCCCGATGCGCTCACGCGCGACGGCCTCGCGAGCTTCCCGTCGAAGTACGGCAGCAAGGAGACGCAGAAGATCGTCGACCTGCAGCTCGCCGGCCCCTTCACGCTGGCCGGGCGCCGGCACCGGCTGGTGCTCGGCGTGAACGCCGGGCGCAGCGACAACGCGCTTCGCTCCAGCAACGACGACGGCGGCCTTCCCCTGTCCGAGGCCGAGATGCTCGCCGGCAGCTTTCCGCGCCCGGCCTTCGATCAGGGCGTGACGGGCCAGGCCGACTTCTCGAACCGGCGCAGCTCGCTGTATGGGGTTGCACGCTTCGAGCTCGCCGACGCGCTGCACCTGATGACCGGCGCCAACCTCACCCGCGCCACCAGCCGTGGCACGAGCTACGGCGTCGCGCACGACTACGCCGAGACGAAGCTCACGCCCTATGCCGGCGTGACCTGGGACCTCGACGCCCACCACACGCTGTACGGCAGCTACGGCGCCATCTTCAATCCGCAGACGCAGATCGACGCGGCGGGCAACGTGCTCGCGCCCATCGAAGGCAGCAACGCCGAGCTGGGCGTCAAGGGCGAATGGATGGACGGCCGGCTGAACGGCTCCTTCGCGCTGTTCCGCGTGCGGCAGGACAACACCGCCGAGGCGCTGCCCTTCGACGCAGCGCTGGGCCGGACGGCCTACCGCGGCATCGACGCCACCGCCACCGGCTTCGAGCTCGACGTCGCCGGCACGCCGGCGCCCGGCTGGCAGCTCGGCGGCGGCTACACGCAGATGCGCATCGAGGACCCCGACGGCGCCGCGACGCGCACCTACGTGCCGCGCAGGACGCTGCGCCTGACCACCAGCTTGCGGCTGCCCTTCGTCGAAGCTTTGAAGCTCGGCGCCAGCCTGCGCTGGCAGAGCCGCATCGAGCGCCGCGACGGCGCGGTGGTCACGCGGCAGGGCGCCTACGGGCTGCTCGACCTCGTCGCGACCTACGACTTCTCGCGCCGGTGGAGCCTGAGCGCGAAGATCGAGAACGCGACCGACAAGCGCCACCTCAACAGCCTGATGTGGCCCGACCAGGCCTTCTACGGCGCGCCCCGCAGCGGCTGGCTGAGCCTGCGATGGACGTACTGAGCGCGCCGGGCGGCGGCACGCTCGAGGTCCGCCGCGATGCGGGCGACCGCTGGAGCGAGGTCTTCGCCGTCCACCGCACGCAGCTCGCGCGCGCGGCGCGGCGCGTCGTCGGCGATGCCCACCTCGCCGAAGACCTGGTGCACGACGCCTACCTGCGCATCGCCGAGGGCCCGCAGGCGCGCGACGCGCCGGAGCAGCCGCTGTCGTATGCCCATCGGGTGGTGCGCAACCTCGCGCTCGACCGCTGCCGCCGCGACGCGCTCGAGTCCCGCCTGTTCGAACCCGAGGACGCCGGCGCGGCCGTCGCCGCGCCCTCGGCGCATTCGCCCGAGACGATGGCGATCGACCGCCACCAGCTCGCGTGCGTCGCCGGGGCGCTGCGCGCGCTGCCCGAACGCACGCGCCGCGCCTTCGAGCTCTACCGGCTCGAAGGGCGCACGCAGCGCGACATCGGCGTCGAGCTCGGCGTGTCGGCGGCCACCGTCAACGCGCTGATCCGCGAGGCGCTCGAACACTGCCGCGCCGCGGTGCGCGCGCGCTGAGCCGCTGCCTACACTTTCGCCCTCCGTGCTGGAGGGGCGATGGCCGACGAGCCGACGAACGAAGCGATCGAGCAGGAAGCCATCGGCTGGGTGATGGCCTTGCACGACGCGCCGCCGAACGATCCGGCCTTGCGCGAGGCGCTGGCGCAATGGCTCGCGCGCGGGCCGGCGCAGCGCGCGGCCTATGCCGAGGCCCGGCGCGTGTGGCTGCTCACCGGGCTGCTGCCGCCGGCGGATCGGGCCGACGACCTGCCGCAAGCCCCGGCCACGTCGCCCCAGCGGCTGCCTTGAGCCGCGCCCTCCTCGAGCAGGTCGGCTCACGCGCGACCGCGCAGGGCGGCTTCGTCATCGCCGTGCGTTCAGGCAGGCGATGCGTTCGGGCAGCGGGCGCCGCGGGCAGGTCGCGCAGCGCTGGGCGTCGCGGCAGCGGAAGTCCAGGCAGCAGACCTTGCGCTCCAGCCCCAGCGCTTCGTCGCCCGCGCAGTCGCGGTAGCTGAAGAAACCGCTTTCGCCGTGCAGGGCCAGCGCGTCGAGCCATCGGGCGCCGACGGCGCGGGTGCGCGCCGCCGTCCAGCGCCGCCGCCGGCGCAGCGCGAGCACCGCGGCGAGCACGCAGTCGGCGCAGGTGCGCCGGGCCGCCTTGGCGTGCAAGGGCGCGCAGGCCTGCCAGCGCGGCAGCAGGGTGGCGATGCCCGCGGCGGCCTGCGCGGCGGCCGTGCGCAGGCGCTCGGCTTCGCCGGCCGCCGGCGTGGCGTGCGCGGCCCAGCGGTAGCCCTGCACCTCGCCGTCGGCCGCGACGCCGATCGACAGTCGATCGAGATCGACCCGCGTGCGGCCCGCATGCACCGCGAACACCGCGAGGTACAGCGGCTGCCACACCAGCCGGCCCCAGCCGCGCAGCGCCGCGAAGGCCGCGCCGGCTTCGGGATGCCGCGTCGCTCCGTGGCCGCGCACCGCGGCGAGCCGCTCGGTCGCATGCCATGGCGGCGCCGCGGCCCCGGCCTCGACGACGCGACCCTGCCACCCCGGCACGAGCCGCGCCGCCTCGGCCACCAGCGCGGCCAGCGGCGGCGTCATGCCGGCGACGCGGCGCCGCGCGCGGTTGCGGCCTCGCGGCGCGGCGGCCGGAAGCGGGCGATCGGGTTCGGCAGCCGGCCCGCCATCTTCAGGCTCGACGCCGGATCGGCGAGGTTGACCATCTGGCGGTTGTCGGCGAGCTGCAGGCGGTTCAGGCAGGAATGCAGGAAGTCGTCGGCGAACAGGTCGTGCGCCTCGAACTTGCGGCGGTACTGCGGCTGCGCGCGCTGGTAGTCGATCACGCACTCGGCGACGAGGCGCCAGAAGTCGTCTTCCTCGCAAAGCTCGGCATCGACCAGCGTCTGGCTCAGGAAGCGGAAGAAGCCGTCGAACACGTCGATGAAGATCGCGAGCAGCTTGAACTCGTGCGGCACCTCGACCGCGAGACGCTCGATGCCGGCCGGCAGCTGCGCCTGCTTGTCGAGGATCGCCGACTCCTCGGCGATGTCCTTCATGAGCACGCGCACCGGCACGTGGTCGGCCATCACCAGGATCAGGTTCTCGCCGTGCGGCATGAACACCAGGTCGTGCGCGTAGAAGCAGTGCAGCAGCGGCGCGAGGTAGGCGCGCAGGTAGCGGCGCAGCCAGGCCTGCGCATCGAGCCCCGAGCGCCGCACCAGCGCGCTCAGCAGCGCGCGTCCGTCGCGGTCCACGTGCAGCAGCGCGGCCATCGTCATCGGCCGCTCGCCGCGCTGCAGGCGCGGCAGCGGGCTCTCGCGCCACAGGCACGAGAGCATCTTCTTGTAGGGGCTGTCGGTCGTGATCGCCGCTTCGTAGTGGCGGTGGCGGAAGCCGATCGAGGCGACCTCGCGCAGGATCGAGAAGCCGTGCTCGCGCAGGACGGCGTCGCCCTCGACGAGGCCGTGGATCCATTCGTTGATCGCCGGCGTACCCGCCATGTAGCGCGGCGACAGGCCGCGCATGAAGCCCATGTTGAGGATCGCCAGCGAGGTCTTGACGTAGTGGCGCGTCGGGCGGTCGAGGTTGAAGTAGGTGCGGATCGACTGCTGCGGCTGGTAGAGGTCCTCGCCGTGGCCGAGGCAGACGATGTCGCGCTGCGCGACGTGCGCCGCGAACGCGATCGACAGCTTCTCGAACCATTGCCACGGATGCGCCGGCATGAACAGGTAGTCGGCCTCGTCGAGGCCCAGGCGCTGCAGGTCGGCCGCGAAGCGCCGGCGCAGCGGGCGGCCCAGCTCCTCGTCCATCAGCGCGTCGTAGCTCAGCGTGGACAGGCTCGCGAAGTGCGCGTGCTCGCGCCGCACCGCCAGCCAGACGAGGCGCAGGCCGCGCCCCGCCTCGGGCGCGTAGGCGCGGTAGTCCTCGGCGTCGAAGCCGAGCCGGCCGTTGTTCGCGACGAAGCCCGGGTGGCCCTCGCTCATCGCGTGCTCGAAAGTCTGGAAGTCCATCGCCTCGGCCAGCATCGCGCTCGTCGGCTTGTCCGCGCGCTGCTTGAAGGCCGCGCCGTAGAGCGTGCTGCTGAGCTCGTCGAGGTACACCGGCAGCAGCTCGGCGCGCAGGCCGAGTCGCTCCTTGAAGTCGATCACGAAGTCGAGCGCGTCCGGCTCGCGGACCTCGCCGCGCACGCGCCGCTCGATCGACGCCAGGTCGATGCGCCAGTGGCGCAGCGCCATCGCCTGCGCCTCGAAGCGGTAGCTGGCGTCTGGCCCGGCGTCGAGCGACCAGCGCTGCCAGCCACGGCGTGCGGCCGGGCCGAGCGACTGCGGCACGAGCAGCAGCTCGTGCGAGAACTCGGCGATCGCCTTGCGCACCAGCAGGCGGTTGACCCGCGCCCAGACGCCGGGCTCCAGGTGGGCGGCCGCCTCGGCGGGCGAAGACAGGCAAGCGTTCATTCGACGATCTCCTCGGTTCGGGACAGGACGAAGCGCTCGCGCGTGCAGAAGGCCAGCGCGGCGCGCTTCCCGGACAGCTGCACCGCGCGGTCGTAGACGAAGCCGACCGCGCGGTTGAGCGCGTGCACCTTGGCGTTGCGCACATCAGGCTCCACGACGACGCGCTTGGCATGCAGGCGCTCGAAGATGAAGCGCATCAGCGCGTCGAACACCCGGCGCGTGAAGCCGTGCACGGGCACGTCCGGCGGGCCGACGAAGACGTGCATGCCGACGTCTCCGGCGCGCACCGGGTAGTGCCGTGCCAGCTCGTCGTGCGCCGGGTCGTAGCACTCGAGCACGAAGGCCGGGCGCCCGCGCCACAGGCCGACGCAGGCGAGCGCATGCGGGCTGCGCGCGAGCGCGAGGTAGGCCTCGCGGACCTCGTGCTCGCCCTTGTGCTGCATGCCCCAGAAGCCCGCGTGCGGCAGCGTGAACCAGTGGTGCATCCAGGCGGCGTCGGCCGCGGGGTCGAGCGCGCGGATGCGCAGCTCGCCGCAGACGAAGGGCGTGGCGTCGAGCGCGCCGGCGTGCAGCTCAAGCGGCATGGCGGCCACCGGCAAGGGGCAAGGCGGCCGGCGCGCGATCGGGCAGCAGCAGCCGTTCGAGCAGCGCGCTCGCCGCGAAGCCGGCGACGGCGACCGCGAAGGTGATCGCGAGGCCGTGCCGCTCGACCAGCGCGCCCGCGGCGAACGACGCTAGCAGCACGCCGAAGTTCTGGAAGAAGTTGAAGACGCTGAAGTCGCGCGCGTAGCGCTCGGGCGCGCTCAGGCGAAACAGCAGCACCTCCAGCTTCACGACCAGCTGGAACAGGGCCCAGCCGAACAGCACGCGGCCGAGCAGCACGGCCCACCATGCCGGCCCGGCCTGCAGCAGCAGCCCGGCCGCGCCGAGCAGCAGGTTGGGGAACACCGCGTCGGGCAGCCGGCGGCCGCGCGCGCGCAGGCGCTGGTTGACGACCAGCGCGGCCAGCGCCACGCCGCCCGGGATCGCGAAGACGAGGCCGGCGACGAGCTGATCGCCCGAGCCCGACACCGCCGCCCAGTGAAGCGAGAAGAACGGGCGGATCAGGTAGGCGCTGAAGTCGAACAGCATCACCAGCGCGCACAGCGGCAGCACGCGCCGCCACCGGCCGGTGTCGCGCGAGGCCGGCGCCTCGGGCGCGGCGGCCGGCTCGGCCGCCGCGGCGTGGCCGCCGCGCAGCAGCCAGCCGCACACCGCCATCTGCGCGAAGTCGCCGGCCGCCATCAGGCCCACGCAGGCGGCCGGCCCGGCGTGCTGCATCACGTGGCCGCCGGCGCCCGCCGCGAGGATGCCGCCGACGTGCACCACCACCGACAGCAGGCCGATCGTGTGCGCATGCGTCGCCGGCGGCTGCATGCGCATCAGGTAGGGGTACATCAGCAGGTAGCTGCTCTTGCACATGAACATCGGGATCGTCAGCAGCCAGTAGCCGAGCACGTCGTCGGCGAGGCCGCTGGCCAGGCACAGCGTGCCGGCCGCACCCTGCGTGAAGAGCAGCAGCCGCAGCGTGTCGATGCGCCGCGCGAGCCGGGCCCACAGCGGCAGCGTGCACATCACCGCGATCGAGATCGCCGCGACGTAGGCGCCGACGTGCAAGGCGCTCGTCACGCCGTAGCGGCGCTCGAAGAACTGCGGATAGAAGGCGATCAGCACCGCGTCGCTCACCACCGCGCAGGCCGACATCGCGACGATCGCGGTGCGCAGTGGCTTCACGCGGGCAGCTCCTCGAACACGCCGTCGGCGCGCGGCGCGAAATCCTGCAGCGCGGTGCGCGTCTCGACCCGGTAGTGCTCCACCCCGGTGAGCGCGCGGATGATGCAGGCGTTGCGGTGGCAGGCCAGGCCGAGATCGGGGTTGGTCGCGCCGTGGCTGTGGAAGCCGGCGTTCTGCACGAAGATCTCGCGGCCTTCGAGGTCCACCGCGTAGTTGCGCTGCTGGCGGTAGCGGCCGAGCGCGTCCCAGGCGATGCGGTGCCGGATGCCTTCGATGAAGCCGGGTGGGCTCGGCGCGTAGCCGGTCGCGAAGATCAGGCCCTCGGCGCGGTGGCGATAGCGTCGGCCCAGTTCGGTGTGCACGAACTCCAGCTCGTGGCCTTCGGCGCTGCGGCGGCAGGCGTGCAGCGCCATGTTGGGCAGCAGCCGCGTGCGGCCCTGCAGCTCGTCGCGGCGCTCGTCGAGCTGTTCGTACAGCGCGTCGATCAGCTGGCCGTTGATGCCGTTGTAGATGCTCTTCTGGCCGTCGAGCACGCGCTGCTTCGAAGCGTCGGGCAGGCCGTGGAAATGCTCGGCGTAGTCCGGCGAGATCAGCTCCAGCGCGAGCTTGGCGTTTTCCATCTGGAAGAAGCGCGGCGAGCGCGTCACCCAGTGGAGGCTGTAGCCGTGGCGGTCGATGTCCTGCAGCAGGTCGCGGTAGATCTCGGCCGCGCTCTGGCCGCTGCCGACGATGGTGATCGAGCGCCGGCTCTGCAGCGCTTGCTTGTGCGCGAGGTAGTCGGCGCTGTGCAGGTAGGGGCCGCCGTCGGTGCAGCACGCGGGCAGGCGCGGCGAGGCGCCGATGCCGATCACCAGGCGCCGCGCGGCGTGCTCGAAGCCGCGGCCGCTGCGCAGGTCGCGCCCGGCCACGCGGTACACGCCGTCCTGCGGCTCGTGCGTGATGCCGGTGACCTCGTGGCCGAAGCGCACGCTGTCGAGCTGGGCCGCGGCCCACTGGCCGTAGCGGTTGAAGTCCTGCCGCGTCAGGTAGAAGTTCTCGCGCACGTAGCAGGCGTAGATGCGGCCCTGCTGCTTGCAGTAGTTGAGGTAGCTGAAGCGGCTGGTCGGATCGGCCAGCGAGACGAGATCGGCGAGGAAGGGGTTCTGCAGCGTGCAGCGCGCGAGCAGCATGCCGGGGTGCCAGGCGAAGCGCTCGTTGCGTTCGAGGAAGAGGCCGCGGTGGTCCTTCAGCGGTGCCATCAGGCAGGCGAGGCCCAGGTTGAACGGGCCCAGCCCGACCGCGACGAAGTCGTGGATCTGCATCGAGTCCTCTGCGCGAAGCGCGCGCATCGGTCGATGCGCGCTCCTCGGAGAAGACGAGCGAGCGGCGGCGCTGTTCAGCCCGGCGCGTCGGCCGGCCGCGTCAAAGCGCGGCGTCGATCTCGGCGATCACCCGCTCGGGCTGCTCGTGGACGATCCAGTGCGTGGCGCCCGCGACGCGCACCCGCTTCATCCGCGGCACCCAGCGTTCGAGCCCTTCGACCAGCTTCAACGGCAGCGCGGTGTCGGCGTCGCCCCAGATCACCGTCGTGGGCAGCTGCACCGTCATCTGCGCGTCGGTCAGCGTGACCCCGGCGGCGCCGGGATCGGCCGGCGTCGGCGGGCGCAGCGGCGAGGCGCGGTAGTAGGCGAGCATCGGCTCGAGTCCCTTCGACCAGACCTCGGCATAGCGCGCGCGCAGCGCCGGCGTGAGCCAGGCATCGCCGCCCATGCGCAGGAAGAAGTCGAACAGGCGGCGAAAACCGTCTTCGGCGAGCAGCGCGGCCGCGTCGTCGCGGCACAGGAAGTTCATGTATCGGCTGGCCGCCTGCTGCGCCGGGTCGTCGCGCAGGTCGCGCAGGAAGGGCCCGGGGTGTGGGGAATTGACCACCACGAGGCGCCGCACGAGCTCGGGCCGGTGGATCGCCGCCATCCACGCGACCGCGCCGCCCCAGTCATGGGCGACGACGGCGGCCAGGCGATCGGCACGGCCGCCGGTCGCCTCGACGATCAGCGCCTCCAGGTCCTGCACCAGCCACTTCACCCGGTAGGCCGAGGTTGCGGCCGGCGCCGACGAGCCCGCGTAGCCGCGCAGGTTGGGCGCCACGCAGCGAAAGCGCGGCGCGAAATGCGCCAGCAGCGGCTCCCAGACGAAGGCCGCTTCGGGAAAGCCGTGCAGAAAGACGAGCACCGGCGCGTCGACGGCGCCCGCAAGGTGGCAATCGAGCGTGATGCCGTGCGGCAACGCGATCGCGCGGCGCTCGATCGCAGCGTTCATGCGATCCGCGGCGCCGCCTGCACCCAGCCGTGCAGCAGCCCGGCGGCATCGCCGAGGCCGCGGCGGCTCAGCGCGGAGAACAGGCTCAGGTTCAGGTCGGCCTCGTCGGTGGCGAGCGCGCCGAGCGCCGCCTGCGCCTTGGCCACCGCGGCGTCGGCTTCGCGGCGGCTCAGCTTGTCGGCCTTGGTCAGCAGCAGCAGCAGCTTGACCTCGCCGTTGCGCAGGCGCGGCGCGATGAAGTCGAGCAAGCGCTGGTCGAGGTCGGTGATGCCCAGGCGCGAATCCACGAGCAGCACCACCCCCGAGAGGCTGCGGCGCAGCTCCAGGTAGCGCGCCATTACCTGCTGCCAGCGCAGCTTCGCGCCGCGCGCGACCGCGGCGTAGCCGTAGCCGGGCAGGTCGGCCCAGAGCGCGTCGTGCGCGTCCTTCGGGCCGAGCGCGAACAGGTTGATGTGCTGGGTGCGGCCCGGCGTCTTCGACGCGAACGCGAGCCGCCGCTGCTGGGCGAGCACGTTGATCGCCGTGGACTTGCCGGCGTTGCTGCGGCCGACGAAGGCGATCTCGGGCAGCTCGGTGGGCGGCAGCTGGTCGAGCTGGGCGGCGGTGGTGAGGAAGCGCGCGGTGTGGGTCCAGGCCAACGCGAGCTTGGCCGCATCGGCCTCGCGCGTGGTTTCGGGGGTCACGGCGGGAGCGGTCGCGGTCATCGTGCATTGTAAAATTTCGGGCTGCCTCGCCCACTCGATACCTTCGCGCACGCCATGAAGTCCGCCCTTTCGAAGTCCTCGGTCTTGCTCGCGCTGGCCGCCGTGCTGGCCGGCCCCGCACTCGCACAGGAAGCCAAGGCGCCTGCCGCGCCGGACCTGAAGAAGGGCGAGGCCACCGCCACCGCGGTCTGCGGCGCCTGCCATGCCATCGACGGCTCGCGTGGCGCGCCGGCCAACCCGATCCTGCAGGGCCAGCATCCGGAATACCTTGTCAAGCAGCTGAGCGAATACAAGGCCGGCAAGCGCAAGAACGCGATCATGCAGGGCATCGCCGCGACGCTGTCGGACGACGACATGCGCAACGTCGCCGCCTTCTACGCGAGCAAGCAGGCCAAGCCCGGCAACGCCAAGGACAAGGCGGCGGCCCAGCTGGGCGAGCAGATCTACCGCGGCGGCATCGCCGACAAGGCGGTGGCCGCCTGCGCCGGCTGCCACAGCCCGAACGGCGTGGGCATCCCCTCGCAGTACCCGCGGCTGGCCGGCCAGCATGCCGACTACACCGCGGCCCAGCTCCTCGCCTACCGCGACGGCGTGCGCAACAACAGCGCGCAGATGGTCGCGATCGCCGCCAAGCTCTCCGACAAGGAGATCAAGGCGCTCGCCGACTACGTCGCCGGCCTGCGTTGACCGTCGCAGGCCGCGCTTTGGCGCGGCGCGACGTGAAGACCTGCCGCGCCGGGCGGTCTTGCTGAGGTTTCCGGCCCGAAGGCGTCGCGTCGCGCGCCTACAGTGACACGGCCATGCCCCATGTCGTCCGCAACCCGCAAGGCCAGATCGTCTCGCTGCACCGCGAGCCGGTGCCCGGCTCCGACTGGCTGCCCGCCGACGATGCCGCGGTGCGCGGCTTCCTCGGCGAGGCCGGGCCGCCGGCGGCGACGCAGGATGGTTTCCGCCAGCTCGACGCCGACCTCGTCCGGGTGATCGAGGACGTGGTCGACGTGCTGATCTCGCGTCAGGTGATCCGCATCACCGACCTGCCGGCCGAGGCCCAGGACAAGCTGTTCGCCCGCAAGAGCTTTCGCGAGCGGCTGCCGGCGCGCGCGCTGCGCCTGTTCGAGAGCGATGCCGCGCCCGACAGCGGCGTGATCCCGACCGACTTCGGCGGACTCTGAAGCGGCCGCGCATGCGCGCGGCTCGGGTCTGTAAGTTCGTCGCGCCTGCGCCGACGCACAGGAACTCGCGTTCGACGCCTGCTTCGAACCGGGCCGCACCAGGAGCCGTCATGCCGATTCCCCAACGCCGCCGTGCCGGCTTCGATCATCCGGTTGCCAGCGAGATCACGCCGCGCGCGCTCTACGAGGGCCGGCGCGATTTCCTTCGGCAGCTCGCCGCCGGCGGCGCCGGCCTCGGCCTCGCGGCCTGGGCGCAGCGCGAGGCGCTCGCGCAGGTCGCCGTGCCCGCGCCGGGCAAGCTTCCGGCGCTCGCGAGCCAGCGCAGCACCGTCGCCGGCGCGGTGACGGGCGAGAAGCTCACGCCCTACGCCGACGTCACCAGCTACAACAACTACTACGAGTTCGGCACCGACAAGGCCGCGCCGGCGCAGCGCGCGCAATCCCTGCAGACGCGACCGTGGACGGTCGCGATCGAGGGCGAGGTGAGAAAGCCGCAGGTGATCGGCATCGACGAGCTGCTCAAGCTGAGCGCGATGGAGGAGCGCATCTACCGGCTGCGGTGCGTCGAAGGCTGGTCGATGGTGATCCCGTGGATCGGCTTCTCGCTCGCCGAGCTGATCAAGCGCGTCGAGCCGACCGGCAACGCCAGGTTCGTCGAATTCCACACGCTGGCCGATCCGAAGCAGATGCCGGGCCTGCGCTCGAGCGTGCTCGACTGGCCTTACGTCGAAGGCCTGCGCCTGGACGAGGCGATGCACCCGCTGACGCTGCTCGCCTTCGGCCAGTACGGCGAGGTGATGCCCAAGCAGATGGGCGCGCCGGTGAGGCTGGTCGTGCCCTGGAAGTACGGCTTCAAGAGCGCGAAGTCCATCGTCAGGATCCGCTTCGTCGAGAAGCAGCCCGCGACCGCCTGGCAGAAGGCCGCGGCGCAGGAGTACGGCTTCTATTCGAACGTCAACCCGAAGGTCGACCACCCGCGCTGGAGCCAGGCCACCGAGCGCCGCATCGGCGAGGACGGCATCTTCCAGAAGAAGCGCGCGACGCTGATGTTCAACGGCTACGAGGCCCAGGTCGGGCAGCTGTACGCCGGGCTGGACCTCGCCAAGAACTACTGATGGGCACGTCCGGCATCGCGCTGCCCGCGAAGCCGCCGCGTGCAGCTGCCCGCAGGCCGTGGCTGATGCGGCGGTGGGTCAAGCCGCTGGTGTTTGTCGTGAGCCTGCTGCCCTTCGCATGGTTGTTCTATGGCGCGTTCGCGAACACCCTGGGCGCCAACCCGGCCGAGGCGCTGATTCGCGCGACCGGCGACTGGACGCTGCGCTTCCTGTGCCTGACCCTCGCCATCACGCCGTTGCGTATCTGGACGAAGCAGCCGGCGCTTGCGCGGCTGCGCCGCATGCTGGGCCTGTTCGCCTTCTTCTACGCGGTGCTGCACTTCCTCTGCTACGCCTGGCTGGACATGGGCTTCGAGCTGCAGGCGATCGTGAGCGACATCCCCAAGCGCCCGTTCGCGCTGGTCGGCTTCGCGGCGCTGCTGCTGATGATTCCGCTGGCGGCCACCTCGTTCAACCGCGCGATCAAGGCGCTCGGCGCCGCGCGCTGGCAGGCGCTGCACAAGACCGTGTATGCCGTCGTGCTGCTCGGCCTCTTGCACTTCTTCTGGATGAAGGCCGGCAAGAACGACTTCGGCGAGTGGTCGATCTACGCCGCGGTGATTGCGGTGCTGCTCGGCTGGCGGCTCAAGCGGCGGTTCTGGCCGGCGGCCTGATCAGCGGGGGATCTCGCGCGGCTGGCCCTGCCGGTCGATCGCGACGTAGGTGACCTGCGCCTCGGTCACCTTGACCTTCACCGGCTCGGCCGGATTGCGCTCGGCATGCACCTCGACCCGCACCGTCACCGACGTGCGGCCGATGCGCTCGACGCGTGCGTAGAAGCTGAGCAGGTCGCCGACGGACACCGGCTGCTTGAAAACGAACTCCTTGACCGCCACCGTCGCGATACGGCCCTTCGCGATGCGCGCCGGCAGCACCGCGCCGGCGAGGTCCACCTGGGCCATGATCCAGCCGCCAAAGATGTCGCCGTTGTGGTTGGCGTCGGCCGGCATCGGCACCACGCGCAGCACCAGCGCCATGCCTTCGGGCGGCTCGGCATCGAGCAGGCGGGAGTGGCGCGCGAGGTCGTCGTCGTTCATGGGCGTGGCGCTGCGGCGCGCGTAAGTCGGAAGTGCAGGTCGATTCTCATGCGTCGTAGCGAAACCCTGAACCAGCCACCTCCGACGGCAACGGCCGCCGCGGCGCCGCGATCCGACTGGGCCACGCTGGCGAAGCTGCTGCCCTATCTGTGGGCCTACAAGGGCCGCGTGCTGCTGGCGCTCGGCTGCCTGGTGGCGGCGAAGGCGGCGAACGTCGGCGTGCCGCTGCTGCTGAAGCAGCTGGTCGATGCGATGTCGATCCCGCTCGGCGACCCGCGCGCGGTGCTGGTCGTGCCGGCCGGCCTGCTGCTCGCCTACGGCGCGCTGCGTCTTTCCACCTCGCTGTTCACCGAGCTGCGCGAGCTGGTCTTCGCGAAGGCGACCGAGGGCGCGTCGCGTTCGATCGCGCTGCAGGTCTTCGAGCACCTGCATTCCTTGAGCCTGCGCTTCCACCTCGAACGCCAGACCGGCGGCATGACGCGCGACATCGAACGCGGCACGCGCGGCGTGCAGTCGCTGATCTCGTATTCGCTCTACAGCATCCTGCCGACGCTGATCGAGGTCGGCCTGGTGCTCGGCATCCTCGCGGTGAAGTTCGATGCGGCGTTTGCCTGGATCACGCTCGCCGCGCTGGTCGTCTACATCGGCTTCACGGTGATCGTGACCGAGTGGCGCACCCAGTTCCGCAAGACGATGAACGAGCTGGACTCGAACTCGCACAGCAAGGCGATCGACTCGCTGCTGAACTACGAAACGGTCAAGTACTTCAACAACGAAGCCTTCGAGGCCAAGCGCTTCGACGAAAGCCTCGACAAGCTGAAGCGCGCCAAGCTCAAGAGCCAGACCACGCTTTCGCTGCTGAACACCGGCCAGCAGCTGCTGATCGCGCTCGCGCTGATCGCGATGCTGTGGCGCGCGACCGAGGGCGTCGTCGCCGGCCGCATGACGCTGGGCGACCTGGTGATGATCAACGCCTTCATGATCCAGCTGTACATCCCGCTGAACTTCCTCGGCGTGATCTACCGGGAAATCAAGCAGGCGCTGACCGACCTCGACAAGATGTTCGTGCTGCTCGAACGCGAGCGCGAGGTGCGCGACGCGCCCGAGGCCGTGGCGCTGCACGCCGACGCGCCGCCGGTCGTGCGCTTCGAGAACGTGGGCTTCGCGTACGAGCCGTCGCGGCAGATCCTCGACGGCGTGACTTTCGAGATCCCCGCGGGCCACACCGTCGCGGTGGTCGGTGCCTCGGGCGCCGGCAAGAGCACGCTCGCACGGCTGCTCTACCGCTTCTACGACGTGAACACCGGCCGCATCACCGTCGCCGGCCACGACATCCGCCAACTCACGCAGGCCAGCCTGCGCCGCTCGATCGGCATCGTCCCGCAGGACACCGTGCTGTTCAACGACACGGTCGCCTACAACATCGGCTACGGCCGGCCCGGCGCGACGCGCGAGGAGATCGAGGCCGCGGCGCGCGCGGCCCGCATCCACGACTTCATCGCCTCGACGCCCAAGGGCTACGAGACGGCCGTCGGCGAGCGCGGTCTCAAGCTCAGCGGCGGCGAGAAGCAGCGCGTCGCGATCGCGCGCACGCTGCTGAAGAACCCGCCGATCGTCATCTTCGACGAGGCGACGTCGGCGCTCGACTCGGCCAACGAGCGCGCCATCCAGGAGGAGCTGAAGACCGCCGCGCGCAACAAGACTGCGCTGGTCATCGCGCACCGGCTGTCGACCGTGGTCGATGCCGATCGGATCCTAGTGATGGACAAGGGCCGCATCGTCGAGCGCGGCACGCATGCCGAACTGCTTGCGGCCGGCGGCCGCTACGCCGAGATGTGGAACCTGCAGCGCAGCGGCGCGGAGAACGCGGAGGCCGACGCGAACACCGCGGCCGCGCGCCTCGATCCGGCGGCAGCCTGACGGTCGCCCGGATCAGCCTTCGGCGGGCGGTGCGGCCGGCGGCAGGCCGGCGGCCGCGTCGTTGGGCGTCGGCTCGGCGGCTTCGCTGCCGTCGTCCGGCTTGCCTTCGGCCTTGCGCTTGAGCTTTTCTTCCTTCTTGCGCTTCTTGGCCAGCTCGCGCTGGCGCTTTTCGTACGAGTAGTTCGGTGTGGCCAATCAGCCCTCCTGAAGACACGCGGTGCTTCTCGAGCGAAGCGGCGGGTCATGGTAACGCCCGGCCTTCGGCGAACGGGGAGGCCGCGCGCTCGCGTGGGTCTTGTCGGGCGCGGGTTCCCGGCCGCCGCGATCGGCACCACGGCCCGCCATGCCAGACTCGCCCGCCCTACGCGAGCGACCATGGCCCTTCGATCCACCATCTTCAAAGCCGAGCTGCAGATCGCCGACATGGATCGCAGCCACTACGCGAGCCATGCGCTCACGCTCGCGCAGCACCCGTCGGAGAACGACGAACGGCTGATGTTGCGGCTGCTGGCTTACGCGCTGCATGCGGTGAGCGAAGACGACGAAGCCCCGCTCGCCTTTGCCAACGCGATGACCGACATGGACGAGCCCGACCTTTGGCGCCGCAACCTGGTCGGCGAGATCGAGTTGTGGATCGACGTCGGCCAGCCGGACGAGAAATGGCTGCGCAAGGCCAGCCACCGCTCTCGCGAGGTCGTGCTGTATCTGTACGGCCGCAGCGGCGGGCTGTGGTGGCAGCAGAACGCGCAGGCGCTCGCAAAGTTCGCCAACCTGCGCGTACGTCAGGTTCCGGCCGAAGCCAGCGCGGCCCTCGCCGCGCTGGCCGCGCGCACGATGCGCCTGCAGTGCACGGTGCAGGACGGCCAGGTCTGGCTCGGCAACGGCGAGACCAGCGTGGCGCTCGAGCCCGTCACCTTGAAGGAGCCGGCCTGAGCCCCCGCGCTTCAGGGAAGCTGCTGAAGCCTCGCGCACGGGGCGCTCACTACACTGCCGCCCCGTGGACACCAAGTGGCTCGAAGACTTCGTGAGCCTCGCCGAGACGCGCAGCTTCTCGCGATCGGCGCAATTGCGGCACGTCACGCAGCCGGCGTTCTCGCGGCGCATCCAGGCGCTCGAGGCCTGGGCCGGCACCGATCTCGTCGATCGCTCCTCCTACCCGACGCGGCTCACGCCGGCCGGCACGACCTTCCATGCGCAGGCGCTGGAGATCATCGAATCGCTGCAGGCCACGCGCAACCTGATGCGCGCGCATCGCTCAGTCGGCCAGGACATGATCGAGTTCGCGGTGCCCCACACGCTGGCCTTCGCCTTCTTTCCGCATTGGGTGATGCAGCTGCGGCGCGAGCTGAGCGCGAGCTTCGGGCCGATGAAGAGCCGGCTCATCGCGCTGAACGTGCACGACGCGGTGCTGCGCCTGGCTGAAGGCAGCTGCGACCTGCTGATCGCCTACCACCACCCCTTGTTGCCGCTGCAGTTGAACAGCGAGCGCTACGAGATGCTGACGCTCGGCGAGGAATCGCTGCGCGCCTACGCGCGCTCGACACCCGAGGGCGAGCCGATGTTCACCCTGGCGCGGCCGGGCAGCGAGCGCATGCAGGCGCGCGTGCCCTTCCTCGCCTACGCGACCGGTGCCTACCTCGGGCAGATGGTCGACCTGATCGTCAAGCAGGCCGCGACGCCGCTGGGCCTCGACGCGATCTACGAGACCGACATGGCCGAAGGCCTGAAGGCGATGGCGCTCGAAGGCCACGGCCTCGCCTTCCTGCCGGCCAGCTCGGTGCGCAAGGAGCTGAAGCAGCGCAAGCTGCTGCCGGCCGCGCCCTCGGGCAGCTTCGAGCTGACGATGGACGTGCGCATCTACCGCGAGCGACCCGAGGTGGCGCGCCACGTCAAGCCGATCGCGCAGGCCTTGTGGGACCACCTGCGCGCCAGCCTCGAGCGGCCGTCGGCACCTGCCTGACGGGCGACGAGCGCCACGCCGGCTCACCCGGGCAGCGCCCGACCCAGGGTTCCCCCTCGGTCATGCCGAAGCCGATGCGGCCTGCGCATCGTCTCCGCCGGCAACGGCATTGGCTGCGCGGCGAGCGCCTCGCTAGAGTGCGCGCCCAGCGAACGAGGCCGCTTCGAGCGGGGCGTGGCACGAACCCTGCTCGCCACGCGTCGTCGGCCTTGTGCGGCTGAACCCGGGTGGTCCCGACCATGCCCCTCCGGTAGATTCACCGCATCTCTTTTCCCGTTCCTTCATCGAGGAGTACTGCATGAAGAAGTCGCTGCTCGTTCTCGCGGTCGCCTGCGCCGCCGCCGGTGCCGCACAGGCCGACACGCTGAAGAAGATCAAGGACGCCGGCTCGGCCACGATGGGCGTGCGCGAGTCGTCCGGTGCGCTGAGCTACACGCTCGGCGACGGCAAGTACGTCGGCTACCACGTCGAGATCTGCGAGCGCGTGCTGAAGGACGTCGCCAAGCAGATCGGCATGGCCAACCTGCCGGTGAAGTACCAGCCGGTCACCTCGCAGAACCGCATCCCGCTGGTGCAGAACGGCACCGTCGACATCGAGTGCGGCTCGACCACCAACAACGCCGCGCGCCAGAAGGACGTGGCCTTCGCGCCGACCACCTACGTCGAGGAAGTGCGCATCGCGGTCAAGGCCAACTCGGGCATCACTTCGCTCGCGCAGCTCGGCGGCAAGAAGGTCGCGACCACCACCGGCACGACCTCGGTGCAGCTGCTGCGCCGCAACGAGAAGGCGAGCGGCCTGAGCTTCGACGAAGTCTTCGGCAAGGACCACGCCGACAGCTTCCTGTTGCTCGAGAGCGGCCGCGCCGATGCCTTCGTGATGGACGGTCAGATCCTCGCCGGCCTCATCAGCAAGTCGAAGGCGCCGTCCGACTACAAGATCGTCGGCGAGGTCATCAACGTCGAGCCGATCGCGATCATGTTCCGCAAGGACGACGCGGCGTTCAAGAAGGCGGTCGACGACAGCATCGGCGCGATGATGAAGTCGGGCGACATCGCCAAGCTCTACGACAAGTGGTTCCTGCAGCCGATCCCGCCGTCGAACACGAAGGTCGGTCTGGCCTTGTCGGAGGCCACCAAGGCCGCGTGGGCGAACCCCAACGACAAGCCGGCCGAGGACTACGCGAAGAAGTGATCGACTGAGACAAGACCGAGGCGGCGCGCGGCAGGCGCGCCGCCGAGGCGGGCAGTGGCCGCGGGAGGAGGTGCCTCGGTGGGCAATTGGGATTGGCAGGTGTTCTGCAAGAACACCCTGGACGGCGAGGTTGTCTCCGGCTGCTTCGGCAAGGACGGCGACATCACCTACCTCGACTGGCTGCTGTCGGCCTGGGGCTGGACGCTTTCGGTCGCGGCGCTCGCGTTGATCGTCGCGCTGGCCATCGGCTCGCTGATGGGCATCCTGCGCACCACGCCCGACAAGCGCCTCGTGCTGCTCGGCAACGTCTGGACCGAGCTGTTTCGCAACATCCCGCTGCTGGTCCAGATCTTCCTCTGGTACCACGTGATCCCTGCGATCCTCACGCCGCTGCGCGACGTGCCGAGCTTCGTGCTGGTGGTGCTGGCGCTGGGCTTCTTCACTTCGGCGCGCATCGCCGAGCAGGTGAAGGCCGGCATCCAGAGCCTGCCGCGCGGGCAGAGCTACGCGGGCCTCGCGATGGGGCTGACGCTGCCACAGACCTACCGCTTCGTGCTGCTGCCGATGGCGTTTCGCATCGTCATCCCGCCGCTCACGAGCGAGAGCATGAACATCATCAAGAACAGCTCGGTCGCCTTCGCGGTGAGCATCGCCGAGATGACGATGTTCGCGATGCAGGCGCAGGAGGAAACCTCGCGAGGCATCGAGATCTACCTTGCCGTCACCGGCCTGTACTTCGTCTCGGCCTTCGCGGTGAACCGCGTGATGATGTTCGTCGAGAACCGCGTGCGCGTTCCCGGCACCTACGGAGGCAAGTGATGCTGGCCTCCCTGGACTTCTCCTTCCTCAGCTGGAACGTCGTCTCCAGCTTCGTCCTCAAGGGCCTCATCTTCTCGGTGCAGCTCACGCTGATCGCGATGATCGGCGGCATCCTGCTCGGCACGGTGCTCGCGCTGATGCGGCTGTCCGGCAAGCCCTGGCTGGTGTGGCCGGCGGCGTTCTACGTGAACACGCTGCGCTCGATCCCGCTGGTGATGGTGATCCTGTGGTTCTTCCTGCTGATCCCGCTGCTCGTCGGCCGGCCGATGGGCGCGGAGCTGTCGGCCGTCATCACCTTCACCGTCTTCGAGGCCGCGTACTACTCCGAGATCATGCGCGCCGGCATCCAGAGCGTGCCGCGCGGGCAGGTGTCGGCCGGCTATGCGGTGGGCATGAGCTATGGCCAGACGATGCAGCTGATCGTGCTGCCGCAGGCCTTCCGCAACATGCTGCCGGTGCTGTTGACGCAGACCATCATCCTGTTCCAGGACACCTCGCTGGTCTACGCGATCGGCGCCTACGACCTGCTCAAGGGCTTCGAGGTCGCCGGCAAGAACTTCAACCGGCCGGTCGAGACCTACCTCGTCGCGGCGGTCGTGTACTTCGTCATCTGCTTCTCGCTGTCGATGCTCGTGCGTCGCCTGCAGAAGAAGATTGCCATCATCCGTTGAGCAGGAGCCGGCCGTGATCGACATCAAGGACGTGAGCAAGTGGTACGGCAGCTTCCAGGTGCTGACCGATTGCAGCACCAGCGTCAAGAAGGGCGAGGTCGTCGTGGTCTGTGGCCCTTCGGGCTCCGGCAAGTCGACGCTGATCAAGACGGTCAACGCGCTCGAGCCCTTCCAGAAGGGCGACATCGTCGTCGACGGCATCAGCATCGCCGACCCGAAAACCAACCTGCCCAAACTGCGCAGCCGGGTCGGCATGGTGTTCCAGCACTTCGAGCTCTTTCCGCACCTGTCGGTCACCGAGAACCTGACGCTGGCGCAGGTCAAGGTGCTCAAGCGCAGGCCCGACGAGGCGAAGACGCGCGGGCTCAAGATGCTCGAGCGCGTCGGCCTGACGGCGCACAAGGACAAGTTCCCCGGCCAGCTCTCCGGCGGCCAGCAGCAGCGCGTCGCGATCGCGCGCGCGCTGAGCATGGACCCGATCGTGATGCTGTTCGACGAGCCGACCTCCGCGCTCGACCCCGAAATGGTTGGCGAGGTGCTCGACGTGATGGTCAAGCTGGCGCAGGAAGGCATGACGATGATGGTCGTCACGCACGAGATGGGCTTCGCGCGCAAGGTCAGCCACCGGGTCATCTTCATGGATGCCGGCAAGATCGTCGAGGACTGCAAGAAGGAAGACTTCTTCGGCGATGCGGCCGCGCGCTCGCCGCGGGCGCGGGACTTCTTGTCGAAGATCCTGCAGCACTGAGGCGCGGCGATCGGCGGGATGCGGGAAGACAATCCGCCGCATGCCTTTCGACTCGCTGACCCTGACCCGCCCCGACGACTTCCACCTGCACCTGCGCGACGGCGCTGCGCTGGCCGCGGTGCTGCCGCACTCGGCGCGCCAGTTCGCCAGGGCGATCGTGATGCCCAATCTGCGCCCGCCGGTCGCCACCGTCGGCCAGGCCGCGGCCTACCGGCAGCGCGTGCTCGACGCGCGGCCGCGCGAAGGCGCCGGCAGCGACTTCGAGCCGCTGATGACGCTCTACCTGACCGACCGCACGAGCGCCGACGAGGTGCGCCGCGCGAAGGCGCAGGGCATCGTCGGCTTCAAGCTCTACCCGGCCGGCGCCACCACTCACAGCGACGCCGGCGTCACCGACCTGAAGCACGTGCAGGCGGCGCTGGACGCGATGCAGCGCGAAGGCGTCGCGCTGCTGGTGCACGGCGAGGTGGTCGATCCGGAGGTCGACGTGTTCGACCGCGAGGCCGTCTTCATCGAACGCCACCTGCTCGCGCTGCGCCGCGACTTCCCGGCGCTGAAGATGGTGCTCGAGCACATCACCACCCGCGAAGGCGTGCAGTACGTGGCCGAGGCCGGGCCGCTGACGGCCGCGACCATCACGCCGCAGCACCTGCTCTACAACCGCAACGCCATCTTTTCCGGCGGCCTGCAGCCGCACTGGTACTGCCTGCCGGTGTTGAAAAGCGAGGAGCACCGGCGCGCGCTGGTCGCCGCGGCCACCTCGGGCAAGCCCTGCTATTTCCTGGGCACCGACAGCGCACCGCATGCCGCCGCGCTGAAGGAGCACGCGGGCGGCCACGCCGGCTGCTACACCGCATTCAGCGCCCTGGAGCTCTACGCCGAGGTGTTCGAGGCGGCGGGCGCGCTCGAGCGCCTGGAGGCCTTCGCCAGCTTCCACGGCGCCGACTTCCACGGCCTGCCACGCAACCGTGGCACCCTCACGCTGAGGCGCGAGCCGTGGACGCTGCCCGAGCGCCTGCCCTTCGGCGATGCCGAACTCAAGCCGCTGCGCGCCGGCGAGACGCTGGCCTGGCGCTTGGCCGATTGATCGTTCTCTTGCAAGGAGCCGTGCGATGGACGACGAACGCACCCGCACGAGCCTGCTGATCGACGCCGACAACATCAGCGTCGAGGTCGTCGCCGAAGTGCTGCGGCTGATCGGCGACGGCTCGCGCCGCCTGGTGCACCGCCGTGCCTACGGCAGCCTGGAAAAGGCCCGCGAGTTCGGCGCGCTGTGCGAGCAGCACGCGATCCGCTTCTTCTCCACCACCTTCGCCGGCACCAACGGCACCGACGTCGCACTCGCGATCGACGCGATCGAGCTCGCGCGCGACGAGCCGGGCGACGAGTTCGTGCTCGTCACCTCCGACTGCGATTTCCTGCCGCTGGCCGCGCGGCTGCGCGAGCTGGGCTTCTACGTCTGCGGCTTCGGCCAGCAGGGCAAGTCGGCGCGCGACGTGGCCGAGTACCAGCGCGTCTACGACGAGTTCAAGGTCGTCGCGGCGCCGGCGGCGCGGCAGCGCAGCGCCGCGCGCAAGACGGCGTCACGGGCGGCGCCCGGGGCGATCGCGGAACAGCGCATGCCGGTCGCGGCGAACGAGTCGCCTGCACCGGCCAAGCCGCCGCCGCGCCCGAAAGTCGCGATCCTGCGGCCGCCCGACGAAGACGAGGTGCGCCGCATCCTCGAAGCGGTGCCGGCGCTGCTCGAAGGCCAGAAAGTCGAGCTGAGCCATGCGGCCACGCTGCTGCGCGACAAACAGCTGCTCGCGAAGAACCGCTCGTCGACGCAGCTGTTCAAGAAGTACCCGCAGCAGTTCGAGCTGACGCCCGAGCAGCAGCCGAACAAGGTCCAGTACCGGGCGCGTTGAAGCGAGCCGCTCACTCGGCCGGCAGGAAGCCCTCGATCGAGAAGTAGCGCTCGCCGGTGTCGTAGTTGAAGCCGAGCACGCGGGCGCCGGCGGGCAGCTCGGGCAGCTTCTGCGCGATGGCGGCGAGCGTCGCGCCCGACGAGATGCCCACCAGCAGGCCTTCCTCGCGTGCCGAGCGGCGCGCCATCTCGCGCGCGGCTTCGGCTTCGACCTGGATCACGCCGTCGAGCAGCGCGGTGTGCAGGTTGTTCGGAACGAATCCGGCACCGATGCCCTGGATGGGATGCGGGCTGGGCTGCCCGCCGCTGATCACCGGGCTCGCGCTCGGCTCGACCGCGAAGACCTTCAGCTGCGGCAACTTCTTCTTCAACACCTGCGCGCAGCCGGTGATGTGGCCGCCGGTGCCCACGCCGGTGATCAGCGCGTCGAGGCCCTCCGGGAAATCGGCGGCGATCTCCTCGGCTGTCGTCCTCACGTGCACGTCGATGTTCGCCGGGTTGTCGAACTGCTGCGGCATCCAGGCGCCCGGCGTCTGCTCGACGATCTCCTGGGCGCGCGCGATCGAGCCCTTCATGCCCTTCTCGCGCGGCGTCAGCACGAAGCTCGCGCCGTAGGCCAGCATCAGCCGGCGGCGTTCGATGCTCATGCTGTCGGGCATCACCAGCACCAGCTTGTAGCCCTTGACCGCCGCGACCATCGCAAGGCCGACGCCGGTGTTGCCCGAGGTCGGCTCGACGATCGTGCCGCCCGGCTTGAGCCGGCCGTCGCGCTCCGCGGCCTCGACCATCGCGAGCGCGATGCGGTCCTTGATCGATCCGCCCGGGTTGGCGCGCTCCGACTTGATCCAGACCTCGTGGCTGCCGTTGCCGATGTGGCCGAACAGCCGCCGCACGCGGATGTGCGGCGTGCGGCCGATGGTGTCGAGGACGGTGTTCGCTTTCATGGCGTCTCCTGCGAGGGCGGTTCGAGGCGGGCGGCCATCGTAAACGTCGAGCAGCGGGCGTCGATAATCCGTGCCGTGAAGCGGGCCAGACCGCCGCTGGCACATCGGCCGAAAGGCCGTGCTGGAGGAAGGTCCGGACTGCACAGGGCGGCGCAGCAGCTAACGGCTGTCCACCGTGAGGTGAGGATCAGAGCAACAGAGACGAGTCTTCGGCGTGAGGGCCGGGCGTGGCGCGAAGCGGCACGCCAAAGGCCCTCGAGTCCGGGCGGCTTGCCGACCGGACGGCGCCGAAGGGTGAAACGGGCAATCTCTGCGTGCAGCAACACCAAATAGGCACACGTTGACCCGGCCCGGCGAGTGTGCGGGTAGGTGGCACCGAGCCGCTCCGCGAGGGGCGGCCCAGATGAATGGCGGTCACGGGCCCGAAGCCGCAAGGCCGAGGCCCGCACAGAATCCGGCCTATCGGCCCGCTTCACACTTTCGATTCAGCCCGGCACGACCCAGTCCTGCCGCACCTGCCAGCGCAGGCCGCTCGCCGCGGGTGCGGCCACCAGCCGCATCGCGAGCGCCTCGCGCTCTTCGGCATCGAGCGAGCGCCAGAGGAAGTCGCCGGCGTTGCCCGGATCGTTCTCGACGAACAGTTGCGAGATGCGCTCGCCGAAGCTCGGATGCCGCAGCCGGATGTGGATGTGCGGCGTGCGTCCGGGGTAGGGATGCGGGCGGATCGCGACGAAGCGGGCGATGCCCTGCGCGTCGCTGCGCGCGCTGCCGAAGCCCTGGAATCCGGCGTCGACGCTTTCGGCGGGCACGCGCTGCGTCGAAGGATGGGTGTAGTGGCCGAGCGCGTCGCACTGCCAGATCTCGACCTCGGCGCCATCGACGATGCGGCCCTGCGCATCGACCACGCGGCCCTCGAGCCCGAGCCGCTCGCCGCGCGCGGCGAGCACGCGGCCGTCGCGCGCGACGCGGGTGAGATCGGCGTCCCAGTCGCCGTGCTGGCGCTCGCGCCAGGCACGCGGCGGATAGAACGGGCCGACGGTCATCGAGGCGATCGTGCGGCGCGAACTCGCGAGCGCAGGGAAGGCGAGTGTCGCGGCGAAGGCTTGCAGCAGCAGCCGGCGGGGACGGGCGAGCTTCATCGGCAATTCGTTCCCGAAAGGGCGCTTCGGTTCGTGAAGCGTCGAAGTGTGCGGCGTGGGGCTCGTGATGCGCCGCGAATGCGCCGGGCGCTGCGCGGCCATCGAATCCGAATCGATAATCCCACGGCCCGCCTCCGCTACGGCGCGCGCTCGCTGCGAGGCCAGCGCAGCCCGCGACCTCCACGCCCCCGATGAACCCCGACGCCGCCACGCTCTGGCGCGCCCCGATGTGGGCGCTGTCGGTGCTGCTCGCCTGCCTGGGCATGCTCGGGCCGTTCGCGATCGACACCTACCTGCCGGCCTTCACCGGCATCGCCGCGTCGATCGATGCGACGCCGACGCAGATGCAGCAGACGCTGTCGGTCTACCTGGTCGGCTTCGCGCTGATGAGCCTGTTCCACGGCGCACTGTCCGACGGCTTCGGCCGCCGCCCGGTGGTGCTGGCCGGCGTCGCGGTGTTCACGCTGGCGTCGGTCGGATGCGCGCTGGCGCAGACGATCGGCCAGCTCGTGTTCTTCCGGCTGCTGCAGGGCTTGTCGACCGGCGCCGGCATCGTGGTCTCGCGCGCCGTGATCCGCGACATGTACCCGCCGGCCGACGCGCAGCGGGTGATGTCGCAGGTGACGCTGTTCTTCGGCGTCGCGCCGGCCGTCGCGCCGGTGGTCGGCGGCTTCCTCTACGTGCATGCGGGCTGGCACGCGATCTTCTGGTTCCTCGCGCTGATCGGTGCGGTGCTCTGGATCGCGAACTGGCGGCTGCTGCCCGAGACGCTGCACCTCAGCGCGCGCCAGCCGCTGGAGCTGCGCAACCTGCTGCGCGGCTACCGTCAGCTGGGCTCGAGCCGGCGCTTCCTCTTGCTCGCCTTCGCCAGCGGCATCCCGTTCAACGGCATGTTTCTCTACGTGATGGCGGCGCCGGAGTTTGTCGGCACCCACCTCGGCCTGGGGCCGACCGAGTTCTTCTGGTTCTTCGCCTGCGTCATCGGCGGGATCATGGCCGGCGCCTGGTGGAGTGGTCGGCTTGCCGGGCAGCTGCCGCCGGAGCGGCAGATCCGCCGCGGCTTCCGGGTGATGGTGCCGGTGTCGCTCGCCAACGTCGTCGCCAATGCGATCTGGCCTGCCGAGGCATGGTGGGCGCTGCCGCTGCTCGGCCTGTTCTCGTTCGGCTGGGCGCTGATGGTGCCCGTGGTCACGCTGATGGTGCTGGACCTGGTGCCCGAGCGGCGCGGCATGGCGTCGTCGATGCAGAGCTTCATCGCAAGCGCGGCGAACGCCTTCGTCGCCGGGCTGATCGCGCCGCTCGTGATGCATTCGACGCTTGCGCTCGCGCTCGCTTCGGCCGCGATGATGTGCGTGGGCCTGGTCGCCTGGCTGGCGGTCAAGCCGGGGCTGCGGCCAGCCGCCTGAGGCCGCGCGCCGAGCGTGACAACCGGGCACGCTCGGCGAAGCAGGGCTGGCTAGCACCGCGGCCGTGAACGACGAGCAAGCCCGCAGCCTCGCCGAGACGGCGCGCGAGTACCCGGTCGTGCTGCTGCGCGACGGCCGTCCGGTGCTGGCGGAGCCGGCGCCGCTCGCGCGAGCGCGGCGGCGCGCCGGCATCGCAGGCACTGCGCGAACTGGCGCTCGGCCGCACCGACCCGTGGGTCGTGCAGATGGGCATGGCCGCCTGCCCGGCCAATGACACCGACCGCGGCGGCGCCTGCACCGGCGCGCTGATCGAGGGCTGGGTGCGGCTCGAGCCGGGCAACGCGGCGTCGTGACTGCACCTCGCCGCGCTCGCCGCCGCGGCGAAGGCGTTCGTGCGCGACATCGCGGAGGTCGGTGAACGTGCCGCCTTGCACAAGCGCATCGCCGCGGCGGGCGGCACCACGGCCGAGTTCGCCGCGCGCTACTGCACAGCGAGGCGCAAGGACCGCAAGGCCGCCGACGCGGCTGCGGCCGGCGCGGCAACGCATGCATCGGCCGCCGCCTCGGCGGGTGTCTCGCGCTGAAGCGGCGCTTGCGCCTGCGCGGACCTAGCATCGGCCGATGCGCTACGAGCACCTGCTGCAAGTCACCGATCCGCTCGATCCGGCCGTGCCGCCGATGAGCCGCGACGAGCTCTGGCGCGGCCTGATGCGCCGCGTCGAGTCGCCGCAGAGCTTCGAGCTTGGCCCCGACCATTGCGAAGTGGAGCCGGGCGCCGATGCCAGCCGGCGCCGCCGCAGCATCCATTTCGGCGCACTTCGCTTCGACGACGAGGTGCACATCGAGCCGATGCAGCGCCTCGTCTTCGCGACCGATCCGCGCGAAGGCACGGCGACGGTCGGGCTGACGATCTCGATCGAAGAGCCGGAGCCCGGCGCGCTGTTCCTGCGGTTCGTCTACGCGGTGGACGAGCCGGCGAGCGGCACGACCGTGGAAGACCAGGCCTTGCAGCGCTACCGCGAGCAGGCCTGGCTGGAGATGGACCGCGACATGCTGCGCACGCTGCGGCAATGGCAGCGCGAGGGCCGGCTCTAACAGGCGGCTGGCCATCGGCCGCGGGGCGGCGGCGCTCGAGCAGTCTTTCACGGCACCCGTCGTCGCCGTCTCTTCATGCGGGACTTGCAATGCTTCGACTAAGTCGTTATTCGCAAACGACTTTTGCTCGCCTGCGCGCACCTGAAATCCACCTCGTAAGTGCTTGATTTAATTGGGAAATCCTTACATCTGCCATTGACCGGCTGATGAACCCTCCCTTAAAGTGGCGGAAAGTGTCCTTTAGTGGGAGATCGTGGCTGATTCTGGGTTTCAGGGGCCTTCGGCGTTGTCGCTCGACGCGAAGGGGCGGCTTGCCGTCCCAGCGCGCTACCGCGACGCGCTGGCGGCCGCCTGTGCGGGCCAGCTGACGATCACCAAGCACCCCGACGGCTGCCTGCTGATCTTTCCGCGCCCCAACTGGGACGGCTTTCGCGCCAAGCTGGCCGCCTTCACGATCGAGGCGCAGGGCTGGAAGCGCATCTTTCTCGGCAACGCGATGGACGTCGAGGTCGACGCCGCCTCGCGCGTGCTGGTGCCGCCGGAACTGCGCGCCGCGGCGGGTCTTTCAAAGGACGTGATGCTGCTCGGCATGGACACCCACTTCGAACTGTGGGACGCCGCGCGTTACGCGGCGCACGAGGCCGCGGTGATGCAGCAGGGCCTGCCGGACGTGCTGCGCGGGCTTTCCTACTGAGTCGAGCATGCAGGCCGATCCGCAGCCCCTGCAGCACACCACGGTGTTGTTGCACGAGGCGACCGAGGCGCTGGTGACGCGCGCCGACGGCGTCTACGTCGATGGCACCTACGGCCGTGGCGGCCACGCGCGCGCGGTGCTGGTGCGGCTGTCGCCCGCCGGCCGGCTGATCGCGATCGATCGCGATCCGCAGGCGCTGGCCGACGCCACCGAAGGCGCACGCCGCATCGACGATGCCCGCTTCACCATCGAGCACGCGGCCTTCGCCGAGCTGCCCGGCGTGCTCGCCGCGCACGGCGTGCGCCGCGTCGACGGCCTGCTGCTCGACCTGGGCATCAGCTCGCCGCAGATCGACGACCCGCGACGCGGCTTCAGCTTCCGCGCCGACGGCCCGCTCGACATGCGCATGGACCCGACCCGCGGCGAAAGCGCGGCCGACTTCATCGCGCGTGCCGACGAGGGCGAACTCGTCACCGTGATCCGCGACTACGGCGAGGAGCGTTTCGCGCGCACGATCGCCCGCCGGCTCGTCGAGCGCCGCGAAGCCGGCACGCCGGTGCGCAGCACCGCCGACCTCGCCGCGCTCGTCGCGCGCTGCGTGCCGACGCGCGAAGGCGGCCAGGACCCGGCCACGCGCACCTTCCAGGCGCTGCGCATCGCGGTGAATGCCGAGCTCGCGCAGATCGAGCAGGCGCTCGACGCGGCGCTCGCCTGCCTCGCGCCGGGCGGGCGGCTGGTGGTGATCAGCTTCCATTCGCTCGAGGACCGCATCGTCAAGAGCTTCATTGCGAGGCACAGCAAGGAGCTCGTCGATCGCCGCTCGCCTGCCTACTGGGGGCGGCGCAGCTCCGACGCGCAGACCAGCCTTTCGCTGCGCGCGATCGCCCGCGTCAAGCCCGGCGAGGCCGAGATCGCCGCGAATCCGCGCGCCCGTTCGGCGGTGATGCGCGTGGCCGAACGCACCTCCGGCGGCGAGCGCGCGGCCGGGGCGCCGGCGCCGATCGCGGATGCGCTCGCCGACCATCGCAGGCGGCCCGGATGAGCCGTCTCGACCTCGCGCTGTTCGCCGCGCTCGTGCTGAGCGCGCTCTTCCTCGTGCAGGTGTCCTACGAATCGCGCCGGCTGTTCGCGGAGCTCGACCGCGAGCAGACCCGCGCGGTGCAGCTCGAAGGCGAGCGTGAACGCCTGCAGCTCGAAGCACGCGCGCAATCGACGCCGCTGCGCGTCGAGCGCGTCGCGCGCGACCGGCTCGGCATGCGCCCCGCTACCGCCGCGGTCACCGAGTACATGGCGATGCCGGAGCCTGCGGGGCCGGCGAGCGCGGCCGCGGGGGCTGCGCGATGAAGGCCTGGCTCGATCGCCTGCGCGAGCGCTCGGCTGCGGCAGCACGCCGCGGCGCGACGCCGGCGCGCCGCCACCTCAGCGGCGCGAACGCGGTGCGCCGCCAGCGCTACGCGACCAGCCCGCTGCTCGCGTCGAAGACGCCGCCGTGGCGCTCGAAGTTCCTCGTCGCCGCGCTCGGCGCGGGCTTCCTGCTGCTCGGCGGCCGCGCGGTCTACGTGCAGGTGATCGGCACCGATTTCTTCCAGAAGCAGGGCGAGACGCGCTACGCGCGCTCGCTCGAGCTGCAGTCCAACCGCGGCCGCATCGTCGACCGCAACAACGAGCTGCTCGCCGGCAGCGTCGAGGCCGCGACGATCTGGGCGCTGCCGCGCGACGTGCAGGCGAGCGCGGCCGACAAGAAGCAGCTCGCGAAGCTGCTCGACATGACGGTCGCCGACCTCGAGCGCCGCCTCGCCGACAACCCGAACTTCGTCTACCTGCGCCGGCAGGTCGACGACAGCGTGGCGCTGCAGGTGCGCGCGCTCAACCTCAAGGGCATCCATCAGCTGCCGGAGTTCAAGCGCGTCTACCCGGCCGGCGAGGCGACGGCCCACGTGGTCGGCTTCACCGATGCGGCCGAGCAGGGCCAGGAAGGCATCGAGCGCGCGTTCCAGGACGCGCTGGCCGGCCGCGACGGCCAGCGCCGGGTGATCAAGGACCGGCTCGGCCGCGTCGTCGAGGACATCGGCGAGCGCGTGCCCGCGGTCGACGGGCGCGACGTGCAGCTCGCGCTCGACACCAAGATCCAGTACCACGCCTACCGCCGCATCGCCGAGGCGGTGCGCGAGCACAAGGCCAAGGCCGGCAGCGTGGTGGTGCTCGACGTGCGCAGCGGCGAGGTGCTCGCGCTCGCGAACGTGCCGACCTACTCGCCGGCCGATCGCCGCCGCCTGAGCGGCGCCCAGCTGCGCAACCGCGCGCTGACCGACACCTTCGAGCCCGGCTCGACGATGAAGCCCTTCGTCGCGGCGATGGCGCTCGAAGCCGGCCGCGTCAGGCCGCAGACGGTGATCCACACCGCGCCGCGCAGCATCGTCATCGGCGGCTGGTCGCCGACCGACGCGCACCCGCACGGCGACCTCACCGTCGAGCAGGTGATCCAGAAGTCGAGCAACGTCGGCGTCGTCAAGATGGCGATGCAGTTCCCGCCGCGCGAAATGTGGGAGACCTACACCGCGATCGGCCTCGGCCAGAAGCCGCAGCTCGATTTCCCCGGCGTCGTCACCGGCCGGCTGCGGCCCCACAAGACCTGGAAGCCGATCGAGCAGGCGACGATGAGCTACGGCTACGGCCTGTCGGCCAGCCTCTACCAGCTCGCGCGCGCCTACACCGTGTTCGCGCGCGACGGCGAGCTGATCCCCGCGACGATGCTCAAGCGCGCCGCCGACGCGCCGCCGCCCGTGGCGCAGCGCGTGTTCTCGCCGGCCACCGCCCGCGAGATCCGCCACATGCTGAAGATGGCCGCCGGCCCCGGCGGTACCGCGCCGAAAGCCCAGACCATCGGCTACTCGGTCGGCGGCAAGTCGGGCACCGCCCACAAGCAGGAAGGCAAGGGTTACGCCGACAAGAAGTACCGCTCGTGGTTCGTCGGCCTCGCGCCGATCGACGACCCGCGCATCGTCGTCGCGGTGATGGTCGACGAGCCGAATGCCGGCAAGTACTTCGGCGGCGATGTCGCCGCGCCGGTGTTCGCCGACGTGGTGCAGAAGAGCCTGCAGGCGATGCGCGTGCCGAACGATCTGGACGTGAAGCCGCAGATCGTCACCGGCGCGGACGAAGCCGTCGAGGAGAGCTTCTGATGCTGACCCGCTTGCGCTCGCCCGACGCGGCCGCCCGCTGGCTGCGCGAATGGACGCGCGGCGCGCTCGTCACCGACAGCCGCCGCGTGCGGGCCGGCGATGCCTTCATCGCCTGGCCCGGCTACACCGCCGACGGGCGGCGCTTCGTCGAAGGCGCGTTGCGCTCGGGCGCCGCGACTTGCCTCGTCGAAGCCGAGGGCGTCGAGGCCTTCGGCTTCGACGACGCGCGCATCGGCGCGCTGCCCGGCCTGAAGGCGGCGACCGGCTCGATCGCCGATGCCTTCTTCGGCCGGCCGAGCCAGACGCTGCGCGTCGCCGCCGTCACCGGCACCAACGGCAAGACCTCGAGCGCGTGGTGGATCGCGCAGGCGCTCAGCCTTTGCGGCCGGCGCTGCGGCGTGGTCGGCACGCTCGGGATCGGTGAGCCGCCGCTTGCAGCGGCGCAGGGTGAGCCGCACGGGACGCAGCGACCGGGCTCGATCGAATCCACCGGGCTGACGACGCCCGACCCGGTCGTGCTGCAACAGGGCTTCGCCCGCATGCGCGACGCCGGGCTCGCGGCCTGCGCGATCGAGGCCTCGTCGATCGGCCTCGTCGAGCACCGGCTCGCGGGCACGCGCATCGAGGTCGCGGTGTTCACCAATTTCACCCGCGACCACCTCGACCACCACGGCACGATGGCCGCCTACTGGCAGGCCAAGCGCACGTTGTTCGGCTGGCCTGGGCTGCGGGCCGCGGTGATCAACCTCGACGACGTGCAGGGCGCGGCGCTCGCGGAGGAGCTGCAAGCGGCACCGCTCGACCGGTGGACCACCTCGCTGCAGCGTCGCGATGCGCGCCTGCATGCAAGCGCGCTGGGCTACCGGGACGGCGGCCTCGCGTTCACCGTGCACGAGGGCGAGCACGCGGCGCCAGTGAGGACCGCGCTGATCGGCGACTACAACGCCGCGAACCTGCTCGGCGTGATCGGCGCGCTGCGTGCGATGGGCGTGCCGCTGGCCGAGGCCTGCGCGGTGCTGCCGCGGCTCACGCCGGTGCCGGGGCGGATGCAGCGGGTGGAGATCACGACGTCCCGATCGCCGGATGCGGCGACCGCCGCTCCAGGCAGGGGCGAACCCGGCTCGGGGCGGCCCGCCGCTCGGGTTCGCGACGGCATCGGCCTGCCCGAGGTCGTCGTCGATTACGCCCACACGCCCGACGCCCTCGAGAAGGCGCTCGGCGCGCTGCGCCCGCTGGCCGCGGCGCGGGGTGGCCGGCTGGTCTGCGTCTTCGGCTGCGGCGGCGATCGCGACGCGAGCAAGCGGCCGCTGATGGGCGCGGCCGCCGAGCGGCTGGCCGATGCGGTCGTGCTCACCAGCGACAACCCGCGGCGCGAAAAGCCGCGCGCGATCCTCGATCAGATCGTCGCCGGGCTGGCCGAGCCGGCGCGCGCGCAGGTCATCGAGGACCGGCGCGCGGCGATCGCCGCCGCGCTGCGCGAGGCCGGCGCGGGCGACGTCGTGCTGATCGCAGGCAAGGGCCACGAGGACTACCAGGAGCTCGACGGCGTCAGGCATCCCTTCGACGACGTGGCCGAGGCGCGCACGGCACTGGAGGCCCACGCATGAGCGGCGCGATGGCCACGCTCGGCGACTTGGGCGCGCTGCTGCCGAACGCGCGATGCGTCGGCGAGCCTTCGACGCCGATCGCGCGCGTGCACAGCGACACCCGCACGCTGCAGCCGGGCGACCTGTTCGTCGCGCTGCGCGGCGAGCGCTTCGACGCGCACGACTTCCTCGCGCAGGCGCGTGCGGCCGGCGCCGTTGCCGCACTCGCGGAGCGCGGGCTTGCGGCGGCCGGGCTCGCGGGCCTCGAAGTCGCCGACAGCCGCCGCGCGCTCGGCGAGCTGGCCGCCGCATGGCGTGCGCGCTTCACCGCGCTGCCGCTCGTCGCGATCACCGGCAGCAACGGCAAGACGACGGTCACGCAGATGGTCGCGAGCATGCTGCGCGTCTGGCTCGGCGACGCGGCGCTCGCGACCGCCGGCAACTTCAACAACGACATCGGCGTGCCGCTGACGCTGCTGCGGCTGCGCGCGGCGCACCGCTCGGCGGTCGTCGAGCTCGGCATGAACCACCCGGGCGAGATCGCGCAGCTCGCGCGCCTCGCCGCGCCGACCGTCGCGCTGGTGAACAACGCGCAGCGCGAGCACCAGGAGTTCATGGCGGGCATCGAGGCGGTCGCGCGCGAGAACGGCGCGGCGATCGAGGCGCTCGGGCCCCAGGGCGTGGCCGTCTTCCCGCACGACGACGAGCACACCGCGCTGTGGCGCGCACTGGCCGGCGCGCGCGCGGCCTGGAGCTTCGCGCTCGACGACGAGCGCGCGACGGTCAACGCGAGCGCCGCCTGGCAGGGCGATGCATGGCAGCTCGATCTGCGCACGCCCGCCGGCGCCGCACGCGCGACGCTGCGCGTGGCCGGCGTGCACAACGCGAAGAACGCGCTGGCGGCGCTCGCCTGCGCGCTGGTCGCCGGCTGCCCGCTCGACGCGGCGCTGCGCGGCCTCGCCGCCTTCGAGCCGGTCAAGGGCCGCTCGCAAGCCCGGCCGCTGCGCTGGAAGGGCGCCGACGCGACGCTGATCGACGACAGCTACAACGCCAACCCCGATTCGATGCGCGCCGCGATCGACGTGCTGGGCGCGCTGCCTGCGCCGCGCTGGCTGCTGATCGGCGACATGGGGGAGGTCGGCGAGCAGGGTGCGGCCTTCCACGCCGAGATCGGCGCGCATGCGCGCTCGGCCGGCATCGAGACGCTGTGGGCCGCGGGCGCCGCGAGCCTGACGGCCGCGCAAGCCTACGGCGGCGCGGCCCGGCATTTCGCCTCGACCGCCGCGCTGGTCGAGGCGCTGAACGACGAGCCCGACGCCCGCCTGCCCGAAGCGCGCGCGGTGCTGGTGAAAGGATCCCGGTTCATGGCGATGGAAAAGGCGGTCGCGGCCTTGCAGGCGCGCGGCGCCGCAGCGAAGACTCCGGGGGCCGCATGCTGATCGCGCTGGCCCAGTGGCTGCAGTCGCTGAACCCGCAGGAGCTGGGCTTCCTGCGCGTGTTCCAGTACCTGACCTTCCGCGCGGTGATGGCCGCGATGACCGCGTTGCTGATCGGCCTGGCGCTCGGGCCGGTCGTGATCCGCAAGCTCGCCGAGCTGAAGATCGGCCAGCCGATCCGCGGCTACGGCGTCGAGGCGCACATCGCCAAGCAGGGCACGCCGACGATGGGCGGTGCGCTGATCCTGCTGTCGATCGCGATCAGCACGCTGCTGTGGTTCGACTGGAGCAACCGCTTCGTCTGGATCGTGATGATCGTGACCTTCGGCTTCGGCGCGATCGGCTGGGTGGACGACTGGCGCAAGGTCGTCGACAAGAACCCCGAGGGCATGCGCTCGCTCGAGAAGTACTTCTGGCAGTCGGTGATCGGCCTGCTGGCCGCGCTCTACCTTGCGTTCAGCGTCAGCGAAACCTCGAACCTGCGCGTGCTCGAGCTCTTCGTGCGCTGGGTGCAGAGCGGCTTCTCGAACGACCTGCCGCCGCGCGCCGACCTGCTCGTGCCCTTCTTCAAGACGGTGAGCTACCCGCTCGGCGTCTTCGGCTTCCTGATCCTGACCTACCTGGTGATCGTGGGCAGCAGCAACGCGGTCAACCTGACCGACGGGCTCGACGGCCTCGCGATCATGCCGGTGGTGATGGTCGGCTCGGCCCTGGGCATCTTCGCCTACGTCACCGGCAGCTCGGTGTTCTCGAACTACCTGTTCCTGCCGCACATCCCCGGCGCGGGCGAGCTGATGATCTTCTGCGCCGCGATGGCCGGCGCCGGGCTCGCCTTCCTCTGGTTCAACGCCTATCCGGCGCAGGTGTTCATGGGCGACGTCGGCGCGCTGGCACTCGGCGGCGCGCTGGGCACGATCGCGGTGATCGTGCGCCAGGAGATCGTGCTCGCGATCATGGGCGGCATCTTCGTGCTCGAAGCGCTGTCGGTGATGGTGCAGGTGAGCTGGTTCAAGTGGACCAAGAAGCGCACCGGCATCGGCCAGCGCGTGCTGCTGATGGCGCCGCTGCACCACCACTTCGAGAAGACCGGGTGGAAGGAAACGCAGGTGGTGGTGCGCTTCTGGATCATCACGATGCTGCTGTGCCTCGTCGGCCTCTCCACGCTGAAGCTGCGGTGATGAACAGCCTCGCCGACTTCGCAGCCTCCTGGCGGCACCTGCACGTGCTGGTGCTGGGCGCGGGCGACTCGGGCCTCGCGATGGCGCGCTGGTGCGCGGAGCGCGGCGCGCGCGTCAGCGTGGCCGACACCCGCGAGCAGCCGCCGCAGGCCGAGGCGCTCGCGCGCGAGCTGCCCGCGTCGGTGCTGCACCGCGGCTTCGATGCGTCGCTGCTCGACGCCGAGCCCGCGGTGCTGCGCGTGCTCAAGAGCCCCGGCCTGTCGCCGCGCGACGCCGCGCTCGCTGGGCTGCTCGCGCGCGCCGGCGAGCTGGGCATCGCGGTGCACAACGAGCTCGACCTGTTCGCCGAGGCGCTGGCCGAGTTGCAGGCGGCGATCGGCTATGCGCCGAAGGTGATCGCGATCACCGGCACCAACGGCAAGACGACGACCACGGTGATGTGCGGCCAGCTCGTCGAGCGCAGCGGGCTGCGCGTCGCGGTGGCCGGCAACGTCGGGCCGACGATGCTCGACACGCTGCGCGAGGCCCTGATCGCGCAGCGCGAGAGCGCCAGCTCGCCGGTGCCGGTCGACGCGACCGGGCACGACCAGGCCGGTGCCGAAGCGCCGCCGCGAAGCGGCCTGTCCGCCGCGAGCGAAGCGCCTCGCGCACGGGCGGACGAGGCCGCCGCGCCCGAGCTCGGCGCGCCGGGCGACGAGCCGCGCGCAGAAGGCCCGCGCGAGCCGGGACCCGCCACCTTCGACGAAGCCGCCATCGAGTCGCCGGCCGACGACGCGGCGCCGCTGCGCCTGATCCCGCCGCCGCCTGCGCCGCCGAGCTTCGAGCACCTTCCCGAAGCCTGGGTGCTCGAACTCTCCAGCTTCCAGCTCGACGGCGTCGAGCGCTTCGAGCCGAGCGCCGCGGTCGTGCTGAACCTGAGCCAGGACCACCTCGACTGGCACGGCTCGATGGCGTCCTATGCGCAAGCGAAGGCGCGCATCCACGGGCCGGCCGACCGCACCCGCACGATCGCGGTCGTCAACCGCGACGATCCCGAAGCCGCCGCGCTCGTGCCGCAGCCGCCCGCGCCTGCCGCAGCCGTGCGCGGCCAGCCGAAGGCGAAGCCGCCGGCGCTGGCTGCGCGCCGGGTGATCGGCTTCGGCCTCGACGCGCCGCGCCGCGCCGGCGACTTCGGCCTCGTCGTCGAGAACGGCATGGCCTGGCTGGTGCGCGCGATGGAGGCCGAGATCACGCCGAAGCGCCGCCGTGGCGAATCCGCCGCCGAAGCGCAGGAGCCGCCGGCACTGCAGCGCCTGATGCCCGCCGACGCACTGCGCATCCGCGGCCGCCACAACACGAGCAACGCGCTGGCCGCGCTGGCGCTGGCCACCGCCATCGGCCGGCCGCTTGCGCCGATGCTGCACGGCCTGCGCGAATACCGCGGCGAGCCGCATCGCGTCGAGTTCGTCGCGAGCGTCGGCGGCGTCGAGGCCTTCGACGACAGCAAGGGCACGAACGTCGGCGCGACGGTCGCGGCACTCGACGGCCTCGGCGCCGAGCGGGGCGCCGAAGCGGGCGAGAAGCGGCTGTGGCTGATCCTCGGCGGCGACGGCAAGGGCCAGGACTTCGCGCCGATCGCCGCGCCGATCGCGCGCTGGACCCGAGGCGTCGCGCTGATCGGCCGCGACCGGGCGGCGATCGCCGCGGCGATCGAGTCGGCCGCGACGACCGCCGGCGTCGAGGTCGTCGCGCAGCCCTCGCTCGAAGCCGCGGTGCAGTGGTGCTTCGCGCAGGCGCGCGCCGGCGACGCGGTGCTGCTCAGCCCCGCCTGCGCGAGCTTCGACATGTTCCGCGGCTACGCGCATCGCGCCCAGGTCTTCTGCGACACGGTGCGCGCGCTCGCGCTCGAACGGGGGGAAGCCGCATGAGCGGCACGGATCTCCCGCAAGCGAACGCCCACCCGGGCGGCTCGCGCGCAGCGCGAAGGACGCTTCGGTGAGCCTCGCCGCGCTCGACCCGCGCGCCTGGTGGCCGCAGCTTGCCGAGCGGCTGCGCCGCAGCGAGCCGCTGCCGGTGCGCGACTGGATCGGCGCGTCCGCGCCCCCGTCGCCGCGCCTGAGCAGCTTCGACCAGCAGCTGGTGCTCGTCGTCGCCGCGCTGCTCGCGCTGGGCCTGGTGATGGTCTATTCGGCATCGATCGCGCTGCCCGACAACCCGCGCTTCGGCCGCTACCAGCCGACGCACTTCCTCGTGCGGCAGGCCGCGGCGATCGCGATCGCGCTGGTCGCGGCGGTGTTCACGCTGCAGGTGCCGATGCAGCGCTGGGAGCGCGCGGCACCGTGGCTGTTCATCGCCTCGCTGCTGCTGCTGGCGCTGGTGCTGATCCCGGGCATCGGCAAGGGCGTCAACGGCGCGCGGCGCTGGATCCCGCTGGGCGTCCTGAATTTCCAGCCGAGCGAGCTCGCGAAGCTGGCGATCGCGCTCTACGCGGCCAACTACATGGTCCGCAAGATGGACATCAAGGAGAACTTCTGGCGCGCGGTGCTGCCGATGGGCGCGGCGGTGGTCGTCATCGGCATGCTGCTGCTGGCCGAGCCCGACATGGGCGCCTTCCTCGTGATCGCGACGATCGCGATGGGCATCCTGTTCCTGGGCGGCGTCAACGGCCGCATGTTCAGCCTGATCACCGTGCTGCTGGTCGGCGCCTTCGTGCTGATGATTTCGCTGAGCGAATGGCGGCGCGAGCGCATCTTTGCCTACCTCGATCCCTGGGACGAGAAGCACACGCTGGGCAAGGCGTACCAGCTGAGCCACTCGCTGATCGCCTTCGGCCGCGGCGAATGGTTCGGCCAGGGGCTGGGCTCGTCGGTCGAGAAGCTGCACTACCTGCCCGAGGCGCACACCGACTTCCTGCTCGCGGTGATCGGCGAGGAGCTGGGTTTCGTCGCGGTGCTCGCGGTGATCGTCGCGTTCTTCTGGCTTGCGCGCCGCAGCTTCGAGATCGGCCGCCAGGCGATCGCGCTGGAGCGCGTGTTCGCCGGGCTGTTCGCGCAGGGCATCGGCCTGTGGATCGGCGCGCAGGCCTTCATCAACATGGGCGTGAACCTCGGCGTGCTGCCGACCAAGGGGCTGACGCTGCCGCTGATGAGCTACGGCGGCTCGGCGGTGCTGATGAACTGCGTGGCGCTGGCGATCGTGCTGCGGGTGGATCTGGAAAACAGGCAGCTCATGCGGGGAGGCCGCGCATGAGCTGCCTGTTTCAGGGCGGGCTCATGTCGCGCAGCGACGTGAAGCACGCGCAGCGCGCGGACCGTAGCCAAAACCGCCAGCCCCTGCGCGGAGGCCGCGCATGACGGGTCGCCACCTCGTCGTGATGGCCGCCGGCACCGGTGGCCACATCCTGCCGGGCCTCGCGGTCGCGCGGGAGATGCAGCACCGCGGCTGGACGGTCAGCTGGCTCGGCACGCCCGGCGGCATGGAGCACAAGCTGGTGACGCCCGAGTCGGGCATCCCGCTCGACACCATCGCCTTCACCGGCCTGCGCGGCAAGGGCTTCATGCATGCGATGACCGGCGGCTTCCGGCTGCTCGGCGCCTTCGGCCAGTGCCTGAAGCTTCTGAAGCACCGGGCCGCGACCGCGGTGTTCGGCACCGGCGGCTACGTGTGCTTTCCCGGCGGGCTGATGGCCTCGGCGCTCGGCAAGCCGCTGGTGCTGATGAACGCCGATGCGGCGCTGCTGCTCAGCAACCGCGCGTTGAAGCCGGTGGCCGACCGCATCGCCTTCGGCTTCGACGGCGCCGCAGCCGCGACGACGAAGCGGGGCATCGTCACCGGCAACCCGGTGCGCGCCGAGATCGAGGCGCTGCCCGCGCCGGCCGAGCGCTATGCCGGGCGCGAAGGGCCGCTGCGCGTGCTCGTCGTCGGCGGCAGCCTCGGCGCGAAGGTGCTCAACGAGACGCTGCCCGCCGCGCTCGCGCTGCTCGAGGCGCGCGAGCGGCCGCTCGTGATCCACCAGACCGGCGCGACGCAGCGCGATGCCGTCAAGGCCACCTATGCCACGCTCGGCCTCGACCCCGAAGGCCGCGGCATCGAGGTGCTGCCCTTCATCGACGACATGCCGAGCCGCCTCGCGCATGCCGACCTGGTGATCTGCCGCGCCGGCGCGGTGACGGTCAGCGAGCTGTGCGCCGCGGGCGTTGCGAGCATCCTCGTGCCGCTGGTGGTGAGCACCACCTCGCACCAGCGCGACAACGCCCAGCTGCTCGCGCAGCACGGCGCGGCGATCCACCTGCCGCAGGGCGAGCTGACGCCGCAGGCGGTCGCCGATCGGCTGCGAGCGCTGGATCGCGTCGAGCTGCTGGCGATGGCGGAGAAGGCGCGGGCGCTGTCGCGTCCACGCGCAGCCGCGCGCGTGGCCGACGAGATCGAAAGGTTGGTGGCGTGAGCGCGTCGCCCATCGAGCAGCCGCCGCGGATCCGGCTTTGCCGGTCCGCCAATGGCGTCCCCTCGAGGGGGAGCGGCGAAGCCGCAACGGGGGTGGGCCCATGAAGCACGCGGTGAAGCACATCCACTTCGTGGGCATCGGCGGCGCCGGCATGAGCGGCATCGCCGAGATCCTGCACAACCTCGGCTACACCGTGTCGGGCTCGGACCAGCAGGACAGCCCGACGACGCGCCGGCTCGCCTCGCTCGGCATCCGCGTCGCGATCGGCCACGAGGCCGCGCACATCGCCGGCGCCGAGGCGGTCGTCACCTCGACCGCGGTGCGCGGCGACAACCCCGAGGTGATCGCCGCGCGCGGCAAGCGCGTGCCGATCGTGCCGCGCGCGGTGATGCTGGCCGAGCTGATGCGGCTGAAGCAGGGCATCGCGATCGCGGGCACGCACGGCAAGACGACCACGACCTCCCTCGTCGCCAGCGTGCTCGCCGAGGCCGGGCTCGACCCGACCTTCGTGATCGGCGGGCGGCTCATCAGCGCCGGCGCGCATTCGCGGCTCGGCGTCGGCGAGTACATCGTGGTCGAGGCCGACGAATCCGATGCCTCGTTCCTCAACCTCAACCCGGTGCTCAGCGTCGTCACCAACATCGACGCCGATCACATGGACACCTACGGGCACGACTACGCGAAGCTCAAGGCCGCGTTCGTCGAGTTCCTGCACCGCATGCCGTTCTACGGCGCGGCCATCGTCTGCGGCGACGACCCCGGCGTGCGCTCGATCGTCCCGATGGTCTCGCGCCCCGTCGTCACCTACGGCTTCGTGCCCGACGCGCAGGTGCGCGCGGTCGACGTGCAGGCGCTGCCCGGCGGGCAGATGCGCTTCACTGCGCAGCGGCGCAACGGCGTGCGGATGCCCGACATGGCCGTCACGCTCAACCTGCCCGGCGAGCACAACGTGCTCAACGCGCTTTCGGTGATCGCCGTCGCGGCCGAACTCGAACTGCCGGACGCGCCGGTGCAGAAGGCGCTCGCCGAATTCACCGGCGTCGGCCGCCGCTTCCAGCGCTACGGCGAGCTGACGGCACCGGGCGGCAGCCGCTTCACGCTGATCGACGACTACGGCCACCACCCGGTCGAGATGGCCGCGGTGATCGCCGCTGCACGCGGCGCGTTTCCGCAGCGCCGCCTCGTGATCGCCTTCCAGCCGCACCGCTACACCCGCACGCGCGACTGCTTCGAGGATTTCGTCAAGGTGATGGGCACCGCCGACGCGGTGCTGCTGGGCGAGGTGTATGCCGCGGGCGAGGCGCCGATCGTCGCGGCCGACGGCCGCAGCCTCGCGCGCGCACTGCGCGTCGCGGGCAAGGTCGAGCCGGTGTTCGTCGACGAGATCGCGGCGATGCCGCAGGCGATCGTCGATGCCGTCGCCGACGGCGACGTGGTGATCGCGATGGGCGCCGGCACGATCGGCGGCGTCGCGCAGCACGTCGCCGAGCTGTGCGGAGGATCGACGGCATGACGCTCGATGCGCTCCACGGCGAGCTCGCCGCCGCAACGCCGGTCGACCCGGCCGCCTTTGGCAAGGTCGCCGTGTTGATGGGCGGCCGCTCGGCCGAGCGCGAGATCTCGCTGATGTCGGGCACCGGCGTCTTCGCCGCGCTGCGCAGTGCCGGCGTCGACGCGCATGCCTTCGATCCCAAGGAGCAGAGCCTCGACGAGCTCGCGCGCCAGGGCTTCGAGCGCTGCTTCGTCGCGCTGCACGGCCGCCACGGCGAGGACGGCACGGTGCAGGGCGCGCTCGAGCTGCTCGGCATCCCCTACACCGGCAGCGGCGTGATGGCCTCCGCGATCGCGATGGACAAGGTGATGACCAAGCGGCTGTGGGAAGCCCTCGGCCTGCCGACGCCGCGCTCGCGCGTGCTGGCCTCGCACGAATGGGGCAGGGAGTCGACGCGCGCGGTGCCCGACGCGCTGGGCCTGCCGCTGATCGTGAAGCCGCCGCACGAGGGCTCGTCGATCGGCGTCACCAAGGTCGTCGGCTATTCGGACATGCAGGCCGCTGTCGAGCTCGCCGCGCAGCACGACCGCGAGGTGCTCTGCGAAGAGTTCATCGACGGCCCGGAGCTGACCTGCCCGGTGCTCGGCCGCGGCGACGACGCGATCGCGCTGCCGGTGATCCGCATCGTCGCGCCCGAAGCCGGCTACGACTACCGGAACAAGTACTTCACCGACGAGGTGCGCTACCTGTGCCCGAGCGGCCTCGCGCCCGAGGAGGAGGCCGAGGTGCAGCGCCTGACGCTCGCCGCGTACCGGGCACTCGGCTGCCGCGGCTGGGGCCGCGCCGACCTGATGCTGCGCGCCTCCGACCGCAAGCCCTTCCTGCTCGAAATGAACACCTCGCCGGGCATGACCGGCCACTCGCTGGTGCCGATGTCGGCGAAGGCCGCGGGCATCGGCTACGAGGCGCTGTGCCTGCGCATCCTCGCGCAGGCCGCGCTCGACGCGGACCGGGGCACGTGACGACGATGGCCACGCTCGACCGCACCCGGCCCGCGCGCCAGCCGCGTGCGAGCGCGCGCCTCGCGCCCGAGGACCTGCCGCTCGACGTGCGGCTGATGAATCTCGCCTCGGCCTGGCTGGTGTTCGCCGCGCTGCTCGCGTCGGCCTGGGCGCTGTGGACCTGGGCGACGCACTCGCCGGCGTTCACGCTGCGCGCGATCCGTGTCGAGGGCGACGTCGCGCACGCCAGCGCCGCGGTCGTGCGCGCGAGCGCGATGCCGCAGCTGGCCGGCAACTTCTTCACCATCGACCTCGCCTCGGCGCGCAGGGCCTTCGAGACGGTGCCCTGGGTGCGGCGCGCGGCGGTGCAGCGCGTGTGGCCGAACCGGCTCGCGGTGCGCTTCGAGGAGCACGTCGCCGCCGCCTGGTGGCAGGGCGACGACGAGGCCCAGCGCGGCGACGAGCGGCTGGTGAACGTGCAGGGCGAGGTGTTCGAGGTGAACCCCGGCGACGTCGAGGACGATGCGCTGCCGGTGCTGCGCGGCCCCGACGGCAGCGCCGCCGCCGCGCTCGGCATGCTGCGCCGCCTTGCGCCCGAGCTGCAGCGGCTCGGTTCGCGCGTCGACACGCTGGCGATGAGCGCGCGCGGCTCGTGGAGCGCCCGGCTCGCGAGCGGCGCGCGGCTCGAGCTCGGCCGCGGCGACGAGGCGCAGGTGGCCGAGCGCACGCGCGTGTTCGTCGAGACCGCGAGCGCGCTCGCCGCGCGCTACGAGCGCCCGATCGTCGCCGCCGACCTGCGCCATGCCGACGGCTACGCGCTGCGGCTGCGCGGCATCACCACGGTGCACCCGGCCGAGCCGCCCACGGCGCGGCCCTGAAGGACAGAACGACGATGGCCAAGGATTACAAGGACATGGTGGTCGGCCTCGACATCGGCACCGCGAAGGTGATGGTGGTCGTGGCCGAACTGCTGCCCGACGGCGCCTTGCGCATCGCCGGCATCGGCACCGCGCCGACGCACGGGCTGAAGCGCGGCGTCGTCGTCAACATCGACGCGACCGTGCAGTCGATCCAGCAGGCCTTGAAGGAGGCCGAGCAGATGGCCGACTGCAAGATCACCCGTGTCTACACCGGCATCACCGGCAGCCACATCCGCGGGCAGAACAGCACCGGCATGGTGATCGTGCGCGACAAGGAGGTCGGCCCGGTCGACGTGGCCCGCGTGATCGACACCGCCAAGGCGATCAACATCCCGAACGACCAGCGCATGCTGCTGGTCGAGGCCCAGGAGTTCGTGATCGACGGGCACGAGGTGAAGGAGCCCGTGGGCATGAGCGGCGGGCGGCTCGAGGTCAAGGTCCATATCGTGACCGGCGCGCAGAGCGCGGCCGAGAACATCGTGAAGTGCGTGCGGCGCTGCGGGCTCGAGGTCGACCAGCTCGTGCTGAACCCGAGCGCCTCGAGCCACGCGGTGCTGACCGAGGACGAGAAGGACCTCGGCGTCGCGCTGGTCGACATCGGCGCCGGCACCACCGACGTGTCGATCTACACCGACGGCAGCGTGCGCCACACGGCCGTGATCCCGATCGCCGGCGACCTGATCACCAGCGACATCGCGATGGCGCTGCGCACGCCCACCAAGGACGCCGAGGACATCAAGGTCGAGAGCGGCTACGCCAAGCAGCTGCTGGCCGACCCCGAGCAGCAGGTGGAGGTGCCGGGCCTGGGCGACCGGGGCCCGCGCATGCTGTCCAAGCAGGCCCTCGCGGGCGTGATCGAGCCGCGGGTGGAGGAGATCTTCGCGCTGGTGCAGCAGGTGGTGCGCGAATCGGGCTTCGAGGAGGTGCTGTCCTCCGGCATCGTCATCACCGGCGGCAGCGCGGTCATGCCCGGGATGG
>NZ_DASTPW010000051.1:0-91199 GCF_035762065.1 Methylibium sp.
CCTTCAGCCCCATTCAGTGACTCGCTGCGCCAACGGCCAAAGCTAGCGACTGCGATGACGGCCTTGCCCGTTAGGATGAGTATTACTTCTACAGCGCCCCACAGAAGCGCGGCAACAGCTTCACCCATCTTTAGCCCTAACTACTTCTTAGACCAACCGCAAAGCCAGATGCCATGCGGCCTAACGCCGCCTCGGCCGTGCTCGCGCCGCAGCGGGCGCTCAGCGAACGAGGCTCGAGCGCAGGGAAGTCGCTAAACCCCATAGGCCACCTAAAAATCGGCGGATGGACGGCTGACCCCGAGCACCAGCCGATTTGGGTGTGTAGACGTCACGCCCCACCATCCCCCGCCAACTTCCCGCGATTCAACAACTCCTGAATGATCTGGTTGTCCGTCGCCGCCGCGGCAAGGCCAAGGCTTGACCGAATATCCACCCCGCTCAGCACGATCCGCTGATCCTCCGCGCCCGCGGCGTAACTCCCGCCGGCGAAACCGCCGCCGCTGCTGATGCGGATTTCGGTACTGCCGCCGACGACATTGAAGTCGAGGTAGTTCTGCAGGTTGCCCGGGTCGGTGCCGACGTAGTTCGAGCCTTGCAGCAGGTCGCGCAGGTCGAGCCGGTCGCCGCCGGCGGCGACCGGGGCCATGTCGAAGTCGGCGATCGTGTCGACCGCCGGGCCGCCGGCCGCACCGCGGTCGGCGAGGTTCCAGGCGAACACGTCGGCGCCGCCGCCGCCGGCCAGTGCGTCGTTGCCGGCACCGCCGATCACGATGTCTCGGCCCGCGCCGCCGTTGAGCGCGTCGTTGCCGGCGCCGCCGATCAGGCGGTCGTTGCCGGCGTTGCCGGTGAGCGTGTCGGCGCCCAGCCCTCCGGCGATCAGGTCGGCCGAGGCGCCGCCCGTCAGCGTGTCGGCGGCGCTGGTGCCGCCGAGCAGCGAGGTGCCGGTGACGATGTTCAGGTACTGCGTCGTCGTCGCGCGCGTTTCGCCGGCCACGGTGTTGCTGGCGTCGAAGGCGAGGGTGGCGGAGCCGGCGCCGGTGAGCGAAAGGTTGTCGAGCGTCCAGCCGGTGAGGCTCACCGCGGTGTCGGGCCCCGCGGCCGTGACGCTGCGCGTGCCGTCGGTCAGCGTCATGCCGGCCTCCAGGCCGCGCACCGTGAGGCTGGTGAAGTCGCTCGCGGTGAGCGCAATGCGCATCGGGCTGCCGTCGTTGGCAATGGCCGTGTCGTGGTAGCCGGATTCGACGAGCTGGATCGCGCGCACCTGGTCGGCGGTGAGCACGCGGTCGTAGATGCGCAGGTCGTCGAGCTGGCCACGGAAGAAGTCGAGGTCGGGCAGGTCGCCTGCCGCGGCCGTGAGGTCGAAGTTGTTGTTCTGCCCGAAGCCGGCCAGCCGGTTCGGCGCGGCGAGGAAGTTCGGGTCGATCGTGCTGCCGGTGGTTTCCAGCCGGCCGTCGACGTAGACGTTGACGAGGTTGGTCGCCGCGTCCCGCGTGATCGCCACCTGGTGCCACGCGCCGTCGTTGACGCGGGTGCTGCTGAAGACGCCCGGCACGTCGCCGATGCCCAGGCCCACCTGGCCGGAAGCGTTGATCGCGCCCCACTGGATGTCGTTCTGCCCGCCCGCCTGTTCGCTGCCGATGACCGCCGGCGAATCCCAGGTGCTGCTGTTGCCCGCGCCGGTCTGCGTGGTGCGGATCCAGAAGCTCAGCGTCGAGGTGCCCATCAGCGGCTGCGTGGTCGCCGCATCGAGTGCGACGCGGCTGCCCGTGCCGTCGAAATCGAGCGCGCTGCCCGAGGTGCCGGCGTGGCCCGATGTCCACACCGGGCGCACCGCCGACGGCGCGGCGATGGTGTCGTCGAGCGTGCCGGTGCGCGAGTTGTAGGCGTCGCGGGTGGTGGTGCCGGCGGCTTCGTCGAAGGTCCAGCGGCCGATGCCGCGCACCGAAAGCGTCGGCTCGGCGGCGTTGTTGACCGGGGTGACGTTGATGGCGAGCGTCGAGCTCGCGCTGGCCGCGCCGTCGCTGGTGGTGTAGGTCGCCACCGGCACCGGCCCGTTGTAGCCCGCGGCCGGCGTGAAGACGTAGGCGCCCGTGGCGCCGATGTTCAGCGTGCCGACGCCGGCGAGCGCGGCCGTCGCGCCGGCGGCGTAGGTGCTGCCGCCGACGACGAACTGCGTGACCGACAACGAGGCGCTGTCCACGTCGCCGTCGTTCGCGAGCACGTTGCCGGCCAGCGGCGTGTTCTCGAAGGTCGTGCCGGCATCGGGCGCGGCGACCGGCGCGTCGTTCACCGGCGTGATGGTGATCGCGAGCGTCGATGAAGCGGTGAGGGCGCCGTCGCTTGCCAGGTAGCTCGCGGTCGGCACCGGGCCGGCGTAGTTCGGCGCGGGCGTGAAGGTCCAGGCGCCGGTCGAGGCGATGGTCAGCGTGCCGACGCCCGCGAGCGCCGCAGTGCTGCCCGCCGCGTAGGTGGTGCCGGCCACGGTGAACTGGGTGACGCTGAGCGCGTTGCCGTCCGCGTCGCTGTCGTTGGCGAGCACGTTGCCGCTGACCGGCGTGTCTTCGAGCGTCGTCGCGACGTTCGGCGTCGCAACCGGTGCGTCGTTGACCGGCGTCACCGTCACGTCGACCGTCGCGGTCTCGCTCACGCCCCCCGAGGCGACGGTGTAGCTCAAGGAGGCCGGGCCGTTGTAGTTGGCCGCGGGCGTGAAGACAAGCCGGCCGCTCGCGTCGAGCGCGACGCTGCCGTTGGCTACCGCCACCGCCGCGCCGCCGGCCGTGATCGCCGCGCCGTTGACGGCGGTGATCGCGCGGCCGGCGTTCTCGAAGCTGTCGTTGCCGAGGACGCTGATGGCGATCGGCGTGTCCTCGGGCGTCGTCACCGCGTCGCCGGCGATGTCCGCCACCGGCGTCACCGTGAGCGCGACCGTGTCGGTGTCGCTCGTGACGCCATCGCTGGTGGTGAGCGCGAGGCTGGCCGCGCCGTGGTAGTCGGCCGTCGCGGCATAGCTGCTGCCCGCGAGCGCGGCGTTGATCGCCGCCGCGGTGCCGGTGAGCTGCACCGTGCCGCTGCCGTTGCCGGTGACGCCGACGCCGGCCGTCGAGCCCAGCGTGAAGCGGCCGTTGGTGACGGCGACGGTGGCGGTGAGGCTGCCGCCGTCGACGTCGGCGACCGAGAGCGCGTTGCCGTTCGCCGTGCTGAAGACGAGCGGGCTGTCCTCGGCCGTTGTCTGCGCGGGCGGCACGGTGTTCACCGGCGCATCGGCGGCCGGCGTGACCGTGAGGTTGACCGTCGCGGTCGCGGTGCCGCCCGTGCCGTCGCTCACCGTGTAGGTGAACGAGGCCGGGCCGTTGTAGTCGGCCGCGGGCGTGAATACCACGTCGCTGCCGACGAGCGCCACCGTGCCGTTGACGGCGCCTTGCACGCTGGTGATCGCGAGCGGGTTGCCTTCGGCGTCGCGGTCGTTGCCGAGCAGCGCCGCCGACGTGAAGCCGATCGGCGTGTCCTCGGGCGTGGTGCCCGCGTCGTTCGCCGCGACCGGCGCGTCGTTGACCGGCGTCACGTCGATGGTCACCGTGGCGGTCGAGCTCGCGCCCTGGCCGTCGCTGACGGTGTAGGTGAACGAAGCCGGGCCGTTGTAGTCGGCGGCCGGCGTGAAGACGATGTCGCCGCCCACAAGCGCGACCGTGCCATTGACCGCGCCCTGCACGCTGGCGATCACGAGCGGGTTGCCGTCGGCATCGGTGTCGTTGCCCAGCAGCGCGGCCGGCGTGAAGCGGATCGGCGTGTCCTCGGGCGTCGTCGCGGCATCGGGCGCGGCGACCGGCGCGTCGTTCACGCCCCCGATGTCGATGGTGATGCGGTTCGGCGCGGCGTCGAAGGCGCCGGCGCTGTCCTGCACGCTGAAGTCGAAGGCGGCGTAGCCCGAGCCGGCGGCGTCGGGTGCGGGCACGAAGGCGAGACGGCCGGCGGCAAGGTCAGCAAGGTTGACGACCGTGGCCGCCGCGATCGGCTGGCCGTCGAGCAGCAGGCGGCCGGCGGCGGGCAGCACGTCGATGCGTACCGCGGCGAAGCTCTGGCCGGCATCGGCGTCGACGAAGGCGAAATTGGCCGGCGTCAGCACCAGCGGCGTGTCCTCGGTGCCGGCCAGGCGCAGGTCGGCGCTGTCGGGCGGCGTGTTCGGGCCGATGAAGACGGTGACGCTCGCGGTGTCGCTGCCGCCGGCGCCGTCGGCGACCGTGTAGCTCAGCAGCACCGGGCCGGTGACGTTGCTCGCCGGCGTGAAGGCGAGGGTGCCGTCGGGATTGATCGCGACCGTGCCCTGCGCGGGGTTCGCGAGCGTCGCGCTCGTCACGGTGAGCGGCGTGCTGTCCGGGTCGCTGTCGTTCGCGAGCACCGGCACGGTGATCGGGACGTTGATCGGCGTGCTCGCCAGATCGTCGCGCGCGTTCGGCGCGTCGTTGACGCCGGCGAGGCTGATCGTCAGCGTGGCGCTCGAGCTGCCGCCGCGGCCGTCGCTGACCGTGTAGCTGAAGACCTCGGTCGCGCTCGCGCCGGCGGCGAGCGCCTGCGCCGCCGGGCCGGGCGTGTAGCTGTAGCTGCCGTCGGCGGCGAGCACCAGGCTGCCGAAGCTGCCGGCCAGGGCGCTGCCGACGGTGCCCGGCGTGCCGGCGAAGCTCACGCCCGTGACGCCCAGCACGTCGCCGTCGGCGTCGGTGTCGACGCCCGCACCGGCCAGGCCGGTGATGACGTTGCCCGAGGCCACCGCGTCCTCGCCGATGGCCTGTGCGTCGGGGCGGGCGACCGGCGCGTCGTTGGCCGGCGCGACGCTGATCGCCACCGTGGCCGGGGCCGAGACGGCGCCCCGGTCGTCGGTGACGGTGAAGCCGATCGACGTGCTGCCGCTGAAGTCGGCCGCCGGCGTGAAGACGAGGGTGGCGGCCTGCGCCGGCGTCAGCGTCTGGCCTGCGGCGACCGGGGTGCCGTCGGCGAGCGTCAGGCCCGCGCCGGCGGGGATCGTGGTGATCGTGATGCCGGTCACCGTGCCGTCGGGATCGCTGCCGCCGAGGCTCACCGGGATCGCCGCGTCCTCGATGCCGCTCGCGGGCGTGGCCAGCGCCACCGGCGGCTGGTTCGGTATCGGGGCCGGAGCAGGCGCCGGCGCCGGCGCGGGCGCCTGCACGATGCTCGCCGGCGTCGCATCGGTCGGGAATTCGCCGACGCTGGAGCGGCCGGTGGCCAAGCCCGGCACGGCCAGCGCGTCGGAGCCGACCGTCTCGGCGATGCGGCCGACGCGCACCGCCGGCTCCAGTTCGCCGTTGCTGACCTCGCCCGCCGCCGGTACCACGCCCGGGTCGCCGCGTTCGAGGCCGGTGATGATCTGCTCGATGCTGTCGGCCGGCAGCCGCGGGTTGGCGGCGACCAGGGTGTCGCCCTCGGGCTTGCGGATCTCGACGATGCTGTTCTGGCCGGTGAGGATCACGTCGCCGTCGCGGATTTCGTCGCCGACCTGCAGCGGCCGGGTCTTGCCGTTCGGCAGCCTCAGCACGGCGGTGCCCCAGATGTTGGTGACGGTGCCGACTTTGACGGTGGCGACGACAGGCATGACTTCCTCTCTGGCGCGGCGAAGGCCGCATGACGATGGGGCGAAGCGTAGGTGCGGGGCCGCCGCACTACGCAGGAGTTACTTGTCGGGAAACGTGCGCCGCCTCACGGACGGAGGCCGCCTCGGCCACTTTGCGCAGGCGGGCCGTGCGCTTCGTGGCGGGCGTCACGGATCGTCGTGAAGCGCGTTCAACGCTCGCTGAGCGCGTAGGCCTTGCCGCGCAGCACCGGCTTGAGCAGGTAGGACAGCACGGTCTTCTTGCCGGTCAGCACGTCGACCTCGGCAGTCATGCCGGGAATGATCGGCAGCTTCTCGCCGAAGCCGGGCTTCAGCGTGCGCACCCGCACCACGTAATAGGCGTTGCCCTTCTCGTCGACGACGGTGTCGGGGCTGATGTTCTCGACGCTGGCCTCCAGGCCGCCGTAGATCGAGAAGTCGTAGGCGGTGAACTTCACCATCGCCGTCTGTCCAGGGTGGATGAAGCCGATGTCGCGCGGCAGCACGCGGGCTTCGAGCACCAGCGCGTCGTCCAGCGGCACGATCTCGACGATGTCCTTGCCCGGCGACACCACGCCGCCGACCGTGTTCGCCAGCAGCCGCTGCACGCGCCCGCGCACCGGCGACTTCACTTGCGCCTTGTCCACCTTGTCGGCCAGGCCGACGCGGCTTTCGCTGAGCGCGTTCATCTTGCCCATCACGTCGGCCAGCTCCTTGCGGGCCTCGTTGCGGAAGGCGATCTCGGTCTCGGTGATCTTGCGCTGCGCCTCGCCGATCGCGGCGGCCACGCGGGCGATCTGCGCGCCGGTCTGCTCGACGTCGCCGCGCAGCTTGCTCACGTCGCGTTCGAGCCGGAGGATGTCGACCTCGCTGACCGCGCCGGTGGCGAGCAGCGGCTTGGTCTTGGCGAGTTCCTGCTGCGCGAGTTCGAGCGCGTTCTGCGCGGTGCTGCGGCGCGCGCGCGCCTCGTTCATCTCCTGCTCGCGCTGCATCAGCTGCTGGCGGTTGATGGACAGCAACGTCGCCAGCTCCGACTGGCGCGATTCGTAGAGCCGGCGTTCCTCTTCGAGGATGCGGCGCTCCTCGGCGTCGTTGGACTCGGGCGGCTTGAACGCCGCGCCTTCGGCCAGCGCGCGCACCCGCGCCTGGCGCGCTTGCAGCGCGAAGCTCTGCGCCGCGTTCTCGCGCACGCCCGAGGTCGCGCGGGTCTCGTCGATGCGCAGCAGCAGCTGGTTCGCCTCGACCACTTCGCCTTCGCGCACGAGGATCTCGGAGACCACGCCGCCGTCGAGCGACTGGATCACCTGCAACTGCTTCGACGGAATGACCTTGCCGTCGCCGCGCGTGATCTCGTCCACGCGCGCGAGCGCGGCCCAGCCGACCAGCAGCACGACGACGACCACCGCGACGCGCACGATCGTCTGCGCGCGGCGCGTTTTCTGACGGGCGAGCACGGCTTCGGCATCGAAGCGGAAGGCGGCCGGGCCGGAACCGAGGGAAGGGACGGGCTCGACCGCGTCGCCGAACAGGCGGCGCGTGATCGGCTCGAGCGGCTTGCGGATCGCCTCGAGCAAAGCGATCGTCTTGCGGCCGGCGCGCACGAGGAAAGGCTGCTGCCCGCTCATGCCGCCCTCTCCGCCAGGCCGCGACCGGGCGATAGGTTGCGCCGTCGAGGGCTCGGCGGCCTTCGCGCTTCGATCCCCGCTGCGCGGGGCCCCTCTTTCGCGCTCATGCCGCCCTCGCGATCCGGCCCGCCTGCAGGGCCTGCATGATCTGCTCGCGCGGTCCGTCGGCGACGACCTTGCCGCCGTCGATCACGATCACGCGCGTCGCCATCGGCAGCAGCGAGGTGCGGTGCGTGACCAGCACCACCGTCTTGCCGCGGGCGAACTCGCCGAGCTTGTGCGTGACGTGGGCTTCGGTCGAGAAATCCATCGCGCTGGTCGGCTCGTCCAGCAGCAGGATCGGCGCGTTGTGCAGCACCGCGCGCGCGATGCCGACGCTCTGGCGCTGGCCGCCGGAGAGCATCTCGCCGCGCTCGCCCACCGGCATGTCGAAGCCGCGCGGATGGCGGTTGACGAATTCGGCGAGGCCCGCGGTCTCGGCCGCCGCCACGACGCCCGCGTCCTCCGCGTACGGCAGCCCGAAGGCGATGTTCTCGCGCAGCGTGCCGTAGAACAGCGTCACGTCCTGCGAGACGCAGCCGAGGTTGCGGCGCACGTCGGCTGGGTCGAGCTGGCGCATGTCGATGCCGTCGAGCAGCACCGCGCCTTCGGTGGGCGCGTACAGACCGAGCAGCAGCTTCTGGATCGTGCTCTTGCCCGAGCCGACCTTGCCGATCAGCGCGACGCGTTCGCCGGCGGTGATCCTGAAGCTCACGCCTTCGAGCGCGGCGTCGGTCCTGCCGGGGTAGGCGAAGCGCACGTCGCGGAACTCGATCTCGCCGCGGAGTTCGGCGCGGTGCACGAAAGCCGAGCCCTCGGGCCGCTCGACCGGCTGGCTCATGATCTTGTTCAGCGACTCCATCGCCGTCACCGCGCCCTGGTACTGCAGCAGCAGCCCGACGATCTGCCCGGCCGGCGCGAGCGCGCGGCTGGCGAGCATCGTCGCGGCGATCAGCGCGCCCATCGTCAGGCTGCGGTGGCTGATCAGGTACACGCCGACGACGATGAGCGCGATGCTGACGAGCTGGCCGAGCCAGGCGGTCGCGGTCATCGCGCCGGAGGACAGCGCGCGCATCTTGATGTTCACGCCGGCGAGGTAGCCGTTGGCCTGCTCCCAGCGCTGCTGGATCACGCTTTCAGCGCCCTGGCTCTTCACCGTCTCGATCGCGGTGAGACTTTCGATCAGCGTCGCGTTGCGCTGCGCGCCGGCCTGCCAGGTCGCCTGCGAGAGCTCGTGCAGCCGATGCTGCAGCACGTAGCCGACGACGACGATCAGCACGAAGGCCGCCACCACCGGCAGCGCGAGCCAGGGCGAGAGCCACACCAGCACCGCGATGAAGATCAGCGCGAACGGCAGGTCGATCAGCGCGGTGACGGTGCTCGAGGCGATGAAGTCGCGCACCTGCTCGAAGCCGCGCAGGTTCGCCGCGAAGGAGCCGACCGCCTGCGGCCGGTGCGCGAGCTGCATGCCGAGCACGCGCTCCATCAGCGTCGAGGAAATCTGCACGTCGATGCGCGCGCTGGCCTCGTCGACGAAATGGCTGCGCAGGCTGCGCATTGCGAGGTCGGCGCTGATGACGATCAGCACGCCGATCGCCAGCGCCCACAGCGTCTCGACCGCGTGATTGGGCACAACGCGGTCGTAGACGTTCATCGAGAACAGCGGGAAGGCGATCGCGAAGAGGTTGATCAGCAAGGCGGCCCACAGCACGTCGCGGTAGACCTTGCGCTGCGCCAGCACCGCGCTCCAGAACCAGTGGCCGGAAGCGGTGGGCCGAACTTCGGGGGTGCGCTCGTCGAAGCGGAACTTCGGGCGCACGAACAGCGTGACGCCGGCGTAGCGGGCTTCGAGCTCGTCGGCCGCGAAGGCGACGGCGCCTGCGCCGGTTTCGGGCAGCAGCACGTCCCAGCGGCCGTCGGCATGGCGGCCGATCAGCACGCAGGCGCGGTCGTCCTTGAGCAGCGCGATGGCGGGCAGCGTCGCGACGTCGATGCCCTCGAGCGGCAGCCGCTGCAGCCGCGAACTGAGGCCGGCGCGCCGCGCCGCGCGCTCCGCGAGCGGCAAGGTCAGCCGCCCACCGACCAGCGGCAGGCCGGCCGCGAGCGACGCGCGCGAAGCCCCGACGCCATGCAGGCGGCAGACCTCGAGCAGGCTGTCGAGCAGCGGATCGGGATGGATCAGGTCTTCGCGCAGCCGCGTCGTCGTGGCGCCGTGCGAGGCAGGGGAGGCGGAGGCGGAGGCGGAAGACATCGTCAGGCGATATCGGCGGTGTGCACGCCGAATTGAGCACGCCTGCGATCGTCGAAGTACCAACGCAGGGTCTGCGTCACGGTGCGGAAGGCGAGGTCGTCCCAGGCGATCTCGTCCTCGGCGAACAGCCCGACTTCGAGCGATTCCTCGCCGGGGGCGAAATCGACGTCGAGCAGGGCGGCGCGGTAGAACAGGTGCACCTGGCCGACGCGCACGACGCTCAGCACCGAGAACAGGCCCTGCAGCTCGATGCGTGCGCCGGCCTCTTCGAGCGTCTCGCGCTGCGCGCCTTGCTCGAGGGTTTCGCCGAGTTCGAGGAAGCCGGCCGGCAGCGTCCAGTAGCCGCGCCGCGGCTCGATCGCGCGGCGGCACAGCAGCACGCGGCCCTGCCACACGGGGATCGCGCCCACGACGTTCAGCGGGTTCTCGTAGTGGATGGTTCCGCAGGCCGGGCAGACGGCGCGCTCGGCGTTGTCGCCCGCCGGGACGCGGTACTCGACCGCCGCGCCGCAGGCTTTGCAGTGCTGGAAGCTGCGTCCTCGAACCATGGCGCGGCAGTTTAGGCGCGGGCTTTCCGGCAAGGCCCACGACAAGCCCGAGTGGCATGATCGATCGGGCCGATCAGCCTCATCTACCACCCCATGAGCCACGTCTTCCAGCCCGCGCCGATCCCGACCGTGCCCGTCGTCGGCGATGCCCGCCGCTTTCCGGTGCGCCGCATCTACTGCGTCGGCCGCAACTACGTCGACCACGCGATCGAGATGGGAGCGACCGGCCGCGAGGCGCCGTTCTTCTTCATGAAGCCGGCCGACGCGGTGCTGCCTGCCGAGGGCGAGGCTGCCGTGGAGATGCACTACCCGACGTTGACGAAGAGCCTGCATCACGAAGTCGAGCTCGTCTGCGCGATCGGCAAGGGCGGACGCGACATCGCCGCGGCCGATGCGCTCGGGCATGTCTTCGGCTACGCGGTCGGCCTCGACATGACGCGCCGCGACCTGCAGAACGAGATGAAGAAGCAGGGCCGCCCGTGGAGCATCGGCAAGGGCTTCGACGAGTCGGCGCCGATCGGTGCGATCACGCCCGCGGCGCAGGTGCCGGGGATCATGAAGGCGCCAATCGCGCTCGACGTGAACGGCAACGTGCGGCAGCTCAGCCACATCGACAAGCTGATCTGGAGCGTCGCGGAAACCATCGAGCACCTGTCGCGCGCCTGGGCGCTGCAGGCCGGCGACCTGATCTATACCGGCACGCCGGCGGGCGTCGACGCGGTGGTCGCGGGCGACGTGCTGGAAGCGCGCATCGAGGGCTTGAGCCCGCTGCGCGTCAGGATCGTCTAGGGCGGTCGGAAGCCGTGGAGCTCTACAGCTACTTCCGATCGTCGGCGTCGTTCCGCGTGCGCATCGCGCTCGCGCTGAAGGGGCTGGACTACGACTACAGGCCGGTGCACCTGGCCAGGAACGCGCAGCTCGGCGCCGACTTCACCGCCATCACGCCGACGCAGCTGGTGCCGCAGCTGGTCGACGGCGGGCAGGCGATCGGCCAGTCGCTCGCGATCATCGAGTACCTCGACGAGACCCATCCGGAGCCGCCGCTGCTGCCGAAGGAGCCCGTCGGGCGTGCGCGGGTGAGGGGCCTCGCGCTCGACATCGCCTGCGAGATCCACCCGCTCGACAACCTGCGCGTGCTGCGCTATTTGGTGCGCGAGTTGAAGGTGGGCGAAGACGCGAAGAACGCCTGGTACCGGCACTGGGTGGAGCAGGGGCTCGCGGCGGTCGAGGCGAAGCTGGCTTCGTCGCCGCAGACGGGCCGCTGTTGCCACGGCGATGCGCCGACGCTGGCCGACTGCGTGCTCGTGCCGCAGATCTTCAACGCGCAGCGCTTCGACTGCCGGCTCGAACACCTGCCGACGGTGATGCGGGTGTTCGAGCACTGCATGCTGCAGCCGGCGTTCCAGGCCGCGCAGCCCTCGGCCTGCCCGGACTTCGAACCTTGAGCGGCGAGCGCGTCCTGGGCAAGAAAACCCTCTCGGAGGAAACGGCCGGAAGCCATCGGGAGCAGGGGCTTTTCGATGCCGGCTGGTTGCGGCCCGTGTTCACCTCGCCGCGCGTGCGCGCGCTGATGACGACGCGCCAGGGCGGCGTCAGCGCCGCGCCCTACGACACGATGAACCCGCGCCCGGGCATCGGCGACGCGCCGGAGGCCGTTGCCGAGAACCGTGCGCGGCTGCAGCGCGCGCTCGGCCTGCGCAGCGTGCCGCTGAGCCAGGTGCACGGCACGGTGGTGTTCGAGATCGACGCGGCGAGCGCCGCAGCGCCGATGCCCGAGGCCGATGCCAGCGTCTGCGTGTCGCCCGGCTTCGCCTGCGAAGTGCAGGCGGCCGACTGCCTGCCGGTGCTGTTCGCCGACGTGCAAGGCCGCGGCGTGGCGGCCGCGCATGCGGGCTGGCGTGGCCTGGCCGGCGGGGTGATCGAGGCGGCGCTCGCCAAGCTCGTCGAGCGCAGCGGAGCCCGCCCCGAAGACATCGAAGCCTGGCTCGGCCCCTGCATCGGGCCGCGCAGCTTCGAGGTCGGGCCCGACGTGCTCGGGGCCTTCGGCGCCGCGCTCGACGCTCCCGGCGACCGCTTCGTCGCGGGCGCCGTCAGCGGCAAGTGGTTCGCCGACCTGCCCGGCCTCGCGCGCGACCGGCTCGAACGCGCCGGCGTTCGCCGCATCGACGGCGGGCGCTGGTGCACCTTCGAGGATGCCTCACGGTTCTTCTCGTTCCGCCGCGACGGCCGCTGCGGCCGGCTCGCCGCCTGCATCGGCCTCGCGCGCTGACTCGGCCCGCTTGCGCGCGCGCCGGCGCGCCGGCGTGCCCATCAGGTACATCACGATCGCGATCGGCCCCAGGCCGTAGAGCAGCAGCGTGAAGAAGGCGCCGAGCAGCGTGCCCTGCGGCGACATCGCCTCGGCCGCCGCCATCAGCACCGCGACGTAGAGCCAGGCGATCAGCACGATGAGCATCGGCCGCTTGTAATCCCGCAGTGACCGGCGCGGGTCGCGGTCGGATAATTTTTGGCCGCACCGAAGCCGCCCGCAGGCTTCCCAAGGAGACCCGATGAAGCCAAGCGCCAACGCCCTCGGCGCCGACCCCGCTGCGGCCCTGCAGCAGTTCACCCGCATGTGGACCGAGTGGATCAAGGAGCCGCGCGGCGTCGAACTCGCCGCGGCCGGCCTGCCGCAATTGCAGTCGGACTACCTGCGCGAGGCGACCGCGCTGTGGAACCGCCTGGCGCGATGCGGCGATGAAGGGCAAGGCGACGACGGGACGGCCGACCGCCGCCCCGACCGCCGCTTCGCCGGCGCCGACTGGGCCGCGAATCCGGCGGCGGCCTACACCGCCGGCATGTACCTGCTCAACGCGCGCACGCTGATGCAGCTGGCCGACCAGGTGCAAGCCGACGAGAAGACCCGGCAGCGCGTGCGTTTCGCGGTGCAGCAGTGGATCGACGCCGCTTCGCCGTCGAACTACCTGGCGCTGAACCCCGAGGCGCAGCGCAAGGCGCTCGAGAGCAAGGGCGAGAGCATCGCGCTGGGCATGAAGCAGCTGTGGCACGACCTGCAGCAGGGCCACGTCTCGCAGACCGACGAGAGCGTCTTCGAGGTCGGCCGCAACGTCGCGACGACCGAAGGCGCGGTGGTGTTCGAGAACGAGCTGTTCCAGCTCATCCAATACAAGCCGCTGACCGCGAAGGTGCACGAGCGCCCGCTGCTGATCGTGCCGCCTTGCATCAACAAGTTCTACATCCTCGACCTGCAGCCGGAGAACTCGCTGGTGCGGCATGCGCTCATGCAGGGCCAGCAGGTCTTCATGCTGAGCTGGGTCAACGCGACCGAGGCGATCGGCGACAGGACCTGGGACCACTACGTCGAGGATGCGGTGATCCGTGCGATCGACGAAGTGCGCGCGATCAGCCGGCAGGACCGGATCAACACGCTGGGTTTCTGCATCGGCGGAACGCTCCTCGCCACCGCGCTCGCGGTGCTGGCCGCGCGAGGCGAAAAGCCGTCGGCGAGCCTGACGCTGCTCACCAGCTTCCTCGACTTCAGCGACACCGGCGTGCTCGATCTCTTCGTCGACGAGGACATGGTCAAGCTGCGCGAAATGTCGCTCGGCCAGCGCGGCCTGCTCAAGGGCAAGGAACTCGCCACCACCTTCAGCTTCCTGCGGCCGAACGACCTGGTCTGGAACTACGTCGTCGGCAACTACCTCAAGGGCGAGACGCCGCCGCCCTTCGACCTGCTGTACTGGAACAGCGACTCGACCGATCTGCCCGGGCCGATGTACTGCTGGTACCTGCGCCACACCTACCTGGAAGACAACCTCAAGGTGCCGGGCAAGGTCACGGTCTGTGGCGAGAAGCTGGACTTGCGGCAGGTCGATGCGCCCACCTTCATCTATGCCTCGCGCGAGGACCACATCGTCCCGTGGCATAGCGCCTACCTCAGCACGCGCATCCTGCCGGGCAAGAAGCAGTTCGTGCTCGGCGCTTCGGGCCACATCGCCGGCGTGATCAACCCGCCGGAAAAGAAGAAGCGCAGCCACTGGACGAACGCGAAGCTGCCGCCCACCGCGCAAGCCTGGTTCGACGGCGCGACCGAGCACCCCGGCAGCTGGTGGCCGGCGTGGATCGGCTGGCTGGCACCGCACGCCGGCAAGCTGGTGCCGGCGCCGAAGACGCTCGGCGATCGCACGCACAAGCCGAGCGAGCCGGCCCCCGGGCGCTACGTGAAAGCCCGGGCCTGATCCAGGCGCGGGCATGGGGCTGGACCCGAGCTTCGGTCCCACGCTGCGTGGCATGCTCGACCGCACTTCTCGTCTCTCCCGCACCTCATCAAGGAGTCGCTCATGAGCACCGACATCGTCATCGTTGCCGCCACCCGCACCGCCGTCGGCAAGTTCGGCGGCAGCCTCGCCAAGACGCCCGCGCCGGAGCTGGGCGCCGCGGTGATCCAGTCGCTGCTCGGCCGCAGCGGGCTGGCGGCCGAGCAGATCGATCAGGTGATCCTCGGCCAGGTGCTGACCGCCGGCAGCGGCCAGAACCCGGCGCGGCAGGCGACGATCAAGAGCGGCTTGCCGACGAGCGTGCCGGCGATGACGATCAACGTCGTCTGCGGCTCGGGCCTCAAGGCCGTGATGCTCGCGGCCCAGGCCATCCGCGACGGCGACTCCGAGATCGTGATCGCCGGCGGCCAGGAGAACATGAGCCTCGCGCCGCACGCGGTGATGGGCTCGCGCGAAGGCCAGCGCATGGGCGACTGGAAAATGGTCGACACGATGATCACTGACGGCCTGTGGGACGTCTACAACCAGTACCACATGGGCATCACGGCCGAGAACGTCGCCAAGCAGTACGGCATCACACGCGAGCAGCAGGACGCCCTCGCGCTCGCCTCGCAGCAGAAGGCCGCCGCGGCGCAGGACGCCGGGCGCTTCCAGGATGAGATCACGCCGTTCGGCATTCCGCAGAAGAAGGGCGAGCCGATCGTCTTCGCGGCCGACGAATTCATCAACCGCAAGAGCACCGCCGAAGGCCTGGCCGGCCTGCGGCCCGCGTTCGACAAGGCCGGCGGCGTGACCGCGGGCAATGCCTCGGGCATCAACGACGGCGCCGCGGCGGTCATCGTGATGAGCGCGGCGAAGGCCGAAAGCCTGAAGCTCAAGCCGCTGGCGCGCATCGCCTCGTACGCGACCGCGGGGCTCGATCCGAAGATCATGGGCATGGGCCCGGTGCCGGCGAGTCAGCTCGCGCTGAAGCGCGCCGGCTGGAAGGTGGCCGACCTCGACCTGCTCGAGATCAACGAGGCCTTCGCGGCCCAGGCCTGCGCGGTCAACAACGAGATGGGCTGGGACACGAGCAAGGTCAACGTGAACGGCGGCGCAATCGCGATCGGGCACCCGATCGGCGCCTCGGGTTGCCGCATCCTGGTGACGCTGCTGCACGAAATGCGGCGCCGCGCAGCCAAGCGCGGCATCGCCTCGCTGTGCATCGGCGGCGGCATGGGCGTGGCCTTGACGGTCGAGCGTTGAGCGCGGCGCCCCGGCCTCGTGCGAACACGCTTGACCTCGGTCGGCGTGCGCCTCACCCTCGGTCGGCACGACAGTCTCTAGAACATTCACTCCAGGAGAAACAACGATGAGCCAGAAACTCGCTTACGTCACCGGCGGCATGGGGGGCATCGGCACCTCGATCTGCCAGCGGCTGCACCGCGACGGCTTCAAGGTGATCGCCGGCTGCGGCCCGAGCCGCGACTTCGCGAAGTGGCTCGACGAGCAGAAGGCCGCCGGTTTCACCTTCCATGCGTCGGTCGGCAACGTGGCCGACTGGCAGAGCACCGTCGAGGCCTTCAGCAAGGTCACGAGCGAGCACGGCCCGATTGACGTGCTGGTGAACAACGCCGGCATCACCAAGGACCGCATGTTCTTGAAGATGAGCGTCGACGACTGGAAGGCGGTGATCGACACCAACTTGAACAGCCTGTTCAACGTGACCAAGCAGGTCGTGCCGGGCATGGTCGAGAAGGGCTGGGGCCGAATCATCCAGATCTCGTCGGTCAACGGCGAGAAGGGCCAGGCCGGCCAGACCAACTACTCGGCCGCGAAGGCCGGCATGCACGGCTTCACGATGGCGCTGGCGCAGGAACTCGCCGCCAAGGGCGTGACGGTCAACACCGTGAGCCCGGGCTACATCGGCACCGACATGGTCCGCGCGATCAAGCCCGAGGTGTTGGAGAAGATCGTCGCGACGATCCCGGTGCGCCGGCTCGGCACGCCGGAGGACATCGCGTCGATGGTGTCGTGGGTGGCGTCCGAAGAGTCGGGCTTCGCCACCGGCGCCGACTTCTCGGTCAACGGCGGCTTGCACATGGGCTGAACAAGCCGCAGCCAAGTCGGCGGTAGCGGCGGTGGGCCGCCCCGTGGTGTCAGCAGGCGGCGCGCTCCTCGGCCGCCAGCGCTTCGAGCGCCGCGCAGACCTCGGCGAACGATCCGCCGATCGCGGCGCGACGCGGGTCCTTCGGATCGACGCGCATCCAGAACGCCCGGCGCCGCAGCCGCGCCGGCCCCGCGCCTCGCGCGCCGATGCGAGCGGTGAAACCCGGCAGCCGCACCACCGGCCCTGCCGCCGCGCGGCGTGCCTGCCAAAGTCCTACTGCGTTGCCGCAGGCTTGGAGCCACATCAACACCATGTCGAAACTCCTGTCGCGTGTCGACGGCAGGATCGGATTCGAAAGCCGCGCGCGGGATGCGCCGGGGCGCATGCCTACCACCTGCACGCGGCCGATGTCGGTCGTCAGCTTGCGGACGACGCTCCCGAGTGGCCCGACTGGACCGATTGCGCCCGGCGCGGCCCGAGCCCGGCACCGCCAGCATCGAGCACTTGGCCGTAGCGGGCCTTGCGCGCCACCGTGTACTGCCACCATGGCGCAGGCGCGGCGCCGCGCATGAAATCGGTCGCGGCCATCAGGGTGTCGAGCACGCAAGGGTCTTGCCGCGCTCCGCGGTGCTCGCAGACGCGGCGGTAGAGATCGAGCGCATCGCGGCCGAGCAATTGCTGCGGCCGTTCGATGCCGATGCGGCGCAGGTCGTCGGCCATCGCGCTGCCGATGTTGGGGATCTGCTCGAGCACCTCGCAGTCGGCGGCCTGCCCGGCCTTGGCGAGACCGTGCTTGCGCGGCGAACGGATCTTCGGGTTCATCGCGGCTTCACATCAACAGCGTGTTGCGGATCAGGCCAACCGCCAAGCCTTCGAGCTCGAACTCACCGCTGCCGGGCGTGACGACGATCGCCTCGAAATCGGGGTTTTCGGGCAGCAGTTCGATCTGGCCGCGCACCTGCCGGAAGCGCTTGACCGTGACGTCGTCGCCGAGCCGCGCGACGACGATCTGGCCGTTCTTCGCTTCCTTCGTGCGCTGCACCGCGAGCAGGTCGCCGTCGAGGATGCCGGCGTTGCGCATGCTCATGCCACGCACCTTCAACAGGTAGTCGGGCTTGCGGGCGAACAGCGTCGCCTCGACCGCGTAGGTCTGGTCGATGTGCTCCTGCGCGAGGATGGGGCTGCCCGCAGCGACCCGGCCGACCAGCGGCAGCATCAGCTGCGACAAGCTCGGCAGCGGCAGGCTGAACTGCTTGTTGCGCTGCTGGTTCAAGCTGCGCAGCGCGTCCGACTTGAGCCGGATGCCGCGCGAGGTGCCGCTGACCAGCTCGATCACGCCCTTGCGGGCCAGCGCCTGGAGATGTTCCTCGGCCGCGTTCGCCGACCGGAAGCCGAGTTCGGCGGCGATTTCGGCCCGGGTGGGCGGCGCACCGCTGCGCTCGATGGTGGTCTGCACCAGATCGAGAATCTGCTGCTGGCGGGCGGTGAGCTTCGGGGCGTCGTCTTCCACTGGCAGCTCCTGTGCAGTTGGGTGGCTCGCCGACTGTCGATCCATCCAGTGACTGGATTTTCATACAGCTTCGTGTCCGATGCCAAGCACTTCTTTGCCCGACGATCCCTTGTTCGACGACCGGCGTGTCGTCCTCCTGGCTACCGGCGGCACGATCGCCGGCACCGCCGCGTCGGCCACCGACACGCTCGGCTACCGCGCCGCGCAGATCGACGTGCGCGAGCTGGTTCAGGCGGTGCCGTCGCTCGCCGGCATGCCGCTCGATGCCGAGCAGGTGGCCCAGCTCGACAGCAAGGACATGGACTTCGACGTGATGCTGCGGCTCGCGCGGCGCGTCGCCCACCACCTGGCGCGCGAGGAAGTCGCCGGCATCGTCGTCACGCACGGCACCGACACCCTCGAAGAAACGGCCTGGCTCCTGCAGCGCCTGCTCGCGCCGGCCAAGCCGGTGGTCCTGACCGGCGCGATGCACCCTGCGACCGCCTTGCTCGCCGACGGGCCGCAGAACCTCGTCGATGCGGTCGGGCTCGCGCGCGAGCCGGCGGCGCAGCGGCTCGGTGTCGTCGTGGTGTTCGGCGGCCGGGTGTTCGCCGCCGCCCAACTGCGCAAGCGGCACGCATGGCGGCTCGATGCCTTCGGCGGGGGCGACGCCGCGCCGCTGGGCGAGATCGTGGCCGGGCGCGTCGGCCCGCTGCAGCCTGCGCCGCCGCACGCGCCGGCGCTGGGGCTCGAGCTGTTCGAGCCGCCGTGGCCCTGGGTCGAGATCCTCACCAGCGCCGCCGGTGCGGATGCGCGGGTGGTCGAAGCGCTGGTGGCGGCAGGCGTCGAGGGCATCGTCGTCGCCGGTACCGGCAACGGCACGGTGCATCACCGGCTGGAAGCGGCGCTGCTGGACGCGCAGGCGAGGGGTGTCGCAGTGCGGCGCTCGACGCGCGTGGCCAGCGGCGCGGTGCTCGATGCGGCGCCGCAGCCGATCGTCGCGACCCGCTGCGCGACGCCGGTGCAGGCGCGCATCGAACTGATGCTGGAGATCGCCGCCGGCCGCCGATGAGGCTGACGTTCGCCAGGCTCAGGCGCGCTTTGCGGCCCGCAGGCGTCGAGCCGGGGGCTTGATCACACCGCGCGCGCGCGGCTTCGGTAGGGCGGGCGGCGTGGACGCGGATGCAGCCGGCCCGCCGCCGTCCGATGCTTCGACGACCTCCGGCCGCCGCCAGGCGCCGGCGCCCTCGGCCGGCAGCGCGCTGTACTTCGGCGGCCAGTCCGCCAGGCGCGCGTGGCGCATCAACGCGACGCTCGAGTGAGGGCTGAAGCTGCGCTCGAAGACGTGGGTGATGCGGTGCCGGCCGAGCCTTTCGGTGATCACCACCGTCGAGCAGCGCGTGCCGTAGCGGCCGTCGGGACTGGCGATGAAGGACGCCGAAAGCATCCGTTCCACCTCGCGCGGCACGCCGGTCGAAGGCAGGCTGGCGTCGGCGGCCGGCTGGCGATCGGACAACGCTTCGAACAGCCGCGTCGCCAGGTCCTCGGCACGGGCCCCGGCCGGCAGCGCGACGACGGCTTCGCCAACCCGCGCCTTCAGCGCCTGGACCTTCGGCCAGGGCGTGTCGAGCGCCGCGTTGGAAAGACCGTAGAGCCCGCGGTCCAGGCGTCGCGGCAGCGTCGCCTCGCTGCTGGCCCAGAAACAGTCGCCGTGCGCGAAATCGGCGGCGATCAGGTTGAAGCCGTTGTAGCCCGACAGCGCGACTTCGGTCCAGAAGCGGTCGAGCGACAGGTCGCCGCGCAGCCAGCGCGCGACGATCGCGCCGCGCGACGGCGCCTTCGGATCCTGCGGCACGTCGCCGCGGCGCACGTTGGTGACCAAAGCGAGCCGGCCCGCGGCGTTCAGGCCGAGCCAGGTGCCGCCGGCCTGCAGGTCGCGCCCGCTGAGGATCTCCGGCGCGCCGGCCTCGGGCGCCCACCAGGCGAGCCGCGCGGTCGGGCGCTCGTGGAACTCGTCGCGGTTGGACGCGACGACCAGCGGGAAGCGCCGGCTCTGGTCGAGCGCGAGCGCTACCAGGCACATGGCACGAAGTGCTCGACGTGACGCTCGCCCGCAAGCCACGGCGCCAGTGCCCGGGCCGCAGCCTCGATGGCCGTGCGCAGCGCCGCGGGGTCGGCGCCGGCGGGCAGCGCGTAGGTTTCCATCCACGTCGTCTCGCCGCCGGGCTCGTCGGCGCGGCGCAGCAGCCGCGCGTCGAGCCCGGGATGCGCGGCTCGCAGCGTCCGGTGCATGTCGGCGACCGCGGCAGCCAGCGCCTGTGCGTGCGACGAGCGCACGCGGTAGTAGACGAACAGCTCGTGCCGCATCGGGACCGTCGCGGCGCACTGCGTCACGCGGCGGCGTTCTCGCGCGGCAGCGCGTAGGGAAGCGGGCGCTGTGCGAGCTCGGGGCCGTCGGCGGCGCCGAGGTGCAGGCGGCCATCGTCGAGCGCCGCGAGCTTCATCTCGACCAGCGCATCGTGGCCGCCTTGCGGCGACGGCGCCGCGAAGGCGACGAGGCCGCTCGGCTGCGCCGCATCGCCGCTCCACCAGACTTCCTGGCCGGCCCGAAGCGCCGGCGCTTCGGCGTGCAGCAGCACCGTGCGTCGCTTCAGCGTGCCGCGGTACTGGCTGCGCGCAACGACTTCCTGCCCGGGGTAGCAGCCCTTCTGGAAGTTCACGCCGCCGACCAGCTCGTAGTTCAGCATCTGCGGCACGAAGGCCTCGACGGTGGCGGCGACGACCGGCGCGATGCCGCTTCGCACCTCGAGCCAGTCCCAGGCGTCCAGTGGCAGCGCGGGCAGGGCGTTGGCCAGCGCCGCGGCATGCGCCGGTGCGCCGATCCACAGCCAGCGCGGCAGGCCGGCGGCGTCGGGCAGACGCAGGAGGTCGGCGCCGTCGACGTCGATGCGGCGCCACGGCCGCATCGACCCGGCCTCGGCCGGCAGTGCGGCCTGCGCGCTCGCGCCGGCCAGACCGAGCAGCGCCAGCTCGGCGCCCGCATCGTCAAGCTGCGCCTTCGCGCGCAGCACGAACATGCGCAGGCGCTTCAGCGTCGTGGGCAGGAGCTCGGCGCGGCACACCAGCCGGATCTCGTCGTGCGCATGCTTGCAGGCGACGAAGCTCGCCAGCATGCGGCCCTTCGGCGAGCAGTAGGCGGCGAGCCGGGCTTCGTCGAGCCCGAGCAGGCTGAAATCGTTCGTCAGCTGGCCGTGCAGGAAGCTCGCGGCATCGGCGCCGCGCACGCGGATCACGCCGCTGTGCGCGAGTGCCGCGGCGCCTTCGGGGCCACTCTGTGCAGGGTCGGAAACCATCGGCTCATTATGATCAGCGCCCCATGGCCAAGGCCCTCGCAACATCAATGCGCGCACTGCGGCGAGGGCTGCTGGCGCTGGTCATCCTCGCGCTCCTCGCCGTCATCGGTGCGGGCGCGGCGGCTTGGTGGTGGCTCGAGCGGCCGTTGCCGCTGGCCGGCGCGAACGCGGAGCTTTCGATCGAGGCCGGCACCTCGGTGCGCGGCATCGCGCAGGGCTGGGTGGATGCGGGGGTGCAGACGCATCCGGCGCTGCTGTACGAGTGGTTCCGCTGGTCCGGCCAGTCGCGCCAGATCAAGGCCGGCAGCTACGAAATCGCCGCCGGCGTCACGCCGGTCGAGCTGCTGCGCAAGATGGTCCGCGGCGACGAAGCCCAGGCCGCGGTGCGGCTGATCGAAGGCTGGACCTTCCGGCAGTTCCGCAGCGAGCTGGCGCGGGCCGAGGCGCTCAAGCCCACCACCGCCGCGATGAGCGACGAGGAGATCATGGCCGCGCTCGGCGCGCCCGGCCGCTCGCCCGAGGGCTGGTTCTTCCCCGACACCTACGCCTACAGCAAAGGCTCGACCGATCTCTCGGTGCTGCGCCGTGCGCACCAGGCGATGCGAAAGCGCCTGGACGCCGCCTGGGCCGAGCGCGCGCCCGACACGCCGCTGGCAAGCCCCGAGGACGCGCTGACGCTGGCCTCGATCGTCGAGAAGGAAACCGGCCAGCCGGCCGATCGCGGCAAGGTCGCGTCGGTCTTCGTCAACCGGCTGCGTATCGGCATGCCGCTGCAGACCGACCCGACGGTGATCTACGGCCTGGGCAGCGCCTTCGACGGCAACCTGCGCCGCCGCGACCTGCTCGCCGACACGCCCTACAACACCTACACCCGCGGCGGCCTGCCGCCGACGCCGATCGCGATGCCGGGCAAGGCCTCGCTGCTCGCGGCCGTGCGCCCGCAGGCGACGAAGGCGCTGTATTTCGTCTCGCGCGGCGACGGCAGCAGCGAGTTCAGCGAGACGCTGGCCGACCACAACCGCGCGGTCAACCGCTACCAGCGCGGCGGTGCGCGGCCATGACGGGCGGCTTCATCAGCTTCGAAGGCATCGACGGCGCCGGCAAGTCGACGCACATCGAGGCGATTGCCGAGCGGCTGCGCGAGCGAGGCCACATCGTGCTGCGCAGCCGCGAACCCGGCGGAACGCCACTGGCCGAAACATTGCGCGAGCTGGTGCTGCACCGGCCGATGGACGCGCTGACCGAGGCGCTGCTGATCTTCGCGGCGCGTCGCGACCACCTGCTCACGACGATCGAGCCGGCGCTCGCGCGCGGCGAATTGGTGCTCTGCGACCGCTTCACCGACGCCAGCTTCGCCTACCAGGGCGCCGGGCGCGGCTTCGATCTCGCGGTGCTGCGCGCGCTCGAAAGCTGGGTGCAGTCGAACCCGTCGAACCCCGGCGAATTGCGGCAGCCGCACTTGACGCTGTGGTTCGATCTCGACCCTGCGATCGCCGCCGAGCGCGTCGCGCGTGCGCGCGACAAGGACCGCTTCGAGCAGCAGGACCTTGCCTTCTTCACCCGCGTGCGCGACGGCTACCTGGCGCGGCTTGCCGCCGAGCCGGCGCGCTTCGTGCGCATCGATGCCGATGCGGCGCGCGAGGTGGTCGGCGCGCAGATCGACGCCGCCTTGCGCGCGCGCGGCTGGTGACATGGCGGGCGGGGACGAAGCGGCGGCGCTGCCGCCCTGGCTGGAAGCGCCGCTCGAGCGGGCGCTGCGCTCGGCGCGCGGGCACGCGCTGCTGATCCATGGGCCGCGCGGCGTCGGGCAATGGGAACTCGGTCTGGCGATCGCGCATGCGTGGTTGTGCGAGGCGCAGCCGGCCGACCGCATGGCGCACCGCGCCGCCTGCGGGCACTGCACGGGCTGCCGGCTGATCGCGGCCGGCACGCATCCCGACCTGCGCGTCGTCGTGCCGCCGGCCTGGCGCGAAACGCTGGGGCTGGCCGACGACGACGCGCAAGCCGACGACGACGCCGGCAAGTCGAAAGCCAAGCCGAGCAAGGACATCAAGGTGGAGGCCGCGCGTTCGATCGTCGAGTTCGCGCAGCAGACCGCGTCGCGCGGGCGCGGCAAGGTGGTGCTGCTGTTCCCGGCCGAGCGCATGAACCCGACGAGCGCCAACATGCTGCTCAAGACGCTCGAGGAGCCGGCCGGCGCGACGCGCTTCTTGCTCGCCACCGCGCAGGCGCAACGGCTGCTGCCGACGGTGCGCAGCCGCTGCCAGCCGGTGGCGCTCGGCATGCCGAAGGTCGAGCAGGCCGCGACATGGCTTGCCGCCCGCGGCATCGAGAAGCCCGAATGGCTGCTGGCTGCCGCAGGCGGCTCGCCGATCGAAGCGCTGCAGCGCTGGCAGCGATCGGGCATCGATGCGAAGACCTGGCAGGCGCTGCCCGCCGAAGTGCTGGCGCAGCGGACCGCGACGCTCGCTGCGTGGCCCTTGCCGCTGGCCGTGGACGCCTTGCAGAAGCTCTGCCACGACCTGCTGTGCGTTGCGGCCGGTGCCGCGCCGCGCTACTTCGATCGATCGGCGCTGCCTGCCGGCGGCGAAGTGCAGCGCCTCGGCGCCTGCGCGCGCGAGCTCGCCAACGCCGCCCGGCACGCGGAACATCCGTGGCATGCGCCGCTGGCGGTCGAGGCGCTCGTGCAGCGTGTCGCGGATGCGGCGCGCGGCCCTCGCGCCACGCGCACTGCGGCGAGCCCGATGACTACACTGGCCCGATGAGCGACGCCCCGATGTCCACGAAGGCTGCCACTGCCGGCGGGCAGGGTGCGCGGCCCAGCGTGATCCAGCTGGTGTTCCGAGAGAAGGGCGCGCTCTACGCCGCCTACATCCCGCTGTTCGCCGAAGGCGGGCTGTTCGTGCCGACCACGCGCGAATACAAGCTCGGCGAGGACATCTACCTGCTGCTCTCGCTGCCCGACGACCCGCAGCGCTACCCGGTGGCCGGCAAGATCGCCTGGATCACGCCGGCCAACGCCTCGGGCGGCCGCACCCAGGGCGTCGGCGTGCGTTTCCCTTCCGACGAGAAGACCCGCACGCTGAAGATCAAGATCGAGGAGATCCTCGGCACCGCGATCTCGTCGTCGAAGCCGACGCAGACCATCTGAGTGCGCGCACCGGCCGGCGGCCGGTGCTGCTTCTGCCGTGCCCCCTTGCTTGCGACCGCGATGTACGTCGATTCCCACTGCCATCTGAGCTTTCCCGAGCTGCAGGCCGAGCTGCCGGCGATCCGCGCGGCGATGGCCGCGGCCCAGGTCGACCGGGCGCTTTGCATCTGCACGACGCTCGAGGAATTCCCGCAGGTCCACGCGCTGGCGACCGCGCACGACAACTTCTGGTGCTCGGTGGGCGTGCATCCGGACAACGAGGGCGTCGCCGAGCCGAGCGTCGAGCAGCTCGTCGATCTTGCGGCGCGGCCGCGGGTCGTCGCGATCGGCGAGACCGGCCTCGACTACTACCGGCTCGGCGAGCGCAGCGTGGCGCAAATGCAGTGGCAGCGCGACCGTTTCGCGGTCCACATCCGCGCCGCGCGGGCGAGCGCCCGGCCGCTGGTGATCCACACCCGCAGCGCCAGCGATGACACCGTGGCGTTGCTGAAGGAGGAGGGCGCCGGCGCCGTCACCGGCGTCTTTCACTGCTTCACCGAGACGCTTGCCGTGGCGCGCGCGGCGCTCGACCTCGGCTTCATGGTCTCGTTCTCCGGAATCCTGACGTTCAAGAACGCCGCCGAACTGCGCGAGGTTGCCGCCTTCGTGCCGCTGGAGCGCTGCCTGATCGAAACGGACAGCCCCTACCTTGCGCCGGTACCGCACCGCGGCAAGACCAACAACCCGTCGTTCGTGCCCTTCGTGGCCGCCGAGATCGCGCGCATCAAGCAGCTGCCGGTCGAAGAGGTGGCCGAGGCGACCAGCCGCAACTTCGAGGCGCTGTTCGGGCCCGAAGTCAGCTCGGCCCACGCCTGAAACACAGTTCAAGCATTCGTTGAGCTAACGCGCCGCAAGCAGTAAACACAGTTCGCCGTGAACATGAAGAAGGTCGTCTATGCCGTTGTCGCAGCTTGCTTTTCGTGCAGTGTTAAAGCGGGTTCTTACGACGACTTCTTTCGCGCACTGATCCGCGACGATCCCGGCGAAGTACGAGCCTGGATCGACAAGGGCTTCGATGCGAACGCCCGCGATCCGAATGGCCAGCCGGCGATCGTGCGGGCCTTGCTGGTCGAGTCGTGGCAGACCGCGCTGGCGCTCGCGAAGGCGCCCGGGCTCGACCCGAACGCGCGCAACGCGAGCGGCGAGACGCCCTTGATGATGGCCGCGCTGAAAGGGCGGCTCGAGGTCTGCGAGGTGCTGATCGAGCGGGGCGCCGAGGTGGCGCCGGCCTCCGGCTGGACGCCGCTGCATTACGCCGCCGCCGGCGACTCGCTGCCTGTCACGCGGCTGTTGCTGCAGCACGGTGCCCGGCTCGACGCGCGCGCGCCGAACCGGCGCACGCCGCTGATGCTTGCGGCCCTGCATGCGAGCGAGGAGGTGATCGGCACGCTGCTGGCGACCGGTGCCGATCCACAGCTGCGCGACGAGAACGACGCCACCGCCGCCGACCTGGCTGCCCGCTCCGGTCGCGAGCGGCTGGCGGCCGCGCTGCGCGAGCGCGTCAAGGTCGATCCCCTCGAACGCGGTAACGCGCCGCGATGACGCCGTGTCGGATGAATTCCGACACGGCCTTTGGCGCGGCCCCGACTGGGCCGGCGTGAGGGCGCTGCCTACATTGAGTGCACCGTTCGATCCATGAGGTCCCCGATGCACACGACCGAAGTCCTGTCCGCCAATCCCTTCGCGCTCCTGATGGAGCCCGAAGTCGTGTTCGCGACGATCGAGAAGTCCGGCCGCCTCGGTCGCCTGCAAAGCCGCATCTGCCGGCCGCTCGACAAGCCGCTGATCCCACGCACCGCGGACGACGCGATCGAGCTCGACGACGAATTCGCCGCCGACGCGGCCGACGACGAGCGCCTCAGCTGAGCCTAGGCCGGCGCAGAGCCGGCTTGTTGCGTCAGCACCGTGGCCGCGCTGATGTGTGTTATGTAAAGTTAAAGCGATTCCTGCGAATCGCGATCAAGGCCTCGACTTCGCGACGAGCGTCAGCCGCTCCTCGTCTCCTCCATCCGACCACGCCGGCACGTAGGCGCCCCGCGCCCACCGGCGCATCTGGTCGGCGTGATGCCGGCTGAACGGCAGGCCGCTCTGGCCGCTGGAGACGACGAGCCGCGAGCGGCGCCGATCGTTCAAGTCGTACAGGGCCCGGAAGCTCGGGCCGTGCTCGTTGAGGTCGACCTCGCCGGTCGTGCCGTCGGGCCACAGCGTGGGCCGCGCCGCGTTGATGGTGAACGCATCGCCGCCGACCGGCACCCTCAACTCGAAGAAGCGCGCCAGCGCCGGCACGCGGCTGAACGGCCGGTGCTCGGCACGGGCCTGGTGCGCCTCGCCCCAGCGCCATTGCGCGACGTCCCTGCCCTGTCGGGCCTGGAGTTCGTCGAGCGCGTCGGTCAGCGCCGCATCGGCGCGGCTGCTGCAGGTTTCGATCGGGCGGGTTCGCTGGTCGTCGCACCAGCTGCGGTCGTCGCGCTCGACGACGCGCTCGAGCGCGTCCCGAAAGCTGCGCGAGCCGAGCTGGCGCGCGAACAGATCGGGGCCCAGGTCGTCCTCGAACACCCGGCGCGTCAGGTGGCGAACCCAGGCCGAAAAAATCAAGGGCGCGGCGCCGTCGGCCGTCATCGAGCCGTCGAAGGCCTTCAGCCGGCGCTGCGCGGCCTCGGCCAGCGCATGGTCCGGTCGCGCCGCCTGCGCGTACGGCAGCAGTCGCAGCGTCGCGAGCGAGAGCACGTCGGACTGCATCGTCGCGAAGCTGTCGAGGCTGTGCAGCGGTCGCGCCGTCAACAGCTGTTCGATGCGCTGCTGGCGGTAGGGCAGCGTCCATTCGCTGGTCAGGAAATGCGGGTATTCGGGGCCGTGGACGCGCTGGTTGGCGCTGGCGAGCCAGCCGCGCGCCGGGTCCAGTTCGCGCGGGGTCTCGGTGGCTGGAACGAACCCGGTCCAGCCGTAGCGGGCCAGCCAGCCGGGCGCCGGCGCAAGCCCTTTCAGATCGTTGTCCGGCGAGCGCAGCGGCACCCTGCCCGCCGACACCAGCGCGATGCGCTCGGCATCGGCGACCAGCATGTTCTGCATCGGCGCGACGTTCTTGCGTGACGCGGCGACGAAGCCGGCGACCGACGTGGCGCGGTTGAACGCCAGCCCGGCCTCGAGCGACGAGGCGGCCGCATCGTCGTCGAGGGCGGTCCAGCGCAGCGCGAGGGCGTAGCGCGTCGCGCCCTGGCCGGTGAGGCCGGCGGTGGCGGGCGTCTGCGCGTCGGAGATCACCGGCCCATGGCGCGTGCGCCGCGCGGTGAAGCTCACGTCGCCCTGCCCCTTGACGCGGATCGTCTCCTCGCGGGTCTCGAAGTCGTTCCAGCCGTCGGGCGTCTCGTAGCGGCTCGGCTGGCTCTGGTCGATGCGCTCGATGTAGAGGTCCTGCACGTCGGGCGCGGTGTTGGTGAAGCCCCAGGCGATGTCGCGGTTCTGGCCGAGAACGACGATCGGCAGCCCGGGCATCGTCGCGCCGGCCACGTGCAGGCCGGGCGCCTCCAGCCGCGCCAGGTACCAGAGCGCCGGGCTGCCGAGCTTCAGGTGCGGATCGTTGGCGAGCAGCGGCCGGCCGGTCACGCTGCGCTTGCCGGCGACCGCCCAGTTGTTCGAGCCGGTGCCTTCGACGTTCGCGGCCAGCGGATCGAACGGCAGCGTCGCTTGCGCCGTGCGCGGCGGCACCACTTCCGGGCCGTACACGCCGAGCGCCTTGTAGAGCGCCGCGTAGTCCTGCGTCTCCAGCGGCTCCTCGCCGGGGTAAGGCGGCAGCAGCTGACGGATGCGCGCCGTCGGCATCGACGCGGCCAGGCGCATGCGCAGCAGCTCGGCCTGCCAGTTGCCGCCGAGGTCCCAGGCCATCATGCCGGTCCAGCCGATGCTGTCGACCGGCGTCCAGGGCTCGGGCTGCAGGCCGAGCAGCACGAATTCCGGCGGCCGCGCGCGCAGGTGGTCGGCCAGGTAGGCATTGATGCCGGCGGTGTAGGCCTCGAGCATCTCGCGCAGCTCGAGCGAGGCCTGGCCCCATTGCCGTTCGGCGCTGGCGCGCACGCCGAGCGCGCGCAGGAAGCGATCGGTCTCGAGTGCGCTCGGCCCGAAGGCTTCGGCGAGCCGGCCGGCCGCGATGCGCTTGTGCGTCTCCAGCTGCCACAGCCGGTCCTGCGCATGCACGAAGCCGAGGCCGAACCAGGCGTCCTGCGGCGAGCGCGCGCGGATCGTGGGGATGCCGTGCGCGTCGCGCTCGATGACGATGTTCGCCTTCACGCCCGCGACCGGCAAGGTGCCTTGCGTCACCGGCAGCGCCTGGCTCGCGTAGAGCCCGGCCGCGCCGGCGGCGATCGCGAGCAGCGTCGCGAGGCCGAGCAGGATGCGCTTGGGCCAGCTCACGCCTCAGCCGCCGCGCAGGTAGTCGCCCTTGCCGAGCTCGACCCCGTTGTGGCGCAGCAGGCCGTAGGCGGTCGTCACGTGGAAGAAGAAGTTCGGCAGCGCGAAGTGGCGCAGGTACTGCTCGCCGGTGAACTGCAGCGGGTCGCGGCCGCGGATCGGCACGCTGACGGGCTTGTCTTCGCTGCCGTCGACCGAAGCCGCCGGCACCGACTCGATGAACGCCAGCGTCTGCGCGATGCGCTGCTGCAGTTGGGCGAGCGTCTGCTCGTCGTCGGCGAACTTCGGCGCCTCGATGCCGGCCAGCCGCGAAAGGCCGAACTTCGCGGTGTCGCAGGCGATCTGGATCTGGTTGCGCAGCGGCAGCATGTCAGGCGCGAGCCGCGCGGTGAGCAGCGTGTCGGCGTCGAAGCCCTTGGCCTTGGCATGCGCCTGGGCCTTGTCGAGCCACTTCGAGAGGTTGCGCAGCATCGTCTGGTAGATCGGCGCGGCGGCCGAGTGCATCGTGATCGACATGGGCGTCTCCGGGTGGGTCGTGATCGGGGAGCGCCAGCATGCCAGCCTTGGCGCTGCGCCGCAGGGCCGCGCGGCACAATGAATCGGCCATGAACATCGTGATCCTCGACGACTACCAGGATGCCGTGCGCAAGCTGGCCTGTGCGAGCCTGCTCGACGGCTACAGCGCGAAGGTCTTCACCAACACGGTCAAGGGCATCGGCCAGCTTTCGGTGCGCCTGCGCGACGCCGACATCGTCGTGCCGATCCGCGAGCGCACGCCCTTTCCGCGCGCGCTGGTCGAGAAGCTGCCGAGGCTCAAGCTGATCGCCCAGACCGGCCGCGTCGGGCCGCACATCGACGTCGAAGCCTGCACCCGCGCGGGCATCGCGGTCGCCGAAGGCGGCAGCACGCCGACCGCCACCGCCGAGTTCACCTGGGCGCTGATCATGGCGGCGATGCGCCGGCTGCCGCAGTACATCGCGAGCCTGAAACATGGCGCCTGGCAGCAGTCGGGGCTGAAGTCGCAGTCGATGCCGGCCAACTTCGGGCTGGGCGTGCTGCTCGAAGGCAAGACGCTCGGCGTCTGGGGCTACGGGCGCATCGGCCAGCGGGTCGCGAACTACGGCCGGGCCTTCGGCATGAAGGTGATCGTCTGGGGCAGCGAGGCCTCGCGCTACAAGGCGCGCGCGGAAGGCTGCGAGGCCGCGTCGTCGCGCGCGGCATTCTTCGAGGAGGCCGACGTGCTGAGCCTGCACCTGCGGCTGGCCGAGGCCACCCGCGGCCTGATCGGCTTCGACGACCTCTCACGGATGAAGCCGGCCGCGCTGTTCGTCAACACCTCCCGCGCCGAGCTGCTGCAGGACAACGCGCTGGTCGCCGCGCTCAACCGGGGCCGGCCCGGCATGGCGGCGATCGACGTGTTCGAGTCCGAGCCCATCATGGCCGGCACGCCGCTGCTGCGGCTCGAGAACGTGATCTGCACGCCGCACCTCGGCTTCGTCGAACTCGACCACTACGAGCGGATGTTCCGCACCGCGTTCGAGAACGTCGTCGCCTTCATCGCGGGCGCGCCCGCGAACCTGGTGAACCCCGAAGCGCTGCATGGCACTCGCGCCTGAGGCAGTCACCCCCGCGACCGCGACGATTCCCGGCGCCGGGCATTCGCTCGCGTCGTCGCGCTGGGCGCTGCTGTACGGCAACTTCGTGATCGGCTGCGGCGTGATGGTCGTGCCCGGCTCGCTGAACGACCTGACGCGCTCGCTCGACGTGAGCGTCGCGATCGGCGGCCAGCTGATCACCGCGGCGGCGATCGTCATGTGCCTCGGCGCGCCGCTGATGGCCGCGGCCGTCGGCCGCATCGATCGGCGCCGGCTGCTGGTGCTCGCGCTCGCCTGGTACGGCCTGGGCCACCTGCTGTGCGCGCTGGTGCCGAGCTATGCCGCGCTGCTGCCGGTGCGCGCGGCCACGATGCTGGCCGCCGCCGTCTTCACGCCCCAGGCGGCCGCGGCGATCGGCTCGCTCGCGCCGCCGGCCGAGCGCGGCCGTGCGATCACCTTCGTCTTCCTCGGCTGGTCGGTCGCCTCGGTGTTCGGACTGCCGCTGCACAGCTACATCGGCGAAGCCTTCGGCTGGCGCTGGGCCTTCGGGCTGGTCGCGCTGCTCGCGGCGATCGGCGCGGTGTGGCTGCGGGCGGTGATGCCGGGCGGGATCCGCCCGCCGGCGATGGACCTGCGCGCGTGGAAGCGGATCTTCACCGACCCGCTGCTGATGGCGATCGTCGCGGTGACCGCCGTCGCGGGCTCCGGCCAGTTCACCGTGTTCGTCTACTTCGCGCCCTACTTCAAGCAGGTGCTCGCCGCCGACGCCACGCAGATCAGCCTGATGTTCGCGGCCTTCGGCGCCTGCGGCTTCATCGGCAACGTGCTGCTGTCGCGCCATGTCGATCGCGTCGGCGCCGGCCGTGCGGTCGCGGTGCTGCTCGTGATGGTCGCCACGACGATGCTGCTGTGGCCGCTGGGCACCAGCCTGCCGCTGCTCTTGCTCGTGATGCTGCCGTGGGCGTTCAGCTTCTTCGCCTGCAATTCGGCGCAGCAGGCGCGGCTGGGCGAGGCGGCACCGGCACTCGCGCCGGCGCTGATGGCGCTGAACACGTCCGGCATCTACCTCGGCCAGGCGGTCGGTGCGGCCAGCGGCGGCGCGATGGTCGGCGCGCAGGGCGCGAGCGGCGCGGCCGCGTACGCCAACCTGCACTGGGTCGCGCTCGGCTGGAGCCTCGTGGCGCTGGCGCTCAGCCTGTGGGCGAGCCGGCAGTGCCGGCTGCGCGCAGCCGCCGCTTGATCAGCCGCGGCCGCGCTGCCGCACCGCTTCGTAAAGGCACACGCCGCTGGCGACCGAGACGTTCAGGCTCTCGACCGCGCCGGCCATCGGCAGCGCGACCAGCTCGTCGCACGTCTTGCGCGTGAGCTGGCGCAAGCCGGCGCCTTCCGCACCGAGCACCAGCGCGAGCGGCCGGCGGAGATCGGCGTCGTAGAGGCCGTGCGGCGCATCGTCGGCGGTGCCGACGACCCAGACGTTGCGCTCCTTCAGCTCGCCCAGCGTGCGCGCGAGGTTGGTGACCATGAAGTAAGGCACCGACTCGGCGGCGCCGCTCGCGACCTTCGCGACCGTCGCGTTGACGCCGACCGCGTGGTCTTTCGGCGCGATCACGGCCTGCGCGCCGGCGCCGTCGGCCACGCGCAGGCAGGCACCGAGGTTGTGCGGATCCGTCACGCCGTCGAGCACCAGCAGCAGCGGCGTGCCGCCCTCGCCTTCGACGCGGTCGAGCAGATCGTCGAGCGACTTCGCCGCCGGCAGCTCCGCCACCTTTGCGACCACGCCCTGGTGCCGGTGCGTGCCGGCAAGCGCCTGCAGCCGAAGCTCCTCGCTCTCGATCAGCCTGATGCCCGCCTCGCGCGCGCGCTCGACGAACTGGCGCATGCGCGCGTCGCGCCGCGTCGCGTCGATGTGCACCTCGGCGACGGAGCCCGGCGCGGTCTTGATGCGCACCGTCACCGCATGGAAGCCGAACAGGATCCGCGCCATCAGACGATGCGCCCAGAGCGACTTCGCAGGCGACGACGGGCAGCGCGCGTGCCTTGCTTCGCAACGGCTGGCGCGACCGCGCTCACGTGATGCGCCCAGCTTCGATGCGGATCTGCCGATCGCAGCGCGCAGCGATCGATCGATCGTGCGTCACCAGCACCAGCGTCGTGCCCTGCTCGCGGTTGAGCTCGAACATGAGCGCCATCACGCGCTCGCCGGTGGCGAAGTCGAGGCTGCCGGTGGGCTCGTCGGCGAGCAGCACCGCCGGCTTCACGACGAAAGCGCGCGCCAGCGCGACACGCTGCTGCTCGCCGCCCGACAGCACCTTCGGGTAGTGGCCGAGGCGCTCGCCGAGGCCCACGCGCTGGAGCATCTCGGTCGCCGCCGCGCGCGCATCGCCGCGGCCTTGCAGCTCGAGCGGCAGCATCACGTTCTCGAGCGCCGTCAGGTTCGCCATCAACTGGAAGCTTTGGAACACGAAGCCGAGCTTCTCGGCGCGCACCGCGGCACGGGCGTCCTCGTCGATCGCGAAGAGATCGCTGCCGGCCAGCATCACGCGGCCCTCGCTCGGTACGTCGAGCCCGGCGATGATCGCCAGCAGGCTGCTCTTGCCTGAGCCCGACGCTCCGACGATCGCGGCCGACTCGCGCGGCGCGAGCATGAAGTCGATATCGTGGAGGATCGTCAGCTCGCCCGAAGCATCGCGCACGCGCTTGCTGAGGTGTTCGACGGCGATGATCGGCGCGGCCTTCGCGTCGGCTACTGCGGCATTCATGGATGCGGGGATCGGACGACGATGGCTTCGGGGCGGCGGCACTGTATCAAGCGACTCGCAGCGCTCGCGCTGCTCGGCCCCGCGGCCATCGGCCGGGCTCAGGCAAGCAAGCCGGTGGTGCTGGTGCTCGGCGACAGCCTCTCGGCCGAGTACGGCCTGCAACGCGGCAGCGGCTGGGTCGCGCTGCTGGAGCGCAAGCTCGCCGACGAGAAGATCGCCGCGAGCGTCGTTAACGCCAGCATCAGCGGCGACACGACCGCCGGGGGCCGCGCGCGGCTCGCGGCGCTGCTGGCGCAGCACAGGCCGGCGGTCGTCGTGATCGAGCTCGGCGGCAACGACGCGCTGCGCGGCCTGCCGCTGTCGGGCACCGCGGCCAACCTCGCCGCGATGACGCGCGCCGCGAAGGCCGCCGGCGCGAAGGTGCTGCTGCTGGGCATGCAGGTGCCGCCGAACTATGGCCGCCAGTACAACGAGGACTTCGCGGCGATGTACGCGAAGGTCGCGAAGGACGAGAACGCGAGCCTGCTGCCCTTCTTCCTGAAGGACGTCGGCGACACGCCGAAGGCGCCCGAGCTGTTCCAGAGCGACCGCATCCACCCGAACGAGAAGGCGCAGCCGACGATGCTGGCGAACGTCTGGCCGCTGCTGCGGCCGCTGCTGCGCTGAGCTTCAGTCGTCGGCGCTCGCGTCGAGCCCGGGGAACAGCACCTCGGTGAAACCGAAGCGCGAGAAGTCGCGCACGCGCATCGGGTAGAGCTTGCCGATCAGGTGGTCGCATTCGTGCTGCACGACGCGGGCATGGAAGCCCTCGGCATCGCGGTCGATGGCCTGCCCTCGCGCATCGAAGCCGGCGTAGCGGATGCGCCTCCAGCGCGGCACCACGCCGCGCAGCCCGGGCACCGAGAGGCAGCCTTCCCAGCCCTCCTCTTCTTCGTCGGCCAGCGGCGTGATGAGCGGGTTGACCAGCACCGTGCGTGGCACCGGCGGGGCCTCCGGATAGCGGCCGTTGCGCGTGAAGCCGAAGATCACGACCTGCAGATCGACGCCGATCTGCGGCGCGGCCAGGCCGGCGCCGTTGGCCGCTTCCATCGTGTCGAACAGGTCGGCGACCAGCGCGTGCAGCTCGGGCGTGTCGAACGCGCGCACCGGCTGCGCGACGCGCAGCAGGCGCGCGTCGCCCATCTTCAGGATCGGACGGACGGCCATGGTTCCGGTGCTTGTGGGACGAGCGCCGAGGATAGCGAGCGCCGGAAGCCTCAGGTCGCCGCGTGCGGCAGCCCGCCCTGCCGGCGCCGCTGCAATTCGTCGGCCCAGCGCGCGCCGCTGCGGCGCAACGGCGTCTCGATCAGCAGGTAGGACAGCACCGCCATGCCCAGGCCCAGCGCGGCCGCCATTGAAAGCCGCAGCCATGGCGAGACGCCCGGCCACAGCAGGTTCGCCAGCGTGATGGCGAGGAAGTGATAGAGGTACAGCGAGTAGCTGATCGCGCCGAAGAACAGCATCGGCCGGCTTTCGAGCAGCGCGCGCAGGCCGCCGAGTGGCCGACCGCGGGTGGCCAGCGCGCACATCAGCGGCAGCAGCGCGACGCCCTGCAGCGAGTAGCGCAGCGTCTCGCGCCACGCCTCCTGCCGCACCACCAGCGTGACGAACAGCAGCACGAGACCGGCCGCCACCATCGCCGGCTGCCCGAGCGCATCGACCAGCCGCTTCACACGCGCCTCGCCGGGCCGCTGCGCGCGGTGCATCGCCGCGCCGAGCCAGCAGCCGAAGGCGATCGAGTCGAGCCGCGTGTCGCTGGCCATGAAGATCCGGTCGTTCGGCATCTGCTCGAGGCCGATGCCGAACACCAGCACGCAACGCCACAGCAGCGAGGCCACCATGAAGCCGAGCAGCGCCTGCTCCAGCCGCCGCGGCTTGTGCAGCAGCGCGAGCAGCACCAGCGGAAAGACCAGGTAGAAGTGCTCCTCGACCGCGAGCGACCACACCACCGCCAAGGGCGAGACGATGGCGTCCGGCCCCAGCACCACCGTCGGCGCGAACAGGTTGAAGTAGTTCGCGTAGTAGAAGAGCGCGGCACCGATCGCGCTCCAGGGCAGCTCGACGCCGCAGACCTGCAGCAGCAGGTCGCACGTCAGCACATAGACCAGCAGCGCCGGCGTCAGCCGGAAGAAGCGCCGCAGGTAGAACGGACCCAGCGCGATCGGCCCCTGTGCAGCCTGCGTGAGCAGCATGCGCGTGATCACGAAGCCCGAGATCACGAAGAACACCATCACGCCGAGCCCACCCGGCACCCAGTGGTACCCGGCGTCGCCGAGCAGGTGGCTCGCCATCACGAGCAGGACGGAGGCGCCGCGCAGGCCGTCGATCGCGGGCAGTCGGGGGTTGCGTGCATGCATCGGGGTCGGTCTTCCTTCGGTGTCAGTCGAGGAGCGGGCGCAGCGCGGCGAACCAGCGGTCGGCCATCCATTGCGATCCGGTGGTGGGGTTCGGGTGGACGCCGTCGAGCGTCCAGCGGCTGTCGAAACCGCTCGCGTGGTCGACGACGATCACGCGCGAGCGCGGCGTGTCGTGCTCGCGCGCCCACCGTGGGATCGCCTCGTTCAGCGCGCGCACATCGACGCCGTTGGCCATCGGCACGATCTGCGCAACGAGCAGCGTGACCTGCGGGTTGCGCTCGCGCGCCGCCGCCAGCACCGCCCCATAGGCTTCGAGGATCCGCGCCGGCGCGATGCCGCCCCAGCGATCGTTGGTGCCGAAGTGCATCAGCACGATGTCGGGCGCATCGTTCTGCGGGCCGAACCAGGCCTGCAGGTCGCGCCGGTCGCCCGCGAGTCCACGGCGCGACGGCTCGCCGGTGCCGGCCGGCTTCAGCAGGTCGGTGACGCGGTAGCCGCCGTGGCCTTCGTGGTTCCAGTCCTTGCCGGGCGGCGACAGCGGGCCGCCGCGCGAGCCGACGAAATCGACGTCGAGCCCGAGCTGGCGCAGTCCCGCGTAGAGCAGATCACGCCAGCAGCAGGCTTCGGTGATGGAGTCGCCGAGTGGCATCACGCGGATCGGGCGCTCGGCCGCGCGCGATGCCGCCGCCGCGCAGGCGAGCGCGAGCGTGAGGCCGAGGGCGGCGAAGCAGCGGGGCAGGAAGGGCGGCGTCATCGGGGCGGCGCGGCCGGCCCGGCCGGCAGCGCAGCGAGCCACGGCAAGCCGGCGACCTGCCCGGCCCGCCGCGCCCGTCGATGTAATCAGACGCAAGCTGCCGGCGCCCCGGCCCTGGGGCGCGGCCGGATGTGCGTTACAGCACGGTACGCATCGGCCGCCTCGCGGCGGTGTTCAGCGCTTCGGCAGCAGGGCCAGCAGGCCGGCTTCGTCGATCACCGGCACGCCGAGCGCCTGGGCCTTGTCAAGTTTGCCGCCCGCTTCGCTGCCCGCGACCACGAATCGCGTCTTCTTCGACACCGCGCCGGCCACCTTGCCGCCGGCCGCCTCGATCAGCGCCTTGGCGTCCTCGCGCGACAGCGTGGAAAGCGTGCCGGTCAGCACGAAGGTCTGGCCGGCCAGCGGCTTCGGCGTGGTGTCGGCCTCGCCTTCGTGCTCGTCCCAGACGATGCCGCAGCGGCGCAAGCCTTCCACCACCTCGCGGTTGTGGGGCTGCGCGAAAAAGGTTCGGATGCTCTCGGCGACGATCGGCCCGATGTCGGCGACCTCCAGCAACTGCTCGACGCTCGCGTCCATCACCCGGTCGAGCCTGCCGAAATGCCGCGCCAGGTCTTTCGCGGTCGCCTCGCCGACCTGGCGAATCCCCAGCGCGAACAGGAAGCGCGCCAGCGTGGTGCGCTTGCTGCGCTCGATCGCGTCGACCAGGTTGCGCGCGCTTTTCTCGGCCATGCGCTCGAGGCCCGCCAGCGTCGCGGCGTCGAGTCGGTACAGGTCGGGCAGCGTCTTGACGTGCGCCGGCCGCTGTTCGCCATCGGCGCCCTCGCCGACCAGCTGCTCGACCAGCCGGTCGCCCAGGCCTTCGATGTCCATCGCGCGCCGCCCTGCGAAATGCAGCAGCGCCTCCTTGCGCTGCGCGGCGCAGAACAGGCCGCCGGAGCAGCGGTAGTCGATGCTGCCGCGTTCGCGCACGACGGCGCTGCCGCAGATCGGGCATTCCCGCGGCATCGCGAAGTTCTTCGATCGGGCCGATCGGGCACCGGGCACGCGGCCGACGATCTCCGGGATCACGTCGCCCGCGCGCCGCACGATCACCTGGTCGCCGACGCGCACGCCGCGCCGGCGCAGGTCGAAGCGGTTGTGCAGCGTCACGTTGCTGACGGTGGTGCCGCCGACGAACACCGGCTCCAGCTTCGCCACCGGCGTCAGCTTGCCGGTGCGGCCGACCTGCACCTCGATCGCCTTCAGCCGCGTCGTCTGTTCCTGCGCCGGGTACTTGTGCGCGACCGCCCAGCGCGGCTCGCGTGACTTGAAGCCGAGCTGCGCCTGCAGCGCGCGGTCGTCGAGCTTGTAGACGACGCCGTCGATGTCGAAGGGCAGCGCGTCGCGCTTCGCGGCGATGCCGGCGTGGAAGGCCGCGAGCCCTTCGCCGCCCTCCGCGACCCGCCAGTCGTCGTTGACCGGCAGCCCAAGCGCCTTCAGTGCTTCGAGCAGCTTCGACTGCAAGGGCGGCGCGTCCCAGCCGTCGACCGCGCCGAGCGCGTAGGCGAAGAAGGACAGCGGCCGCTGTTTCGCGATGCTCGCGTCGAGCTGCCGCACGATGCCGGCCGCGGCGTTGCGCGGGTTGACGAAAAGCCGCGCGCCGGCCGCGCGCTGCCGCTCGTTGAGCGCCTCGAAGGCATCGCGGCGCATGAAGACCTCGCCGCGGACCTCCAGCACCTTCGCATCGACGCCGGGCAGGCGCTTCGGGATCGACGCGATCGTGCCGACGGTGTGCGTCACGTCCTCGCCGGTCTCGCCGTCGCCGCGGGTCGCGGCCTGCACCAGCCGTCCGCTTTCGTAGCGCAAGCCGATCGCGAGGCCGTCGAACTTCAGCTCGGCGCAATAGGCGAGCGCCGGTGCGTCGTCGGCCAGCTTCAGCGCGCTGCGCATCGACGCATCGAAGCGCAGCGCGCCGGCCGCGGTGGTGTCGGTCTCGGTCTTGATCGACAGCATCGGCACCGCATGCCGCACCGGCTGCAGGCCTTCGAGCACGCCGCCGATCACGCGCTGCGTCGGCGAGTCGGGGGTGATCAGTTCGGGGTACGCGGCCTCGATCGCTTCGAGCTCGCGAAACAGCGCGTCATAGTCGGCGTCCGGGATTTCCGGCGCATCGTGGGTGTAGTAGCGCTCGGCGTGGTGCTTGATCTGCGCGCGCAGCGCCAGCGCGCGCCCGGTGGCTTCGGCGAGCGACGACGGCCCGACCATCGTCCTAGCTGAACAGCCGGCGTGCCGCCGGCGAGCCGGCCGCGAGATCGCGCTCGGCCAGCGCCGTGTAGAGGCGTTCGAGCTCCTTGCCGATCGACTCGAAGGCGGCGGTGTTCAGCGCCTGACCGCGGTCGTCGAGCAGGCTCGCGTCCAGCGCCAGCGACAGCGCCTCGCCGGCCGCGCACCAGGCAACGAAGGGCTGCTCGTCGCGCGCCGTCTGCGGCGCGTCGAACACGAGGCGCAGCTCGCGCAGCGGCGCGTTCTGAGGTTCTTCGGCAAGCGCGGCCTGCGCATCGAACTGCAGCAGCAGCACCGGCGGCGCGCCCGTGTCGGCCGCCGGCAGCACCAGCCGGCCGGGCAGCACGCCCGGCACGAAGCCGTGGCGCTGCGCGTGCTGCTGCACATAGCCAAGCGTCCACGCGGCGCGGCCGCAGGCCAGGCGCATCACGAGCTGCGCGTCGTGGTCGGCGGCGAAGGCGTCGAGTTCGCGGGCGCGCGCGACCGCATCGAGCATGTCGGGGAAATCGACCGCGGCGCCGAGGCCGTCGGCGAAGGCCTGCACCTTCTGCACGAACTCCGAATACTCGATCTCGTTGAGCGCGCCCGCACGGTTCGCAAGCTGCACCCCGGCCTGGAACTCGCCGTAGCGGCGGCCGGGCTGCAGCGTCTCCCAGGTGCCCGTCTCGGTGTCGAGCCCTTCAATCAGCAGCGGCTTGTTGCCCGCGCGGCGTGTCGCCGGCAGGTGCGCGATCGCGGCCTCGCCGGCGATCGGCTGCTCGATCGTGAGCTGCGCGATCGCGTCGAGCAGCGCGTCGAGCGCCGGCGCGGTGCGCACGAGCGGCCGCGGCGGCGCGACGAAAGCCGGCTCGATGCGCTCGGGCGCGCCGGCCTCCGCCGGCGGCGCGTCCGCCTCCGCGCGCAGCACCTCGGCGACGACGCCCTCGCCGTCCATCGGCGCCATCGGCCCGAGCTGCGGCTCCACCAGCTCGCCCGGCTCGACGCGGCCCGCTTGCAGCGGCGCCGCCGGCTCCGCGCGCGGCTTCGTGCCGCGCAGGCGCCATGCGGTGTGGGCGCCCAGCCCGGCGAGCAGCAAGGCGCCGAGGATCGCCAAGCCCGCCTGCAAAGAAGTCATCCGACGACCATTCGGAAACGGCCGAACCACAAGCGGCCGCCGCGGATCCGGCTTCGCCGGTCCGCCAGCGGCGCCCCCCTGGGGGGGAGCGGCGAAGCCGCAACGGGGGGGGTCAACATCAGGCGGCTTCGGCCATCGAGACCGCTTCGTCCATGTCGACCGCCACGATGCGCGAGACGCCCTGCTCCTGCATCGTCACGCCGATCAGCTGGCCCGCCATCTCCATCGCGATCTTGTTGTGGCTGATGAAGAGGAACTGCGTGCCGAGCGACATCTGCTTGACGAGCTTCGCGTAGCGGTCGGTGTTCGCGTCGTCGAGCGGCGCGTCGACTTCGTCGAGCAGGCAGAACGGCGCCGGGTTCAGCTGGAAGATCGCGAACACCAGCGCGATGGCCGTCAGCGCCTTCTCGCCACCGGACAGCAGGTGGATCGTGCTGTTCTTCTTGCCGGGCGGCTGCGCCATCACCTGCACGCCGGCGTCGAGGATCTCGTCGCCGGTCATCACGAGCCGGGCCTGGCCGCCGCCGAAGAGCTCCGGGAACATCCGGCCGAAGTGTTCGTTGACGATGTCGAAGGTGGACTTCAGCAGATCGCGGGTTTCGAGGTCGATCTTCTTGATCGCGTCTTCGAGCGTGGTCATCGCGTCGATCAGGTCGGCCGATTGCGCGTCGAGGAAGCCCTTGCGTTCCCGCGCGGCGCCCAGCTCTTCGAGCGCCGCGAGATTCACCGCGCCGAGCGCGGCGATCTCGCGGTTGATGCGGTCGATCTCGCCCTGCAGCCCCTGCAGCTTGACGCCGCCGGCTTCGACGGCCTGGCCGAGCACGACGAGATCGACCCCGGCCGCGCTCAACTGCTCCATGTACTGCGCGCCGCCGAGCTGCGCGGCCTGTTCCTCGAGCTGCAGCTTGCCGATGCGCTCGCGCAGCGGATCGAGGCTGCGCTCGAAGCCCAGGCGCTGCTCGTCGGCGCGGCGCAGCCGGGCGGTCAGGTCGTCGTAGCCGCTGCGCATCGCGCCCAGCGCCTGCTCGCGTTCGAGCTTCACGGCGAGCGCGGCCTGCAGGCCGCTTTGCGCCGCGGTGTCGGTCAGGCGCGCGAGCTCCTCGCGCAACTGGGCGGCGTTCGCCTCGTTCGCTTCGACCTGCGCGACGGCCGTCTCGATCGCGCGCGCGAGTTCGCCCTGCCGCGCAGCCAGCGAGCGCGACGCGAACTGCGCTTCCTGTGCCTCGCGTTCGAGCCGGCGCTGCTGCTCGCGCGCCTGGCCGAGCACGCGCTGCGCCTCGATCACCGCCTCTTCGAGCTCGGCGTGCTTCTGCTGCTCGTCGGCCAGCGCCATGTCGAGCTCCTCGAAGCGCGCCTCGCCGACGCTGCGGCGTTCCTGCAGCGCCTCGAGGCCGGCGTCGATCTCGGCGAGCTCGTCGTCGATCTGCGCACGGCGGGCGCCGGTGGCTTCGACGAGCTGGCCGAGGCGCAGCACCTCGACCTGCAGGTCGTGCAGCGCCGTCTGGCCCTCGCCGGCTTCGCGCCGCGCGCCGGCCAGCCGCGCTTGCGCATCGGTGCAGGCGGCCTCGGCCCGCACCAGCGCCGAGCGCGAGCCGTCGGCGATCAGCGACTGCGCCCGCAGCTGATCGACCAGGCTTTCGATCTCCTGCGCGCGGGCCAGCAAGCCGGCCTGCTCGGAGTCGGGCGCGTAGAAGCTGACCGCGAAGCCGCTGACCGCATGGCCGGCGCGGGTGAGGATCACCTCGCCGTGGCCGAGCCGGCCGCGCTGCGCGAGCGCCTCGTCGAGCGAGGCGGCCGTGTAGACCCCTTCCAGCCAGTCGTCGAGCAGCGCACCGAGGTCGACGTCGCCGACCGGCTTGAGCAGGCTGCGCAGCTTCGGCAAAGGCTGCGGATTGCCGGGCGCCTGCTGCGCGCTGGCGGGCACCGGAGCGTGTCGGTGGTCGCCGCCGGAACGCGTGTAGAACGCGAGCCGCGTCGGCGGCGCATCCGCCTCGAAGGCGCGGGCCGTCTCGATGCGGCCGATCTCCAGCGCCGCCAGCCGTTCGCGCAGTGCGGCTTCGAGCGCCGGCTCCCAGCCGGGCTCGATGTGCAGCTTGGTCCACAGGCCGGCGAGGCTGTCGAGGCCGTGCTTGGCGAGCCAGGGCTTGAGCTTGCCGCCGGCCTGCACGCGCTCCTGCAGTGCGCGCAGCGCGTCGAGCCGCGCGCTCAGCTCGGCGTGCCGGGCCGATTCGGCGTTGGCTTCGTCTTGGCGGAGCCGGCGCTCGTCTTCGAGCCGGGGCAGCGCCTCGCCGGCCTCCTCCAGCCGGGCGTTCAGCTCGGTCTGGCGCGCTTCGCGCTCGGCGTGCCGGCCGCGCAGCGACGCCAGCCGCGCTTCGTCGGGCGCGGCCAGTCCCTGCTTCTCGGCCGCAAGGCGTTCGCGGCGCTGATGCAGCGAGCGGGCCTGCTCGTCGATGCCGCGCGACTCGGCCGCGAGCAGCTGGATCTGCTGCTGCACCTGCTGCGCCTTGCTGCGCTGCTCGTTGCTGCGCGCCTGCGCGGCCTGCACCGCCTCCTCGATCGAGGGCAGCGCCTGCGACTGGTCCTCGGCCTGAGCGGCGAGCGTCGCGGCCTGCTCGTCGGCTTCGGCGATCCGGCCGTCGAGATCGGCGCGCTCGGCCTCGGCCTCGCCGCGGCGGCGGCTCCAGTCGTCGTTCTGCGCGGCGATCGCCGCCAGCCGCGCCTCGGCACGCTCGCGGCCTTCGACGACGTAGCGGATGCGCTCCTCGAGCCGGCTCACTTCGGTCGCAGCTTCCGCGAGGAGACCTTGCGCGGCATGCAGCGTGTCGCCGGCGTCGTAGTGCTGCTGGCGCAGCGTCTCCAGTTCGGCCTCGACGTGGCGCAGCTCGGCGACGCGCGCTTCGAGCGCGTTGCCGGCCTCGATCGCCGCGAGCCGGACGCGCTCGTGCTCGGCCGAGGCGTCGCGATGCTTCAGGAACCACAGCTGGTGCAGCTTGGTCGTGCCCTGCTCCTGCAGGCCGCGGTAGCGGCTCGCGACCTCGGCCTGCTTCTCGAGCTTTTCGAGGTTGGCGTTCAGCTCGCGCAGGATGTCGTCGACGCGCTGGAGGTTTTCGCGCGTGTCCTTCAGCCGGTTCTCCGTCTCGCGGCGGCGCTCCTTGTACTTGCTGACGCCGGCGGCCTCTTCGAGGAAGAGGCGCAGCTCCTCGGGCTTGCTCTCGATGATCCGGCTGATCGTGCCCTGGCCGATGATCGCGTAGGCACGCGGCCCGAGGCCGGTGCCGAGGAAGACGTCCTGCACGTCGCGCCGGCGCACCGCCTGGTTGTTGATGTAGTAGCTGGAGCTGCCGTCGCGGGTCAACACGCGCTTCACCGCTATCTCGGTGAACTGGTTCCAGGCACCGCCGGCACGCGCCGCGCTGTTGTCGAACACCAGCTCGACGCTCGCGCGCCCCGCCGGCTTGCGCTGCCCCGAGCCGTTGAAGATCACGTCCTGCATCGACTCGCCGCGCAGCTCGCTGGCCTTGCTCTCGCCGAGCACCCAGCGCACGGCATCCATGATGTTGGACTTGCCGCAGCCGTTCGGGCCGACGACGCCGACCAGCTGCCCCGGCAGCTGGAAGTTCGTCGGGTCGGCGAAGGACTTGAAGCCGGAAAGCTTGATCGAGTTGAGGCGCATCTTTCTGGACGTTCCCGAGGCGCGCATCGCGCTGGACCGGGTGACCCCCGAAAGGCCGATCCAAGAATGGCAAAACCGGCTTGGGAGCCGGTTCTCGATGGGCGCGGAGGATAGCATCGCGCCCCTCGCGAGACGCCTCGCGCCGCCTGCAGCAAGCCGATGTCCCGCCCCCGTTTACAGCCCACCGAACGACCGCTTCCGCCGAACCCGCCGAGTGCGCCGTCGAAGGAGCTGCATGTGTTCGCGAACCCGGAGCCCGGCCGGGACTACCTGATCCGCTTCGACATCCCCGAGTTCACCTGCCTGTGCCCGCTGACGGGCCAGCCCGACTTCGCGCACTTCATGATCGACATGGTCTGCGACGCGCTGTGCGTCGAGCTCAAGAGCCTGAAGATGTACATGTGGAGCTTCCGCGACGAGGGCGCCTTCCACGAAAAGGTCACCAACGACATCCTGACGAAGATCGTCGCGACGACGAAGCCGCGCTATGCGCGCATCCACGCGCTGTGGTTCGTGCGCGGCGGCATCACGACCACCGTGGTGGCCGAGCACCGCAAGAAGGGCTGGAAGGCGGCGCTGCCGCTCGACCTGCCGGTGCCCGCGGGGCGCTGAAGCGCCCCGATCCGGCTATTGCTGCGCCGCGTGCCCCAGCAGCGAGCCGCGCAGCGACTGCAGCGTCTGCGTCAGCGCCTGGCGTTCGCGCATCGTGCAGCCGTCGGCGTCGGCGATCTCGCCGACGATCGCTTCGGCCCGCGCCGCGAGCTCGCGGCCGGCACGGGTGAGCGTCACAAGCACCAGGCGCTCGTCGGCCGCGCTGCGGGTGCGCTCGACCAGGCCGAGCGCCTGCATCCGCTTGAGCAGCGGCGTCAGCGTGCCCGAGTCGAGTGCGACGCGCTCGCCGAGTTCGCCGATCGACAGGCCGTCGTACTCCCACAGCGCGAGCATCACGACGTACTGCGGGTAGGTCAGGCCCAGGCGCGCGAGCAGCGGCCGGTAGACCTTGGTCATCGCGAGCGACGCCGAGTACAGCGCGAAGCACAGCTGCTGATCCAGCGACATCTCGGGGCGGATCAGCGGCGCGGAGGTGGGGAGTTTGCGAGGGGTGGCCATGGTCATCGACAGTTGCGCCCAAGTCTATTGTTCGCAAGGGATTTACGGCCGATGGCCCTGCGCCGATGCCGATAATCGGGCGCCATGAATCCCCGCCTCGCGCTGTTGCAGCCCTACCCCTTCGAACGGCTGCGCGAGCTGACGCGCGGCGTCACGCCGAACCCGGCACTGGCGCCCATCTCGCTGGGCATCGGCGAGCCCAAGCATCCGACGCCGGCCTTCATCAAGGAGGCGCTGGTCAGCGCGCTCGACGGGCTTGCGAGCTACCCCTCGACGATCGGCGAGCCGGCCTTGCGCGAAGCCTGCGCCGGCTGGGTCGAGCGGCGCTACGGCGTGAGGCTCGATGCAGCGACGCAGGTGCTGCCGGTGGCCGGCACGCGCGAGGCCTTGTTCGCGCTCGCGCAGACGGTGGTCGATGGCTCGAAGCCCGGCGCTGCGGTCGTCTGCCCCAATCCGTTCTATCAAATCTACGAAGGCGCGGCGCTGCTCGCCGGTGCCGAACCGGTGTTCGCGAACGGCGACCCGGCCGCCGAAGCGCGGGGCGATTTCTCGGTCGACTGGGCCGGCATCGACGACGCGACCTGGGCCCGCACCCAGCTGCTCTACGTCTGCTCGCCGGGCAACCCCACCGGCGCGGTGATGCCGCTGGCCGAGTGGCAGCGGCTGTTCGAGCTGAGCGACCGCCACGGCTTCGTGATCGCCTCGGACGAGTGCTACTCCGAGATCTGGTTCGACCAGCCGCCGCTGGGCAGCTTGCAGGCCGCGAAGGCGCTCGGCCGCGACGACTTCCGGCGCCTGATCGCGCTGACCAGCCTTTCAAAGCGCAGCAACGTGCCAGGCTTGCGCTCGGGCTTCGTCGCCGGCGACGCGAAGCTCCTGCGCGACTTCCTGCTCTACCGCACCTACCACGGCGCGGCGATGGGCCTCGCCGTGCAACGCGCCAGCATCGCGGCCTGGAACGACGAAGGCCACGTTGAGGCGAACCGCGCCCTGTACCGCCAGAAGTTCGAGCGGGTCACGCCGATGCTGGCCGGCGTGATGGACGTCGGCCGCCCGGAGGCGGGGTTCTACCTGTGGCCGCGGCTGCCCGAGGGCTTCGACGACGACGCGGCCTTCACCCGGCAGTTGCTCGCTTCCTACAATGTCGCCGTCCTTCCCGGCAGCTATCTCTCGCGCCCAGCGCGGGGCGTCCACCCCGGACGCGGCCGGGTCCGGCTCGCCCTGGTCGCCGGTCTCGACGAATGCGTCGAAGCCGCCGATCGCATCGTCTCCTTCATCCGCAGCCCATGAGCACCACCCAACAGGAAATCATCGACCTCGCCTGGGAGGGCCGCGCGCAGATCACCGCGCTCAACGCGCCGAACGTGCGCGAGGCCGTCGAAGACACGATTTCCGACCTCAACAAGGGTCGGCTGCGCGTCGCCGAACGCGAAGGCGTCGGCCGGTGGAAGGTGAACCAGTGGATCAAGAAGGCGGTGCTGCTGAGCTTCCGCCTCAACGACAACAAGGTGATGCGCGCCGGCGACCTCGGCTTCTTCGACAAGGTCGGCACGAAGTTCGCCCACCTCGACGAAGAGGCGATGCGTGCGACAGGCGTGCGGGTCGTGCCGCCGGCGGTCGCGCGCCGCGGCAGCTACATCGCGAAGAACGTCGTGCTGATGCCGAGCTACGTGAACATCGGCGCCTACGTCGACGAAGGCACGATGGTCGACACCTGGGCCACGGTCGGCAGCTGCGCACAGATCGGCAAGAACGTGCATCTGTCGGGCGGTGTCGGCATCGGCGGCGTGCTGGAGCCGCTGCAGGCCAACCCGACGATCATCGAGGACAACTGCTTCATCGGCGCGCGCAGCGAAGTCGTCGAAGGCGTGATCGTCGAGGAGAACTCGGTGATCAGCATGGGCGTGTACATCGGGCAAAGCACCAAGATCTACGACCGCGCGACCGGCACCGTCAGCTACGGCCGCATTCCGGCCGGCTCCGTCGTGGTTTCGGGCAATTTGCCCTCGGCCGACGGCAAGTACTCGTTGTACTGTGCGGTGATCGTCAAGAAAGTCGATGCGCAGACGCGCGCGAAGACGAGCATCAACGAATTGCTGCGGGGCGAGTGAGGCGTCCTCGACCGCAGTCACGAAAGGACCGGCATGAGCGGAAACATGGAGCGCGTGCTGCGCCTGATGGCCGAGAAGAAGGCCTCGGACGTCTACCTCACCGCCAACGCGCCGATCCAGATCAAGATCAACGGGCAGCTGCTGCAACTGTCCGAGCAGGTGCTCAAGCCCGACCAGCCACGGCAGCTGCTCGCCGAAGTGCTTTCGGCGCAGCAGCTCGAAGAGCTCGACGAGATGGGCGAGCTCAACGTCGGTTTCGGCGTTTCGGGCATCGGCAGCTTCCGTCTCTCGGCCTTCCGCCAGCGCGGCTCGCTCGCGGCGGTGTTCCGCTGCATCCCGATCGACATTCCGACGCTCGACACGCTGCGCCTGCCCGAGATCCTGAACACGCTGATCCTCGAGAAGCGCGGCCTGATCCTGCTCGTCGGGGCCACCGGCACCGGCAAGAGCACGACGCTCGCGTCGATGCTCGAGCACCGCAACCGCAACCTCGCCGGCCACATCCTCACGATCGAGGATCCGATCGAGTTCCTGTTCTCGAACAAGAAGGCGATCGTCAACCAGCGCGAGGTCGGCCGCGACACGCAAAGCCTCCAGATCGGCCTGAAGAACGCCCTTCGCCAGGCGCCCGACTGCATCCTGATCGGCGAAATCCGCGACCGCGAGACGATGACCGCGGCGATCAGCTACGCGTTGTCGGGCCACCTGGTGGTCAGCACGCTGCACGCGAACAACAGCTACCACGCGCTGGGCCGGATCCTGAGCTTCTACACGCCTGAAGCCCGCAGCGTGCTGCTGGGCGACCTGTCATCCGCCTTGAAGGCGGTGGTGTCGCAGCGGCTGGTGCGCGCGTCGGCCGGCGGCCGGGTGCCGGCGGTCGAAGTGATGATGAACAGCAAGCTCACCGCCGACCTGATCGCCCAGGGCGAATTCAGCGCGGTCAAGGAAGCGATGGAGCAGTCGCTCGCCGAAGGATCCCAGACCTTCGAGCAGGAACTTGCGCGGCTCATCGGCGACGGCACGATCACCCGCGACGAAGGCCTGGCGTATGCCGATTCGCCGACCAATCTCATGTGGCGGCTCGACAACGAGTCGAGCGGCCAGTCGAAGCTGCTGGTGAAGAAGCCCGAGAAGGACGACGAGCCGTCGTTCACCGAGATCACGCTCGACGTGCGCGACGAAACCCGCCGTCCGCAGCCCGTGCGGGGTTGATGGACGCGGACCAGCGTGCGGCCGAGGCGCTGCGGCTCGCCGAGCGGCTGATCGCCCGCGCCTCGGTCACGCCCGACGACGCCGGCTGCCAGGATCTGATCGCCGAGCGCCTGCGGGCCGCCGGCTTCGAGACGCAGCGCATCGACAGCGGCCCCGACGACTTTCGCGTGCGCAACCTCTGGGCCTGGCGCCGCGGCGCCAGGCCCGGCCCGACGCTCGCCTTTGCCGGCCACACCGACGTGGTACCGACCGGCCCGCTCGATCGCTGGCACAGCGACCCCTTCGTGCCGACGCATCGCGACGGCCGTCTCTACGGCCGCGGCGCGGCCGACATGAAGACCTCGATCGCCTGCATGGTCGTCGCGGCCGAGGCCTTCGTCGCCGCGCAGCCGGGGCACGCCGGCACGATCGGCTTCCTGGTCACCAGCGACGAGGAGGGCCCGGCGCTGGACGGCACAACCCAGCTCGTGCGCTGGCTGCAAGAGCGCGGCGAGCGCATCGATGCCTGCATCGTCGGCGAGCCGACCTCGGTGAAGTCGCTCGGCGACACGGTGAAGAACGGTCGGCGCGGTTCGCTCTCGGCGCGGCTCACGGTGCATGGCGTGCAAGGCCACATCGCCTACCCGCAGCTCGCCAACAATCCGATCCATCGGCTCGCGCCGGTGCTCGCCGAGCTGGTCGCGATGCACTGGGACGGTGGCAACGAACACTTCCCTCCGACGAGTTTCCAGGTCTCGAACCTGAATGCCGGCACCGGCGCGGGCAACGTGATCCCCGGCACCGCGACGCTCGACTTCAATTTCCGCTTCTCGACCGAATCGACGCCCGAGTCGCTGCAGTCGCGCGTCGAAGCCGTGCTCGCGCGTCATGCGCTGCCGCATGCGATCGCATGGAGCCTCGGCGGGCGGCCCTTCCTCACCCGGCCCGGCTCGCTGATCGCGGCGCTGTCCGACTCGATCGGCGAGGTGACCGGCCGCCGGCCCGAGCTTTCCACCACCGGCGGCACCAGCGACGGCCGCTTCATCGCGCAGATCTGCCCGCAGGTCGTGGAATGCGGGCCGGTCAACGCGAGCATCCACCAGATCGACGAGCACGTCGCGGTCGCCGACATCGGCCCGCTCGCCGAGATCTACCGCAAGACGCTGGAGAAGCTGCTGTCGTGATGCCGATCTCATGACGCTGCTCGAACTGATCCAAGCCCAGAGCGCCCGCTTGACCGAAGCGGGCGTTTCGTTTGGGCACGGCACGGCGAACGCCTTCGACGAAGCGGCGTGGCTGGTGCAGTGGGCGCTCGGCCTGCCGCTCGATGCGCTCGACGAGCAGGCTGCGCGCGTGATCGACGTTCATGGCATCGCGCAGGCCGGCGCCCTGATCGAGCGGCGCATCACGACCCGCAAGCCGGCCGCCTACCTGACCGGCGAAGCCTGGCTGCAGGGCCTGCCGTTCACTGTCGACGAGCGGGTGATCGTGCCGCGCTCGCTGATCGCCGAGCCGCTGGCCGACGGCCGGCTCGATGCGTGGCTGAGCGATCGCACGCGCCGCGTGCTCGACCTGTGCACCGGCAATGGAAGCCTCGCGGTGCTCGCCGCGCTGGCCTGGCCCGAAGTGCAGGTCGATGCGGGCGACCTGAGCCGCGACGCGCTCGAGGTGGCGCGCGTCAACGTCGATCGCCACGGCCTGGCCGGACGCATCCGGCTCGTCGAATCCGACGGCCTCGCCGCGTTGCGGGGACCTTACGACCTCATCCTGTGCAACCCGCCCTACGTCAATGCCGCGTCGATGGCCACGCTGCCGGCGGAGTACCGCGCCGAGCCGGCGCTCGCGCTGGCCGGCGGAGCCGACGGCATGGATTTCGTGCGCGTGCTGCTGCGCGACGCGCCAGCGCGCATGACCGAGCACGCGGTGCTGGTGCTCGAGATCGGCCACGAGCGCGAGCACTTCGAGCGCGCCTTTCCGAGACTCGAAGCCGTGTGGCTCGCGACGAGCGCCGGCGACGATCAGCTGCTGCTGCTCACCCGCGAGGCGCTCGAAGCCTGAGCCGATACTGCGGCGCCGCGCCTCGGGCGCGGCCCCGGGGAGCCGACAAGCATGGAATCACGCAAACCCGAGCCGCAGGCTCGCGCGACGGCGCTGTTGCTGCCGCGCATCGAGAGCCGCATCCTCTTGATCCGAGGCCACAAGGTCATCGTCGATGCCGACCTGGCGCTGCTGTTCGGCGTGCCGACCAAGCGCCTGAACGAGCAGGTCAAGCGCAACGCCGAACGCTTTCCCGTGGATTTCATGTTCACGCTGACGGCCGAGGAGAAGGCCGAGGTGGTCGCAAATTGCGACCACCTCGTCGCGCTCAAGTACGCCCGCACGCTTCCCAACGCCTTCACCGAACACGGCGCCATCCAGGCCGCCAACGTGCTGAACTCGCCGCGCGCCGTCGAGATGGGGATCCACGTCGTGCGCGCCTTCGTGCACCTCAAGCAGGCCGTCGCCTCGCACGGCGAGCTGGCGCGTCGCCTCGCCGAGCTGGAAAGCCGGACGACCGAGCTGGCCACCTCGCACGACGACTTCGGCCGCGAGACGCGCGCCCAGCTCAAGCTCCTGTTCGATGCCCTGCGCGCGCTGACGATGCCGCCCGATCCGCCGAAGCGGCCGATCGGCTTCGTGCCGCCCGAGGAACGCCCCGCCCCTCCCCCCAAGAAGCCCCCGGCGCCCCAACGCTGAAGGCCTCCGACCCCGCAGTCCTTTCGTGATCACCCTGACCCAACTCACCCTGCGCCGCGGCCCGAAGGTCGTGCTGCAAGGCGCGACGCTCCAGCTCAACCCCGGCGAGAAGGTCGGCCTCGTCGGCCGCAACGGCGCCGGCAAGTCCAGCCTGTTCGCGCTGCTGACCGGCCGGCTCCATGCCGATGCGGGCGACTTCGCGATCCCGGCGCGCTGGCGGCTCGCCGAAGTCGAGCAGCACATGCCCGAGACCGACCAGCCGGCCACCGACTTCGTGCTCGACGGCGACACGCGCCTGCAGGAAGCCAACGCCGCGCTCGCCGCCGCCGAGGCGGCCGACGACGGCCACGCGATCGGCGAGGCGCACGCGGTGCTCGGCGAGGTCGGCGCCTTCGACGCGAAGCCGCGCGCGCAGGCGCTGATGCTCGGGCTCGGCTTCAAGCTCGCGCAGCTCGACGCGCCGGTGAACAGCTTCTCCGGCGGCTGGCGCATGCGGCTGCAGCTGGCGCGCGCGCTGATGTGCCCGAGCGATCTGCTGCTGCTCGACGAGCCGACCAACCACCTCGACCTCGACGCCCTCGTCTGGCTGGAGGCCTGGTTGCAGCGCTACGAGGGCACGATGCTCGTGATCAGCCACGACCGCGAGTTCCTCGACGCCATCACGAAGGTGACGGTGCATCTGGAGGACTGCGCGCTGACCCGCTACGGCGGCAACTACAGCAGCTTCGAATCGATGCGGGCGGAGCGGCTCAGCCAGCAGTCGGCCGCGTACTCGAAGCAGCAGGACAAGGTTGCGCAGCTGCAGCGCTTCATCGACCGCTTCAAGGCGAAGGCCAGCAAGGCCAAGCAGGCGCAGAGCCGCGTGAAGGCGCTCGAGCGCATGGAGAAGATCGCGCCGGTGCTCACCGCCGCCGACTTCGCCTTCGAGTTCAAGGAGCCCGGCAACCTGCCCAACCCGATGCTCGCGATGAGCGAGATGGTCTGCGGCTACCGGCAGGACGACGGCAGCGAGGTCGCGATCGTGCGCGACGTCAGCAAGTCGGTGCAGCCGGGCCAGCGCATCGGCATCCTCGGCGCGAACGGCCAGGGCAAGTCGACGCTCGTGAAGACGCTGGCCGGCGCGCTGCCCGCGCTGGGCGGCGGCGTCACCGAAGGCAAGGGCCTGGCGATCGGCTACTTCGCGCAGCAGGAGATGGACGTGCTGACGCCCGAGAGCGGGCCGATGGAGCACATGGTGCGGCTCGCGAAGAAGGTGTCGCCGGGCGCGCGCGAGCAGGAGCTGCGCAACTTCCTCGGCCAGTTCCGCTTCACCGGGGACATGGTCCATCAGGCGGTGGGCAGCCTGAGCGGCGGCGAAAAAGCGCGGCTCGTGCTCGCGATGATCGTCTGGCAGCGCCCGAACCTGCTGCTGCTCGACGAGCCGACCAACCACCTCGACCTCGCCACCCGCGAGGCGCTGTCGCTGGCGCTCAACGAGTTCGAGGGCACGGTGATGCTGGTGAGCCACGACCGCGCGTTGCTGCGCGAGGTGTGCGACGAGTTCTGGCTCGTCACGCGCGGCGGCGTCGAGCCCTTCGACGGCGACCTCGACGACTACCAGAAGTGGCTGCTCGAACAGTCGCGCGAAGCCACCCGCGAGGCGACCCGCGCGGCACAGCCGCCCAAGCCGGCGCCCGCCGCGAAGAAAGCCGCCGCGCCGGGCGCCGCACCGCGCCCCGGCGCCGGCAAGCTCAAGAGCGAGCTCGACGGCATCGAGCGCAAGCTCGCCGCGGCGATCGCCTGGCGCGACAGCCTCGGCGAGCAGATGGCCGAGCCGGGGCTCGACCACCTGCGGCTCGCCGAACTCGGCAGCGAGCTGGGCGCGATCGGCGCGGAAATCGACGGCCTCGAGGCCCGCTGGCTCGCCTTGAGCGAGCAGCTCGAAGCGGCGCGCTGAACGCCCGCCTCGTCGTGCCGGCCGGGCCGCTTCAGCGCAGGCCGCTGCCCGCAAGCAGCCGCGCCGCCGGCGGCCATGCGGCCGAGCGCACCGCGTGTTCCGGCTGGCCGGTGTGGCGCGCGAGCGGCGGATTCAGCGGCCGGCCGTCGCGGCCGATCAGGCTCAGCACCAGCGGCTCGGTGGCCTTGCTGCCGCGGCGCTTGACGACCGCGATCTCCCCGCTGGCCAGCTTCACGTAGCTGCCCGGCGGATAGATGCCCAGCGCCTTGAGCAGCGCGGCGCCGAGCTCGTCGGGCCGGCCGTCGGCGCCGAGGCAGGTGCTGCGGGCCGCTTCCACCGCGGGCATCGCCCCGCGCGCCTGCCGGGCGCTCAGCTTGGCGGTGAAGACGTCGGCGCGATGCAGCAGCGTGGCCAGGCGCCGTGCGGGCTCCAGCTCGCCCGGCACCGCTTCGGCCGGCAGTTCCTCGTGGTGGCGCGCGACGACCTCGAGCCACAGCGCGTCGTCCACGCCGGCCTCGCGCAGCAGCGCGACGCTCGCCTGCGGGTGCTGCTGCACCGCGAGCCGCTGTTCGACGGTGGGCGTGCGCTCGCGGAAATTGAGCTCGTCCTGGAGCGCGGCCATGCCGAGGTTCATCGTCAGCGCCGCGCGCATCAACAGCGTCGCCTCCGCCTCGGGCCAGCCCAGTTCCACGCAGGCGAGCCGCACGACGACGCCGCAGTACAGCGCGTGGCGGCTGCTGTAGGCATCGAGGTTGCGCTGCGCGTCCTGCGCCAGCAGGTAGAGCACCGCGTCGAGGTCGCGCAGCGTGACGGCCTCGGCGCGGCGCACGACGGCCTCGAGCTCCTCGGCCCAGCGGCTGGCGAAGGCGCCGGGCGCCACCAGCTGCGCGATGCGGCGCTGCAGCTCGGACAGTTGGGCCCCGAGCGGGCCTTCGGTGGCAGCGGTGGAAACGGCGGCAGCGGCCATGGGACAACGACTCCGGCGACGAGGCATCGCCCGGCAGGCGGCCGGGCGAGCGACCCACGGGTTGTCGGCCGCCGCGGCCGCGACTTGAGCGCGAGCGGCCCACCGCCGCGTCGACGCCCCTAGAAGGTGCTCGCGCCCTCCTCGCGCTCGCCGAGCGCGAGCAGCAGGTCGATCTCGAGCGCGGCGTTCTTCGGCAGCTGGTAGACGCCGGTGGTCGTGCGGGTGTGGCCGCCGGCCGCTTCGCCGAACAGTTCGTACAGCACGTCGGAAGCCGCGTCGGCCACCTCGCTGTGCTCGGTGAAGTTCGGCGCGCTCTGGATGTGCACCGTCATGCGCAGCATCTGCGACACGCGCAGCATCGAGCCGGCGTGCTGCCGCACGATCGCGAGCGCGCGCAGCACGCTGATGCGCGCCGCCCGCCGCGCCTCCTCGAACGACACCTCGGCGCCGACGCGCCCGGCCACCGCGACGGCGCCACGCAGCCGCGGGATCTGGCCGCTGACGTACAGCAGCCCGTCGTGCTCGACCGCGAGTTCGTAACGCGGCACCGCGCGCAGTTGCTGGGTCAGGTCGACGCCGATGTCGGCGCAGAGTTTCTTGAAGGTCAGGTCGCGTTGGCTGCTCATCGTGGTTCTCCCTGGACGCATCCATCGAGCTTGCGCCGCATCTCGACGTGCGGGATGCCGGCTTCGTCGAACACCGCGCCGTGGGGCGCGAACCCGGCGCGGGCATAGAACTTCTGCGCGGATGTCTGGGCGTCGAGCCGTGCTTCGCGGTCGCCGCGCTCGCGCGCGATTTGCAGCAGGCGATCCAGCACCGCACGGCCAACGCCGCTGCCGCGCATCGCCTGGCACACCGCGAGCCGGCCGATGCGCGCGATCTTCTGCGAGACGTCAGCGGGTTCGGGCGCGAGCAGCCGGCCGGTCGCCAGCGGCATGCCGAGCCGGTTGAACGCGACCGCATGCAGCGCCTCGGCGTCGGCCGCGTCCCATTCGAGTTCGGCCGGGATGCGCTGTTCCTCGACGAAGACCGCGTTGCGCAGCGCGCTGGCGCCATCCGCAACTCGGCCCAGGGGCCGCACTTCAGCTCGACCAGCGTCTCGCCGCGCTCGTGGGCCTCGAGCACCTCGCGCAGCGCCGGCGGCACCGGCTTGCTTTTCTGCGTGGCCGGATCGGCGAACACGTAGATCAGCTCGCCGCTCACCAGCAGTTCGTCCTGGCGGAACACCGCGCCTTGCATCAGGATGGAGCTCGAGCCGATGCGCTCGCAGCGCATGCCCACGTCGAGCAGGTCGTCGTAGCGGGCCGAGGCGCGGTATTCGAGCGTCGCCTTCTTCACGTAGAGGTCGCCCCCGAGCTGGTGCATCGTGTCGGCATAGGGCAAGGCCAGCGCGCGCCAGTAATCGGCGAACGAGGTGTCGAGATACATCAGGTAGTGGCCGTTGAAGACGATCTTCTGCAGGTCCACCTCGGCCCAGCGCACGCGCAGGCGGTGCAGGTGGCGGAAGGCTTCGCGTTTCATCGGCAGACCTCGGCGTTCGCGTGAGGCGGCAAGTTTCGTCGAAGGCCGATCGCCGTCGGACGTCGCGGCCGGGGTGTCAGGCGAAGGCCGCCTTCAACGCCGCGCCGGCGGCGGCATGCAGCTCGCGCGCCTCCGGGATGGCGCGGCCCATCTTGATGAAGTCGTGCACCACCCCGCGCCAAATGCGCAGGTCGACGGGCACGCCGGCCGCGCGCAGCGCATCGGCGTAGGCGACGCCTTCGTCGACCAGCGGGTCGATCTCGGCCAGGCCGATCCAGGCCGGTGCGACACCCGCGTGATCCGGCGCGAGCAGCGGCGCGAAGCGCCATTCGCCACGGGCCTCGGGCGCAAGGTAGTGGCCGAAGAACCAGTCGATCAGCTCGCTCGACAACATGCCGGCGTGCGCGTGGCGGCGGTGCGAGTCGCTGTCCTGGCGCGCGGCGACGCCGGGGTAGATCAGCAGTTGCAGTGCAAGCCGCATGCCGGCGTCGCGCGCCATCAAGGCGCCGACGGCGGCGAGCGTGCCGCCCGCGCTGTCGCCGCCGATCGCGATCGCGTCGTTGCGCAGGCCCAGCGTGCGCGCGTTCGCGTGCAGCCACAGCAGCGCGTCCCAGGCGTCGTTCACCGCGGTGGGGAAGCGATGCTCGGGCGCGAGGCGGTAGTCGATCGCGAGCACCGCGGCGCCGCTGGCGAGCGCGAACTGGCGGCACAGGCTGTCGTGGCTTTCGAGGCTGCCGATCACGAAGCCGCCGCCGTGGAAGTACAGCAGCGCGGAAAGCGGCGCGCCGACGCCCGGCGCGTACAGGCGCGCACGCAGCCGGTGGCCGTCGCGTGCCGGGATCGCGAGGTTCTCGACACGCGCCAGCGGCGCGCGCGGCAGGTCGAGCAGTTCGGCACCGAGCTCGTAGCCCAGCCGTGCGGCCTCGACCGGCATGTGGTGCATCGGCAGGCGCGCGGCGCGGCGCATGCGGTCGAGCACGCCGCGCATCGCAGGGGTCAACTCGTCGAGCGGCGGCATGTTCGGCAGGCAGCGAAAGGCGACGGTGAACGGGGTGACCGGAGGGGGCGGCGAGCATACTGGCCCGGCCGTTTCGCTCCTGCGCTACCCCCATGGCCAGCATCTTCTATCTGACGCAGATCCAGTTCGATTTCGGCGCGGTGCGCGAACTCGCGGCCGAGTGCTCCCGCGTCGGCATCGCGCGGCCGCTGGTCGTCACCGACGTCGGCGTGCGCGCGGCCGGTGTGCTGCAGAAGGCGCTGGATGCGCTGAAGGACCTGCCGGTCGCGGTGTTCGACCAGACGCCGTCGAACCCGACCGAAGCCGCGGTGCGCGCGGCGCGTGCGGTCTGGCAGGCGCACGGAGCGGACGGCATCGTGGCGGTCGGCGGCGGCTCGAGCATCGATCTGGCGAAGGGCCTCGCGATTCTTGCGACGCACCCTGGCGAGCTGAAGACCTACGCGACCATCGAAGGCGGCTCCGCGAAGATCACCGGCGCGGTGGCGCCGATCGTGGCGGTACCCACGACCGCCGGCACCGGCAGCGAAGTGGCGCGCGGCGCGATCGTGATCGTCGACGACCACCGCAAGCTCGGCTTCCACTCGTGGCACCTGCTGCCCAAGGCGGCGATCTGCGACCCGGAGCTCACGCTCGGCCTGCCGGCCGGCCTGACCGCAGCGACCGGCATGGACGCGATCGCGCACTGCATGGAAACCTTCATGGCCGCGGCCTTCAACCCGCCGGCCGACGGCATCGCGCTCGACGGCCTCGAACGCGGCTGGGCGCACATCGAAAGCGCGACGCGCAATGGGCGGGACCGCGAAGCGCGCCGCCAGATGATGGCGGCGAGCATGCAGGGCGCGATGGCGTTCCAGAAGGGGCTGGGCTGCGTCCACTCGTTGAGCCACAGCCTCGGCGGCGTGAACCCGAAGCTGCACCACGGCACGCTCAACGCGATGTTCCTGCCCGCGGTCGTGCGTTTCAACGCCACGGCTGAAAGCGTGCGCGCCGACAAGCGGCTCGAACGGATGGCGCGCGCGATGGGGCTGGGCTCGGCGGGCGACATCCCGCAGGCGATCGCCGACATGAACGCGCGCCTGGGCCTGCCGGGCGGCCTGGCGGCGATGGGCGTCGAGCCGGGCTGGGCCGAGCGCGTGGTCGACGGCGCGCTGGCCGACCATTGCCACAAGACCAACCCCCGTCTCGCGAGCGCGGACGACTACCGCGAGCTGCTCGCCAGCTCGATGTGAAACGACGGCACCGTGCTCAGAGCGGATCGACGCGCAGGCCCGGGCCGGCGTCGATCGCCGCGGCCAGCTCGTCCGCCAGCCGCTCGCTTTCGCGCACGGCGCGGCTCCAGACGGCGATGCGCGCCGGCAGGTCGCTCGAGTAGCGCCTGAAGTCGGTGCGGTCGGGCAGCTTGGCGTTGGGCAGGCGCGCGATCCAGGCCGGATCGGGCGCGAGCACCACGACGTTGTCGAGGAAGGGTGTCGCGCGGTGCCGGCGGCGGTGCGACTTGTCGAGCCAGCCGGGCACCACTTCGCGCTGGAAATGCGGGTAGAGCACCAGGCCGGGCGCGACCGGCGCGTAGTTCCAGTGCAGGTGGTAATCGGTGATGCCGCCGTCCCAGTAGGCGCCGGGCGGCGCGCCGGGGATGTCGTGCACCGCCTTCAGCGCGAACGGGATCGAGCACGACGCCAGCAGCGACGGCCGGAAGTTGCCCGCATCCAGAGGCACGCGGCGGTGGCGCAGGTCGCCCAGGTCGAGCGGCAGCGGCTCGCTGCCCGAAGAGAACACGACCCGCTCGAGCCAGGCGCCCAGCGTCTTGCGGCTCACCGCGTTGCTGAGCCAGGCGCCGAGGTAGCCGGCCGGCGTGCGCCAGCGGCCTTCGCGGGCGAGCAGGTGTCGCCCCCGCGTCACGACGATGTGCAGGCGCCAGCGCGGGTGGGCCAGCAGCTTTTCGATGCGGCCGTCGAAGAAGTCGTGCAGCGCCTGGTCGAAGGTGCGCGACACCACCTCGGCGGTCGGCATCGCCCGGCCCGGCTCGAGCTCGTAGGTCTGGTGGATGTACTCGTGGCTCAGCCGCGCGAAGGCGGCACGCGGGTCGTCGAGCGCGGCGGTCGCCATGCGCCAGGCGCCGATCGAGGCGCCGACCAGGTGCAGCGGCTGCGGCGTGCGTGCGAGCCAGTCGGCGAACAGGAAGCGATCGATCGCGCCGAGCACCAGCCCCTTCGGTCCGCCGGCGGCGCCGACGACCATCCGAACGTCCTCGGCCCGCAGCCCGCGCTCGGCCAGCACCGCCCGGGCAGCCGGTCCGGCATGGATGCGCAGCGCGTTCGTGGTGCTTGTCATCGCGCGATGCTAGGCGCGCGTTGGCATGCGGCCTGATGCCTGCGCGTCGGCCGCCTCCTACAGCGGCCCAAGCGCGGAGCCGATCGTGAAAACCGAGCGACAGGCACAACATCTGCTCACCACACGGGCGCTCCAGGCGGCAACGCCGACTCGCCGGGCTGCTCGAATCCTCGTTTCCTCATCGTCGTTGCTCATCCATGCCTCCCGACGCCTCAGCGCGCCGATCCTCTGCCTGCGATCGGCATGACCGCAACCTTCGCCGGGCAACCGGCGAAGGCAACAATGCGCGACTGCGGCCTGCACCGTCCCGGTGCCGACGAGCCGCCCCTGAATCCCCGCTCGACCTCGACCGTTTGCCGGCCATCCGCCAGCAGCACGGCCCTTTCACCGGACATGCCTGACCCGACATGGACCTCCGCCCTGCCCGTGACCTGATTCCCCAAGCGCTCGCCGAGCCCGCCGCGACGGCTCCGCGCGTGCAGCGCGCACCAATGCGTGCCCTGCCTTGGAGCGGCCTGCTGGCACGCGGCCTCGGCCGGGCGTCCGGCACGGCGCCGCTGCCGGCGCGGCCGGCACTGCGACGAACCTGGGAGGGCGTCGGCGCGCACCGCAGGCGCATCCTGCTGGTTTCGATGCTCGTCGCGACGGTGCTGGCCACCTGGGTGCTGGGCGCGACGCAGCAGGGCCAGCCATCCAACCCGGGGCGCTGGATCGGCGACGGCCTCTTCGCCGCGCTGTTCGCCTGGGTCTGCGGCGGTTTCCTGACCGCCGTCATGGGCTGGTGGAGCCTGCGCCGCGGCGATCCGAGCGCGCTCGATCCCAGCACGGTCGCGGGACGCCCGATCGAGGCGGACGCCCGCACCGCGGTCGTGATGCCGGTCTACAACGAGGACATGGCCAGCGTCTCGGCCTGCCTGCGCGCGACGATCGAATCGCTGTCGCGCGCCGGCGACTCCGACCGTTTCGACTTCTTCATCCTTTCCGACAGCAAGTCGCCCGAACAGAAGCGCATCGAGCGCGACGCCTGGGGCGACCTGCGCGCCGCGCTGGCGGCCGACGGCTACGACGCGAGCCGCGTGCACATCCGCTGGCGCCTGCGCAGCGGCCGCAAGAAGGCCGGCAACGTCGCCGACTTCTGCCGCCGCTGGGGCGCGAGCTTCCGCTACATGGTGGTGCTCGACGCCGACAGCGTGATGAGCGGCGAGGCGCTGCTGAGCATGGTGCGGCTGATGGAGGCGCATCCGCGCGCCGGCATCATCCAGACGGCGCCGCGCAGCGTCGGCCTCGACTCGCTGCATGCCCGCCTCCAGCAGTTCGCCGGCCGGCTGACCGGCCCGCTGTTCGCCGCCGGCCTGCGCTACTGGCAACTCGGCGACTCGCATTACTGGGGCCACAACGCGATCCTGCGCGTCGAGCCCTTCATGCAGCACTGCGCGCTCGCGCCGCTGCCGGGCAGCGGCGGTCTGTCGGGCGACATCCTCTCGCACGACTTCGTCGAAGCCGCACTGATGCGCCGCGCCGGCTACGAGGTCTGGCTGCTGCCCGACATGGACGGCAGCTACGAGCAGCCGCCGGCCCATCTGGTCGACGAACTGCAGCGCGACCGCCGCTGGTGCCAGGGCAACCTGCAGAACGCGCGGCTGATCACCGAGCCGGGCCTGGCGCCGGTGCACCGCGCGCTGTTCGTGGCCGGCGCGATGTCGTACGTCGCCTCGCCGCTGTGGCTGGGCTTCGTGCTGATCGGCCTGCTGCCGTGGGTCGCCGATGCCGGCATGGCCGCGGTCACTGGCCAAGGCACGGCGGATGCGCTGCCGCTGCCCGTGCTTGCGCTGTGGGCCAGCACGCTGGTGATGCTGTTGCTGCCGCGGGCGCTCGCAGTCGAGGCGGTGATTGCGCGCGGCGAAGCCGAGGGCTTCGGCGGGCGCTTCGCGCTGGTGCGCAGTGCGGCCCTCGAGGCGGTGATCGCCGCGCTGCAGGCGCCGGTGCGCATGCTCGCGCACAGCATCTTCGTGATCGGCGCCTTGACCGGCCTGAAGCTCGAGTGGCGCTCGCCGTCGCGCGAGGCGAAGGACATCGGCTGGCGCGAGGCGCTGCGCCGCTTCGGCGTCGGCGGCGTGCTCGCCTGCGGCGTGTTCGCGTGGTGGCTGGCCGGCGCGCCGGGCGAGGCTTGGAAGCTGCTCCCGCTGGCGCTCCCGTTGGCCATTGCGGTGCCGCTGGCGGTGTGGACGAGCCGGCCGTCGGTCGGCGCCGCATGGCGCCGCAGGGGCTGGCTGCTGACGCCCGAGGAAAGCCGGCCGCCTCAGGTGCTGCGTTCGGCGTGGCGGCATGCCGGTCGGGAGCGACCGCTGCTGCCGGCCTCGGCGCCAGCCGCGCTCGGCGGCGATGTTGCGATCGCGTCACGAACCGGGGCTGGCGCCGGCTGGGCCCAGCGCACGACGGTCGGCCTGGGCCTTGCGTTCGGCCTTGGCGCGATCGCACTGCCCGAGCAGGTCGCGCACGGCGGCCTGGGTCACGGCGAGATCGCCGCGATGAACATCGTGATGCAGGCCTCGAGCCCATCGGCCGAGCCGCGCGTCGTCGCGCGCGGCACGCTGCCGCTGCGCCGCGTCGCCGCGCCGGCCCGCGCGACGACGACGCGCATGCCGGTCGCAGCCGACAGCCAGCGGATCTGAACCCGGCTCAGCGGCGTTCGCGCAGCTTCGCGAACGCGGCGGCCATCGCCCCGGCACCGTCCGGCTGCTGACGCGGCAGCGCCCGGCCCGGCGCCCTTTCGAACGACGGCCCCCGGGCCGCGTCGCCGCCGGGGCGCTCGGCCTTCATCGACAAGGCGATGCGGGCGCGCTGCACGTCGACCTCGACCACGCGCACCTCGACCACGTCGCCCGTCTTGACCACCTCGCGCGCGTCCTTGACGAAGCGATCGGCGAGCTGGCTCACGTGCACCAGGCCGTCCTGGTGCACGCCGAGATCCACGAAGGCGCCGAAGGCCGCGACGTTGCTGACCGTGCCTTGCAGCCGCATGCCGGGGCGCAGGTCCTTGATGTCGTCGACGCCGTCGTTGAAGCGCGCGACCTTGAAATCGGGCCGCGGGTCGCGCCCGGGCTTCTCCAGTTCGGCAAGCACGTCCTTCACGGTGATCGCGCCGTAGCGGTCGTCGGCCAGCGCCTCCGGGCGCAGCTTGCGCAGCACGTCGGTGCTGCCGATCAGCGCGGCCACCGGCCGGCCGGCGGCGGCGGCGATCTTCTCGACGAGCGGATAGGTCTCGGGATGCACGCCCGAGGCATCGAGCGGCTGCTCGCCGCCGCGGATGCGCAGGAAGCCCGCCGCCTGCTCGAAGGTCTTGTCGCCCAAGCCGGCGACTTCGCGCAGCTGGCCGCGATGACGGAACGCACCGTGGGCGTCGCGCCAGCGCACGATGCTCTGCGCCACGCCGCCCGAAAGCCCCGACACGCGCGACAGCAGCGGCGCCGACGCGGTGTTCAGATCGACGCCGACCGCGTTGACGCAGTCCTCGACCACCGCGTCGAGCATGCGTGCCAGCGCCGCCTGGTTCACGTCGTGCTGGTACTGGCCGACGCCGATGCTCTTCGGCTCGATCTTCACCAGCTCGGCCAGCGGATCCTGCAGGCGCCGCGCGATCGAGACCGCGCCGCGCAGGCTGACGTCGAGCTCGGGCAGCTCCTTGCTCGCGAATTCGCTGGCCGAATAGATCGACGCGCCCGACTCGCTGACCACAACCCGTTGGACGCCGCCCTGCCCCGCCGCGGCGAGCCGCGCGATCAGTTCGGCGGCGAGCTTGTCGGTCTCGCGGCTCGCGGTGCCGTTGCCGATCGCGACGAGTTGCACGCCGTGTTCGCGGGCCAGGTGGCCCAGCGCGTGCAGCGCACCGTCCCAGTCGCGGCGCGGCTCGTGCGGGTAGACGGTGTGCGTCGCGAGCAGCTTGCCGGTCGCGTCGACCACCGCGACCTTGACGCCGGTGCGGATGCCGGGGTCGAGCCCCATCACCGCGCGCGGGCCGGCGGGTGCCGCGAGCAGCAGGTCGCGCAGGTTGTCGGCGAAGACCTTGATCGCCACCTGCTCGGCCTGCTCGCGCAGCTTCGCGAACAGCTCGCGCTCCAGGCTCAACGACAGCTTCACCTTCCAGGCCCAGGCGATGCACTTGCGGATCAGCTCGTCGCCGGCGCGCTGTGCATGGCGCCAGCCCAGGTGCTGGGCGATGCGGCCTTCCGCGAGGCTTGGCGCGCTGGTGCGCACGGCGGTCGGGCTCGGCGGCGTCGGCGCGGAACTCGTCGAAGCCTGCGTCCCGGCCGCCTCCGGCGGCACGAGCTTCAGGTCCAGCACCTCGAGCGCCCGCCCGCGGAACATCGCCAGCGCGCGGTGCGAGGGCACGCGCGCGATCGGCTCGTCGTGCTCGAAGTAGTCGCGAAACTTGACGGCTTCCGCATCGGTTTCGCTACGCGTGGCGATGCGCCGCGACTGCAGCGTGCCCTCGTCCCACAACCACGCGCGCAGCTTCTGCACCAGCGCCGCGTCCTCGGCCCAGCGCTCGGCGAGCAGGTCTCGCACGCCGTCGAGCGCGGCCGGCACGTCGGCATAGCCCGCTTCGGCCAGCGCCGCCGCGCCCCCGGGCAGCGCGGCGATGAAGCGCGCGGCCTCGTCGAGCGGCACCAGGCCGGGATCGGCGAACAGCGTATCGGCCAGCGGCTCCAGCCCGGCCTCGCGCGCGACCATGCCCTTCGTGCGCCGCCGCGGCTTGTACGGCGCGTACAGGTCCTCGACCTCCTGCTTGGTCGGCGCCGCCTCGATCGCCGCGCGCAGCTCGGGCGTCAGCTTGCCCTGCTCGTCGATGCTCGCGAGCACCGCTTCGCGGCGTGCGGTCAGCTCGCGCAGGTAGGCGAGGCGAGCCTCGAGCTCGCGCAGCTGGATGTCGTCGAGGCCGTCGGTCGCCTCCTTGCGGTAGCGCGCGATGAAGGGCACGGTCGCGCCGCCGTCGAGCAACTCGATCGCCGTGCGGACCTGCGCCGTGCGGACCTGCAGCTCGTCAGCGATCTGCCGGGCGATGCGGTCGTTCGTATCCAAGCTTCGTCGTCGTCAGCACGGCCCCTTGCCGCGGGGCGCGCAGTGTGCCATCGGCCTTGCGCCGCTCCTTCGCGCGTATCGACCGCTCGCTCAGAACAGCCTGCGCTCCGCCACCGGCGGCGGGTTGTACTGGTAGACCCAGGTCTCGCTCAGCGCCTGCGTGCCGCTGCGCAGGAACAGCCGCAGGTCGATCGGCTCGATCCCTTCGGGCGGCACGAGGTCGAACATCGCGCGCCAGCCGTTGATCGACGCCAGCGGCCGCGCCGAAGTGATCTCGACCTTGCCGCGCGACGCGGTGATCACCGCCTCGACCTTCGCCTTCGGGCCGAGCAGCGACAGGTCGCCGCCCGCGAAGTCGACTGCAAAGCGCCACGCGAAGTACTTGCGCGGCTGGCCGACGATGCCGCCAAGGCCGGTGCGCGTGGCGACAGCGCGCGCGAGCGGCTGCGGGACCGGCGGCTGCTCGCCCCAGTAGAGGCGGTAGCCCATCAGCAGCTCGTCGCCGGGCTTCGGCGGCGTGGCCGGGTTCCAGAAGGCGACGATGTTGTCGAAGGTCTCGTCGATCGTCGGGATCTCGACCAGCTGCACCGCGCCCGCGCCCCAGCCGTGCTTGGGCTCGACCCACAGGCTCGGCCGGCGGTCGTAGTAGACGCCGTCGTCCTGGTAGTGCTCGAAGCTGCGGTCGCGCTGCAGCAGACCGAAGCCGCGCGGGTTCTCGTCGGCGAAGCTGTTGAAGCGCAGGCCGGCCGGGTTGGCCAGCGGCCGCCAGATGCGTTCGCCCTTGCCCGTCCACATCGCGAGGCCGTCGCTGTCGTGGATCTCGGGGCGCCAGTCGTTGGCCATGCGGCGGTCGTTCTCGCCGACCTGGTACATGCTGGTCATCGGCGCGATGCCCAGGCGCTCGATGGTCTTGCGCGGGTAGAGCGCGGCGTCGATGTCCATCACCTGCGTGTCGCCGGGCGTGATGTCGAAGCGGTAGGCGCCGGCGATGCTCGGCGAGTCGAGCAGTGCATGCACGCGGATCGTGTTCGAGCCGGCCGCCGGCTTGTCGAGCCAGAAGGCGACGAAGTTCGGAAACTCCTCGTCGCGCGGCAGGCCGGTGTCGACCGCGAGCCCGCGCGCCGACAAGCCGTACTGCCAGCTGCCGCCGACCGCGCGGAAGTAGCTCGCGCCGAGGAAGGCGCAGACGTCGCGCTCGGGGTCGGTGTGGAAGTTGAGCCGGAAGCCCGCGAAACCGAGGTCGGCCGGCAGCTTCTTGCCGTCGACGCCGCTCTTGCCGTAGTCGAACAGCGCGGTGTCGTAGGCGAGCTCGCGCGCCTGGCCGCCCTCCACTTCGTAGAGCCTCACCGCCGACTTGAAGAACAGCCCGAGGTGGAAGAACTGCGCGCGAAAGCGCAGACCTTCGTCGTTCCACAGCGCGTGGTCGGGGCGGAAGCGGATCGCCTGGTGGCGGTCCCAGTCGAGGTTCTCGATCGCGGCCGGCAACTTCTGCGACGGCGGCTTGTAGGGCGCCGCCGCCAGCGTGCGCGCGCGGCCCTTCAGCGCGGCGTAGTCGAAGGGCTGCGGCTGGCCGATCGTGCGCAGCGCGGTGGCGTTCGCGGCTCGGCCGACGAGGGCTTCGAGGGCGGCGGCAAAAGCGAGGCCGCCAAGGAGGTTGCGTCGATGCATCGTGTTGTTGGAGAGTGGGAAAAGCGAAAGGCGAGGAAGGCGTGCTTCCCGCCGCGGGACGGCGCGCAAGCCGCGCAGGGCGCCGACCCTACCAGCCGCGACGCGCTCATCGGGCCTTGACGATCTGCGCGCGGAACTCGCGCAGCTTGTCCTTCAGCAGCCGCGCGTTGCGCGAGCCGATGCGCAGCAGGATCTTCTGGCCTGCGGGCCGCGCCTCGAGCGTCGGATCGGCGAACTCGTAGCGCACCCAGGGGCGCGGGTCCGCCATCGGGCCCTGCACCTCGGTGAGCCGCAGCGTCGGCGCGGCCGCGGGCTCGGGCGTCGCGAGTAGCAGGTCGATCACGTCGACCAGCCGGTCGTTGAAGTGCCGGCCGGGGTAGCCGAGCTCGTCGTAGGCCCGTTGGAACAGCGGGTAGAGCCGAACGTAGAGCGCCGCGGCGCGCGCGGCGTCGATGTCGGTCGCGAAGCGCACGAAGGGCATGTAGCGCTCTGCGTTCGCCGCGGCGATCGTCGTGCTGCCGCCGCGCTCGACGGTGCCGAAGCGTCCGCGCGTCGGCGTCACGGGCCAGAGCCGGGCGCTGGCCTGCGCGCGGCCGAGGTTGTCGATCGTCGTGACGGCGCGGCGCACGAAGCCGTCGAGCTGCACGAAGCTCTGCACGTCCTTGCGGCCGAGCAGCACGACGAGCGCGTCGGCGACCAGCCGCTCGGCATCGGCCGGCGCCGCGGGGAGCTCGGCCTCGACGCCGGCGGCGACGTCCTCGATCGGGTAGCGCACCGCGGGCGGCGCCGAGGCGGCGACGTCGGGCACCGAAGCGGACGCGGCCAGCGGCGGCTGCGGCGCGGGCACGGGCGCGGCCGGTCGCTGCTGCGTCCACCACCAGTAGCCGCCGCCGCCGACCGCCACCGCGGCGAGCACCGCCACCGCCAATCTCGACCACCAAGCCATCGGGCCTCCCTCGTGCAGCGATCCTTCGCCGCGTCTCGCGGCTCGACGGCAGCGGGCACGGATGTCGGTGCCGCGCGCTGCCGGCCCCGGTCATCCACGAAGACGCCAGCGCCGCGGATGGGAGCGCGGCAGGTCGGCCAAAGTTCAGCCGGTCGGCCCGGCGTCTTGCGAGCGCCGGCCGCTTCGCGCGGGCCGGTGGTCCGCAGCCTGCCGCGGCTTGCGGCTCAGACCGCGCTCAGACCCAGCCGCTCGAACAGCGCCTCGTCGCGCGCGACCTCGGGGTTGCCGGTGGTCAGCAGCTTGTCGCCGTAGAAGATCGAATTCGCGCCGGCGAGGAAGCACAGCGCCTGCACCGCGTCGCCCATCGCCTGCCGGCCGGCGGACAGCCGCACGTACGCGCCCGGCATCGTGATGCGCGCCACCGCGATCATGCGGACGAACTCGAAGGGATCGAGCTTGTCGCTGCCCGCGAGCGGGGTGCCTTCGACCTGCACCAGCTCGTTGATCGGCACCGACTCGGGATGCGGGTCGAGGTTCGCCAGCTGCGCGATCAGCCCGGCGCGCTCGCGCCGGTTCTCGCCCATGCCGACGATGCCGCCCGAGCACACTTGCATGCCGGCCTCGCGCACGTGCGCCAGCGTCGCGAGCCGGTCTTCGTAGACGCGCGTGCCGATGATCCGGCCATACGCCTCGGGCGCGGTGTCGAGGTTGTGGTTGTAGTAGTCGACGCCGGCGTCCTTCAGCGCCTGCGCCTGCGGCCGGGTCAGCATGCCGAGCGTGCAGCAGGCCTCCAGCCCGAGCGCCTTCACCTCGCGCACCAGTTCGACGACCTTGTCGATGTCGCGGTCCTTCGGCTCGCGCCAGGCGGCGCCCATGCAGAAGCGCGAGGCGCCCGCGGCAGCGGCGGCCTGTGCCGCGGCGCGTACCTCGGCGACGTCCATCAGCTTGTCGGCCTCGACGCCGGTGTCGTGGTGGACGGATTGCGGGCAGTAGGCGCAGTCCTCGGGGCAGCCGCCGGTCTTGATGGACAGCAGCGTCGAGCGCTGCACCGCGTTGGCGTCGAAGTGCTCGCGATGCACCTGCTGCGCGCGGAACAGCAGGTCGTTGAACGGCAGCTCGAACAGCGCCTCGACGGCCTCGACCGACCATCGCTCGGCGGTCGGATGCAACGCAGCCTCGGGTTGACGCGATGCCGGCTCGGGCCGGACGAGATGGATCGGGCGGGTGGCGGTCATGGGCGGCGATTGTGGCGTGCCGACGCCGCCCGCCGCGGTCGCTTCGATCAGGCCTGCGCGAGCCAGCCGAGCACGCCCTTCGCTGCGAGCCGCCCGCTGGCCATGCAGGCGGTGAGCAGGTAGCCGCCGGTTGGCGCTTCCCAGTCGAGCATCTCGCCGGCGACGAAGACGCCGGGCCGGGCGCGCGCCATCAGACGCTCGTCGAGCGCTTCGAGCTTCACGCCGCCGGCGGTGCTGATCGCCTCCGCGACCGGCCGCGGCGCGGCCAGCCGCAGCGGCAGCGACTTGATCGCCGCCGACAAACGAGCCGCATCGTGCAGCGCCGCGGGCTCGAGCACCTCGTGCAGCAGCGCGAGCTTCGCGCCGGCCAGGCCGAGCCGCGACTTCAGGTGCGTCGCCAGCGAGCGCGGGCCGCGCGGCCGGGCGACTTCGGCCTGCACCTGCTCGATCGCGCGGTCCGGCAGCAGATCGAGCCGGGCGATCGCCTCGCCCTCGGCGGCGATCGCATCGCGCAGCAGGCTCGACGCGGCGTAGACGAGGCTGCCCTCGATGCCGGTCGCGGTCAGCACGAACTCGCCCTGGCGGCGGAAAGCCTCGCCGCCGCCGGACGCCTCGACGCTCAACGCCACCGGCTTGATCGGCGCGCCGGCATGCCGCTCGGCGAGGTGCGCGGTCCAGCCGCTCGCCTTTGCCGCGCGCCAGGCCGGCGCGCGCACGTCGAAGCCGCAGTTCGACGGCGCGAGCGGAGCCACGTCGATGCCGGCGGCGCGCAGGGCGCCGACCCAGGCACCGTCGGAGCCGAGCTGCGGCCAGCTCGCGCCGCCAAGCGCGAGCACCGTCGCGCCGCAGTGCACGCGGCGCTCGCCTTCGGGCGTCGCGAAGCGCAGGGCGCCGTCGTCGGCCCAGCCCTGCCAGCGATGGCGCGCATGAAAGCGCACGCCTTGGGCGCGCAGCCGATGCAGCCAGGCGCGCAGCAGCGGCGCGGCCTTCATGTCGACCGGGAACACGCGCGCCGAACTGCCGACGAAGGTCGCGATGCCGAGGCCCGCGGCCCAGGCGCGGAGCGCGTCGGCATCGAAGCCGTCGAGCCAGCCCGCCACGGCACGCCGGCGGGCGCCGTAGCGCGTGTCGAAGCCGGGCCGCGGCTCGGCGTGCGTGAGGTTCAGGCCGCCCTTGCCCGCGAGCAGGAACTTGCGGCCGACCGAGGGCATCGCGTCGAAGACGTGAACCTGCAGATCGCCGCGCGCCGTGGCCAGGGTCTCGGCGGCCATCAGGCCCGCCGGGCCGCCACCGGCGATCGCGACGATCGGGGCGCTCAAGCTCGCCGCCTGCGCTTCAGCCGGCTGGTCGCGGATCGATCGGGCACCCGCCCGCCGCAGCCGGCGCGCTCACCGGTAGCCGCGGCTCACCACGCCGAAGCCGAACACCAGCGACACCTCGCCGACGCTGCTCGACAGCGGCCCGCGCAGCGACTTGACATGCCCGCCGCCGACGCGCAGCGCGAGCCCGGGCGCAAGCTGCCAGCCGAGGTAGGCCATCGGCTGCACGACCGCGCCGCCGCCGGCGTCGACGCCGCCGCCGCCGGCCGCTCCGCCGAACAGCTCGACGCCGCCATGAAGGCGCTCGCCGAAGTCGCGCCGCAGGCCGGCGCCGACCAGGCCGACGACGTAGCCGCCGGCGCTGCCGCCGACCGCGCTCTGCACCTCGCCGCCGAGGTAGAAGCCGGGCGCCATCTCGCGGTTGACGCGCAGCTTCGCGTAGTCGAGCGCGCGCTCGCCGGGGCCGACGGCACTGCCCGGCTTGCGCACGGCGCGGTAGCGGCCGACGCCCGCGGCCCATTCCATCGGCGTGACGCGCGGCGGCGCCGTGCCGTCGAGGCGGTCGTCGATGATCCAGTTCAGCGCGACGCTCGCGTAGCGCGCGCGGAAGCTGCCCTGCGGCGCGCGCGCGAGGCCGCCTTCGAGCGTCAGGCCGAGGTCGCTCGCGAGCCGCGCGATGCCGTAGACGCCCGCCTTCCACAGCAGGCCGCCGCCGGTGTCGACACCGCCGCCGCCGGCGCTGCCGAGCGCGAGCCGGTAGCCGGCGGCGAAGGCCTCGGAGTCGGTGACGACCTCGTAGCCCATCGTGCCCAGCAGTTCGGCATAGCCGCCGACGCCGCCCGAGGCCGCGCCGTTGGCTTCCACGCCCCAGTAGAGGTTGTCGCCGATCGAGCGCTCGAGCCGCGCGCCGGCAAAGCCGAGGTTGCGCGGCAGCGGCGCGCCCGCGAGCGTTCGGGCCCCGGCGTGTGGCCGGTAGACGCCGGCGGTCGCCTGCACCCGATCGAAGCCGACGCCGGTGCGCGGCGTGGCGCTCGTGCCGAGCTGGAGGAACTTCATCGAGCCGCCTTCCGGCAGGTAGCCGAAGCGGGTGTCGATCTGCCAGGTCAGCGCGACCTGCGAACTGTCGATGCGGCTGCTCGCGAAGCGCACCTGCGACCAGCCGAGTCCCAGCCGCTGGCCGGGCCTGAATTCCCACAGCAGCTCGGCGTGCGGGCGCAGCATCAGGCCGTCGCCGACCGCGGCGCCGCCCGCGAACAGGCCGGCGCCGATCGACCAGCGCTCATGGATGGGCAGCCGGGCCGCGGCTTCGCCGCCGACCACCAGCAGGCCGCCGCGCCGGCCGCTGACCGCGCCGTACGCGGCGGGGCCGCCGTAGAGCCAGGGCGCGGATCGCGGCGCGAGTTGCAGCAGGTAGCTGACGCCGACGAGGCCGATCGATCCGTCGGCCGGCAGCTCGAGTCGTTCGCCGGTGAGCCGCAGCTGCGCGCCGCGCTGCACGATCGCGTCGTCGACCTGCAGGAGCGGCGCGTCCGTCTGCGCGAAGGATGGGCCCGCCAGCACGAGCGGCAGCGCAAGAAACCAGCGGGGCACTCTCATGGGCGGCGCAGTGTGCCACGCAGGTTTTCGTGCGAAAGCCGCGCGCCGCTCGCGCGGCGGCCCGGCATCGCGGCGCGTGCCGTCACGCGCACGATGAGCCGCGATCGCCTCAGCGCGGCTCGCGCAGCGACTCGCGCAGCTGTGTGCCGATCTCCGGCTTCGCGGCGAAGGGATCGCTCGGGTTGCGCGGCGTCATCACGTCCTCGAGCCGCGTCTGCACGCTCGCCAGCGCCTGTGGATGGCTGTGGATGTAGAAGCTGCCGCTGCGCACCGCGTCGAAGACCTTCTGCGCGACGTCGGCCGCCGTCACCTTGCCCGAGCCGACCGCCTTGCCGACCATCGCCTGCGCGACGAGCTGGCTGCGCGTGGGCCGTGCCATCGGTGCATCGCTCGGCCGGTTGCGGTGGCTTTCGTGGATGCCGGTCGGCACGAAGAAGGGGCAGAGCACCGAGGCGCCGACCTGCTCGGTCACGAGCCGCAGGTCCTGGTAGAGCGTCTCGGAAAGGCTCACGACCGCATGCTTGCTGACGTTGTAGACGCCCATGTTCGGCATGTTCACCAGCCCGGCCATCGAGGCGGTGTTGACGATGTGGCCGCGCCATGCGGCGTCGGCCGCGGCGGCGGCCAGCATCATCGGCGTGAAGACGCGCACGCCGTGGGCCACGCCCATCAGGTTGACGCCGATCACCCATTCCCAATCGGCGCGCGTGTGTTCCCAGATGAGCCCGCCGGCGCCGACCCCGGCGTTGTTGAACACGAGATGCGGCGCGCCGAAGCGTGCCTGCACCGCGCGGCCGAGCGCCTCGACTTCGCCGGCCTTCGCCACGTCGAGCTGCTGCGCCAGCACCTCGACGCCCGCGGCGCGGATCTCCTCGGCAGCGCGCCCGAGCGCGTCGGCCTGCACGTCGGCCATCACCACGTTCATCCGCTCGCGCGCCGCGATGCGCGCCATCTCGAGCCCGAAGCCTGATCCGGCGCCGGTGAGCACCGCCGTCTTGCCGGCGAAGTCGTCGATCATGGTTTCGTCTCCTGCTTCCTGATCTGGAAGCCGATGCGCGGGAAGTGCACCTGCAGCGTGCCGGCGCGATCGTCCCGGCGTTCGACGGTGACACTGTCGCGGCTCAAGCCGACGAGCCGGCCAGCGACCGGGTCGAAGCCGTAGTCGGTCGGCGTCACGGTGACGTCCGCGCCGGCATCGAAGCCGAGGCCCGGCTCGACCTCGACCGGCGCGCGCTCGACCGACGATGCCGCGAGCTCGATCGCCTCGGTGCTCGTCATCGGCGTCGCGTCGCCGTTGCCGAACGCCAGCATCGCCTCGAGCCAGGCGCGCAGGTGCGGGTGCGCGTCGATCTCGGCACGCAACGATGGCACCCGGTGCACGAACCACAGCGGGTGCGCGACCGCGAAGTCCGCGATGCTCAAGGCCGTGCCGGCCAGGTGCGAGCGGCCGTCGGCAAACAGCGATTCGAGCCAGCCGAGGTGATGCCGCAGCGCCACGCCGGCATCGAGGAAGTTCGGCCGCAGCGCATTGGGCCGCAGCGCGGCGCGGTCCACCGCGAAGGCCTTGATCTGCTCCGGCGGCAGCTTGCCGAAGACCTCGGGCGCGGTGCCCGGCTGCAGCGCGTACGGCACCGCCGCCCAGAACAGGGTCGCGTCGGCCCACTGCGCAAGCAGCTGCGCGGCGCCATCGATCGCGCGCGGGTACAGCGTCGGCTCGGGCGCCCGCGCGTCGAGCACGCGGCAGATCAGTGCGGTGTCGCAGTAGATGTCCGCGCCGATCTGCAGCACCGGCGTCTTGCGGTAGCCGCCGGTCAGCGCGACCACGTCGGGCTTGGGCATCACGACCGGGATGTGCACCGAGCGCCAGGCGAGCCGCTTGGCGCCCAGCACCAGCCGCACCTTCTCGGCGAACGGCGACATCGGGTAGTGGTGGAGAACGAGCTCTCCGGCGGGCACCGCGAAGCTCATCGCGCCCCCTCAGTACAGCTTGACCAGCTGCTTGCCGAAGTTCCGGCCCTTGAGCAGGCCGAGAAAGGCTTCGGGCGCGGCGGCCAGGCCGTCGGCCACGCTCTCGCGGTACTTGAGCTTGCCGGTGGCGACCATCGTCCCCAGCTCCTTCAAGGCCTCGGGCCAGATCTCCATGTGCTCGCTGACGATGAAGCCTTCCAGCTTCATCCGGTTCACCAGGATCAGCGACGGGTTCTGCATCGGGATCGGCTCGCCGTTGTAGCCGGAGATCATTCCGCAGAAGGCGATGCGGCTGAAGGCGTTGGCGCGCAGCATCACCGCATCGAGGATCAGGCCGCCGACGTTCTCGAAGTGACCGTCGATGCCCTTCGGGCACGCGGCCTTCAACGCCGTGCTCAGCGACTTCAAGTCCTTGAGCGGCTTGTAGTCGATGCACTCGTCGAAGCCGAGTTCGTCTTTTACGTAGGCGCACTTGTCGGGCCCGCCGGCGATGCCGACGACCCGCGCGCCGCGCGCCTTGGCCAGCTGCCCGACCGCGCCGCCGACCGCACCGCTCGCCGCGCTCACCACCACCGTCTCGCCTTCCCTGGGCGCGATGATCTTCACCAGCCCGTACCACGCGGTGACGCCGGGCATGCCGACCGCGCCGAGGTAAGCCGAAAGCGGAATGCGCGCGGTGTCCACCTTCTGAAGCACGCCGCGCTGTGCGCCCGAGACAAGCTGGTACTGCTGCCAGCCGCCCATGCCGACGACCTTGTCGCCGACCTGGAAGTGCGCGTTCCTGGACGCGACCACCTCGCCCGCGGTGCCGCCGATCATCACTTCGTCGAGCGGCTGCGGCTGCGCGTAGCTCTTGCCCTCGTTCATGCGGCCGAGCATGTAAGGGTCCAGCGACAGCCACTGGTTGCGCACCAGCACGTCGCCCTCGGCGAGTTCGGGAACAGGCTTCTCGACGAGCTTGAAGTTGTCCGCGCTCGGCTCGCCTTCGGGGCGCGAGGCAAGCAGGATCTGCTGGTTGATGGTGGCCATCGTGGTCTCCTGGGTTTGGGTGTCGGTCGGTCCGTCAAGCGCTGCCGCGGCCTTCGATGCGCGGCGGCCCGTTCAGCGGCCGCAGCTCGCGCGAGGCCGCGGGCAGCGCGCGCAAGTACTTGAAGGTGCCGGTCGCGTGCGCGCAGAGCGCGCCGTCCGCGCCGAGCACGCTGCCTTCGCAGAACGCCATCGTCGCGGTTCGATGCAGCAGCCGCCCGCGCGCGATCAATGTGCCCTGCGCGGGGCGCAGGAAGCTGGTCTTCATCTCGATCGTCACGACACCCGGGGAGAAGTCGGCGCTGCGCGTGTTGACGCTGCGCGCGGCATGGGCCATCGCGACGTCGAGCAGCGTCATCGTCAAGCCGCCGTGCGCGACGCCGAAGGAGTTGGTCTGCTCGTTCGTGAGCTGGACGCTCAGTTCGGCGGTGCCGTCGGACATCGAGTTCAGCCTGAAGCCGAGTTGTTCGACGAAGGGGATGCGGACGGGGAAGTCCATCAGACACAGCCTGTCGAGGAGCCGGCTTTCAAACCGGGCAGCCGCCGCGGATCCGGCTCTGCCGGTCCGCCAGCGGCGCCCCCTGGAGGGGGAGCGGCGAAGCCGCAACGGGGGTGGACCACATCGACCCGCCGATCATGGCGCTCACGCCACCGTCGACCGGCAACACCTGCCCCGTGATGTGCTTCCCCGCATCGCTGGCGAACAACAGCGCGGCGCCCTTCAGGTCTTCGTCGTCGCCGATGCGGCGCAGCGGCGCATGCGCGGCCATCGTGTCGATGCCGACGCGATCGAGCAGCCCCTTGGTCATCCTGCTGGGGAAGAACCCCGGCGCAAGGGCGTTGACGGTGATGCCGTGCACGCCCCACTCGCCGGCGAGCGTGCGCGTGAGGTTGATGACCGCCGCCTTGCTGGTGTTGTAGGCGAGCGTCTGCATGCCTTCGTGGTTGCCGCCGAGGCCGGCGATCGAGGCAACGTTGACGATGCGTCCGCGCCTGCCCGGAATCATCGAGCGACGCCCCACCTGCTGGCTCAGCAGGAAGATCGCGCGCACGTTCAGGTTCATCACCTTGTCCCAGGCTTCGAGCGGGTGCTCCTCGGCAGGCGCGCCCCAGGTGGCGCCGGCGTTGTTGACGAGGATGTCGATCGCGCCGAGCCTGGCGAGCGCCTCCGTGGCGAGGCGCTCGATGTCTTCCGGCCGGCTCGCGTCGGCCGCGATCCATCCGGCCTCGATGCCGCGCTGCTTCAAGTGGGTGGCGGCCTCTTCCAGATCGCCGGCCTTGCGCGACGACAGCAGCACGCGCGCGCCGGCCTCGCCCAGCGCCTCCGCGATCTGCAGGCCGAGCCCGCGCGAGCCGCCGGTGACGAGCGCGGTACGCCCCTGCAGATCGAAGAGCTGCTGGACGCTGCGGGTCATCGCGTGCTCCTCGTGTCGCTCACTGGTCGAGCCAGCGGAAGAAGGCTTTGCTGTCGGACGGCCGGCCGAGGAAGCTCGCGACCAGCTCGTTCGGGTCGACCTGGCCGCCGTTGGCGAGCACCGTCGCGCGGTAGCGGCGGCCGGTCTCGGCCGAAAGCGGGTCGCTCGCGAACGCGGTGAACAGGTCCTGCGCCGTCGCGAGGCTCCAAAGGTAGGCGTAGTAGCCGGCGCCGTAGCCGCCGGCGAGATGGCCGAAGCCGGCCGGGAACATCGTGCCCTTGACGTGGCCGAGCGGCGTCGCGCCCTCCATGCGGGCCCAGGTCGCCATCGGTTCGGGCGCAGCCGCGCCGTGCAGCGCGAGGTCGTAGCTCGCGTACAGATGCTGGCGCGCGAACTGCAGACCCTTCGCGAAGCTGCGCGAGCGGACCGCGCGCTCGAGCAGATCGGCCGGCACCGGCTCGCAGCTCGGGCAGACCTGCTGGAACAGCGCAAGCACCCTTGCGTCGTAGACCCACTCCTCGAGCATCTGCGAAGGCGCCTCGACGACATCGAGCTTCACGTTCGTTCCGGCGTTCTGCGAATAGCGGGTCGCCGACAGCGTGTGATGCAGCGCGTGGCCGAACTCGTGGAGCATCGTCTCCAGCTCGTCGAGCGTCAGGCCCTTGCGGTCGAAATTGGTCACCAGCGCCGCGGCGGGCAGGCGGCCGACGAGCGTGGACGATCCGCGCAGGCCCCAGCAGGCGGCATGGCCGTACTTGGCCTCGCGCGGGTAGAGGTCGAGGTAGAGCGTTCCGATGGTCGGGCCCTCGTTGCGCTCGTTGCCGCCGCTGCCGTCGACCAGCGCGTAGGCGCGCACGTCGGGATGCCAGAGCTTCTGCTCGATCGGCTTGAAGTTCACCCCGAACAGCCGGCTCGAAAGCGCCATCACGAAATCGACGCTCGCCTGCGGCGGGAAGTGGCGGCGAAAGCGCTCCTGGTCGAGCGCGAAGCGTTCGCGCTTGACCTGCTCCGTGTAGTAGGCCGTGTCCCAGCGCTCGATCTTCACCGCCGGGGCCGACGACTTCGCTTCGCTCGCCTTCGCGGTCCTCAGGTCGGCCAGGTCAGCCAGCTCGCGCTTGGTCACGACGGTGCCGACCTCGCCGAGGAAGCCCTGCACCCGCTCGACGCTGCCCGCCATGCGGCGGCGCAGCGCGAAATCGGCATAGCTGGGCAGGCCGAACAGCCGTGCGTATTCACGCCGCTTCTGGCCGAGCGTGCCGAGCGTCACCAGGTTCGGCGCGCCCGCGCGGTTCTGGAAGGCGCGCCACATGCGCTCGCGCGTCTTCGGGTTGCGCGCGGACTCCAGCACCGGGTGGTAGGTCGGGTACTCCATGCCGAGCAGCAGGCGGCCCTGTGCATCGCGCTTCGCGTCCTTCCAGACCTCCGGCTTCACGCCTTCGAGCTCGGCCTCGGTGAAGGCCACGCGTGTCTGGTCTTCCTGGATGCGCCGCTCGAAGTCCTGCGCGAGCCTGCCCATCTCGGTGTTGAGCGCCCTCGCCTTGTCGCGCGCGGCGCCGGGCAGGCTCGCGCCGGCGTCTTCGAAGGCCGCGAGCAGGTCGGCGCGCAAGCGGGTGTCGATCGCATCGGCCGGCTGCAGGGCCTTGAGCCGTTCGTTGATGCGCGCGTTCTGGAACAGCTTGTTGTTGAAGGCCTGCTGGCGCAGGTCGCAGGCCTGGGCGGCATCGCGCATCGGCTTGTCGGGATGCACGTAGCCGAGGAAGGAGATCGCGTTCAGCGAGTCCTCGGCGAGCTGGCCGATGCGGTCGAAACGCGCAAGCACCGGGCCGTCGCTCTCGGCGGCCTTCTCGGCCGCGGCCATCGCCTTCAGCGTCGCGTCGCAACGCGAGGTGATCTCGGCCGGCGTGCGGAACTCGGGAAAGGCGAAAGGCGCGGTCTCGGCACCGGCGGCGCGCGGCGCGTCGGGTGCCGCGGCCTGCGCCGAGGCGAGCGCGAGGCCCGTCAAGGCCGGCGCTGCAAAGCGGCCGAGGACATGCAAGAGGTTCGTGGGTTTCATCGCGGGCCTGTGTCGAGCGGATCGGTGTTCATCGAGCCGGTGCCCGGGGCTTGCGGTCGAGCCGCGCACGCCAGGCGACGCCGGCCACGCCGAGCGCCGTCACCGTGATGCCCGCGCCGACGAGCAACCAGCCCAGCCGGGCATCGCGCTCCATCGACCACAGGCCGATCATCGAAGCCAGCACGCCGCCGTAGAGCAGCACCCAGATCCAGCGTTCGAGCGTCGCGTGCTTCATCGGCATGAGTCGGTCGATGGTTTCAAAGCCAGGCGGGGTCGAGATCGGCACAGGTGGTGTCGCGCGTTTCGACGACCGCGAGCCAGCCCCCGAGCTTGGGAAGTTCGTGGCGGTAGAAGTAGTGCATGGCAGCCAGCTTGCCGCGCGCGAAGTCGGCACGGTCGGCATCGCCGGCGGCGAGCAGTCGCTGGGCGGTGATCGCCACGTCGAGCCACAACCAGGCAACGACGACATGGCCGAAGGCCTGCAGGTAGGCCGTCGCGTTCGCGAGCGCCTCGGCCGGCTCGCCGGTCGCCCACGCGGCCTTGGTCGCGGCACCGAGGCGCTGCAGGGCCGCGGCAAGCGCGTTCGCGTGCTCGGCGAGCCCTTCCAGCTGACCGGCGCGCGCGGCCGTCGCGTCGATGCGCGCCGCGAGCAGCTTCAAGGCCGCGCCACCCTCCATGCGGACCTTGCGGCCCAGCAGGTCCAGCCCCTGGATCCCGTGCGTGCCCTCGTGGATCATGTTCAGGCGGTTGTCGCGCCAGTGCTGCTCGACCGGGAAGTCGCGCGTGTAGCCGTAGCCGCCGTGCACCTGGATGGCGAGGCTGTTGGCCTCCAGGCACCACTCGCTGGGCCAGCTCTTCGCGATCGGCGTCAGCACTTCCAGCAGGCGCTTCGCGTTGGCCGCGGCGGCTTGGTCGCCGGTGTGCAATTCGTCGACGAGGCGCGCGCAGTACAGCGACAGCGCCAGGCCGCCCTCGACATAGCTCTTCTGCGCGAGCAGCATCCGCTTGACGTCGGCATGCTCGACGATCGGCACCTGCGGCGCGCTCGCGTCCTTGCCCTCGATCGTCATCGCGCGGCCCTGCGGGCGCTGCTTCGCGTAGCCGACGCTCGCCTCGTAGCCGGCGTAGCCGAGCATCACGGCGCCGAGGCCCACGCCGATGCGCGCCTCGTTCATCATGTGGAACATGCAGGCGAGCCCGCCGCCCACCGGGCCGACGCGGTAGCCGATCGCGCCTGCTTCGCCGCCCGGCTTGAACCGCCCTTCGCCGAAGTTCAGCAGCGTGTTGGTCGTGCCGCGGTAGCCGAGCTTGTGGTTCAGGCCGGCGAGCGCGACGTCGTTGCGCTCGCCGCTCAACGAAGCGTCGGGCCGCACCAGGTGCTTGGGCACGATGAACAGCGAGATGCCCTTGGTGCCGGGCGGCAGCTTGCCGCGCTGTTCGCCGGCTTCGGCGGGGATCTTCGCGAGCACGAGGTGGACGATGTTCTCGGTCAACTCGTGTTCGCCGCCGGAGATCCACATCTTGTTGCCGCGCAAACGGTAGCGAGGGCCGAGCGGGTCGGCTTCGAAGTCGGCGCCGTCGGGCACGGCGCGCGTGGCGATGTCGCTGAGGCTGGAGCCGGCCTGCGCCTCGGACAGGCACATCGTGCCGAACCAGCGGCCCGCGAACTCGTGCTTCGCAAAGGTTTCGATCTGCTGCGGCGTGCCATGCGCCATCAGCAGGCTCGCGTTGCCCGAGGTCAGCATCGCGTAGCCGCTCATCGCGACGCTGGCTTTGGAGAAGAAGGCGTTGCCGGCCATCTCGACCACGCAGGGCAGCTGCATGCCGCCGTGCGCATAGTTCTGCGCGGCGGCGAGCATGCCGCTTTCGGCATAGGCGCGCGTCGCGTCGTGCGTGGCCTGCGGCAGATGGACCTTCTCGCCGTCGAAGTGCGGCTCCTGGATGTCGGCCAGGCGGTTGAACGGCGCGAACCTGTCGCGGGCGATGCGCTCGCAGGTGTCGAGCACCGAGGCGAAGGTTTCGCGGCTGTGATCGGCGAAGCGATCGCGCGTGGTCAGGGCCTCGACTTCGAGCCAGTCGTGGAGGAGGAAGTCGAGCGTCGCGCGCATCGTCGGGATCAGGCCTTCGCCGGCGCCTCGGCGAGCTTGGCGATCGTCCCCTGCGCCATCGCGACCAGCTTCTCCGCACCGTCCTTCACCGCGAACACGTCGCAGCGACAGACGGCCTGGCTGCGGCTCACCGCAACCGCGTCCGCTCGCGCGATCAGCCGGTTGCCGACGCCCGGCCGCACGTAGTTGATCTTCATCTCGGAGGTCAGCACCGGCACCTGCATCGCGGTGCCGCCGGCATAGGTCAAGGCCAGATCGGCGAGGTAGCTCAAGACGCCGCCGTGCGCGAAACCGTCGTGCTGGGTCAGGCGGTCGTCGAGCGTCAAGGCCAGCTCGCAATGGCCAGGCGTCAGCGCGACGAGTTCGGTGCCGAGCAGCCGGCTCAGGCCCTGCCTGGCAAGGATGTCCCGCCCCATCGCGAGGAAAGCTTCCGGCGACACGCCGGCCTCCGCGGCGACGCTGCTCACAGCACCTCGAACACGCCGGCCGCGCCCATGCCGCCGCCGATGCACATCGTGACCGCCACGCGCTTGGCGCCGCGCCGCTTGCCCTCGATCAGCGCATGGCCGGTGAGCCGCTGGCCGCTCATGCCGTAGGGGTGGCCGATCGCGATGGCGCCGCCGTTGACGTTGAGGCGCTCGTAGGGGATGCCGATCTTGTCGGCGCTGTAGAGCACCTGGACGGCGAAGGCCTCGTTGAGCTCCCACAGGTCGATGTCGTCGACCTTCAGGCCGAGCCGGCCCAGCAGCTTGGGCACGGCGAAGACGGGACCGATGCCCATCTCGTCGGGCTCGCAGCCGGCCACCGCAAAGCCGAGGAAGCGGCCGAGCGGCTTCAGGCCCTTCTGCTCGGCGTAGCTCTCGCTGACGACCACGCAGGCGCCGGCGCCGTCGCTGAACTGGCTCGCATTGCCGGCGGTTACCACGCCACCGGGCACCGCGGTGCGGATGTCCTTGATCGATTCGTACGTGGTGCCGGGGCGCAGGCCCTCGTCGGCCTTGACCGTCACCTGCTTCGCGCGCAGGCCGAGCACGGCATCGGCGACGCCGGCGGTCACGGTGATCGGCGCGATCTCGGCGTCGAACAGCCCCTTCTCCTGCGCAGCGCAGGCCTTCTGCTGGCTCTCGGCGCCGAAGCGGTCCATGCGCTCCTTGCTCACGCCGTAGCGCTTGGCCACCTGCTCGGCGGTCTGCATCATGTTCCAGTAGATCTCGGGCTTGCTCGCGTCGAGCGCCGGGTCCTTGAACATGTGGAGGTTCATTTCCTGCTGCACGCAGGAGATGCTCTCGACGCCGCCGGCGACGTACACGTCGCCCTCGCCCGCGACGATGCGCTGTGCGGCCATCGCGATCGTCTGCAGGCCGCTCGAGCAGAAGCGGTTCACGGTGACGCCGGCCACACCGACCGGCAGGCCCGCGGCGAGCGCAGCCTGGCGGGCGATGTTCCAGCCGGTCGCGCCCTCGGGGTTGGCGCAGCCGAGCAGCACGTCCTCGATCGCGCCCGGCTCGATGCCCGCGCGCTCGACCGCGGCCCTGACCACATGGCCGCCGAGCGTCGCGCCGTGAGTCATGTTGAAGGCGCCCTTCCAGCTCTTGGCGAGCGGCGTGCGGGCGGTGGAGACGATGACGGCAGAGGTCATGGTGCGTTCCTCGATTCGATTCAGGAGAAGGTCTTGCCTTCGGCGGCCAGCTTCGCAAGCAGCGGGGCCGGCTCCCAGAACGCGGCGTCGTCGTGCGGGTTGCGCTGGAAACGCTTCATCGCCTGCACGACGTTGAACAGTCCCTGCGTGTCGGCGTAGCACATCGGGCCGCCGCGGTGCAGCGGGAAGCCGTAGCCGGTGAGGTAGACCATGTCGATGTCGCTCGCCTTGCTGGCGATGCCTTCCTCGACGATCTTCGCGCCCTCGTTCACCAGCGCGTAGACGAGGCGATGCACGATTTCCTCGTCGCCGATCTTGCGCGGCGTGATGCCAAGTTCCGCGCGGTGCTTGGCGATCATGTCTTCGACGAGCTTCGACGGGATCGCGTCGCGCTTGCCCGCCTGGTAGTCGTACCAGCCGGCGCCGGTCTTCTGGCCGTAGCGGCCCAGCTCGCACAGCAGGTCGGCCGTCTTGCTGTAGCGCATGTGCGGCTTCTCGACGTAGCGGCGCTTGCGGATCGCCCAGCCGATGTCGTTGCCGGCAAGATCGCCCATGCGGAACGGGCCCATCGCGAAGCCGAACTTCTCGATCGCGCGGTCCACCTGCGCCGGCGTCGCGCCCTCTTCCAACAGGAAGCCGGCTTGGCGCGAGTACTGCTCGATCATGCGGTTGCCGATGAAGCCGTCGCACACGCCGGAGACGACGCAGGTCTTGCGGATCTTCTTGCCGAGTTGCATCACGGTGGCGAGCACGTCCTTCGCCGTCTTCTCGGCGCGCACCACCTCCAGCAGCTTCATCACGTTGGCCGGGCTGAAGAAGTGCGTGCCGACGACATCCTGCGGCCGCTTCGTGAACGCGGCGATCCTGTTCATGTCGAGCGTCGAGGTGTTGCTCGCGAGGATCGCGCCGGGCTTCATCACCTCGTCCAGCGTGGTGAAGACCTTTTCCTTGACGCCGAGGTCCTCGAACACCGCCTCGATCACCATGTCGGCGTCCTTCAGGTCGGCGTAGTTGAGCGTGGTGCTCAGAAGGCTCATGCGCTGCTCGTACTTGTCGGCCTTGAGCTTGCCCTTCTTGACCTGGGCCTCGTAGTTCTTGCGGATGGTCGCGACGCCCTTGTCGAGCGCTTCCTGCTTCATCTCGAGCATCACGACGGGGATGCCGGCGTTGAGGAAGTTCATCGCGATGCCGCCGCCCATCGTGCCGGCGCCGATCACCGCGAGCTTCTTCACCTGGCGCACCGGCGTGTCGTCGGGCACGTCGGGGATCTTGCTCGCCGCGCGCTCGGCGAAGAAGGCATGGCGCAGCGCCTTGCACTCCGGCGTGAGCATCAGCGCGACGAAAGCTTCGCGCTCGTAGACCATCCCGACGTCAAACGGCAGCTTGGTGCTCTGCTCGACGCAGTCGACGCAGCGCGCCGGCGCGGGGAATTGCTTCGCCATCGCCTTGACGGTGTTGCGCGCGAACTGGAAGTAGGCGTCGCCCTGCGGGTGCGACGACTTGCGATCGCGCACGCGCGGCAAGGGGCGCGCCGCCGCAATCTCGTTCGCATACGCGATGGCGCCCGCAACGAGGTCGCCCTCGACGATCTTCTGGAACAGCACCTGCCCCGGAATCTGCGCGAGCAGTTCGCTCTTCACGGGCTCGCCGCTCACGATCATGTTGAGTGCGGCCTCGACGCCGATCGCCCGCGGCAGCCGCTGCGTGCCACCGGCGCCGGGTACCAGGCCGATCTTCACTTCGGGCAGTGCCACGTTCGTGTCCGCCGCAGCAACGCGGTAGTGACAGCCCAGCGCCAGTTCGAGCCCGCCGCCCATCGCCGTGCCGTGCAAGGCGGCCACCACCGGCTTGTCGCTGGCCTCCACGAGGTTGATCAGGCTGATGAGATTCGGCTCCGCGGTCGCCTTCGGCGAGCCGAACTCCCGGATGTCGGCACCGCCGGAGAACGCCCGACCGGCGCCACAAAGCACCACCGCTTTCACCGCCGCATCGGCCTGCGCGCGCTCGATGCCTTCGGCGACGGCGCGCCGCGTCTCGTAGCCGAGCCCGTTCACCGGTGGGTTGTTCAGGGTGATGACGGCGACGCCGTCGCGAACTTCGTAGCTGGCGCTCATGAATCGACCCCCGTGATTGGCTCAGGCAGGAAAAGAACGACCGTGCGATTTTGCGACCGCACCGCAGCAGCGGCCTGTCAAGGCGGCGACAAGCCTACGCCGATCGCATGAACCCCAGCGCTCAGACCTCGAGCCACTCCTTGCGGATGTAGGCGTCCGCGCGCAGCGCCTCGGGCGTGCCTTCGAAGACGATGCGGCCGTGGCCCATCACGACGCAGCGCTGCGAGATCTCCAGCGCGATCGTCAGCTTCTGCTCGACGAGCAGCACCGACAGGCCGCGCCGCTTGAGTTCCTTCAGGTACTCGGCGACGAGCTCGACGATCTTCGGCGCGAGCCCTTCGGTGGGCTCGTCGATCATGATCAGGTCGGGGTCGCCCATCAGCGTGCGGCACAGCGTGAGCATCTGCTGCTCGCCGCCCGAAAGCACGCCGGCCTCGGTGTGCTGCCGTTCCTTGAGGCGCGGAAACATGCCGTACATGTCGTCGGTCTTCCAGCGGCCTTGCTGCCCGCGCTTCTTCTCGCCGAGCAGCAGGTTCTGGTGCACGGTGAGCTTCGGAAAGATGTCGCGGTTCTCAGGCACGTAGCCGATGCCGCGGTGCGCGATCTCGAAGGCTTCGCGGCCGAGGATCTCCTCGTCCTTCCACTTGATCGAGCCCTGCCCTTCGACGAGGCCCATGATCGCCTTCACCGTCGTCGACCGGCCCGAGCCGTTGCGACCCAGCAGCGCGACGATCTCGCCGGGCTGCACGTCGAGCGAGACGCCGTGCAGCACATGGCTCTTGCCGTAGAAGGCATGGAGGTTGTTGATCTGCAGCGCGTTGGTCGTCATTGGACTCGTTCCTGCTTCGGTGCTGCTCGCACCAAGGCCATCGGCGACCCAGCCCTTATCAGCGGCCGCCGAACAGGACTGCCGGTGCCTGATCGGAACGGCAGGGCGCTCTGCGCAGCGAAATAAAGGAGGAGGCCTGGTACTCCAGGCCGGGGGACATTCGCGGAGCAGAGTGCCCTGCCGGTCCGATCTCGCTCCAACCCCGAGCCGCGCATGCTCAATGCCCCGCCGCCTGCGCCTCGGCCAACACCGAGCCCAGATACGCCTCCTGCACCTTCGCGTTCGCCCGCACCGCCTCCGGCTCGTCGAACGCGATCACCTCCCCGTACACCAGCACCGCGATCTTGTCGGCCAGCCCGAACACCACGCCCATGTCGTGCTCCACCGTCAGCAGCGTCTTGCCGACCGTCACCTCGCGGATCAGCTGCACGAAGCGCTTCGTCTCGCTCTTGCTCATGCCGGCGGTCGGCTCGTCGAGCAGGATCACCTGCGCGCCGCCGGCGATGGTGATGCCGATCTCCAACGCGCGCTGCTCGGCGTAGGTGAGGTTCATCGCCAGCGCGTCGCGCTTCTTGTCGAGCTTGATCATCTCGAGCACTGCGTCGGCGCGGTCGTTCGCGTCGCGCAGGTCGGCGAGAAACTTCCAGAACGCATAGCGGTAGCCGAGGCTCCACAGCACCGCGCAGCGCAGGTTCTCGAACACGCTCAGCCGGGTGAAGAGGTTGCTGACCTGGAAGCTGCGCGCGAGCCCGCGGCGGTTGATCTCGAAAGGCTTCTTGCCGTCGATGCGCTCGCCGTTCAGGCGGATCTCCCCGGCGCTCGCTTCGAAGCGGCCGCTGATCAGGTTGAACAGCGTCGACTTGCCCGCGCCGTTGGGCCCGATGATCGCGACCCGCTCGCCCGGCTGCACCGCAAGATTGGCGCCCCGGATGATCTCGGTCTTGCCGAAGCGCTTGTGCACGTCGATCAGTTCCAGCGCGGCCTTGCCCGCAGAGGCGCTCGTCGCCGGCGAGACCTCGCCGCTCACAGCGCTTCCCTTCGCTTGATCTCGTGCTCGATCTCTTCCTGCACGCCGCCCCACTGGCGCCGGAATTCGCGGCGCGCGACCTCGAACAGGCCCAGGCCGGTCAAGGCGACGAAGACCGCGCCGAACCAGCTGTCGAAGCCCTTCACGTCGAGCGTCGCGCCGAGGAAGCGCAACGTCGAGCCGATCGCCGCGTCCAGCTGCAGGTGGTAGACCATCTCGACGATCGCCGCCGCCCCGAACAGCAGCACGAGCGCGGTGCCGCCGAGCGCGAGGTAGGCCGTCCAAAGCTTCTTCAGCTTGCCGAAGGCCGCGACACGCAGGTTCATCATGACGAGGCTCGCGATCCCGCCCGGCGCATACATCACCATGAAGAGGAACACGAGGCCGAGGTACAGCAGCCAGGCTTTGGTGAACTCGGACAGCAGCACGAAGGCCAGCACCATCAGCACCGCGCCGATGATCGGCCCGAAGAAGAAGGTGGCGCCGCCGAGGAAGGTGAACAGCAGGTAGGCGCCCGAGCGCTGAGCGCCGACGACCTCGGCGGTCACGATCTCGAAGTTCACCGCGTACAGGCCGCCCGCGAGCCCGGCGAAGAAGCCCGCGAGAATGAAGGCGATGTAGCGCACCCGCTGCGTGCTGTAGCCGATGAACTCGACGCGCTCGGGGTTGTCGCGCACCGCGTTGAGCATCCGGCCGAGCGGCGTTCGCGTGAACGCGAACATCAACGCCGTGGCCGCGAAGGTGTAGAGGGCGATCAGGTAGTAGACCTGGATCTGCGGCCCGAAGCTGATGCCCAGCAGCGGCTTGCCGACCACGCGGTTCGCGTTGATGCCGGCCTCGCCGCCGAAGAACTCCGGGACCATCAGCGACATTGCGAACACCAGTTCGGCGAGGCCGAGCGTGATCATCGCGAACGGCGTGCCGGCCTTCTTGGTGGTGACGAAGCCGAGCAGCACCGCGAAGAACATGCCGGCCAGCGCGCCGACCAGCGGGATCAGGCTCACCGGAATCGCGAGGCCGCCGCCGGCGACGCGGTTCAGCGCATGGATCGCGAGGTACGAGCCCAGGCCGGTGTAGACCGCGTGGCCGAAGCTCAGCATGCCGCCCTGGCCGAGCAGCATGTTGTAGGACAGGCAGGCGATGATCGCGATGCCCATTTGCGAAAGCATCGTGCGCGACAGCCCGCTGGTGAAAAGCAGCGGTGCCGCGAGCAGCACGAAGGCGAACAGCCCCCAGACGATCCAGCGCCCGACGTTGTGCGGCTTGAAGTGGAAGGCCGGCGTGCTCATCCTTCGCGCGTCCCGAGCAGCCCCTTGGGCCGGAAGATCAGGATCAGCACCAGGAAGAGGTAGGGCAGGATCGGCGCGACCTGCGAGACCGTGAGGCTCAGCAAGGAACTGCTCGCGGCCTCGGCGCTTAGCTTCATGCCGATCGCGTCGAGCGCGGCAGCGAGGGAATAGTCGATCGCGACCGCGAAGGTCTGCACCACGCCGATCAGCAGCGAGGCGACGAAGGCCCCGGCGAGCGAGCCCATGCCGCCGACCACCACCACGACGAAGATCACCGAGCCGACCGTCGCGGCCATCGCCGGCTCGGTCACGAAGGTGAAGCCGCCGATCACGCCGGCCAGTCCGGCGAGCGCCGCGCCGGCGCCGAACACCAGCATGAAGACGCGCGGCACGTTGTGGCCGAGCGATTCGGCCATCTCGGGATGCGTCAGCGCCGCCTGGATGACGAGCCCGATGCGGGTGCGCGTGAGCAGCAGCCACAACGCGACCAGCATCGCGACCGCCACCAGCATCATGAAACCGCGCGTCGCCGGGAAGGGCGAGCACACGGTGCCAGCCGCCGCGCAGGCCGCGGCCGGCGCGGCGCCCCAGGCGAGGCTCAGGCCGTCGGGTGCGCCGATCAGCGTGAACGCGGGCCCTTGCAGCGAGGCGGGCGGCGGGAAGCCCACCGCGGTGCGGCCCCAGATCAGCTGGACCAGCTCGAGGATCACGTAGGAGATGCCGAAGGTCACCAGTAGCTCCGGCACGTGGCCGTACTTGTGCACCTTGCGCAGGCAGGACCGCTCGAACAGCGCACCGAGCGCACCCACGAGGATCGGCGCGATGAACAGCCCCGGCCAGAAGCCAACGATGCGCGCCACCGAGTACGCGATGTAGGCGCCCAGCATGTAGAAGCTGGCGTGCGCGAAGTTGAGCACGCCCATCATGCTGAAGATCAGCGTCAGCCCCGAGCTCAGCATGAACAACAGCAGGCCGTAGCTCAGGCCGTTGAGCATCGAGATGGTGAAGAACTCCATCGAAGGGCAGGCGGCGGAAAAAGGAAAGGCCCGATGCGGTCAGCCGATCGGGCCTGGATGAGCCGGAGCGTTCAGCCGGGGCGCTTCATCTGGCAGCTCGTGGGCGTGCTCGACACGTAAGGCGCGTACTCCTTCACCGGCGCGAGCGTCATGCCGGTGTTCTCGGGGCTGTACGAGAACTTGTCGTCGGCCGGCTGCCACACCGTGATGTACAGCGGCTGCTGCAGCTGGTGGTCGGCACGGCGCATCTCGACGTCGCCGTTGACCTGGCCGTTGAAGGTCAGGCCTTCGAGCGCCGCGGCCACCTTGACCGGATCCGTGGACTTCGCCTTCGCCATCGCGGTCGAGAGGCCGGAGTAGATGCGGATGATCGACGCGGTGTAGAAGTCGTCGCCGAACTTGGTCTTGTATTCGCCCTGCCACTTGCCCATCTGGCCGGGCAGGTTGTAGTGGTTGTACGAGACCTGATAGATCTTGCCGGCGAAGGTCTTGCCGAGCGCGGTCGGCGTGCCGCTGACGCCCGCGTAGTAGGTGAAGAACTTGCCCGTGTAGCCGCCCTCGTTCGCGGCCTTCACCAGCAGCGCGAGGTCGGAGCCCCAGTTGCCGGTGATCACCGTGTCGGCGCCGGCGGCCTTGATCTTCGCGATGTAGGGCGCGAAATCGCGGACTTGCGCCAGCGGGTGCAGGTCCTCGCCGACGATCTGCACGTCGGGCCGCTTGCGCGCGAGGTTCTCCTTCGCGTAGCGGGCGACCTGCTGGCCGTGCGAGTAGTTCTGGTTGAGCAGGTAGACCTTCTTCACGTCGGGCTGGGCTTCCTTGATGAAGGTGGTGATGGCTTCCATCTTCATCGAGGTGTCCGCGTCGAAGCGGAAGTGCCAGTAGCTGCACTTGCTGTTGGTGAAGTCGGGATCGACTGCCGAATGATTCAGGAAGATGACTTCCTTGCCCGGGTTGCGCTCGTTGTGCTTCGCGACGGCATCGATCAGCGCGCCGGCCACCGACGAGCCATTGCCCTGGGTGATGTAGCGCACGCCCTGGTCGATCGCGGCTTTCAGCGCGTTCAGGCTCTCGGTCGGGCTGAGCTTGTTGTCGAGCGCGATGACCTCGAACTTGACGCCGGCCGGGTTGATCTTTGGGTCGTTGTTGAACTTCTCCGCGAAGAACTGGAAGCTCTTCACCTGGTTCTGGCCGACCGGGGCCATCAGGCCCGACAGCGGATCGATCCAGGCGATCTTGACCGTCTCGCCCTTCTGGGCCGAAGCCTGCGCGGCGCCGAGCGCCAAGCCGATCGCCACCGCCGTCATCGTGATCCGCTGCATCGCTGTCTCCGTCGGCCTTGCGGCCTTTGCCTTCATGAGGCTGACGAGGTTAATCGGCAGTCGTGAACACAGGCTTCAGGGACATCCCCAGATGAAGCTGTCTCTCACAAGACAGCACGCGCGCTTCACGCGGTGGGCAGCTTGTGGCCGCGGAACTGCTCGCGCAGCTTGTTCTTCTGCATCTTGCCGGTGGCGCCAAGCGGAATCGCGTCGACGAAGGCGACGTCGTCGGGCACCTGCCACTTCGCGACCTTGCCTTCGAAGTGCTCGAGGAGGGCTTCGCGCGTCACCTCGGCATTCGGCTTCTTCACCACCACCAGCAGCGGCCGCTCGTCCCACTTGGGATGCGGCACCGCGATGCACGCCGCCATCGCGACCGCCGGATGCGCCATCGCGATGTTCTCGACGTCGATCGAGCTGATCCATTCGCCGCCCGATTTGATGACGTCCTTGCTGCGGTCGGTGATCTGGAGGAAGCCGTCGGCGTCGATCGTGCCGACGTCACCGGTGGGGAACCAGCCGCCCGCCACGAGCGGGTCGCCGCCCTCGCCCTTGAAGTAGCCCGAGACGATCCACGGCCCCTTGACCAGCAGGTCGCCGCTGGACTCGCCGTCCCAGGGCAGCTCCTTGCCGTCGGGGTCGACGATCTTCATCTCGACGCCGAAAACGGCGCGGCCCTGCTTGAGCATCACCGCGAGCTGCTCGGAGGCAGAGCCGGCGAGCTGGCCGAGCTTGAGGTTGCACACTGTCCCGAGCGGCGACATCTCCGTCATGCCCCAGGCGTGCAGCACGGTGACGCCGTAGTCGTCGCGGAAGCCGCGGATCATCGCCGGCGGGCAGGCGGAGCCGCCGATCACGGTGCGGCGCATCGTCGTGAACTTGAGGTCGTTGCTCTTCACGTGGTTGAGCAGCATCAGCCACACCGTCGGCACGCCGGCGGCCATCGTCACGCGCTCGGACTCGATCAGGTCGTGCACCGACTTGCCGTCGAGCGCGGCGCCGGGGAAGACCAGCTTCGCGCCCGTCATCGCGGCCATGTAGGGCAGGCCCCAGGCGTTCACATGGAACATCGGCACGACCGGCAGGATGCAATCGCGCGCCGACAGCGACAGCGCGTCGGGCAGCGCGCCGCCGTAGGCGTGCAGGATCGTCGAGCGGTGGCTGTAGAGCACGCCCTTGGGGTTGCCGGTGGTGCCGCTCGTGTAGCAGAGCGCCGAGGCGCTGCGCTCGTCGAAGCTGGGCCAGGCGTAGGTGTCGGGCTCGTCGGCGATCCAGTCCTCGTAGCTGCGCAGGCCCGGGATGCCGGTGTCGGCGGGCAGCGCCTCGGCGTCGCACAGCGCGATCCAGTGCTTCACCGTCGGGCACTTCGCCCACACCGCCTTCACGATCGGCAGGAAGGTCATGTCGAAGCAGAGGACCTTGTCCTCGGCGTGGTTGGCGATCCACACCACCTGCTCGGGCGCCAGGCGGGGGTTCAGCGTGTGGATCACGCGCCCCGAGCCGCTGACGCCGAAGTACAGCTCGAAGTGGCGGTAGCCGTTCCAGGCCAGCGTGCCGACGCGGTCGCTGAAGCCAAGGCCGAGCCGGTCGAGCGCGTTCGCGACCTTGCGCGCCCGCGCGGCCGCTTCGCCGTAAGTGCTGCGGTGCATGTCGCCTTCGACGCGGCGCGAGACGATCTCCGCGTTCGCGTGGTGGCGTGCGGCGAACTCGATCAGGTCCGAGATCAGCAACGGGGCGTCTTGCATCAGGCCAAGCATCTCGAACTCCTTCGTCGGTCGATGCGGGCAGTATCGAAAGCGGTCTTCGCCGCTGTCAAAGCGTGATTCCCCTGCATGCCTCATGCCCCCTTGCCCCTCCACCGGGGCCGGCAGGAACGCTCCGGGACAATCGCCGCCGTGAACGCGCCTGAACCGATCGATCTCGCCGCCCCATGGCGGACGGCCGCGCACGCGGCGCTCGGAGCGGACTTCGGCACGGCGCTCGCGCCGCAGCCGGTGCCCGAGCCGCATTGGGTGGCGAGGAGCGATGCGTTGGCCGCCGAGCTGCGCATCGCGCAGTGGATGGATTCGAGCCATGCGCTCGCGCTCCTTGCGGGCAACGCCACAGCCGCCCGGGCACGTCCCTTCGCGACGGTGTACTCGGGCCACCAGTTCGGCGTCTGGGCCAGCCAGCTCGGCGACGGGCGTGCGCTGCTGCTCGGCGAGCTCGACACGCCGCCCGCACCGATGGAGATCCAGCTCAAGGGCAGCGGCCTGACGCCCTACTCGCGCATGGGCGACGGGCGCGCGGTGCTGCGCTCGTCGATCCGCGAGTTCCTGTGCTCGGAGGCGATGCACCACCTCGGCATCCCGACGACGCGCGCGCTGGCGGTCGTCGGCTCGCCGCTGCCGGTGCGGCGCGAGACGATCGAGACGGCGGCTGTCGTGACCCGCGTCGCGCCGAGCTTCCTGCGCTTCGGCCACTTCGAGCATTTCGCCTTTCAGGCGCCGAACCGGCAAGCGCTGAAGACGCTGGCGGACTTCGCGATCGAGCGGCACTTCCCGGCCTGCCGCGAGGCGGCGAACCCCTACCTGGCGCTGCTGGACGACGTGGCGCGACGCACCGCGCGGCTCGTCGCGCAGTGGCAGGCGGTGGGCTTCTGCCACGGCGTGATGAACACCGACAACATGAGCCTGCTGGGCCTGACGATCGACTACGGCCCCTTCGGCTTCCTCGACGGCTTCGATCCGGGCCACATCTGCAACCACTCCGATGCCCAGGGCCGCTATGCCTACGGCCGCCAGCCGAGCGTCGCCTTCTGGAACCTGCACGTACTGGCGCAGGCGCTGCTGCCGCTCCTCGCCGGCGAGGCCGAGCCGGACGAGGCGCACGGCGAGCAGGCGCTGGAGGCTATCGAGCCGTTTCGCGCGGTCCATGCCGAAAGCCTGAGCGCACTGTGGCGCGCCAAACTCGGCCTTTCGACCACGCAAGCCGACGACGACGCGCTCGTCCAGGATCTGCTGCGCCTAATGGCCGCGGAGCGCACGGACTTCACGATCGCGTGGCGTGCGCTCGGCGCGCTCGGTGCCGGCGACGCGCAGCCGGCGCGCGATTTGTTCATCGACCGTGCCGCCTTCGATGCCTGGGCCGCGCGCTACGCCGGACGCATCGGGCTCGAAGGCGGCCCCAGCGCCGAGCGGCGCGCCCGCATGGACGCCGCGAACCCGAAGTTC
>NZ_DASTPW010000052.1:0-41020 GCF_035762065.1 Methylibium sp.
GGTCGGGGGCGCGACCGCGTCACGACCCCGGGTGGAACGGCTTGCCGAGCGACGCCGGCATGTTGATGCGGATCCAGAGCGGGTTGCGCGAGATCAGCGCGAGCACGACGATGGTGGCGAGGTAGGGCAGCATCGAAAGCCACTGGCTCGGCACCGCGACGCCCGCGGCCTGCAACGCGAACTGCAGCATCGTCACGCCGCCGAACAGGTAGGCACCAAGCAACACACGTGCCGGTCGCCAGGTCGCGAACGTGGTGAGCGCCAGCGCGATCCAGCCGCGCCCGGCGACCAGCCCTTCGACCCACAGCGGCGCGTACACCACCGACAGGAACGCGCCCGCGACGCCGCACAGCGCGCCGCCGGCGATCACCGCCGCGCAGCGGATCGCGCGCACCGGGTAGCCGAGGGCGTGCGCCGATTCCGGCGATTCGCCGACCGCCCGCAGCACCAGCCCGGCACGGCTGCGGTACAGGAACCAGGCGAGTGCCGCGCACAGGGCGATCGCGAGATAGACCACCGGGTGCTGGCGGAACAGCGCGGCCCCGACGAAGGGCAGCTCGGCGAGGCCCGGCACCTCGAAGGCCGCTCGATCGGCCAGCTTCTTGCCGACGAAGCCCACGCCGACGAAGGCCGAGAAGCCGGCGCCGAAGAGGCTCAGCGCCAGCCCGGTCGCATAGGGGTTGGTGTTCAGGCCGATCACCAGCAGCGCGAACAGCGCGGCCATCGCCGCGCCGGCCGCCGCGCCGGCCGCGAAGGCCAGCGCGTCGCTGCCGGTCGCCAGCGCCACCGCGAAGCCGGCGATCGCCGCGACCAGCAGCATCCCTTCGGCGCCGAGGTTCAGCACGCCGGCCTTCTCGCCGAGCAGCAGCCCCAGCCCGGCGATCGCCAGCGGCGTGCCCGAGGCCAGCGTCGCGGCGACCAGCAGCGCGGCTTCGTTCATGCGGCGTCCCTGCTCATCGCCCGGCGCCCATCGGGCTGCCGGTGCGCACGGGGCCGTCGAGCGTCGGCGGCGGGCTAGCGAGGCCGCGCGGCGCGGCGCCGAAGGCGGTGAGCCGGAGCCGGTAGGTGATCAGGCTGTCGCAGGCCAGCAGCAGGAACAGCAGCAGGCCCTGGAACACGCCGGTCAGCGCATTCGGCAGGCCGAGCCGCGACTGCGCCAGCTCGCCGCCGATCAGCAGCACCGACAGCAGCACGCTCGCCAGCGCGACGCCCAACGGATGCAGCCGGCCGACGAAGCACACGATGATCGCGGTGAAGCCGTAGCCGGTGGAGACGTGCGGCGTCAGCTGCCGCAGCGGCCCGGCTGCTTCCATCGCGCCGGCCAGGCCGGCCATGCCGCCGCAGACGAGCAGCGCCGTCCACAGCGAGGTCCTCGCCGAGAAGCCCGCGTAGCGCGCCGCGGCCGGCGCGAGCCCGCCGACCTGCAGCTGGTAGCCGCGCCACGAGCGGAACAGAAAGAGCCAGAACACCGCCACCAGCACCAGCGCCAGCACGAAGCCCCAGTGCAGTCGCGTCCGCGGCAGCAGCACCGGCAGCCAGGTCGTCGCGTCGAAGGTGGGCGTCTGCGGGAAGTTGAAGCCGGCCGGATCCTTCCACGGCACGAACACCAGGTAGTTCAGCAGCTGCTGCGCCACGTAGACGAGCATCAGGCTCACCAGGATCTCGCTGGCGTTGCAGCGGTCGCGCAGCGCCGCGACGATGGCGGCCCACGCCATCCCGCCGGCCGCGCCGGCCAGCAGCACCAGTGGTGCGTGGACGCCGCGCGGCCCGGTCGCGCCAAGCCCCTGCAGCCACAACGCGACGCCGCCGCCCGCGATCGCGCCCAGCAGGAACTGCCCTTCGGCGCCGATGTTCCAGACGTTCGCCCGGTAGCACACCGCAAGTCCCAGCCCGCACAGGATCAGCGGTGTCGCCTTCAGCAGCACCTCGGCGACCGCACGCGTGCCGCGCAGCGGCTCGACGAAGAAGGTGCGCAGCCCCTGCAGCGGATCCTTGCCCAGCAGCGCGAACAGCGCGCCGGCCAGCAGCGCGGTGAGCGCCAGCGCGATCAGCGGCGAGGCGATCGCCATCGCCCGCGACGGCTCGGCGCGCGCTTCGAGGCGAATCATGCCGAGGCCGCCTGCGGCCACAGCCCGCTCATCCACGCGCCGACGGTCTCGAGCGTCGCCTCGGCGGCCGCGAGGCTCGGGCTCATGCGGCCGCGCGCCATCACGACGAGCCGGTCGCTGATCTCGAACAGCTCGTCGAGCTCCTCGCTGACGACGAGCAGCGCACAGCCCTCGTCGCGCAGCTTCAGCAGCGCGCCGCGGATCTGCGCGGCCGCGCCGACGTCGACGCCCCAGGTCGGCTGCGAGACGACGAGCAGCTTCGGCTTCGCGTCGATCTCGCGGCCCACGATGAACTTCTGCAGGTTGCCGCCGGACAGGCTCTTCGCGGCCGACCGCGGCCCGCCCGCCTTGACGTTGAAGCCGGCGATCAGGCGCTCGGCGAGCGCGGTGACCTGCCGCGTGCGCAGCCAGCCGCCGCGGCCGACCGGCTCGGTGCGGGTGAGCAGCGTGTTCGCCGCGAGCGACAGCGTCGGCACCGCGCCGCGCCCGAGCCGCTCCTCGGGGACGAAATGCAGGCCGAGCGCGCGCCGCGCGGCGGGCCCGGCATGGCCGACGTCACGCCCGAACAGCGTCAGCGCGCCGGGTGCCGCGCGCGGGTCCTCGCCGGAGAGCGCCGCCATCAGCTCCTGCTGCCCGTTGCCGGAGACGCCGGCGATGCCGACGATCTCGCCGGCGCGCAGGTCGAAGGCCACGTCGTGCAGCGCGGTGCCGAAGGGCGTCGCCTGGCTCAGCCGCAGGCCCCGCACCCGCAGCGCGAGCTCGCCGGGCTGCGCCTTGCGGCGCGCAAGCCGCGGCGGCTCGGCGCCGATCATCAGGCGCGACAGGCCGGCGTTCGTCTCGGCGCGCGGATCGACCTCGCCGGCGACCCGGCCGCCGCGCAGCACGGTGCAGCGCTCGCACAGCGTGCGGATCTCGTCGAGCTTGTGGCTGATGTAGAGGATCGAGCAGCCCTCGCTCGCCAGGCGGCGCAGCGTGACGAACAGCGTCTCGACGGCCTGCGGCGTCAGCACCGAGGTGGGCTCGTCGAGGATCAGCAGCCGCGGCTCGGTCAGCAGCGCACGCACGATCTCGATGCGCTGGCGCTCGCCGACGGACAGGCCGTGCACCGGCCGCAGCGGATCGACCTCGAGGCCGTAGCTCGCGGACACGCGGGCGATGCGCGCGCCGACCTCGGCGAGCGTGCCGGCGCGGCCCAGGCCGAGCCAGACGTTCTCGGCCGCGCTCAGCGTGTCGAACAGGCTGAAGTGCTGGTAGACCATGCTGATGCCCAGCGCGCGCGCGTCGGCCGGGCTGCGGATCGCGACCGGCCGGCCGTTCCACCGGATCTCGCCGGCATCGGGCCGCACCGCGCCGAAGATCACCTTCATCAGCGTCGACTTGCCGGCGCCGTTCTCGCCGAGCACCGCATGGATCTGCCCCGGCGCCACCTTCAGCGACACGTCGTCGTTGGCCTTCACCGCCGGGTAGTGCTTGGTGATGCCGGCGAGCTCGAGGCGCAGCGCGGGCGCGGGCTCGGCGAGGGAGGCGGCGCGGCTCATCGGCGGCCCTCGGGCGGGCGCTGCGGATCGCTCCAGCGCTCGACGCCGGCCACCCGCGTCTCGACCAGGTTGCGCTCGTCGCCCAGCGTCATCCAGGCGAAGACGCGCTCGTGCAGGGCGGTGCCGTCGGCGCGACCGAGCGCGAGCGCGTCGCGATGCCGCGCCACCGGCCCGACCGCCCAGTCCCACACGCACAGGTCGGCCGTCGCGCCGACGTCGAAGTGGCCGATCTCGGCCGCGAGCCCGAGCGCCTCGGCAGCGCCGCGCGTCGCGGCATGCAGCGCCTTCCACGCGCCCAGCCGCACGCCGCGCAGCGCCTGCACCTTGTAGGCATCGGCCAGCGTGCGCAGCATCGAAAGGCTGGTGCCGCCGCCGACGTCGCTCGCGATGCTGACCTTGTGGCCGCAGGCCACCGCCGCCTGCCAGTCGAACAGGCCGCTGCCCAGGAAGAGGTTGCTCGACGGCGCGTGGGCGATCTGCGCGCCGGTGTCGGCGAGCAGCGCGCGGTCGGCCGCGTCGAGCCAGATACCGTGCGCCAGCACCGCGCGTTCGTGCAGCAGGCCGTGGCGGTGGTAGACGTCGAGGTAGCTGCGCGCCTCGGGGAACAGCTCGCCGATCCAGCGCACCTCGTCGAGGTTCTCGGCGACGTGGGTGTGCATGTAGAGCGTCGGGTCGTCCCGGCACAGCCGGCCGGCCATCGCCAGCTGCGCCGGCGTGCTGCTGGCCGCGAAGCGCACCGTCACCGCATAGGCCAGGCGCTGCCGGCCGTGCCAGCGGGCGATCAGCTCGAGGCAGTCGCGCTCGGCCTGCACCACGTCGTCGCGCAGGCCGTCGGGGGCGTGGCGGTCCATCAGCACCTTGCCGGCGACGAGCCGCATGCCGCGCTCGCCCGCCGCGGCGAACAGCGCCTCGGCCGAGACCTTGTGCACCGTCGGGAACACCACCGCCGCGGTGCTGCCGTGCGCGAGCAGCGCGTCGAGGAACAGGGCCGCGCCGGCCGCGGCCACCGCCGGATCGGCGTGCCGCTGCTCGGCCGGGAAGGTGTAGGTGTTCAGCCAGTCGAGCAGCGCGAGGCCGTGGCTCGCGATGACGTCGAGCTGCGGGCCGTGCACGTGGGTGTCGATGAAGCCCGGCATCACCAGGCGGCCGCGATGGTCGATGCGCTGCCAGCCCGCGTCGGGCGCCTCGGCCTGCACGCCGGCGATGCGGCCTTGCTCGATGAGCAGCCAGTGCCCGGGCCGCCAGCGCACGCCGCGCATCTCGGCCGGCGGCGCGAAGCCCGGGTCGGCGGTGAAGTCCAGCAGGTCGCCGAACAGCGCGAGGCGTGAAGTCGTCATGGCGGTGGGGCGACGCAAGTGCCGCGCCAGCAGCGGCATCGTCCTTGCATGCGGCGATGTTAGAAGCGCGCGGAGTACCTTTCAGCTTTCCGCCGCTGCCCCCTCGCTCCCGTGAACCCTGAACCGATCCGCTTCGTCCACCGCGGCGCCGTCGTCGAAGTCGACGCCGCCGACCCGACCCGCAGCGTGCTTGCCTGGTTGCGCGAGGACGCGCACTGCACCGGCACGAAGGAGGGCTGCAACGAAGGCGACTGCGGCGCCTGCACCGTGATCGTCGCCGAACTGGCCGAGCACGCCGGGCCCCCCGTCGGCGCGGCGGCGCGGGCGAGCGTCGTCGGCGGCCTGAGCTTGCGCACCGTCAACGCCTGCATCCGCTTCCTGCCCACGCTGCACGGCAAGGCGCTGCTGAGCGTCGAAGACCTGCAGCCCATCGCGGGCGGCGGCCTGCATCCGGTGCAGCAGGCGCTCGTCGACGCCCACGGCTCGCAATGCGGCTTCTGCACGCCGGGCTTCGCGATGTCGCTCGGCCTTTGCTACGAGCGCCACGGCGAGGCCGGAACGCGGCCGACGCGCGCCGAGCTGGCCGACGAGCTCGCCGGCAACCTGTGCCGCTGCACCGGCTACCGGCCCATCCTCGATGCGGGCCAGCGCATGTTCGAGCTGCCGCGCCGGCGGCTGGACACCGCCCCGATCGTCGCGCTGCTGCGCGGCCTGCAAGCGCGCACCGGCACGACGCTCGGCGGGCGCTTCCATGCGCCGCGCACGCTCGCCGAGCTCGCCGCGCTGCGCGAAGCGAAGCCCGAGGCGACGCTGCTCGCCGGCGGCACCGACATCGGCCTGTGGGTCAACAAGCAGCTGCGCCTGCTCGGCGAGATCGTCCACCTGGGCGGCGTCGCCGAGCTCAAGCGCATCGAGTGGCAGGGCGACACGCTGCGCATCGGCGCCGGCGCGCCGCTGGAAGACGCCTGGCATGCGCTGGCCGACGCGATCCCGCCGCTCGCCGAGGTCTGGCGCCGCTTCGCCGGCCCGCCGGTGCGCCATGCCGGCACGCTGGGCGGCAACGTCGCGAACGGCTCGCCGATCGGCGACGGCGCGCCGGTGTTGATCGCCCTGGGCGCGAGCCTCGTGCTGCGCAAGGGCGCGCGCCAGCGCCGCCTCCCGCTCGACGCGTTCTACGTGGACTACATGAAGAACCGCCTCGAGCCCGGCGAGTTCGTCGAAGCGATCGACGTGCCCCGGCCGGCGCCGGCCACCGCGGTGCGCGCCTACAAGCTGAGCAAGCGCTTCGACTGCGACATCTCCGCGGTCTGCGCGGCACTGGCCGTCACGCTCGACGGCGAGACGGTGCGCGACGCGCGCTTCGCCTTCGGCGGCATGGCGGGCATCGTCAAGCGCGCCGCCGCGGCCGAGGCCGCGGTCGTCGGCCGGCCCTGGACCGAGGCGACCGCCCGCGCCGCGATGGCCGCGCTGCCGAGCGACTTCACCCCGCTGACCGACATGCGCGCCTCGGCCAGCTACCGAATGCGCGCCGCGCAGAACCTGCTGATGCGGCTGTGGCTCGAGACGCGGCCCGCCGCCGCGCTCGGGCCGGGCGCGACCAGCATCTGGGCTGTCGCATGAGCATCCACCCGCGGCCTGCCGCGCATCACCGACCCGGCCCGGACGGCGCAGCGCCCCGGCAACTCGCACGATGAACCAGAGCACCGAACCGCTGCAGTTCACCCCCGCCACCGAAGCGGGCCGCGCGCGTGCGCACGAATCGGCGCATTTGCACGTCACCGGCACCGCGCCCTACATCGACGACCTCCCCGAGCTTGCCGGCACCCTGCATGCGGCGCTCGGGCTTTCGCCGGTCGCGCACGGCGTGCTGAAGGCCATCGACGTCGAGCGCATCCGGGCGATGCCGGGGGTCGTCGCGGTGCTCACCGCGGCCGACGTGCCGGCGGCCAACGACTGCGGCCCGATCGTCCACGACGAACCCATCCTCGCGGCCGGCACGGTCCACTACCTCGGCCAGCCGGTGTTCGCGGTGATCGCGACGAGCCGCGAGCTCGCGCGCCGCGCCGCCGCGCAGGCCAAGGCCGTGCTCGCGATCGAGCCGCTCGCGCCGGTCGTGAGCGCGCTCGAGGCGCACGCGAAGCAGCAGTACGTGATCCCGTCGATGCACCTGGTGCGCGAGTCGCGGCCCGGCGCGGTGCGCGACGCGCTCGCCGCCGCACCCCGGCGATGGCAGGGCAGCTTCAAGGTCGGCGGCCAGGAACAGTTCTATCTGGAAGGCCAGATCGCCTACGCCTGCCCGGCCGAGAACCACGGCCTCGTCGTGCACAGCTCGACGCAGCACCCGAGCGAGATGCAGCACGCGATCGCGCATGCGCTGGGCTGGCACAGCCACCAGGTGCAGGTGCAGTGCCGGCGCATGGGCGGCGGCTTCGGCGGCAAGGAATCGCAGTCGGCGGTGTTCGCCTGCGTCGCCTCGATCGCCGCGGCCAGGCTGGCGCGGCCGGTGAAGCTGCGCGTCGACCGCGACGACGACTTCCTGATCACCGGCCGCCGCCACGCCTTCGATCACCAATGGGAGGTCGGCTTCGACGACGCCGGCCGCGTGCTCGCCGCCGAGATCACGATGGTCTCGAACGCCGGCTGGAGCGCCGACCTGTCCGGGCCGGTGATGACCCGTGCGCTGTGCCACTTCGACAACGCCTACTGGCTGCCCGAAGTGGCGATGCACGGCCACAGCGCGCGCACCAACACGCAGAGCAACACCGCGTTCCGCGGCTTCGGCGGGCCGCAGGGCGCGATCGCGATCGAGGTAATCCTCGACTCGATCGCGCGGCGGCTCGGCAAGGACGCGCTCGACGTGCGGCGCGCCAACTTCTACGGAACGGGCTCGAACCGCGTCACGCCGTACGGGCAGACGATCGACGACAACGTCATCGCCGCGCTGGTCGACGAGCTCGAAGCCACCAGCGACTACCGCGCCCGCCGCGCGGCGATCGCTGCCTTCAACGCGGGCAGCCCGGTGCTCAAGAAGGGCCTTGCGCTCACGCCGGTGAAGTTCGGCATCTCGTTCAACGTGCGGCACTTCAACCAGGCCGGCGCGCTGGTGCACGTCTACACCGACGGCTCGGTGCTGGTGAACCACGGCGGCACCGAGATGGGCCAGGGCCTGAACACCAAGGTGGCGCAGGTCGTCGCGCACGAGCTCGGCGTTCCCTTCGAGCGGGTGCGCGTCAGCGCCGCCGACACGCACAAGGTGGCCAACACCTCGGCGACGGCCGCCTCGACCGGCAGCGACCTCAACGGCAAGGCCGCGCAGGACGCCGCGCGCCGCATCCGCGACCGCCTCGCCGCCTGCGCCGTGCAGCGCCACGGCGGCACGCCCGAGGCGGTGCGCTTCGAGGACGGCAAGGTCGAGGTCGCCGGGCGCACGCTGGGCTTCGACACGCTGGTCGCCGAGGCCTACACCGACCGCGTGCAGCTCTGGAGCGACGGCTTCTACGCGACACCCGGCCTGCACTGGGACCGCGACAAGCTCCAGGGCCGCCCCTTCCACTACTTCGCCTACGGCGCGGCGGTCAGCGAGGTGGTCGTCGACACGCTGACCGGCGAACACCGACTGCTGCGCGCCGACCTGCTGCACGACGCCGGCCGATCGCTGAACCCGGCGCTCGACATCGGCCAGATCGAGGGCGCGTTCATCCAGGGCATGGGCTGGCTGACGATGGAGGAACTGGTCTGGCACCCCGCCGACGGCTCCGAGCGCGCCGGGCGGCTGACCACCCACGCGCCGAGCACCTACAAGATCCCGACCGCGAACGACTGCCCGGCCGTCTTCACGACGCGGCTCTACGCGAACGAGAACCTCGCCGACAGCATCCACCGCAGCAAGGCGGTCGGCGAGCCGCCGTTGCTGCTGGCGTTCTCGGTGTTCCTCGCGATCCGCGACGCGGTCTCGGCGGCCGGCGGCCATCGCGTCGATCCGTCGCTGCGCGCGCCCGCGACGCCCGAAGCGGTGCTCGACGCCATCGACTTCGTGCGCGACGGAGCCGGCGCATGAACGCCGGCGCGCTGCGCGCCGAGGCGCGGCGCTGGCTTGCCGCGGCACGGCCCGCGGTGGTCGTCGAGGTCGCGGCGACCCGCGGCTCGGTGCCGCGCGAGGCCGGCACGCGGATGCTCGTCGCCGCCGACGCGGTGCTCGGCACGATCGGCGGCGGCCACCTCGAATGGCAGGCGATCGCCGAGGCGCGGGCCCGGCTGGGGCGGCGCAGCACGCGCGGCGACGAAGCGCCGCACGAGCAGCGGCTCGCGCTCGGGCCGTCGCTCGGCCAGTGCTGCGGCGGCGACGTGCGGCTGGTCTACGCGCCGCTCGACGCCGCCGCGCTCGCGGCCTGGCCCAAGGCCGCGCCGGATTTCCATCTCGAGCTCCACGGCGCCGGCCACGTCGGGCGCGCGATCGTCGCGCTGCTGGCCGGCCTCGACTGCCGCGTGCGCTGGATCGACGAGCGCGAGGCCGAGTTCGCCCGTCTCGCCGTCGAGGGCCTGCCGCCGCACATCGAGCCGCTCTGCGTCGATGCGGCCGAGGCGGAAGTCGCGCACGCGCCGCCCGGCGCCTGCCATCTGGTGCTGACCCACGAGCATGCGCTCGACCTGCGCATCGCCGAAGCGATCCTCAAGCGCGGCGACTTTCGCTGGTGCGGGCTGATCGGCTCGGCCACCAAGCGCGCGCGCTTCGAGCATCGCCTGGAGGCGCGCGGCCTGCCGCGCGCCGCGATCGAGCGGCTCGTGTGTCCGATCGGCGTGAGCGGCATCGCCGGCAAGGCGCCGGAGGCGATCGCGATCGCGGTGGTCGCGCAGCTGCTGCAGGCCACCGGCGGCGGCGCCTGAGCCGCGGCAGGGCGAGGCGCCTGGCGGCGCCGAAGGCGCGGCCGCGTCAGCCCAGGTGGCGCCCGAAGAATCGCAGCGTGCGGTCCCAGGCCAGCTGGGCCCAGGCGGCGTCGTACTGCGTGACCGCGATGCGGCCGGGGCCGACGGCCGTCTCGTTCGCGAAGCCGTGCTGCGCGAGATAGCGGTGGAACTCGAAGCCCACACGTGCATCGTTCAGCCGGGCCTCGAGCGCGTCGACCGTGGCGATGTCGAAGACGGCGTCCTGCGTCGCCCAGTGGCCCATCAACGGCGCTTTGATCTTCGCGGCATCGACGTATTCGAGCGGCGGGTAGCCGTACCAGACGACGCCCGCATCGGCTTCGGGCGCCTGCGTCAGCGCCAGCAGCGTGAGCGCGCCGCCCATGCAGAAGCCGGTGACGCCGACCTTCGCATGGCCTTGCGCCTTCAGGTGCTGCACCGCGCCACGGATGTCCTGCGAAGCCGCGTCGCCGAAGTCCAGCCCGTCCATCAGGTGATGCGCCTCCTCGGCCTCGACGGTGGACTTGCCGCGGTAGAGGTCGGGCACCAGCGCCGCGTAGCCGGCCTGCGCGAGCCGGTCGGCGACGCCGCGGATCTGGTCGTTGAGCCCCCACCACTCCTGGATCACGACGACGGCCGGTGCGCCCCGCGCCTGCGCCGGCTCGGCGAAGTAGCCCGGCACGCTCTGCCCGTCGGGGCGCTTGAACTCGATCGTGGAAGCCATCGGTGTCTCCTGGTCGTGGGGTTCGCCGAGAAGGTACTACGGCGCTTCGGCGACGGCAGCCCGGCCGATGCGCCGACCCGCAGGCTCACGGACCCGGCGCCCCGGCCTCGTACCAGCGCTTGACAAGCTCGCGCTCGGCCTCGCTGATCCGCGTCGCGTTGTTCAGCGGCATCTGCCGCGTCACCACCACCTGCTGGTAGACCGTCTGCCCGTGGCCGGCGATCAGCGCCGGCGTGTGCAGCGCGACGTTCTTGTTCGCGAGCTGCGCGTTGTGGCAGACCACGCAATGCCGCTCGACCACCGCCTGCACCTCGGCGAAGCGCGGCGCGGCAGCGGCCTGCGCCGCCGGCACCGCGGGCGCGCGCTCGGGCGCGATCAGCACGCCGATCACCGCCAGCAGCGCGACGGCCGCCGCCGGGATCTCCCAGCGCGCCGGCGCCTTGTGGCGCAGCACGAAGAACAGCCGGATCAGCGCCGCCGCGAGCATCAGCAGGATCAGCACGATCCAGTTGTGGCGCCCGCTGGTCAGCATGCCGTAGTGGTTGCTGAGCATCGTCACGACCACCGGCATCGTGAAGTAGGTGTTGTGCAGGCTGCGCTGCTTGCCGCGCGCGCCCAGGGCGGGATCAACCGGCAGGCCGGCGCGCAGCGCCGCGACCACCTTGCGCTGGCCGGGGATGATGACCATCGCGACGTTCGCGCTCATCACCGTGGCGAGCATCGCGCCGGTGAGCAGGAAGGCCGCGCGGCCCGCGAAGAACTGGCAGGCGACCCAGGCGGCGACGCCGACGTAGATCAGCACCCCCAGGCCGACCTTCGCGTCGCCGCCGACCGCGCCGTGCGCGTCGCGGCCGAAGAGCCGGCAGATCGCGTCGTAGACGATCCAGCCCGTCGCCAGGTAGACCAGCGCGCCCGCGACCGCGGCGCCGGGCGACCAGTCGAACACCGTCTTGTCGACCAGGAAGGACGAGGCGTTGAAGAAGTACAGCAGCACCAGCAGCGCGAAGCCCGAGAGCCAGGTCGAATAGCTTTCCCAGTACGACCAATGCAGCTTCTCGGGCAGGCCGGGCGGCGCGACCAGGTACTTGTTCGAGTGGTAGAAGCCGCCGCCGTGCACGGCCCAGGCTTCGCCGTCGACGCCGCGTTCGCGAAGCCGCGGATCGGTGGGCTTGTAGAGGCTGTTGTCGAGCCGCACGAAATGCAGCGACGCGCCAATCCAGGCGATCGCCGTGACCACGTGGAGCCAGCGCAGCAGCAGGTTGGCCCAGTCGAGCAGGTAGGTGTCCATCGTTCTTCAGCGCGCCGCATGCAAGAGGTGCACCACCGGTCCTCAGCTGCCGCGGTAGGTGGAATAGGCCCAGGGGCTCGCGAGCAGCGGCACGTGGTAGTGGGCATCGGGGTCGGCCAGCCCGAAGTCGAGCGGCACGTCCTCGAGGAAGGCCGGCTCGGGCAGGGCCACGCCGATCGACCGGAAGTAGGCCGCGACCGCGAACACCAGGCGGTAGCGGCCCGGCTGCATCGCCGCGCCTTCGAGCAGCGGCGCGTCGGCACGGCCGTCGGCATTGAGGCGCAGCTCGGCAAGCCTGTGGGCGGCGACGCCGGCGGGCGCGTCGGGCAGCCGCCACAGGCCTACCGCCATGCCGGCGGCGGGTCTGCCGTTCATCGTGTCGAGCACATGCGTGGTGAGCTTGCCCATCGGGAATCGGGTGGTGGGTGTCGGGCCGTGGTGGCAAGCGCGGGCTTGCCGTCGAGCGGCGCAGTGTAGAAAGCTGGTACGCAAACTGCTCACCGGCGACCTCGACGAAGCCCGCGCCATGAACCCTCGCGACCCGAAGCTCCACGACCGCTCGATCGACACGGCCGCCCCGCCCTATCCCCGCGACCTGCGCGGCCACGGCCGCCAGCCGCCGCATGCGCGCTGGCCGAACGGCGCCCGCATTGCGGTGCAGTTCGTCCTCAACTACGAGGAAGGCGGCGAGAACAGCCCGCTGCACGGCGACGCGGCCTCGGAGACCTTCCTCTCCGAACTGATCACCGCGCAGGCCTACGAAAGCCGGCACATGACGATGGAGTCGATGTACGAGTACGGCTCGCGCGCGGGCGTCTGGCGCATCCTGCGCGAGTTCGATCGGCGCGGCCTGCCGCTCACGGTGTTCGGCGTCGGCATGGCGCTGCAGCGCTATCCGGAGCTGGTCGCCTGCTTCGTCGAGCGCGGCGACGAGATCGCGAACCACGGGCTGCGCTGGATCCACTACCAGCAGCTGCCCGAAGCGACCGAGCGCAGCCACGTCGAGCTCGCGACGCAGCTGCTGCGCGAGCTGACCGGCGGCGCCTGGCCGCTCGGCTGGTACACCGGCCGCGACAGCCCGAACACGCGCCGGCTCGTCGTCGACCACGGCGGCTACGAGTACGACAGCGACTACTACGGCGACGACCTGCCGTTCTGGATGCCGGTCGCGCGGACCGACGGCCGCACGGTGCCGCACCTCGTGGTGCCCTACTCGCTCGACACCAACGACATGCGCTTCGTGCAGGCCCAGGGGTTCAACACCGGCGAGCACTTCTTCACCTACCTGCGCGACAGCTTCGATGCGCTCTACGCCGAGGGCGACCCGCACGGGCTCGACCGCCCGAAGATGATGTCCGTCGGCATGCACTGCCGGCTGCTCGGCCGGCCCGGACGCATCGGTGCGCTGCAACGCTTCCTCGACCATGTGCAGGCGCACGAGCGGGCCTGGGTGTGCCGGCGCATCGACATCGCGCGCCACTGGCAGGCCGAGCATCCCTGGGCGCCCGCGGCATGAGCGCGACGCCGCCGCGAACGCTCGCCTGGCTCAACGACGCGCCGGCCGCCGACGCGCTGGCGGCGCTCGACGGGCTCTACGAGCACTCGCCCTGGGTCGTCGAACGCGCACTGGCGCAACGGCCGTTCGCCTCGCTCGCGCAGTTCGAGCACGCGCTGGCGCGCGAGGTGCGCAAGGCGCCGCGCGAAGCGCAGCTCGCCTTGATCCGCGCGCACCCCGAGCTCGCCGGCAAGGCCGCCGTCGCGGGCACGCTCACGGCCGAGTCGACCGGCGAGCAGGCACGCGCCGGCTTGAACCGATGCACGCCGGAGGAGTTCGCGCAGGTGCAGCGGCTCAACGCGGCCTACCGCGAGCGCTTCGGCTGGCCCTTCGTGATGGCGGTGCGCGGGGCGCGCGGCCTGGGGCTGCCTCGCACGCAGATCATCGCGACGCTCGAACGGCGCCTGCTCGGCCACCCGGACGTCGAGTTCGCCGAATGTCTGCGCCAGATCGATCGCATCGCGCAGATCCGCCTGAACGACAGCTTCGGCTTCGAGCCCGCGCTCGGCAACGCGGTGTGGGACTGGGCCGAGCAGCTGGCCGCGCACAGCGAGCCGGCCTGGGCCGCGAGAGGCGAGCTCACCGTCACCTACCTCAGCGGCGCCCACCGCGCGTGCGCCGCGCAGTTGCAGGCGTGGATGCGCGAGTGCGGCTTCGACGAGGTGAGCCTCGATGCCGTCGGCAACGTCGTCGGCGTCTACCGCGGCACCGATGCGCATGCGCCGCGGCTGCTGACCGGCTCGCACTACGACACGGTGCGCAACGCCGGCAAGCACGACGGCCGGCTGGGCATCCTGGTGCCGATGGTCGGCGTGCGCGAGCTGCGACGCGCCGGACGCCGGCTGCCGTTCGGGATCGAGGTCGTCGGCTTCGCCGAGGAGGAAGGCCAGCGCTACAAGGCCACCTTCCTCGGCTCCAGCGCACTCACCGGCCACTTCGATCCGGCCTGGCTCGAGCAGCGCGATGCGGACGGCGTGTCGATGCGCGCGGCGATGCACGCGGCCGGCTTGCCGGGCGCTTCACCGGACCCCGCCGGCCTGCCGGGCGCTTCACCGGACCCCGCCGGCCTGCCGGGCGCCTCACCGGATCCCGCCGGCCTGCCGGCCATGCTCGAAGCGATCGCCGCCTGCCGGCGCGATGCCACGCGCTACCTCGGCTTCGTCGAGGTGCACATCGAGCAGGGGCCGGTGTTGAGCGAGCTGGACCTCCCGCTCGGCGTCGTCACCTCGATCAACGGCAGCGTGCGCTACCTGGGCGAGGTGATCGGCGTCGCGAGCCACGCCGGCACGACGCCGATGGGCCACCGACGCGACGCGGCGGCGGCGGTCGCCGAGCTGCTGCTGTTCGCCGAGCGGCGCGCGGCGGCGCAACCCGACGTGGTCGCCACCGTCGGCGTGCTGAACGTGCCGAGCGGCTCGATCAACGTCGTGCCGGGCCGCTGCAGCTTCAGCCTGGACCTGCGGGCGACGACGAACGAAGCGCGCGACGCCTGCGTGCGCGACGTGCTGGCCGAGCTCGCCGCGATCTGCGGGCGGCGTGGCGTCGGCTTCACGATCGAAGAGACGATGCGTGCCGACGCCGCCCCGAGCGATCCCGCGTGGCAGCGGCGCTGGGAGCGCGCGGTCGCCTCGACCGGCCTGCCGGTGCACCGCCTGCCCAGCGGCGCCGGCCACGACGCGATGAAGCTGCACCAGGCGATGCCGCAGGCGATGCTCTTCGTGCGCGGCGAAAACGCCGGCATCAGCCACAACCCGCTCGAATCGACGACCGCCGACGACATGCAGCTCGCGGTCGTCGCCTTCATGCACCTGCTCGACCAGCTCGCCGAGGAAGCGATGAGCGGTGAAAGTCCCCCGAGCGCGAACGCCCCCTCGGGAAAACCGGCCGCAGGCCGCAGGAGCCCCACATGACCACACCCCACCACCACCTCGACGCCTGGATCGACGCGCACTTCGACGAGCAGGTCAAGCTGCTTCAGGAGCTGGTGCGGGTGCCGACCGATTCGCCGCCCGGCGACAACGCGCCGCATGCCGAGCGCACCGCCGAGCTGTTCGCGGCCTTCGGCTTCGTGGCGGAAAAGCACCCGGTGCCGGCCGACGAGGTGAAGGCCTGCGGCCTGACCTCGATCACCAACCTCATCGTGCGGCGCAAGTACGGCGACGGCGGAAGGACGATCGCGCTGAACGCCCACGGCGACGTCGTGCCGCCCGGCGAAGGCTGGAGCCGCGATCCCTACGGCGGCGAGGTCGACGACGGCAGGCTCTACGGCCGCGCGGCCGCGGTCAGCAAGTGCGACTTCACCACCTACGCCTTCGCGGTGCGGGCGCTCGAATCGCTCGGCGCGCCGCTCAAAGGCAGCGTCGAGCTGCACTTCACCTACGACGAGGAGTTCGGCGGCGAGCTCGGCCCGAAGCGCCTGCTCGACCAGGGCCTGACCCGGCCCGACCTGGCGCTGGCCGCCGGCTTCAGCTACCAGATCGTCACCGCGCACAACGGATGCCTGCAGCTCGAGGTGACGGTGCACGGCCGGATGAGCCACGCCGCGATCCCGCACACCGGCGTCGATGCGCTGCAGGCGGCGGTGGCGATCCTGAACGCGCTGTATGCGCAGAACGCGGTCTACAAGAGCGTGCACTCGAAGGTGCCGGGCATCACGCATCCCTACCTGAACGTCGGGCTGATCGCCGGCGGCACCAACACCAACGTCGTGCCGGGCAAAGTCGTCTTCAAGCTCGACCGCCGGATGATTCCCGAGGAGGATTCGGCCGCGGTCGAGGCCGAAGTGCGCCGCGTGATCGCCGAGGCCGCGGCCGCGTTGCCCGGCATCACGGTCGACGTCCGCCGCCTGCTGAGGTGCGAGGCGCTGAAGCCGCTGCCGGGCCAGGCGCCGCTGGTCGAGGCGCTTGGTAAGCATGCCGAGGCCGTGTTCGGCGAGCCGGTTCCCACCACCGGCACGCCGCTGTACACCGACGTGCGGCTGTACTGCGAGCGCGGCGTGCCGGCCGTCATCTACGGCGCCGGGCCGCGCACCGTGCTCGAGAGCAACGCGAAGCGCGCCGACGAGCACATCGTGCTGGAGGACCTGCGCCGCGCGACCAAGGTCGTCGCGCGCACGCTCCACGACCTGCTCGCCTGAGCCGTCGCCGGCATGCTTCCGCTGGAACGCGCACCGTCGCGCACGACCGCTCGGTCGCGTCGCCGCTCACGGGGGCGCTGACGCATGGGCTGGCACGGCAGGCTCGAGCTCGACCACCGCCTCGAAGCGACTCCGCGCGCCGACGACGCCGATCGCACCACGATCGGACGCGCGCGTCATGCTGGCCCGCTGCGCGTGCTGCGCAGTCTCTACCCGGAAGGCCCGCGGGTCTGCCACCAGGTGCTCGTGCACCCGCCGGGCGGCATCGCCGGTGGCGACGAGCTCGAGCTCTCGTTGCGCCTCGCGCCGGGCAGCCACGCGCTCGTCACCACGCCGGGCGCGACGCGCTTCTACCGCAGCGACGGCGCGGTGGCTTCGCAGACGCTCGACGCCCGAGTCGCCGACGGCGCCCGGCTCGAATGGCTGCCGCTCGAGACGCTGGTGCACGACGGCGCCCGCGCGCACAACCGGCTGCGCTTCGCGCTGGCCGAAGGCGCCGAGATGATCGGCTGGGACCTCCTCGCGCTGGGTCTTCCGGCATCCGGCCTGGCGTTCGAGCGCGGCCGTTTCGAGCAGCGCATCGAAGTGGACGAAGCCTGGCTCGAACGCAGCCTGGTCGACTTCGACGCGCCCCAGGCCGCGGCGACGCGGCGCCGGCTCGCGAGCCCGCTCGGCTGGGGCGGCCACGCGGTGCTCGCGACGCTGTGGTTCGCGAGCGGCCGCGCGATCGACGATGCCCGGCGCGAGCGGCTGCTGGAGGCCGCGCGCACCGCGTTGCCGCCCGACGCGCCAGCGGGCACCACCGCGCCGAATCCGCACGTGGTCGTGGCGCGGGCGCTGGCGGCGCGCGTGGAGCCGCTGATGCAGCACGCGCGGGCGGTGTGGTCGGCGTGGCGCGAGGCCGCGTGGCGGATGAGCGCGAGCGCGCCACGCGTGTGGCGGACCTGAGGCGCCGCCGGCCTCAGCTGCGCGAGGCTTCGGGCTTCGCTTCGCGCTGCATCAGGCGCTGCACCGCCGCGGCCGGCGTCAGCCGAGCGTCGAGCACCGCGCAGACGGCGGCGGTGAGCGGCATCTCGACGCCCAGCGCCTGCGCGCGCGCGAGCACGGTGGCGGCGCTGTAGACGCCTTCGGCGACGTGGCCCAGCGACGCGAGCACCTCGGCCAGCGACCGCCCCTGTGCGAGCTGCAGGCCGACCTGCCGATTGCGCGACAAGTCGCCGGTGGCGGTCAACACCAGATCGCCGAGCCCGCTCAGGCCCATGAAGGTGTCGGCGCGCGCGCCGAGCGCGAGGCCCAGGCGCGTCATTTCGGCCAAACCGCGCGTGACGAGCGCGGCGCGGGCGTTGAGGCCGAGCCGCAGGCCGTCGGCGATGCCGGTGGCGATCGCGATCACGTTCTTCACCGCACCGCCGACTTCGACGCCGACCGGATCGGCCGAGGTGTAGAGCCGCAGCGCATCGCCGTGGAAGGCGGCGACGGCCTGCTCGCGCAGCGCCTCGTCGGCGCTCGCCGCGACCAGCGCGGTCGGCTGCGCGCGCGCGACCTCGAGCGCGAAGCTCGGGCCCGACAACACGCCCACGCGGAAGTGCGCGGCGACCTCGCGCGCGATCTCGTGGCCGAGCAGGCCGGTCTGCGCCTCGAAGCCCTTGCACAGCCACCACAGGCCGCCGCCGTGGCCCGCCGCGCGGCCGAGCATCTCGCGCAGGCCGGACATCGGCGTGGCGATGACGATCAGGCCGTCGTCGCCGCCGTCGCGCGCATGGGCCAGTGCCGCGTCGAGGTCGGCCGTGCAGGCGATCGAGGCCGGCAGTTCGATGCCCGGCAGGTAGCGCGCGTTGCGGCGCTCGCGGCCGATCGCTTCGGCCTGCGCCGCATCGCGCGCCCACAGCAGCAGCTCGTGCCGTGCGGCGATCGAGGCCGCGAGCGCGGTGCCCCAGGCGCCGGCGCCGAGGACCGCGATGCGCATGGCCGGGCTCGCGCCGTTCGCGTCGAACGGATCAGGCGGTGGTGATGATCGGCGAGCCGCCGTGGCCGTTGCCGTTGCCGTTGGTCGCCGCGCCCTGCGCCTGCTGCTGCGCTTCGTACATCGCCTGGAAGTTGACCTCGGCCAGGTGCACCGGAGGGAAGCCGGCGCGCGTGATGATGTCGGCGACGGTCGCGCGCAGGTAGGGGTAGACGATCTGCGGGCAGGCGATGCCGATCACCGGCGGCAGCTGGTCGTCGGGCAGGTTGCGGATCTCGAAGATGCCGGCCTGCTTCGCCTCGACGAGGAACAGCGTCTTGTCGCCGATCTTGGTGGTGACCGTCGCGGTGACGCTCACCTCGTACATGCCTTCGGCGATGCCCTCGGCACCGACGCCGAGATTGATCTCGACTTGCGGCTGCTGCTGCTCCATCAGGATTTGCGGCGAGTTCGGCTGCTCGAGCGAAGCGTCCTTCAGGTAGACGCGCTGGATCTGGAACACGGGGGTGGTGTCTTGCTCGGCCATGGTGAAGCTCGTGGGCGGTGGAGCCGCGCGCGGCCGAAGGCGGCCGTGGTGCGAAGCGGGTGGGGCGCGGCCGGCGGTGCCGGTGCCGCGCCGAGGGGCCGCGATTATGTCGTGGCGGGTATGCGGCGGCGGGCTTCAGGCGCCGTTGAGCAGCGGCATCAGCGCGCCGCGCTGATCGAGCGCGATCAGGTCGTCGCAGCCGCCGACGTGGGTGGCGCCGATGAAGATCTGCGGCACCGTGCGGCGGCCGGTCGCCTCGACCATCGTCTGGCGCTGCGCCGGATCGAGATCGACGCGGATCTCTTCGATGGCTTCGACGCCGCGCTGCTTGAGCAGCGCCTTCGCACGCAGGCAGAACGGGCAGACCTGCGTCGTGTACATCTTCACGGGAGACATCGGCTTGACTCGGTATCGCGAGGCCCGCAGTGTCATGCGGATGTCACGACCCTGCGCCACGGCGGGTCGAAACGCCGCGCCACGTCAAGCGGCGGATTTCTCGACCGGCAACTGAGCCTCGCGCCAGGCCGCCAGGCCGCCGCCGACGACCATCGAGCGCTCGTAGCCGAGCTTCTTCAGCACGCCGACGGCCCGCTGCGCACGCGCGCCGGTGGGGCAGAGCACCAGCAGCGGCAGCGCCTTGTTCGAGGGCAGCGCCTTGTGGCCGGTCGAGAGGCTTCCGAACGGCACGTTGCGGGAATTGACCGCATGGCCGCTCGCGTACTCGGCGGGTTCGCTGATGTCGATCAGCACCGCCTTCTCGCGGTTGATGAGCTGCACCGCTTCGGCGGTCGAGATGCGCTGAGAGCCGCCGCGTGCGCCGCGCAGCGCGGGCCAGGCGAGCAGGCCGCCCGAGACGAGCGCGGTCAGCACGAGGTGCCATTGGTCGAGCAGGAACTTCACGAGGTTCATCGCCGGAAAGCGCCCGGAGGAAGGGCAAGCGCGGGGTGGGCGTGGCAGGGCACGAAGCGCCGAATTCTAGAATCCGCCTCCCTTCATCCGACGTGTGCGCGCACCCATGACCCGACTCGTGCTGATCCGCCACGGCGAATCGACCTGGAACCTCGAGAACCGCTTCACCGGCTGGACCGACGTGGAGCTGACGGCCACCGGCGTCGCGCAGGCGCAGCGCGCGGGGCAGCTGTTGAAGGAAGCGGGCATCGAGTTCGACACGGTCCACACCTCGGTGCTCAAGCGCGCGATCTGGACCGCCTGGCACTGCATGGAAGGCATGCAGCGCACCTGGCTTCCGGTGGTCAAGGACTGGCGGCTCAACGAGCGCCACTACGGCGCGCTGCAAGGCTTGAACAAGGCCGAGACCGCGAAGCAGTTCGGCGACGAGCAGGTGATGCTCTGGCGCCGCAGCTACGACGTGCCGCCGCCGGCGCTGGAAGCCGACGACGCGCGCCGCGTCACCGAGCGCGACGACCCGCGCTACGCGAAGCTCGCGGCCGCGCAGGTGCCGCTGACCGAATGCCTGAAGGACACCGTCGCGCGCGTGCTGCCGCTTTGGTACAGCACGCTGGCGCCGGCGATCGCGCAGGGCCAGCGGCTTTGCATCGTCGCGCACGGCAACAGCATCCGCGCGCTGGTCAAGCATCTCAACGGCATCTCGGATGCCGACATCGTCGGCGTCAACATCCCCAACGGCATGCCGCTGGTCTACGAGCTCGACGCGAACCTGAAGCCGATCTCGAAGCACTACCTCGGCGGGGCCGACGCGGCGGCGCTGGCGGCGTCGGTGTCGGCCGAGCAGACCGAGAACTGACGCTCAGAGATCGAGCACCAGCCGCGCCGACTCGGCGCGCGAGCAGCACGGCAGGAACTGGTCGCCGGCCGCCTGTTCCTCCGGCGTGAGGTAGAGGTCGCGGTGATCCGGCCGGCCCTCGATCACGCGGGTCAGGCAGGTGCCGCACACGCCCTGCTCGCATGAGGTCGCGACCGTCACGCCCGCATCGGCGAGCGCCCGTACCACCGTCTTGTCGGCCGGCACGGTGACGATGCGGCCCGAGCTCGCGAGCTGCACCTCGAATCCCGCATCGCCGCCGCGCGCGGCCTGCGGCTCGGCCGAGAAGAACTCGTAGTGCAGTTGCGCCTCGGGCCAGCCGGCCGCGCGCGCGCCGCCGAGCACCGCGTCCATGAAGCCTTTCGGGCCGCAGACGTAGAGGTGGCGTCCTTCGGCGCGGCCGGCCAGCAGCTTTGCGAGATCGAGCCGCTGCACCGCGGGGCCGTCGTCGAAGTGCAGCTGCACGCGGGCCGCATAGGCCGAGCGCTCGATGCGCTCGACGAAGGCCATCCGCGCCCGCGATCGCGCCGCGTAGTGCAGTGCGAACTCCGCGCCGACGTTCGCCAGCCGCTCGGCCATGCACAGCAGCGGCGTGATGCCGATGCCTCCGGCCAGCAGCAGGTGACTGCGCGCCGCGGGGTCGAGCGCGAAGTGGTTCTTCGGGGTGCTGATCGCGAGCCGGTCGCCCTCGCGCAGTTGCTCGTGCATGGCGAGCGAGCCGCCGCGCGAGGCCGCGTCGCGCAGCACCGCGATCAGGTAGCGGTGGGTCTCGCGCGGGTCGTTGCACAGCGAGTACTGGCGCGTGGCGCCGCCGGGCGTGCGCACGTCGACGTGCGAGCCGGCGGAGAACGACGGCAGCGGCGCGCCATCAACGCTCACCAGCTCGAAGCTGCAGATGCCCTCGGCCTCGACCGACTTGCGCGCGACGCGGACATCGAGCGAGCCGGCGCTCATCGCGCGGCCCGCTCCTGCTCGACCAGCCGCTGCACCACCTTGCGCGCCTGCACGCCGCCGTAGTCGGTGTTGAGCGACAGCAGCGCGCGCTCGGGTTGCGCCGAATGGTTGCGCTGCTGCGACTCGAGCATCTCCAGGTCCTCCTGGAACACCTTGGACTGGGCCTCGCGGATCTGCGCGGTGAGCGCCGCGTCTTCCGGCTTGAAGTTGCGCGCGAGCCCCCAGAAGTACCAGATCGAGGTTTCGGTTTCCGGCGTGATCAGGTCGACGACGATCCCCGAGGTCTTGACCGCCGCCGGCGCATCGAAGCCGCCCTGCCCGGCCAGCGCGACGCCGACGTCGATCAGCACGTTGGCCGGCGGCACGAAGCGGCAGCGCTGCCAGCGATCGACGGTGGCGCTGTCGTCGAGCCCGTTCCCGCGCATCGCCGCGGCCCAGAACGGCGGCGCCTTCACGCCTGGGATCTCGCGGCGCGTGACCACCGTGTCGCCCTCCACCGCCGACTGCGGCACGATCTCGTCGAGCTCCGGCTGGCCGATGCTGGTGGCGTGCACGTATTTCTCGTGCGTCAGGTCCATCAGGTTGTCGATCATCAGCCGGTAGTCGCAGCGCACGTGGAACATGCCGCCGCCGAAGGTCCAGGCCGGGTCGTCGGCCCACGGCAGATGGGGCAGCTTCGCGGCATCGGCCTGCGCCGCGTCGCCGGGCCAGACCCAGACGTAGCCGTGGCGCTCGACCGCCGGATAGCTCCTCAAGGGCGCGAAGCCGCGCACGCGCTGGCCGGGCATCGCGACCGTCTTGCCGTCGCAGCCCATCTCCAGCCCGTGGTAGCCGCACACCAGCTTGCCATCGACCACCGCGCCGAGCGACAGCGGCGCGCCGCGATGCGGGCACCAGTCCTCCAGTGCCGCGACCTTGCCTTCGGGGCCACGGAAGACGACGAGGCGCTCGTTGCAGACGGTGCGGCCGAGCGGGCGGGTCGCGATTTCGTCGGGTGTGCAGGCCACGTACCAGGCGTTCTTGGGAAACATCAGATGCACCCTCTTCGGCTTCAATTGGATCCAATTTTGGCTTTGCATCGGCAAGAATGCAAACGATGAGTACTTCAATGGATCCCGTTCTCGCTGCGACAGCGCCGGCGGCGACTGTCGTCGCGACGCTGCGCCAATGGATCATCGACGGGCGGCTGCCGGCCGGCGAGCGGGTGGCGGAGCTGCCGATCGCCGAGTCGCTGGGCGTCTCGCGCACCCCGGTGCGGCTGGCGTTCCGCTCGCTGGCGCAAGAAGGCCTGTTGACGCCGGCCGGCAAGCGCGGCTACCTGGTGCGGCGCTTCTCGGAAACCGACGTGCGCGCCGCGATCGAAGTGCGCGGCGCGCTCGAGGGCCTGGCCGCGCGCGATCTCGCGCAGCGCGGCCTGGGCGCGGGCGAGCGCGCCGCGCTGCTCGAATGCCTGGCCGACGGGGCGGCGCTGCTCGCGAAGCGGCATCTCGTCGAAGACGACGTGGACCGCTGGGCGCGCCTGAACGAGCGCTTCCACGACACGATCGTCGCCTCGGCCGCGAGCCGCGTGATCGGCGACGCGATCGCGCGCAACGACCACCTGCCCTTCGCGTCGGCGAGCTCGATCACGCTCGATCCGCGCGCGCTGCATGCCGAATACGAAAAGCTGCGCATCGCGCAGCTGCAGCACCAGCTGGTGTTCGACGCGCTCGACCGCCGCGAGGCCGCGCGCGTCGAGATGCTGATGCGCGAGCACGCCTGGGTCGGGTTCCGCTACGGGCGGTTTCTCGGCCTGGAACCCGGCCCGCTCGCCGGCGCGCGCGGCTGAAGGCGCGGTTCAGCGCCGCGCGTCGAGCGCCTGCCCGATCGACTGCCGCAAGCGCTCGCCCAGCGCGCGGCGATCCTCGCCCGCGGACGCCTGCGGCTCCAGGAAACGCAGGCTGACCCGCAGGCCGTCGGCGCAGGCCACGAGCCAGAGGCTTTCGAGCAGGCTCGTGTCGCCGACGTACACGACCGCGTCGCTGATCGCGGCCTGCGCGTCGCCGTAGCGCAGCGCGAGCGGCTGCACCGGCGCCGCGGTGGCGATCGCGGCCTGCAGCAGGTTCGCATGGAAGGGCAGCAGTTCTCGGCCGGTGCCGGTCGTGCCTTCGGGGAACACGGCGACCAGGTCGCCGGCCTGCAGCGCTTCGCCGATGTGGTGGACCACGCGCATCGCATCGCGGCGTTTCTCGCGCTCGAGGTAGACCGTGCCGGCCGCGTCGACCAGGCGATTCAGCACCGGCCACCGCTTCACGTCCGCCTTCGACACGAACCGCGCCTGCGGACAGACGGCATGCACCGCGACGATGTCGAGCCAGGAGACGTGGTTCGCGATCAGCAGGCAGCCGCCTCGCGCCGGCTCGCCGTGCCGCTCGAAAGCCACGCCCGAAACGCGCAGCATCTTGCCGGCCCACCAGCGCACCTTCGCCTGCCGCTGCGCGCGGTCCATGCCGCGAAAGCTCCACAGCGTGATCGCCACCCCGTGCAGCACATGCACGACGATGCGGGCGAGGCGCCACGCGGCGCGTATGCGCCGCTTCATGAGGCCCGGGCGCTCAGGCGCCGCTTCACGAAGCCCGGGCGCGCAAGCGCCGCCTCATGCTTCGTGCGCGACGTGTCCCGCGACCACCGTCAGGCGCACGCGCCCCGGCAGTTCGCAGCCGCTGGTGGCGAACGCGAACGGCGTGTGCTTGCCCTGGCTCTTCAAGGCCAGCGGCGTGCAGGACCAGCGCGCCGCCGGGTCGAACACGCAGACGTCGGCGACGCCGCCTTCGATCAGACGGCCGGCACTCGACGACAACGAGCCGAGCGCATCGCCGAGCACCCGCACCGGCTCGCTCGTCACCACCGCCAGCGCGCGCAGCAGGCCGCTTTCGCCGCCCAGCGCCGGTTGCGTCGCCACCGACTCGTCGCCCCACTTCAAGGCCAGGCTCAGCAGCAGCTCGAGGCCGGTCGCGCCCGGCTCGGCCTCGGCGAAGGGCAAGGTCTTCGCGTCCGCGTCGACCGGCGTGTGGTCGGACACCAGCGCGTCGATCGTGCCGTCGGCCAGCGCGGCGCGCAGCGCGTCGCGGTCGCGCGCCTGGCGCAGCGGCGGCACGAGGCGCATCGCCGGGTCGAAGTAGCCGATGTCCACATCGGTCAGGTGCAGCGAGTTGATGCTGACGTCGGCGGTGACCGGAAGGCCCTCGGCCTTCGCGGCGCGCAGCAGCTCGACGCCGGCGGCGCTGCTCAGGCGGCACAGGTGGACGCGCGCGGCATCCTTGCCGCCGCCGGCGCGCATCAACTCGAAGAGGGTGTGCAGCGCGATCGTCTCGGCGCTCGCCGGCACGCCCGCGAGGCCGAGCCGCGTCGCGACCGCGCCGCTGGCGGCCACGCCGCCGCCGAGCCAGGGATCGTTCGGCCGCAGCCAGACGGTGTAGTTGAAGGTGGCCGCGTACTGCAGGGCACGGGCGAGCACCTGCGTGTCGCGCACCGGCGCGTCGGCCTGCGTGAAGCCGACGCAGCCGGCGCGCGTGAGCTGCGCCATCTCGGTCAGCACCTCGCCGCCGAGCCCGCGCGTCAGCGCGCCGAGCGGGAACAGCCGGCAACGGCTGAGCTTGCGCGCGCGGAACTTGAGCATCTCGACGAGGCCGGGCTCGTCGAGCGGCGGATCGGTGTCGGGCAGGCACACGAGGCTGGTGACGCCGCCCGCGGCCGCGGCGGCCAGTTCGCTTTCGAGCATGCCCTCGTGCTCGTGGCCCGGCTCGCGCAGGCGCGCGGCGAGGTCGACCAGCCCCGGCGCGACCACCAGCCCGCTCGCGTCAAAGCCGCGATCCGGCGTGAAGTCGCCCGAGACCTTGCCGATCGCGACGATGCGGCCGGCGGCGATCGCGACGTCGCCGATCTCGTCGCGGCCGGTGGCGGGGTCGACGATGCGGCCGTGCCGGATCAGGAGCTTCATGCCGCCCCCCGGGCGCTTCGCGCCGCCCCGGCGAGGGGCGATTCGCACCTGGCGAAGCCTGCGTCGCTCATGCGTCGTTCCCCGCGATGATCGACATCACCGCCATCCGCACCGCGATGCCGAAGGTGACCTGCGGAAGGATCACGCTCTGGCCGCCGTCGGCGACCGAGGAGTCGATCTCGACGCCGCGGTTGATGGGGCCCGGGTGCATCACGATCGCGTCGCTCTTCGCGAGCGCGAGCTTGTCGTCGGTGAGACCGAAGCTCTGGAAGTACTCGCCGGCGCTCGGCAGGAGCGCACCGCTCATCCGTTCGTTCTGCAGCCGCAACATGATGATCACGTCGGCGTCGCGCACGCCCTCGGCCATGTCGTGGCACACGCGCACGCCCATCGCTCGCAGGTCGCCCGGCACCAGCGTGCGCGGGCCGACGGCGCGCACTTCGGCCGCGCCGAGCGTGGTGAGCGCGTGGATGTCGGAGCGCGCGACGCGCGAATGCACGATGTCTCCGACGATCGCCACCACCAGCCCGCTGAAGTCGCGCTTGTAGTGGCGGATCGTGTACATGTCGAGCAGCCCCTGCGTCGGGTGCGCGTGGCGGCCGTCGCCGGCGTTGACCACGCGCACATGCGGCGCGACGTGCTGCGCGATCAGGTAGGGCGCGCCGCTCTCGGCATGCCGCACGACGAACATGTCGGCGTGCATCGCCGAGAGGTTGGCGATGGTGTCGAGCAGCGTCTCGCCCTTCGCGGTGGAGCTGCGCGCGATGTCGAGGTTGATCACGTCGGCGGAGAGGCGCTTCGCGGCAATCTCGAAGGTGGTGCGCGTGCGCGTGCTGTTCTCGAAGAAGAGGTTGAACACGCTCTTGCCGCGCAGCAGCGGCACCTTCTTCACCTCGCGGTCGTTGACCGAAAGAAAGCTGCCGGCGGTGTCGAGGATCTGCGTCAGCACCGCCTTCGGCAGGCCTTCGGTGCTGAGCAGGTGGATCAGCTCGCCGTGGCGGTTGAGCTGCGGGTTGCGGGCGCCGACCTGCATCAGGGGCTTCCCGCGTCGGTGATGTCGAAGCCGAAGCGGCCGGTCGTTTCGTCGCGCGACAGCGTCAGGCGCCGCGTCGCCGGCAGCACGATGCGCGCGGCCGAGACGGCCGGCTCGATCGGCAGCTCGCGCCCGCCGCGATCGACCAGCACCGCGAGCGTCACGCTGGCGGGCCGGCCGAAGTCGAACAGCTCGTTGATCACCGCGCGCGTGGTGCGGCCGGTGTAGAGCACGTCGTCGATCAGCAGGATGTGGCGGCCGTCGATGGCGAACGGCAAGGCGGTCGCGTCCGCGGTGACCGCGAGGCCGCGCGAGTTGAAGTCGTCGCGGTGCATCGCGCTCGAGATCACGCCGGGCTTGCCGGCCAGGCCGAGGTCGCGCTGCAGCCGCTCCGCGAGCCAGGCGCCGCCCGACCAGATGCCGACCAGCGCGCTGCCTTCGTGCAGCAGCGGCCGCATGCGCGCCAGCAGGTCGGCGTAGAGGGCTTCGGCGTCGAGGTGGAGAGGCGTCATGCTGGGATCGGTCGCGCCGCGGCCGGGCCGGCCGCGGCGGTGCCCGATTCTTGCCTCGTTGCGCAGGCCATCGCCACGCCCGCAGCGGCTCGATTCATCGGTGCTCCCTCAAGTGCTGCTCCAGCAGCAGGGCCGCGGCCGCCGCATCGGCGTCTTTCGCGCCCTGGCTCAGCACCTCGGTCGTCGAATAGCGCTCGTCCACCTCGTGCACCGGCAGGCCGAAGCGGCCCTGCAACTGCCGGGCGAAGCGGCGCGCGCGGCGCGTGTTGTCATGCTCGGCGCCGTCGGGGTGGTACGGCACCCCGACGACCAGCGCGGCCGGCTGCCATTCGGCGATCAGCGCGGCGATCTTCGCGAAGCGGGCATCGCCTTCGGCGGCGATCGTGGCGAGCGGCTGCGCACTGCACGTCACGGTGTTGCCGCTGGCGACGCCGGTGCGCTTGAGGCCGTAGTCGAAAGCGAGCAGCGTGGCGGCAGTGCGATCAGCGCGGGCCGCGCCCGCCATCACGCATGCCCGGCCTGGGCCGACAGCATCGCCTGGCTGATGCCGAGCAGCCCGAGCGCGCGCTCGTAGCGCTGCTCGATGGGGGTGTCGAAGATGACCTCCGGCCGCGCATCGACGGTGATCCAGCCGTTGCGTGCGATCTCGTCTTCCAGCTGCCCCGCGCCCCAGCCGGCGTAGCCCAGCGTCACCAGCACGCGCCGCGGGCCGGCGCCGCTGGCCAGCGCTTCGAGCACGTCGCGGCTGGTCGTCATCGCGAGGCCGCCGGGGATGCGCAGGCTGCTGCTGTACTCGGCGCCGTCGGCGTCGGGATCGGCGGCATCGTCGTCGCCGCGCTCGTGCAGCACGAAGCCGCGTTCGGTCTGCACCGGGCCGCCGATGTAGACGGGCTGCTCGGCCAGCTCGTCGCGGTCGAGCGAGAGGTCGACCTTCTCGAACAGCCGCCCCAGCTTGATCTCGCTCGGCTTGTTGATGACCAGCCCGAGCGCGCCGCGTTCGGTGTGTTCGCACAGCAGCACGACGGAGCCCGCGAAGTTGCCATCGGTCATGCCGGGCATGGCGATGAGGAACTGACTCGTCAGGTTGGACGCGCTCTCCGCTGGCATGGCCGCGATTCTATGCAGCGGGGTCGCCGCGCCGCAGAGACCCGGCATCGCGCACGGCACACTGCATGCCGTGAGCCTCGCCCCGTCCCCGCAGTTCGGCGCCGCACTCGTCTGGTGCCGGCGCGACCTGCGCTGCGACGACCACGCGGCGCTCTACCACGCGCTGCGCGCGGCGCGAAAGGTGCACGTCGCGTTCGTGTTCGACACCGAGATCCTCGAGCCGCTGCCGCGCCGAGACCGCCGCGTCGAGTTCATCCGCGAAAGCCTGGTCGACCTGGACCGCCAGCTGCGCGAGCTCGGCGCGCGGCACGGCCAGCCGGGCGCGGGGCTGATCGTGCGGCACGGGCGAGCCCGCGACGAGATCCCCCGCCTGGCCGCCGCGCTGCAGGTGCAGGCGGTCTACGCGAACGCCGACCACGAGCCGGCCGCGATCGAACGCGACGCGCAGGTGCGCGGCGCGCTGGCCGAAGCCGGCATCGCCTTCCACGCCGGCAAGGACCAGACGATCTTCGAGCGCGACGAGCTGCTCACCGGCGCCGGCCGCCCCTACGCCGTCTTCACGCCCTACAAGAACTGCTGGCTGAAGAAGCTCGAGCCCTTCTTCGTGCGTGCCTACCCGATCGAGCGCCACGCGGCGGCGCTCGCGCCGAAGCCTGCGGCCGAGCCGGCCGACGTGCCGACGCTCGCCGAGATCGGCTTCGAGCCGACCAATCTCGCCGAGCTCGCGATCGAGCCGGGCAGCCCCGGCGCGCTCGCCGCGCTCGACGATTTCCTCGACGAGCGCATCGACCGCTACGAGACCGCGCGCAACTTCCCCTCGGTCAAGGGCCCGAGCTACCTCAGCGTGCATCTGCGCTTCGGCACCGTCTCGATCCGCCGGCTCGCCGGCGAAGCCTGGAACCGGATGCAGACCTCCACGACCGGCTCGCGCGGCGCCGAGGTGTGGCTGTCCGAGCTGATCTGGCGCGACTTCTATTTCCAGGTGCTGCACCACCACCCGCGCGTCGTCACCGAAAGCTTCAAGCCGGAATACGACCGCATCAGGTTCGAGAAGGGAAAGGCCGCCGACGCGCTCTTCGCGGCCTGGTGCGAGGGCCGCACCGGCTACCCGCTGATCGACGCGGCGATGGCGCAGATCAACCAGACCGGCTACATGCACAACCGCCTGCGCATGGTGACCGCGAGCTTCCTGTGCAAGGACCTCGGCATCGACTGGCGCCGCGGCGAGGCCTACTTCGCCGAGCGGCTCAACGACTACGACCTCTCGGCGAACAACGGCGGCTGGCAATGGGCCGCATCGTCGGGCTGCGACGCGCAGCCCTACTTCCGCATCTTCAATCCGGTCAGCCAGAGCGAGAAGTTCGACGCCGAGGGCCGCTTCATCCGCCGCTACCTGCCGCAGCTGGCCCGGCTGCCCGACGAGCTGCTGCACGCGCCCTGGACCGCGCGGCCGGTGGACCTGGCCGCGGCCGGCGTCGAGCTCGGGCGCGACTACCCGGCACCGATCGTCGACCACGACGCGGCGCGGCTGAAGACGCTGGAGCGCTACGCGGTGGTGAAGACGGGGCGGTGAGCACGGCGCCCCCTTGGGGCGGCGAAGGGGCCGCTTCGTGGCCCTCGGGGAGCGGCGAAGCCGCAACGGGGTGGGCTAGAACAGCTCGACGTCGCCGACCTTCTCGGCCGCCTCGAAGGCGCCGGATTCGACGAGCGCCTCGTGGCAGTCGATCCGGTTGCGGCCGTGTTCCTTCGCGTGATAGACGGCGCGGTCGGCGCGTTCGAAGGCCGCGCTCGCGGTGTCGAGCGTGCGCAGCTCGGTGAAGCCCAGGCTCGCGGTGACGTGGCCCACCTGCGGGAAATTGAAAGCCTGCATCTGCGCGCGAAAGCGGTCGAAGGCTTCGTGCGCGCCGACGCGCGACGGCGCGCGCAGCAGCACGACGAACTCCTCGCCGCCGAAACGGTAGAGCCGGTCGCCGTGACGGAACGCGGTGCGCAGGATGCGCGCGACCAACAGCAGCACCTCGTCGCCGATCAGGTGGCCGAACTGGTCGTTGACGCGCTTGAAGTGATCGATGTCGATCACGCCGAGCCAGTGGCGCAGCAGGCAGGGCTCGGCGGCGGGCGCGGCGCTGCGGCGCTGCCGGTCGTCGGTCATGCACTTGCCGAACTGCTCGTCGAAGGTGCGGCGGTTCAGCAGGCCGGTCAAGGTGTCGCGCTCGCTGTAGTCGAGCAGCCCGAGCTGGTTGCGGTAGATCAGCAGCAGGCCGTCCACCAGCTTGCGCTGCGGCGCGCTCAGCGGGCCCCGGCTCACCACCTCGAGCACGCCGGTGCGCTGGTTGCCGATCGACAGCGGAAAGACGTTGAGGCACGTCCCCTCGCCGCGGCCGCCGGCCGGCAGGCCGAGCATCGACTCGCCGGTCGTGAGCGCGCGGTCGTGGTGCGGCCGGTCGGCCAGCGAGGGCAGCGCTTCCACGGGCGTCCAGGGCGGGTCGCCGGGCACCACGCCGACATGCTGGCGCGCGCCGGCTTGCAGCAGCAGGCGCGGCGCGGCCGGGTCGCCGACGCAGTGCAGCAGGCTGATGGCCAGGCCCGCCGGCTGCAGCCAGTCGGCGAGCACGGAGACGATCGTCGTGTCCAACAACTCACGATCGCGATAGCCAGTGAGGCTGGCAACGGATCCGATGAAGTCCATGGTGGGCGGGCGCGGTTGAGCCTTGAGGTCGTGCAGCGAGGACTGCTCTGCGCGGCATATCGGCCGCCGGCCGCGGGGCTTGAGCCGGCAAGCTGCGGCGCACACAGCCCGCGTGCTCAGATCGAGATCCGCGCGCGCACCCCGTCACGCGGCATGTCGACGCCGCGGCCGCGCATCACGATCTCGCCGCGCTCCATCACCAGGTACTGGTCGGCGAGCTGCTCGGCGAAGTCGACGTACTGCTCGACCAGCACGATCGCCATCGGCTGGACGCCGGCGCGGCGCGCGTTCGCGTCTTCGGCCAGCGAGCGGATCACGCGCCCGATGTCCTTGATGATGCTCGGCTGGATGCCTTCGGTCGGCTCGTCGAGGATCAGCAGCTTCGGCCCCGCGGCGAGTGCGCGCGCGATCGCGAGCTGCTGCTGCTGGCCGCCGGAGAGATCGCCGCCGCGCCGGCCGAGCATCTGCCTGAGCACCGGGAACAGCTCGAACAGCGCGGGCGGGATCGGCGTCGCGCCGGGCTTGCTCGCCAGGCCCATGCGCAGGTTCTCCTCCACCGTGAGCCGGCCGAAGATCTCGCGGCCCTGCGGCACGAAGCCGATGCCGCAGCGCACGCGCTCGTAGGGCGTGAGCCTGTCGATCGGCTCGCCGCCGAGCTTGATCGAGCCGGTCTTGGTCGGCACCAGCCCCATCAGGCTCTTCAGCAGCGTCGTCTTGCCGACGCCGTTGCGGCCCAGGATCACCGTGACCTCGCCGGCCTTGGCCTCGAACGACACGTTCCGAAGGATGTGCGAGCCGCCGTAGTACTGATTCACACCGTCGACACTGAGCATCGTTGTCCTCGAGCTGCAACCCCCGCTCGGCAGGGGCAAGGGGGTGCGGAACGTGCGACCGCAGGGGTCCGCGGGCTACCGCCCGAGGTACACCTCGACGACCTTGTCGTTGGCTTGCACGTCGGCGAGGCTGCCCTCGGCCAGCACGCTGCCCTCGTGCAGCACGGTGACCTTCTTCTTCGGGTCGTCGGCCGTCAGCGCGCCGATGAACTTCATGTCGTGCTCGACGACCACCAGCGAATGCGCGCCCTGCAGCGTCAGGAACAGCTCGGCGGTGCGCTCGGTTTCCTCGTCGGTCATGCCGGCCACCGGCTCGTCGAGCAGCAGCAGCAAAGGGTCCTGCATCAGCAGCATGCCGATCTCGAGCCACTGCTTCTGGCCGTGGCTCAAGGCTCCCGCGGTGCGCCCGGCCTCGGCCTTCAGGTGGATCTGCTGCAGCACCGCGCCGATGCGGTCGAGCTGCTCGCCCGCCAGCTTGTGCGTCACGGCCGCACGCGCACGGCGGTCCGCCTTCAACGCAAGTTCGAGGTTCTCGAACACGGTGAGCTGCTCGAACACACTGGGCTTCTGGAACTTGCGGCCGATGCCGATGCCGGCGACCTGGCTTTCGCGCAGGCGCAGCAGGTCGATCGTGCTGCCGAAGAAGGCGCTGCCCGCATCGGGCCGCGTCTTGCCGGTGATGACGTCCATCATCGTCGTCTTCCCCGCGCCGTTCGGGCCGATGATGCAGCGCAGCTCGCCGGCGCTGATCGACAGGTCCAGCCCGTTCAGCGCCTTGAAGCCGTCGAAGCTGACCGTGATGTCTTCGAGGTACAGGATCGCCCCGTGCGAGACGTCGACGACGCCTTCGTGCACCACGCGGCCGTAGCTCGCGGCGCGGCCGCCGGAGCGCGCCGGCACCGGCAGGCGGTCGAGCCGCTCGCGCGCGAGGCGGCCGGCCTCCATCAGTTGCGGCGTCATGCCTTTCGCTTCCCGCGGACGAGACCGGCGATGCCCCCCGGCCTGCGCAGCAGGCCGACCAGGCCGTTCGGCAGGAACAGGGTGACGGCGACGAACAGCGCCCCCAGCACGTACAGCCAGTACTCGGGAAAGAACTGCGTGAACGCGCTCTTCGCGCCGTTGACGAAGAAGGCGCCGACGATCGGCCCGATCAGCGTGCCGCGCCCGCCCACCGCGGCCCAGATCGCGATCTCGATGCTCGCGGCCGGGCTCATCTCGCCGGGATTGATGATGCCGACCTGCGGCACGTACAAGGCGCCCGCGATGCCGCACATCACGGCCGAGAGCGTCCAGATCGCGAGCTTGTAGTGCAGCGGCTCGTAGCCGCAGAACATCACGCGGCTTTCGGCGTCGCGCACCGCCTGCAGCACGCGGCCGAACTTGGTGTGGACGAGCCAGCGCGCGAACACGAAGAAGCCGATGAGCACCAGCCCGGTCAGCACGAAGAGCGTGACGCGCATCGACGGCGTGTTCAGCGGCATGCCGAGGATGCGCTTGAAGTCGGTGAAGCCGTTGTTGCCGCCGAAGCCCGTCTCGTTGCGGAAGAACAGCAGCATCGCGGCGAAGGTCATCGCCTGCGTGATGATCGAAAAGTACACACCCTTGATGCGCGAGCGGAACGCGAAGTAGCCGAACACGAAGGCCAGCAGGCCCGGCACCGCGACGACGAGGAACAAGGTCGCGACGAAGGAGTCGCTCAACGCCCAGTGCCAGGGCAGCTCCTTCCAGTCGAGGAAGACCATGAAGTCGGGCAGCTCCGACTGGTAGTTGCCGTCGCGGCCGATCTGGCGCATCAGGTACATGCCCATCGCGTAGCCGCCGAGCGCGAAGAACACGCCGTGGCCCAGCGAGAGGATGCCGGTGTAGCCCCAGATCAGGTCCATCGCGAGCGCGGCGATCGCGTAGCACATGATCTTCGCGACGAGGCCGACCGCGTAGTCGCCGAGGTGGAAGGCGCTGCCCGGCGGCGCGGCCAGGTGCATCAGCGGCACGAGGATCGTCACGGCCACGAGCGCGGCGAAGACGCCGGTCCAGGCCTTCGGGCTCAGCAGTCGCGGGCGTGGCGGCACCAGCGCGATCGGCATCACCGCGGTCATGCCTCGCGGCCCTTGAGTGCGAAGAGTCCCGAAGGCCGCTTCTGGATGAACACCACGATGATCACCAGCACCATGATCTTCGCGAGCACCGCGCCGGCCCAGCCTTCGAGCAGCTTGTTGACGACGCCCAGCCCCAGTGCCGCGTAGACGGTGCCGGCGAGCTGGCCGACGCCGCCGAGCACGACGACCATGAACGAATCGACGATGTAGCCCTGCCCGAGATCGGGCCCGACGTTGCCCACCTGGCTCAGCGCGCAACCGGCTAGGCCGGCCACGCCGGCGCCGAGCGCGAAGGCCAGCGTGTCCACCCGCGCGGTGTTCACCCCCATGCACGAGGCCATCGGCCGGTTCTGCGTGACGCTGCGCACGAACAGGCCGAGCCGCGTGCGTGCGATGAGGTAGGCCATCGCGCCCAGCACCACCGCGGCGAACACGACGATCGCGATGCGGTTCCAGGGCAGCACGAGGTTGCTCATTACCTGCACGCCGCCCGACAGCCACGCCGGGTTCTCGACCGGCACGTTCTGCGCACCGAACAGCGAGCGCACCGCCTGCTGCAGGATCAGGCTGATGCCCCATGTGGCGAGCAGCGTCTCGAGCGGCCGGCCGTACAGGAAGCGGATCACGCCGCGCTCGAGCACCGCGCCGACGGCGGCGGCGGCGAGGAAGCTGATCGGGATCGCCACCAGCACGTAGGCGTCGAACCACTGCGGCAGCCACGCGCGAAAGGCGTTCTGCGTCAGCCAGGTCGCGTAGGCGCCGATCATGATCAGCTCGCCGTGCGCCATGTTGATCACGCCCATCAGGCCGTAGGTGATCGCGAGGCCGAGCGCGGCGAGCAGCAGGATCGAGCCGAGCGAGATGCCGGTGAAGGCGACGCCCGCGCGTTCGCCCCAGGCGAGTCGCGCGTCGATGCCGTCGAGCGCGGCTTGCAGCGCGGCACGGACGCCCGGGTCCGTCTCGCCATCCTTGGCGAGGCGCTCCAGCAGCAGCGCGCGGGTGGCCGGCGTCGCGCTGCCGCCGAGCGCCTTCGCGGCGGCGAGCCGGCGCGCGCTGTCGTCGCTCGCGATCAGCGCCTTCGCGCGCAGCAGTTCGAGCTCCGCCTTCAGGCCGGCGTCGCCTTCCTTCGCGAGCGCCTGCTCGACCAGCGGCAGCTTGGCTTCGTCCATCGATTCGCGCAGCGCGCCGATCGCCGCGCGGCGCTGGGCGAGATCGCCGCTGACGAGTTGCAGCGCGCCGAGCGCGGCCTGCAGCTCGGTGCGCATGCGGTTGTTGACGACCGCGTCCTCGGCGGCTTCCGGCAGCTTGGCGCTCTGGCCGCTGGCGGCTTCGACGGCGCTGCCATCGGCCGCGACGATGTAGGCGCGTCGGTCGTCGACGCGCACTTCGCCGTCGATCAGCGCCTGCACCAGCGCCGGCACGCGCGGGTCGGCGGCGGCGATGGCTTCGGCGAGCGCGGCGATGCGGTCGTCGGTGTCGCCGGTGCTGATCGCGAAGGCCTGTTCGGGCGTCAGCGCACGCACGGGCGCCGCCGCGAAGCAGGCCACGGCGGCGATCAGCAAGACGAGAAGTGAGCGCATGGCGAAGGCGAAGTCGAGCGGCTCATGCCATGCCGGGCCATGCGCCCGGCCGGCAACGCGGCGACGCCCGGTGCGGGCGCCGCCGTGCGGTCGTCACATCTTCTTTTCGGGCGCGTTCTTCTTGCCCTTGTTCTCGGTGATGTAGTCGCTCCAGGGGTCGGCGACGACCGGGCCTTTGGTCTTCCACACCACGTTGAACTGGCCGTCGGCCTTCACTTCGCCGATGAACACCGGCTTGTGCAGGTGGTGGTTCTCCTTGTCCATCGTCGAGATGAAGCCGCCCGGCGCCGGGAAGGTCTGGCCGGCCATCGCGGCGATGACCTTGTCGGTGTCGGTCGACTTCGCCTTCTCGACCGCCTGCTTCCACATGTGGATGCCGATGTAGGTGGCCTCCATCGGATCGTTCGTCAGCGGCTTGTCCTTGTGGCCGGGGATGCCCTTGGCCTTGGCGTAGTCGCTCCAGAGCTTGATGAACGCGGTGTTCGTCGGGTTCTTGATCGACATGAAGTAGTTCCATGCCGCGAGGTGGCCGACGAGCGGCTTGGTGTCCACGCCGCGCAGCTCCTCTTCGCCGACCGAGAACGCGACCACCGGCACGTCGGTCGCCTTCAGGCCCTGGTTGCCGAGCTCCTTGTAGAAGGGCACGTTCGAGTCGCCGTTGATGGTCGAGACGACCGCCGTCTTCTTGCCTTCGGCGGCGAACTTCTTGATCTTGGCGATGATGGTCTGGTAGTCGCTGTGGCCGAAGGGGGTGTACTCCTCCATGATGTCGGCCTCGGCGACGCCCTTGCTCTTGAGGAAGGCGCGCAGGATCTTGTTGGTGGTGCGCGGGTAGACGTAGTCGGTACCCAGCAGCACGAAGCGCTTGGCGCTGCCGCCGTCCTTGCTCATCAGGTACTCCACCGCGGGAATCGCCTGCTGGTTCGGCGCGGCACCCGTGTAGAACACGTTCTTGCTGAGCTCTTCGCCTTCGTACTGCACCGGGTAGAAGAGCAGCGAGTTGGCCTGCTCGAACACCGGCAACACCGACTTGCGCGACACGCTGGTCCAGCAGCCGAACACCACCGCGACCTTGTCCTGGCTGATGAGCTGCTTGGCCTTTTCGGCGAACAGCGGCCAGTTTGAGGCCGGGTCGACCACCACCGGCTCGAGCTTCTTGCCCATCACGCCGCCCTTGGCGTTGATCTCGTCGATGGTCATCAGCACGGTGTCCTTCAACACCGTCTCCGAGATGGCCATCGTGCCGGACAGCGAGTGCAGCACGCCGACCTTGATGGTGTCGGCGGCAAAGGCCGAAGGCCCGAAGGCGCCGGCCGCGGCGAGCGCCACGGCCGAGAGCGAAGCCGCGAAGCCGCGACGGGTGGTGGTGGTGTTCTGCTGACGGGACATGGGCTCTCCTCCTGAGAAAGCGGTGGGCGGATGCGTCGAACGACGTATGGACGCGAGGTCCGGGAACGCCCGCAGCTTAGGAACGGGGAGGAGGCGGAGGAATACGCAAGGTGGCGTACGGCACGCGCACCCGGCGGCAAACGCCTTAGCGATCAGATCGCGTCGAGCGGACTCACGATGCCGCGGCCACCCTTCATCAGCACGTGCGTGTAGATCATGGTGGTCTTCACGTCGGCGTGGCCGAGCAGTTCCTGCACGGTGCGGATGTCGTAGCCGGCCTGCAGCAGATGCGTGGCGAAGGAGTGGCGCAGCACGTGCGGAGAGCAGGGTTTGGCGATGCCGGCGCGCCCGGCCGCGAGGGAGACGAGCTTCTGCACCGAGGCTTCGTTCATGTGATGGCGACGCTCGACCCCGCTGCGCGGGTCGACCGACAGCACCGGCGACGGAAACGCCCACTGCCAGCCCCAGGCGCGCGCGGCGCCGGGCTTTTTGACGTCGAGCGCGTCGGGCAGCACCACCTCGCCACGGCCGGCTTCGAGATCCGACTGATGCAAGGCACGCGCACGGGCGAGCTGCGCCTGGAGCGGCGCGATCAGGTTGTCGGGCAGCACGGTGACGCGGTCCTTGTTGCCCTTGCCCTCGCGCACGACGATCTCGCGGCGCGAGAACTCGATGTCCTTCACGCGCAGGCGCAGGCCTTCGAGCAGGCGCATGCCGGTGCCGTAGAGCAGCGAGGCGACAAGCGTCAGCGGCCCGGACGGCATCGCGTTCAGCAACGCCGCGACCTCTCGCTGCGTCAGCACCACCGGCAAGCGGCGCGAAACGCGAGCCGACACGACTTCGTCGAGCCACGGCAGTTCGACGCGCAGCACCTCCTTGTAGAGAAACAGCAGCGCGGCCTTGGCCTGCTGCTGCGTCGAAGCGGATACACGACGCTCGGCCGCCAAATACGACAGGAATGCCTCGACTTCCCGTACGCCCATCTCGGCCGGATGCCGCTTGCCGTGGAAAAGAATGAAGCGCCTGGCCCAATCGACGTAGGACTGCTCCGTCCGCAGCGCGTAATGGCGCACACGGATCGCGACGCGGAGCTGATCAAGCAGCTTGGGCGGTTTGGGGGCGGAGTGCTGCGAAGCAGCATCGCCCCCCACCGACGAAGAGTCCATCCGCAGAAATTTAGGCGGGCTAACGCCCGCGGAGAATCACGAGAAGTAGGGGTTGGCGCAAGGAGCCGGCCGAGTCATCCTCGCGGAGCCTTGGCGGCTTAGGCCGCCGTTGCTCTGGTGGGCCGGTTGGCCCAATTAACGTTAGGCCTTGTATGCGTCGCTATGTAGCTCTTCCGTTGCTTCTGTTCACTGCGTGTGCGGCACCTGATCCTCGGTTCCTACGCACCAAGCTGGAGGCTGCTGTTGGCCAGCCGCTTTCCGCGACCGACTTTGGTAAACCCACCCATGCTATGCGCACTGAACTTCACGGTAGCAGCGACGCGCGTCATATCCAATTCACGCGGTCTAACGGATGCTCCTATGTTCTTGTGGTCAGCAAGGAGTCTGGTGTTGTGGAGAGCTGGTTCTTCGCATCGCCGGAAACTCTATGCGAACAACTGGCCAAGCGCCCGATTGGCACATGACGTTCGTTGCTCATAGGCCGGCAATTGGCCTAACCCGGCTTTCCAGCGGACGGCCTACGGCCGCCGCTGAAATTCAACGTTAGCCATAAGAGATGATTTCTTCGCGCTTCTACGGCTTGCCAAAGCGGCAACTCAATCACAAGCCATGGCGGCTACGGCATATCCCGCAGGAAAGTGTGCGTGGCGCAATCAGAGGCGCCACTCACCGTGAACGGCTTCTACATCCGTCTCCTAGCAAGTCCGGTCAGCGGCGTATCCGGTTGCGGCTGGTGGCGGCCTATATCCGTCGCTTTGGGAAGGACGAGTTCGCAATTAAGTTTTCGGTTCCAAAAGCTCCTCCCAGTGTTAGGAGCAACTGGCTTTCTGGCGGGTACGCTTGGTGGCGGGAACGGCTAACTCGTCGCTCAAGCGGACTGCCTACGGCAGCCGCTTACCTTCAACGTTAAACCTCAATGGATGAATTAACACGTCTTCAAGTTTGGTACACCGCCCAGTGCAACGGTGATTGGGAACACAGCTATGGCGTCCGTATTGATACATTGGACAACCCTGGCTGGAGCGTTGAAGTGGACCTAAAGGACACCCACCTCGCTCGACGAGCATTTCCAGTTGGGGTCAAAGGCTCGTCGGAGGTGGCTACCAGCTGGGTTCACTGCAAGGTTGAAGCGGCCAAGTTTCATGGGTTTGGCGGCGCCGGAGATCTCACCGAGATCCTGAGCACATTTCTTACGTGGGCGGAAAGCGATGTCTAACCCGTCGCTCAAGCGGACGCCTTACGGCGCCGCTTATCTTCAACGTTAGGCGTCATCATTTCTATGAGCTTCTTCAAACGCCTCTTTGCAAGCAACGCCCCAAAGCGCTTGGATCATCCGGTCTTTGGTGAGGCAGTCTTTATCGAGGCAAAGCTTGGCTCGTACCGGGAAGCAGAAGTTGACATTGGCGAAGACTGCTTGTTCGTAGCTATCGACGCTCCTGACCAGCAGGAACCTACGCAGTCTCAGGTCGAGTTCTACGAGCGAATTATGGCAATGCCAGATCAAACCTTTTCCCTCGTCCAGTCTGTGCTGGTCCCGGCGTTCGAGAACTGGTCAAAGACGCACTTTCCAAAAGACTGGCGAGAAGTGCTCAAGCTTTCCGGCTTGTCGGTGCCAGTGGATGGAAACAACAATCTGCTATGGGAGCTGTCGTTTGAGGCCAAAGTCCTGAACAAGCAGTTGTTTACATGCAGGTTCGAGTCCGGCAAGCCAGTTCAGGTCGAAATCAGTGGGTAGGCCGCATGACGCCTAACCCTTCCATCGAGAGGACGTCACAAGAGCTGCGCCCTTGCGCCGCCTCTCATGTCAAACGTTAGCCGTCATCAGCACCAAAGGTAGTTCACCCTCCTTCGGCGGATTTATGCCAGAAGAAGGGCGTCGCCTCTTCAAGGCTGGGGATAACGAACAAGCCCTCCGGTACATCGGCGGGTTTGTCCAGGAAGGCAACACACGCGCAATGCTCGCCATGGCCGACCACGAGTATGACCAAGGCCACATGGAAAGGAGCCTGTCGTGGGTTACAAAGGTCGAGCAAGCAGCAGCAGCCGGCGACTTCGAAGCTTGTATTTATCTCTCCTCTGCGTACCAACGCGGGCTTGGAGCAGGTTCGCCGCAAGAACGTCAAGTGAAGTCCCTTCTTATGCTCGAGCGCGCTGCGGAGGAGCGTTATGTGTCATGCGCCCATGCGCTCATGTCGAACTACCTTTATGGCTTAAACGGTGCCCCGGTTTCCAAAGAACGCTTCGCGTACTGGGCTCGCAAAGCTGCTAGCTATGGGTCTCCTGCGGCTCAAGCAGCTTTGGGAAAGCTCGATGCATGGCCCAACGTCGGACCAGCGCCGAATGACGGCTAACCCGTCGCTCAAGCGGACGCCTAACGGCGCCGCTTACCTTCAACGTTAGGCGCCATGAAGTCGTTGCCGAAGTCATCCAAGGAGCTGAACGACGCGCTGGTAGGCATCTTCCCGGCGTTCTCGGGTGGTTTTGAAGAACTCGCTTCCTCAGTCACGTACGAGAAGGAAGAAATCAGCTTTCACGCACTCATGCGCGAGTTCACGTACTTCTTCGGAAAAGGCATAGATTCCTTCTCCGAGAAGCAACTGGAGGAACTTGGAGATCTGCTTGTACGTGCGACCAGATCCAAAGGCCCTCTGGAGAACGCAATCGACACATGCTTTCTTGAGCACGCAAAGAAGATCAAAGTCAATCGGAAGCTGGCGCGTTGGCTGTCAAAGGCTCGTGCGAAGCATGGCGCCTAACCCTTCCATCGAGAGGACGTCACAAGGGCTACGCCCTTGCGCCGCCTCTCATGTCAAACGTTAGGC
>NZ_DASTPW010000053.1:0-73747 GCF_035762065.1 Methylibium sp.
GACGCCCTACCGCAACGCCGCGCTGCTCGGCGCGCTGCTGGAGACGCTGGCACCGGCCACCCGGCTCGCGGTCGCCTGCGCGCTGACGCTGCCGCAAGGCTGGGTGCGCAGCGCCACGGTGGAGCGCTGGTGCCGCGAACGCCCGGCGCTGCCGGCGGACCTGCCCGCGGTCTTCATGCTGCTGGCCTGACGCGGCCCGGCTTCACGAGCCGCCCAGCAGCGACGCGACCTTCTTCTTCGTCTTGATGTACTTCGAGCGCAGCGAGCCGGTCGCGCTCGGCGTCGCCGCGGCCTTCTCCCAGGCCGGCTCCGCATCGCTCTGCGCTTCGTACGGCTGGCTGAAGAAGGGATCGGCCGGCGGCGCCGGCGCGCGGCGGGCGAAGGAGGGCCGCTCCTCGCGCGCCGCGGTCTCGCGCGGCGCAGCATCGCGTTCCTCGCGGCGCGGCGCAAAGCGGCGCGGCCGCTCGTCCTCGACCTCGAAGGGCTCGATGTCGAGCTTCTTCTTGATGAGCTTTTCGATCTCGGCGGTCAGCCGCGCGTCGTCGCGCGCCACCAGCGTGATCGCCAGGCCCGACGCGCCCGCCCGGCCGGTGCGGCCGATGCGGTGCACGTAGTCCTCGGCGTTGAAGGGCACGTCGAAATTGAAGACGGCCGGCAGGTCGGCGATGTCGAGCCCGCGCGCGGCGACGTCGGTCGCGACCAGAAGGTCGACCTCGCCGGCCTTGAACGCGGCCAGCGCCTTCAGGCGCTCGTCCTGGCTCTTGTCGCCGTGCAGCGCCTGCGTCTTCAGGCCATCGCGCTCGAAGGCGCGCGCGAGCCGCGCGGCGCCGAGCTTGCTGTTGACGAAGACGATGCTCTGCGTGATCGCGCGGTCGCGCAGCAGCTGGCGCACGGCGGCGCGCTTGTCGTCTTCCTCGACGCGGTAGAAGCGCTGCTCGACGGTCGAGGCCGTCGCGTTCGGCCGTGCGGTCTCGACCAGGATCGGATCCTGCAGATAGCTCTGCGCCAGCTTCTTGATCTCGGGCGAGAAGGTCGCGGAGAACAGGAGCGTCTGCCGCTGCTTCGGCAGGTAGCTGAGGATGCGCTGCAGGTCCGGCAGGAAGCCGATGTCGAGCATGCGATCGGCCTCGTCGAGCACCACGTACTCGACCTGCCCCAGCGAGCAGTTCTTCGCCTCGATGTGATCCAGCAGCCGGCCGGGCGTCGCGATCAGCACCTCGACGCCCTTCTTCAACTCGAGCGTCTGCGGCTTCATGTCGATGCCGCCGAAGACCACCGTCGCGCGCAGCATCGTGTGCTTCGAGTAGGCCTTGACGCTGTTCGCGACCTGGTCGGCCAGCTCGCGCGTGGGTGCCAGCACCAGCGCGCGCACCGGGTGGCGCGCCGGCGAAACGCTGGTGGTCTCGTGGCGCAGCATCTTCTGCAGCAGCGGCAGCGAGAACGCGGCGGTCTTGCCGGTGCCGGTCTGGGCGGCGCCCATCACGTCGCGGCCGGCCAGCACCAGCGGGATCGCCTTGGCCTGGATCGGCGTCATCGTCTGGTAGCCGGAATCGGCGACCGCGCGCAGCAGCTTGGGGTCGAGGGCCAGCGTGTCGAAGCGCGCGGGTTCGGGGTTCGTCGGCGCGCTCGCCGCGATGTCGGCCGCCGCAGCGGAGTCGGTGTGAAGCATCGCGGGATTATCCGCGTCGCTTCTCCCTGGCCCCGAACCGCCTTGCACAGCGCCGGGGTCGGACAAGTCCGGCCCCTAGAATCCGCCGCTTCCCGAACCGACCCGCGTCACCGTGGCCACATGCGAAGGCTCAGCCGTCGCGATGTGTCGAAGCCGGCGGACCGCCCCCACCTCGCCGATGAGTTCGATCACCTTTTTCGCCCGCGCCTGGGCCGCGCCGCTGGTCATCGCTTTCGCGACGGCCGGTTTCGGCGCCGGCGCCTGGGCGCAGCGCAGCTCGCAGGACACCGACCCAGACGCCGAGTCCGACCTCTACGGCCCGGTCCAGCTGCGTCAGCAGCCCGAGCCGAACCAGCGCAACGAGCGCCCCGGCGACCGCGGCAGCATCGACCTCAATGCGCCGACCGACCGCAACGACCGCAGCGACCGCCAGCAGCGCGAGCGTCGCGACCCCCGCACCGGCCAGCTGCTGCCGCCCGACGGCCTCGACGACGCCCGCCGCGACGGCACGCGCCGCACGATGCAGCCGCCGGCGCCGCGCGGCGAGTTCGAGCTGTTCGTGCAGCGGCTGGTCGGGCCGCGGCCGATCATCCGGCGCTTCGGCGCCGAGCTGGTCACCCAGACCGAGGAACGCGACGTCGCCGAGTTCAGCCCGCTGGTGCCGGCCGACTACGTCGTCAAGCCGGGCGACGAGATCCTGCTGACGCTGTGGGGCTCGGTCAACGGCGACCTGAAGCTGAAGGTCGATCGCACCGGGCGCGTGAGCATCCCGCGTGTCGGCTCGGTGCAGGCCGGCGGTGTGAAGTTCGGCGACCTGCCCGAGGTGATCGAGCGGCGCGTCGCGCAGGTGTTCAAGAACTTCCAGCTCAACCTGAGCCTGGGCCAGCTGCGCGGCGTGCGCGTCTACCTGACCGGCTTCGTCAACAAGCCGGGCGCCTACAGCGTCAGCAGCCTGTCGACGCTGACGCAGGCACTGCTGGCCGCCGGCGGTCCGGCGCCTTCGGGGAGCTTTCGCGACATCGAATTGCGCCGCGGCGGCAAGCTGGAATCGCGCTTCGACCTCTACGACTTCCTGCTGCGCGGCAACCGCGAGAGCGACCGCGTGGTGCAGCCCGACGACGTGATCCACGTCGGCCCGGTCGGCCCGCAGGTCGCTCTGATCGGCAGCGTCAACCGGCCGGCGGTGTTCGAGCTGAAGCCCGGCGAAACGGTGAGCGACGTGCTGGCGATGGCGGGCGGCCTGAACACCGTCGGCGATCCGCGGCGCCTGACGATCGAACGGCTCGAAGACCGCGGCGAGCGCCGCATCGTCGAGCTCAACCTGCCGGCGCAGGCGGGCGCGAAGCTGCTGGGCGGCGATGTGCTGCGCGCCTTCAGCGCGGTCGACGCGACGCTGTCGGTGCAGCGCCAGAACAAGCGGGTGCGCATCGAGGGCGAGGTCGCGCGGCCCGGCGACTACGTGCTGCCGCCCAACAGTTCGGTCAACGACGCGATCCAGGCGGCCGGCGGCCTGACGCCCGGCGCCTACGTCTTCGGCACCGAGTTCAAGCGCGAAAGCGTGCGCATCACGCAGCAGGAGAACTACGACCGCGCGCTGCGCGAACTGGAGGTCGCCTACACCAAGGCCGCGACCTCCCAGCGCATCGACTCGGCGGACCAAGCCGCGGCGCTCACCGCGCGCAGTACCGGCACCTCCGACCTCGTCGACAAGCTGCGCAAGCTCAAGCCGAACGGCCGCGTCGTGCTGCAGCTCCAGCCGAGCGCCACCGAGCTGCCGAACCTCGCGCTCGAAGACGCCGACAGCATCTACATCCCGCCGGTGTCGACCACCGTCGGCGTGTTCGGCAGCGTGTACAACGCGGGCAGCTTCCTGTGGTCCGACGGCCGTACCGCGAGCGACTTCCTGCAGCTGGCGGGCGGGCCGACCGACACCGCCGACGCCCGCGGCGTCTTCGTGATCCGCGCGAACGGCAGCGTCGTCAGCAGCCGGCAGCGCCGCACCTGGTTCGGCGGCGGCAGCATCGAAGGCGTACAGGCGCAGGCGGGCGACACGATCTTCGTGCCCGACGAGGTCAACCGCACGACCTGGGTCCAGGACCTGAAGGACCTGTCGCAGATCTTCTACCAGCTGGGCCTCGGCGCCGCCGCTGTGACGGCGATCCAGCGATGAGCGCCGTCACGCCCCGGGACACCGATCCCTACGAGGAAGACGAAGGCATCGGCCTGCTCGACCTGGCGGTGCCGCTGGCCGAACGGCGCTGGCTGCTGCTGGTCGCGCCGCTGCTCGTCGCGGCCGCGGCCTTCGGCCTCAGTCACCTGCTTCCGAAGACCTACACCGCGCGCGCGTCGATGCTGCCGCCGCAGCAGCAGCAGAGTTCGGCCGCGGCGGCGCTCGGCCAGCTGGGTGCGCTCGCCGGCCTGGCCGGCGGCCTCGGTGGCGGCAGCGCGCTGAAGAGCCCGGCCGACCAGTACGTCGCACTGATGCAGAGCACGCGGGTGGCCGACCGGCTGATCGACCGCTACGACCTGATGAAGGTCTACGACAACGAGTACCGCTTCCAGACGCGCAAGGAGCTCGGCTCGAACACGCGCATCACCGCGGGCAAGAAAGACGGCCTGATCACGATCGAGGTCGACGACGAAGACCCGCAACGCGCCGCGAAGATCGCCAACGACTACATCGAGGAATTGCGCGGCCTGAACAACCAGCTCGCGCTGAGCGAGGCGCAGCAGCGCCGGGTGTTCTTCGAGAGCGAGCTGAAGAGCACGCGCGACAAGCTCACCAACGCCCAGCAGGCGCTCGAGGCCAGCGGCTTCGCGCAAGGCGCGATCAAGGCCGAGCCGAAGGCCGCCGCGGAGGTCTACGCGCGCCTGCGCGCCGAGCTGACGGCGGCCGAGGTGAAGCTTCAGACCATGCGCCGCAACCTTGCCGACGCCACGCCCGAGGTCCAGCAGCAATCGACGCTGGTCGGCGCCTTGCGCGGCCAGGTCGCCGCGCTCGAGCGCAACAGCGAGACCGGCGGCGGCTCCGAATACATCAGCAAGTACCGCGAGTTCAAGTACCAGGAGACGCTGTTCGAACTGATCGCGCGGCAGTACGAGCTGGCGCGCGTGGACGAGAGCCGCGAGGGCGCGCTGATCCAGGTCGTCGATACCGCGGCGCCGCCCGAATACAAGAGCAAGCCCAAGCGCGCGCTGATCGCCGCCGGCGGCTATGCGGTGGCGCTGCTGGCGCTGATCGCCTGGGTGCTGACGCGGCACTTCTGGCGCCAGTCGGCCGGCGATCCGGAAACCGCTGCCAAGCTGGCCGACCTGCGCCGGGCGTTGGGCCGCCGCTAGCGGCGGCGTCGGCGCCATCCGTGAATTCGGGCGCTCCCGCAAACCGGGTGTCGCGCGAGCCGCGCGGCCGTCGCGGACGACACTTGCCACCAGCATCCAACCGCAAGGACAAGACGTGACCCTTCTCGTGACCGGCGGCGCCGGCTTCATCGGCAGCAACTTCGTGCTCGACTGGCTGGCCGATCCGGCGACGGCGAACGAGACCGTCGTCAACCTCGATGCGCTCACCTACGCGGGCAACCTGCGCAACCTGGCGAGCCTGCAGGGCCATCCCAAGCATGTCTTCGTGCACGGCGACATCACCGAGCGCGCGCTGGTCGACCGCCTGCTGGCCGAGCACCGGCCGCGCGCCGTCGTCCACTTCGCCGCCGAAAGCCACGTCGATCGATCGATCCACGGCCCCGGCGCGTTCATGAAGACCAACATCGACGGCACCTTCACGCTGCTCGAAGCGGCGCGCGGCTTCTGGAGCACGCTCGACGGCGACGCGAAGGCGGCGTTCCGCTTCCATCACGTCAGCACCGACGAGGTCTACGGCTCGCTGCAGCCCGGCGCGCCGGCGTTCACCGAGACGCATCCCTACGAGCCGAACAGCCCCTACTCGGCCAGCAAGGCGGCGAGCGACCATCTCGTGCGTGCCTGGCACCACACCTACGGGCTGCCGGTCGTCACGACCAACTGCTCGAACAACTACGGGCCCTGGCATTTCCCCGAGAAACTGATCCCGCTGATGATCGTCAACGCCCTCGCGGGCAAGCCGCTGCCGGTGTACGGCGACGGTCAGCAGATCCGGGACTGGCTCTATGTGAAGGACCACACGAGCGCGATCCGCGCGGTGCTCGCCAGGGGCCGGCTCGGCGAGACCTACAACATCGGCGGCTGGAACGAGCAGGCCAATATCGACATCGTCCGGCGCATCTGCGCGCTGCTCGACGAGCTGAAGCCCGATGCGGCCGGCAGCTACGCGCGGCTCATCACTTTCGTCGCCGACCGGCCGGGCCACGACCGCCGCTACGCGATCGACGCCCGCAAGATCGAGCGCGAACTCGGCTGGCGGCCTGCCGAGACCTTCGAGACCGGCATCCGCAAGACCGTCGAGTGGTACCTCGCGAACGGCGACTGGGTGCGCGAAGTGCAAAGCGGCGGCTACCGCGACTGGCTCGCGACCAACTACGCGGCGCGCGCCGCGAGTGCCGCATGAGGCTGCTGCTGCTCGGCAAGGGCGGCCAGGTCGGCTGGGAACTGCAGCGTGCGCTGGCGCCGCTCGGCGAGGTGGTCGCACTGGACTTCGACAGTCCCGCGCCGCTTGCCGCCGACTTCACGCAGCCGGAAACGCTTGCTGCGACCGTGCGGGCCGTGCGGCCCGACGTGATCGTCAATGCCGCCGCGCACACCGCGGTCGACAAGGCCGAGAGCGAGCCGGAGCTTGCCCGCACGATCAATGCGACGGCGCCCGGCGTGCTGGCGCGCGAAGCGGCGGCGCTCGGCGCGACGCTGGTGCACTACAGCACCGACTACGTCTTCGACGGCTCCGGCAGCGAGCCGCGCGACGAGAACGCGCCGACCGCGCCGCTGTCCGCCTATGGCCGCACCAAGCTCGAAGGCGAAGATGCGATCCGCGCGAGCGGCTGCACCCACCTGATCCTGCGCACCAGCTGGGTCTATGCGGCGCGCGGCGGCAACTTCGCGCGCACGATGCTCAAGCTGGCGGCCGAGCGCGACAAGCTCACCGTGATCGACGACCAGCACGGCGCGCCGACCGGCGCCGAGCTGCTGGCCGACGTCACCGCCTTGTGCCTGCAGAAGCTGCGCCTGCAGCCGGTGCTCGGCGGCACTTACCACGCGGTGGCGGCGGGCGAAACGACGTGGCACGGCTATGCGACGCACGTCATCGCATGGGCGCGCGAGCGGGGCCACCCGATCAAGGTGGCGGCCGACGCGATTGCTGCCGTGCCGACGTCGGCCTTCCCGACACCCGCACGGCGCCCGCTCAATTCCCGTCTCGACACCCGCAAGCTGCGCCAGACGTTCGGCCTGCACCTGCCCGACTGGCGCGTCGGCGTCGACCGGATGCTCGACGAAGTGCACAAGACCCCGGCTTAGCCCGACGCGGTCGATCGCGAACTGAAGAACTACCCCGGCCCCGTCCGCTACCTCGGAGCTTGACGATCCCATGCAACGCAAAGGCATCATCCTCGCCGGCGGCTCCGGCACGCGGCTCCACCCGGCGACGCTGGCCGTCAGCAAGCAGCTGCTGCCGGTCTATGACAAGCCGATGGTCTATTACCCGCTGGCCGCGCTGATGCTGGCCGGCATCCGCGACATCCTCGTCATCAGCACGCCGCAGGACACGCCGCGCTTCGAGGCGCTGCTCGGCAGCGGCGCGCAGTGGGGGCTGAACCTGAGCTACTGCGTGCAGCCTTCGCCCGACGGTCTGGCGCAGGCCTTCGTGCTCGGCCGCGATTTCGTCGGCAACGCGCCGAGCGCGCTGGTGCTCGGCGACAACATCTTCTACGGTCACGACTTCGCGACGCTGCTCGGCCGCGCGGCCGAGCGCGACGACGGCGCGACCGTCTTCGCCTACCACGTGCACGACCCGGAGCGCTACGGCGTCGTCGAGTTCGACGCGCGGCAGCAGGCGGTGAGCATCGAAGAGAAGCCCGCCAAGCCCAAGAGCAGCTACGCGGTCACCGGCCTGTACTTCTACGACCGGCAGGTCTGCGACATCGCCGCGGACATCAAGCCCTCCGCGCGCGGCGAGCTGGAAATCACCGAGGTCAACGCGCGCTACTTGAAGGCCGGCCAGCTCGGCGTCGAGATCATGGGCCGCGGCTACGCGTGGCTCGACACCGGCACGCACGACAGCCTGCTCGAGGCCGGTCAGTTCATCGCCACCCTCGAGAAGCGCCAGGGCCTGAAGGTGGCGTGCCCCGAGGAGATCGCCTTCCGCGCCGGCTGGATCGACGCGGCGCAGGTGCAGAAGCTGGCCGACCCCCTGAAGAAAAACGGCTACGGCCAGTACCTGCTCAAGCTGCTGAACGACCGGGTGTTCTAACGATGAAGCTCACACCGACCGAGATCCGCGACGTCGTCCTTATCGAACCGGGCGTCTTCGGCGACGACCGCGGCTGGTTCATGGAGAGCTTCAACGAGCCGCGCTTCCATGCCGAACTCGCGAAGCTGGGTCTGCCCGCACCACGCGCCTTCGTGCAGGACAACCATTCGTGCTCGAAGCGCGGCGTGCTGCGCGGCCTGCATTACCAGCTGCCGCCGCACGCGCAAGGCAAGCTGGTGCGCGTCGTGCGCGGCTCGGCCTGGGACGTGGCGGTCGACATCCGGCGTGCTTCGCCGACGTTCGGGCGCTGGGTCGGCGTCGAGCTGAGCGAGGCGAACCGCAAGCAGCTCTGGATTCCCGAGGGCTTCGCGCACGGCTTCATCGCGCTCGAGGACGACACCCATTTCCTCTACAAGACAACCGACGTGTACGCGAAAGACTGCGAGCGCAGCATCCGCTTCGACGATGCGACGCTCGGGATCGGCTGGCCGGCGCTCGGCGCCGAGCCGATCGTCGCTGCAAAAGACGCTGCCGCGCCGGGGTTCGATGCTGCGGACCTGCCCTGACCCGCGGGCCCGCTTTCAGGCGGGCCCATACGGGTGAGCGACTAAACTGCGCGCCGGCCGAACGGCACACCGTCGGCTCCGGCCGCGCCGGCCCGGGCCTTGGCCTGATGGTTGGGCGACACGACTTTCCGGCGACCGCGGTCCCGGACCTCCCAGGGACGATCTGCACCGCTCCATGAACACGCCGCTCTCCGTTCAACCCGTCGTCATGGCCGGCGGCAGCGGCACCCGACTGTGGCCGCTCTCGCGCGCGGGCTTCCCGAAGCAGTTCCTCGCCCTGACCGGCAAGCACACCCTCTTCCAGCAGGCGGTCCAGCGGCTGGCGGCGGTAGCGGCACCCGAGTTCAGCGTGGGCGCGCCGCTCGTGATCGGCAACGAGGACCATCGCTTCCTCGTGATGGAGCAGTTGCGCGAAGTGAAGCTCGATGCCGGCGCAAGCCTGGTACTCGAGCCGTCCGGCCGCAACACCGCACCTGCGCTCACTCTCGCCGCGCTGCAGGCAACCGACGACGGTGCCGATCCGGTGCTCGTGGTGACGCCCTCGGATCAGACCGTCGCCGACGGCGCCGCCTTCACCGCCGCGCTGCGCCAGGCGGTGCGCGTCGCGGCAGACGGCGCCATCTGCATCCTCGGCATCAAGCCGGTGCGGCCCGAGACGGGGTACGGCTACATCCACGCCAATGCCGCCTCGCACGCGGAAGTCAGCAACGTACGCGCCTTCGTCGAAAAGCCCGACGCCGCGACCGCGCAGCGCTACATCACCGACACGAGCGACGGCCACTACTTCTGGAACAGCGGCATGTTCGTGCTGCGCGCGTCCGTCTGGCTGGCGGCGCTGGAGCGCTACCGGCCGGACATCCTCGCCGCCACGCGCGCGGCCTGGGCTGGGCGCAAGAACGACGCGGCTTTCGTGCGCCCGGACGCAGCGGCATTCGCCGCCGTGCCGTCCGAATCGGTCGACTATGCGGTGATGGAGCCCTGCTCCCGAGGCAGCGCCTCCGACGCGACGAAGGTCCGCATGGTCGCCCTCGATGCCGGCTGGAACGACCTCGGCGCCTGGGACGCCGTCTGGCAGGCCACGCCGAAGGACGGCAACGGCAACGCGGTTGTCGGCGACGTGCTGCTGCACGACGCCCGCAACGTGCACGTGCATGCCACCAGCCGGCTCGTCGGCGTCGCGGGCGTCGAGGACGTGGTGGTGGTGGAGACGGCCGACGCCGTGCTCGTCACCCACCGCAACCGCAGCCAGGACGTCAAGCAGATCGTCGCCGCGCTGGGCCACACGGGCCGCGGCGAACAGAACCTGCACCGCAAGGTGCACCGGCCTTGGGGCTGGTACGACAGCGTCGACGCGGGCGCGCGCTTTCAAGTCAAGCGCATCATGGTCAAGCCCGGCGCCTCGTTGAGCCTGCAGATGCACCACCACCGGGCCGAGCACTGGATCGTCGTCAGTGGCACGGCCGAGGTGACGTGCGGGGAGAAAAAGATTCTTCTGAGCGAGAACCAGAGCACCTACATCCCGCTGGGAGAAACCCACCGCCTCGCGAATCCGGGCAAGACGCCGCTGGAGATCATTGAGGTGCAGTCGGGGAGTTATCTGGGGGAGGATGACATCGTGAGGTTTGAGGATACCTACGGCCGGCATTGATCCGATGACTCTGGTCAGTCCTTCTTCGGCTGTCAGACCAGGGCTTCCTTGAGGCGCTCGCCATGGGCACGAATCCATTTGATGCGAACCGGCCTATCGCTCGGGGCAATCGCGGCAATTCAGCTGGCCGCGAGTTTGGTCGGGCAGCTGATCGTCTTGCGCATCGTTGGCGTGGGCTTGAGCTCCGACGCCTACATCGCCGCTCAGTCGGTGCCGATGGTGCTGGGCGCCGTCATGACGGCCTCGTTCCAGAACGTCTGGCTTCCGCGCTTCGCGCGCGTTGCGCACGACACGGCGGACCTGCAGTCGGCCCAGGCAATTGCTCTAGGGCAGACGCTGCAGTTTCTTCTGGCGCTTTCGGTGATCCTCTGGCTGGCTTCGCCATGGTGGTCAAGGATCCTGTTTCCGGGTCTCAGCCCCGTTCAGCACGACCAGATCAGCCGGATGAGCGGGCCGCTGTTTCTTGCCGGCGTCTTCACCGCAATGTCCGGTCTGCTCACGGCCGCAATGCGCGCGACAGGTGCATTCATGAGAGCCGAAGTGGCGACGCTGGGCGGGGCCATAGCGGCCATCGTGCTGCTGCTCGCCGCAGTTCCGTACTACGGCGTCGAGGGTGCAGCTTGGATCACCCTGGCCCGTGCAGTATTCGTGTACGTGGTGCATCTCCGCCAGAGCGGTTCTCCGGGCGTGAACCTTCGCTCGACGCAGACGAGCCGCGAGGTGTGGCGCGAGCTGCGCGTTGTGATGGGTGGTGGCCTCTTGATCAAGACCGGGCCCCTGGTGGACCGTTACTGGAGTTCGAAGGCGGACGGCGGCGGCATGACGCTGTTCAACATCGCGCAAATGGGTATCAATGCGATGACAGTGGTTCTCGAGCGAGCGGTGTTGATTCCAGCGTCTCCCGAATTCACTCGGCAGATCGAGCGGGGCGACTTCGCGGCACTGAGGCGCAGCTACCGGCGGTGTCTGATTCGCGTTGTATTGGGCGTCGCCGCTGCCGGGCTTGCCCTGCTGGCGCTGCGCCCGATCTGGCGCGACCTACTTCTTTGGCTGCTGCGCATCGACCCGATCCCTGCAGACGTGATTTTCACGACCTGCCTGCTTCTCTTGCCTTCGGCGTTTGCCGCGGTGAGCGCATCCTGCGCGACGGCCGTGCTCTATGCGTTTCGGAGAACCCGCGTCGCCACCGGGATCGGAGTCACGGCCTTTTTCGCAAGCCTTGCGCTAAAAGGCGTCCTCTTCAGCCACTACGGCATCCCAGGTCTGGCCGCAGCCACGTCGATCTACGTGCTCGGCGTCTGGGCCTGCTATCACTTTGCCGTTGATCGGTACATCAGGCAGGCAGGCCGATGATCACAATCGGCAGCACGCACAGCTCCGAAATTCATTCCAACTAGAACGATGTTGAACCTTCAACAAGCCGAGTTCGCTTACGAACCGTATCCCATCGGATTGATCCGCCCGGCCTTCGAGGCCAATATCTATGAACGCCTTCGCAGCACGTATCCGGGCAAGGAACTGTTCGAGTTCAAGCCGGCGCTGGGCAACAAGTACTCGCTTTCGGAGGTCAACAACGCGAGTCTGTACGCGGACTTCATCCGGACGCACGCGGCATGGCGGGACTTCTACACACACGTCAAGAGCGACGAGTTCATCGAGCAGATCCTCGAGTTCATGAAGGGGCGTCACATTGACCTTGGCATCCGCCGATACCGGGCGGCATCGCGGAAGCCGATCGGCGCGCGTGCATCGTCGCTCAGCCGCCTCCTGCGCCGCGAGGAATTGAGCGCGCGCTTTGAGTTTTCGATGATGGAGGCCGACGGTGGGCACATCAAGCCCCACACCGATGCAGCGAACAAGCTGATTACGCTCGTGTTTTCAATGACGGCGCCCGGTGAGTGGGAGCCGTCGTGGGGCGGTGGGACCGACATCGTGCTGCCAACAGATCGGACACGCATTTACAACCATGTCAACCGTTCGATTGACTTCAGCGACGTCGAGGTATTGCGATCGCTTCCCTTCGATCCCAACCAATGCGTGATCTTTGTCAAGACCTTCAACTCTTGGCACTCGGTGTCACCGATGCGCGGTACCGGCCGGGCGGCGCTGCGAAAGACCTTGACCGTCAACATTGAAAGCAAGATTTAGCGATGTTTCGCTCTAATGGGTGTCGTTCGGTCACGTTGGCAGAAAGAATCCTTCTCAGGCTCGTTGCGCTCATCCGCAGACTTCTCGTTATAACGGTGCGCCTGGATGACCGTGGGCACAAAGTACTCTATCTTTGCGAAACCGGGATGGATGCGTGGCGACCGATTTCCCTTTGGATCAAGGAAGAGGGAACGATGGCATGGATCGAAGCCGAAGTAGGCACCGAGGATGTCTTCATGGACATCGGTGCGAATATTGGCATCTACACCATCGCGGCAGCGGTGCGGGTGGGCGAGAGGGGAGCGGTCTACGCCTTCGAGCCACACAAGGTGAATGCGCTTACGCTGATGGGCAATGTCCGCGCCAACGGACTCGGCAGCAAGGTGACCGTTTTTTCCTGTGCCCTGTCTGATCGCGAAGGCGTTTTAGCCTTCCATTATGCTTCGCTGGAGTCGGCCTCTACGGCCAGCCAACTCGGGCATCGACGCATTCCAGGATCCGATCGCGAATTTGACCCAGTCGCCTCGGAGATGGTTTTCTCGACCAGTGTCGATGCCCTATTGACGCAGGGCATGATCCGCGCGCCGCATTTGATCAAGATCGACGTGGACGGCAACGAGATCGCGATCCTCAGAGGGATGTCCGGACTGCTACGCGGTGCATCGCGCCCCCGCGCAGTCCAAGTCGAATTGAATGTCGGCGAACAGGATCAGATCACCGACTTCATGCGGCAATGCGGATACGACATCGCCTATCGGCACTTCACCCAGGCCGGAAAGCTTGCTCGATCGAAAGGTGCACCCATCGAAGACATTGCTCACAACGCGGTGTTCCGCCCGTCGGCCGGCTAGGGGTTCCGTCGAGTTGGCGCGTGCCGGGTTCGGGCTGGCGCTTTCATTTCAAGTGGTTTTTTCGAGTAACCAGGTTGAGAAGACATGATTTGGAAAAAGCTGCGCCAGCCAAGAATCTGGCGGCGCCTGTACTTGGAGCGGCTGGGCGAGCCGCTTCTCTACAACGTGGCTTCCTTGTTCGTCGCACTGTTCGGAAGCGTGCGCAAGAAGATCGAGTACGACCTCGTCGTCCGTCAGCCCTACGCTTATTGCGTGCAGCAAGCAGCGGATCTGGCGGTGAAGTACGGCGTGCCGAAGATCGCGATCCTTGAATTCGGCGTCGCCAACGGCGCCGGCCTGATGAACCTGTGCGCGATCGCTAACGAGATATCACGCGAAACCGGCATCCAGTTTGAGATCGTCGGCTTCGACTCCGGCGCCGGAATGCCGCCGCCCCGGGATTACCGCGATCATCCAGAAAAGTACTTCACCGGCGATTTTCCGCTCACCAATCGAGAGCGCCTGCTCGAACGCCTGCCGAAGAACGCGCGCATTCTTTTCGGAGAGCTGCCGGTCTCGATCGCCCGTTTCCGGCAGGAGTCCAGAGTGCCGATCGGCGCGGTTAGCATTGACGTCGACTATTACTGGAGCGCATGCGAAGCGCTCGATGTACTGCTCTTCGACGCGTCAAATTACCTGCCCTATGTGTTCACATATTTCGACGACGTGCACGCGATCGACCACAACGAGTTCTGCGGGGAGTTGCTCGCCATCAAGGAGTTCAACGCCGACGCGTCGCATCCCGCGCGCCGCATCGCGCCTGCAAACTTCCTGACCGAAAGCCGTCTTTTCAAACGACCGATTTGGCACCGGCAGATCTATCTGGCGCACGTTTTTGACCACGAGTTTCGTTCGATCGAATACGTACGGAATCGTCGCAAGTCGGTCGCTGTGCTGTCCAATCCCTACGACTGAGGCCCTGTCGATGTCCAACTCGCGGGCAGGGGCGTCTGCAGGCTCAGCGCCGACCCAGCGACTCGCCGACTGACCACTCGCCGGGCGGCCTGTTGGTGAGGCGCCGCTATGCCAGGCAAAGTCGACCGCACACTGATTGCCCATGAACCCTGCTTTGTCATCACGCCCCCAACTGGACTTCAAGCGACAGCCCTGCCTGCTATGCGGTGGATTCGAGTTCAAGGTCCTGGCCCGGCAGGACCGGCATCTCTTTGGGCTGCAGACCGTGGGGTGTGTTGGCTGCGGCCTGCTCCAGACGAACCCCCGGCCTGACGAGCGCCAGCTCGACGACTTCTACGCCCATCACTACCGGCGCTTCTACCAAGGCGTCGTCGACCCCGATGCCCGTTACGTGGCCAAGCTTCACAAGGACGTGAGGCTGCGCTACACCACGGGCTTCCTGATGCAGGCGCTGCGCCTCGGCTCTGAGACCCGGTTGCTCGACTACGGCTGTGGCGAGGGATCGCTCTTCGTCGCCTTACGCGAGGCGGGGTTCGAAGGCCAGCTCTACGGTGTTGAGCTCAACGAGCAATTCGCGCGGTTCGCGGCGGAGCAAGGTCGCGCAACGGTCGGGCCACGGCTGTCCGACTTCGGCGCGCTCGATGCCGTCGTCATCAACCACGTACTTGAGCATTTGCCGCAACCGGTGAAGCTGCTGGGCGAACTCCGCGCCGCCATGGCGCCCGGCGGCCTGATCTACGTGGATGTGCCGGATGCGCTCGAGTACACGACCGTCGGCGACCTGCACATCGCCCACATCATGCATTTCACCGAAAGCACGCTCGCCAGCCTGCTGCGGCGCGGCGGGTTCGAACCGACTTCGATCGAGCGCCATGCTCCGCCCCACCATCCCCGATCGATCCGGGTCGTGGCGCGTGTGGCGACGCAAGCGCTTGGCGACGCATCGACGACGAACCCGACATCGGAGGCGCCCGCGTGGCACCGGATGGAGATGGTTGCCGGTACCGCGTGGCGCTGGACCGTGCGTCGACGTTTGCAGTCAATTGCGGTTCTGAGACAACCCGTCGTTCGACTCCGCAGCTTGTGGCGTAAGGTCGCCAGCTAGTTGACGTATATGGGGGAACTCGCCAATCAATACGATGCGTCACTGGCGCATTTCGCGTTGCGACGTTCTCCGAAAAGAGGTTCTCGACGACAGATCGGCGAATTTCTCGCAAAGACCATCAGCGTACTCTTCCTTATTACGGCAGCGGAGCTCTTTGTTGGCGGCGGCGGACGCCTGTTGGACACTGGGGCGATAAGCCCCAGGATGATGTTGTTTGCAATCGCACTCGTCGCCTCCGCGGCTTATATCGTATTAGCAGACCGCATTGCGGGTGGGCTTGCTCTTGGTCTGGTGCTCTCTGCGCTTTTTGTCATAGTTCACTTTCCAGCGTTTGTCTTGGCCAGCGTCTCGTCAGTAACCGACGAAGATGTTTTTCTGGATTTATCTCCAATATCATACTGGCTCGCGGCACCGTTCATTGCGATCGCACTGATGAAGCACGATACAGTTGCGAAAGTGGCAACTGTAGTTCGCTGGTCCGCCGTGGCAATGGCGTGCGCATATTTGCTCACGTTGTTTGCAGTGTTTGTTGGGGCACTTAATTACGACACTTTGTATACCTCGCTGAACGAGAGCACAGAGTTTTTCTTTCGCGGCGGCGGCTTCTTGTTCTTCAAGGGATTTCTCTACCTCGGAATAGGCGCAATATTTATCTTGGCCTCTAACTCAAGATTTAAAGGAATCATGCTTGCAATCGTCTTGGCAGCACTAATAATGTCGCTGACACGCGGTCTCGTACTTGCAACGGCGTTATCTGCTGTCATGTTCCTCTTTGCGATGCGGAAATGGAAACTACTTATCATCCTGGGCTCATTCCTGGTCGTAGCGTCCGGTTTCTTGTTTGTTTACGCACCAGACGATGGCGGCGCAGAACTGTTAGAGCAGCGCGAGAGCTCTAACGCAGTCCGGACTGACGACATCAAGTACTTCAACGAGAACCTCGATGTCCAAACGCTTATCACCGGCCGTGGGTTTGGCGCCGCGCTGAACGGACGAACCAATGTTGAAATTAGCTATTTGATGATAGTATGGAAGTACGGATTAGCTGCAATGGTCTTTTGGTTCGCTCCAGTTCTGCTGGGACTCTACTATTACAGCAAAGTAAGGCGCAAAGACAAGAACTTCCCACTCGCAACCGCATTCATGTTTTCCACATTTCTTGTTTACATACAGACGGCGACAAATCCCTACCTAAACAACCCAATTGGACTGTCGTTTGTACTGATCGCAGTTTTCGCTCTGCGGACATTGGCCCTTAATACATTGCCCCCAATTAAGAGATTAAATTGATGCAATGTCAGCAGTTCTTGCCCGGCACCAGACTCGCACACTAGCGCGCATGAAACCTGGAAAAGTCCTGCTGGACAAACATCAGTACAAAAAGGTGCTGATACTCGGCAAAGGTCCTTCGTTGACGCGCGAAGCCTTCGATGCCGCCGTGCAGGGCCGTACCGTCGTCGGCATCAACCAAGTCGCCGCAAGCTTCCCGGTCGACATCGCCTTCTTCATCGACATCGAGCCCATGCTCGAGATCGCAGACAGCCTCATCGCCAGCACATGCAAGGTCGTGCTGCCCTGGCATCCGAACCGCCGGACATGGCGCAAGAGCCGCTCGGAGCCACTCCAGCAGAGCCTGCTGGAGCTGGCCTCGGAAGACGGGCCCCTTTCGGTCTTTGAACGGCAGCAACGGCTGTACTACTTTCATACCCGCGCACCAGCGTTCGGCGGTGAGCTCAATGTATTTCCGCCCAATCTCGTGTCGCTTTCGTCATTGCTCCAGCTGCTTGCCGAGGCCGGAGCCTCCGATATCACGACGCTGGGCGTCGACGGCGGCCGTGGCTACAGCAGCGCCATCGGCACTTCGCCCCTGGGCACCCAGCTGCACAACGGCTACGACAAGCAGTTCCCGATCCTTCGCAAGATCGCTTTAAGCAAAGGCCTCCGGATGGAACGCGCCAACGAAACACCCCTGAACATCTATGTCGGCTGCGAACCGCCCCAGGAACTGCCCGCGCGAGTGCTGGAGCACAGCATCCTGCGTCACACCAGCATGCCGGTGCGGGTCCATCGTCTCAACGAGTTGATCGAGCCGGGGCACGACGCCGGAGGGCGCACGGCGTTCTCGCTGCAACGCTTCATGATCCCCACGCTCAACCGGCATGAGGGCGTGGCGGTGTACCTCGACTCCGACATGCTCGTCTACCACGACGTTGCGGAGTTGCTCGCATTGCGCGATCCGCAGGTCGCAATCACTTCGGCGGAAGCGCCGCCCGCCAGCGGCCGCGCACCCCAGTGCAGCGTCATGGTGATCGACTGCGCGCGAGCGGCATGGGATTTCGATCGGATCGTCGATTTGTCGAAGAGCACCTACGAATCCGCGATGTTCGATCTGAGCTTCGAACCCTCGAAGCGCGCAGGCCTGCCCTACCAATGGAATTCGCTCGAACGGTTCGAGGAAGGCACCCGACTGCTGCACTTCACCGACATGGACCGGCAACCATGGATTTCTGCGGTCAATCCGCTGGCACCGATCTGGTTTGATGCGCTGTTCGCCGCCATGGCCGACCGCCAAATCTCCTTCGACGCGATCGTCCAGGATGTGAAGCGAGGTTGGGTCCGTCCGGGCCTGCTCTGGCAGACGGAGCATGGCGAACGCAATCCGCTCGCACTGCCGCGCGCCGAGCGTCTGAAGGACGAGCTGTACACACCCCCCCACACGGTGGCGAGATTCAGCAAGCACAACACACCGATGGTGCGTGCTTCGTTGGCGGTCGCTAAGCGGGCGCTTCACTGGGTGCGGGGGCAGCGCAATGCGTAGAGCTTTGCTGCTCGGTGGCGGCGGTTTCATCGGATCGAATTACTACGCAGGTCATGGTGAGACCTACGAGCAGGTCACCCTCGTCGACCGCTTCGACGGTCCGTCACACAGCAGCCTGTCGGAGCACGAACGGCTTTGCTCGAAGCTGCGGCATCCGGATCGGATCTTCACCGCCGACGCGGCCGAGATCGGCCGCTGGCCCGAGTTGCTGGCAGGTAGCACCGATGTCTTCATCTTGAACGCAGACACGGGCACCGGCAGTTCGTTCGCACGGCCGAGCTTCACGGTGGCCGAGAACCTTTCGAAACTGGCGGCCATCGTGGAAGCCATCCGAGCGCACGGAGCGCCTGAGCGCACCCGGGTGATCTTCACGTCGTCGCGGGCGGTCTACGGCGAGGGCCGGTGGCACTGCCCCGCCCACGGGACGCAGCCCGCAGATCGCAGCCGAGAGGCCCTTGACGCCGGACGTTTCGCGCCGATGTGCCCGCATTGCTCGGTCCCGCTGCAACTCGCGGGCAGCGTCGAGCACGATGCTCATCGCCCGCTTTCCGTCTACGGCCTGACGAAGTCATGTGGCGAAGATCTGCTGCGCCTGACCCTCTGCGCAGGTGGCTTCGACGTGCGCATCGCACGGTTCCAAAACGTGTACGGCATAGGGCAAGCGATCGACAACCCATACACCGGCGTGCTGAACTGGTTTTCGCAGGCGCTCCTCGAGGGCAGCACCGTCAGGGTCTTCGAGCGGGGCCTGATCGTGCGCGACTTCATCTTCGTGAGCGATGCCGTCGCACTGCTGCATGCGCTAGCCACCACCGAGCGCGCGCCGCAGGACATCGGCGCTCCGATGATCATGAACGGGGGAACCGGCCGTGCTGCGCGATTGATCGACGTGGCGCACATGCTGCGCAATCGTTACGGCTCAAGCTCCGAGATCATCGCGACCAACGACTTTCGGACAGGCGACGTGCTCGGCGCGGTCGCAGACACGTCCCGGGCTCATACGTGCCTTGGTCTGCAGCCTCGGGTGACCCTCGAGGAAGGCATTGCACGCTACGCCGCATGGTTCGCAGAGCGGAGCAAGGGTGCACGATGAGCGAGAAGCCTGTGCGCTTGGCTGTGTGCGTCGTCACGTACCAAGAGCCATTCGCTCATAGCGCAGTCTGCAAGTCGCTGGCCGGGTTGCCGCAGGAGCTACTCGCGCACCTGTCCGTCGTGTCGGTCTGCAATGCGGCGCACGGGACGATTGCCGACGATCCTGTCATCGAAGAACATCAGGCTGGCGCCTTGAGCTACCGGGAGGTGCTGCGCAGCGACAACCGTGGGCTTGCCGGCGGATACAACGCGGGGCTGCAGATCGCGCTGGATGAGGCGCCAGATGCAGCGCTCTTTCTTAATGCCGACGGCTGGGTCGAGGCGTGGTATCTGACCTGGCTGCTCGATGGCTTGAGGCGGCAGCCTGACAGGGAGGCCTTCGTACCGACGTTGATATCGGGGGCACGCTGCGTGTCGCCGTTCCGTAAGCGCGGCATTGCGCTTAACTTCTACATCATTGGCTGGCTTTGCCTGCGCGACGGGCCGTTCCTGCGGCAGTTGCGCTTTCCGGACGAGTTCTGGCTCGACGGGATCGACTACTGGCTTAGCGTGAAGATGGCCGAAGCCGGGCTGCGGATCGAGCGCACCGAACGATGCATCGCGCACAACCTGTCCGTGTCCGATCAGTTCGGTACTTTGCCGGGCTGGCGCTACCGCAATATTCTGGTCAGCGAACGACGCTTCCTGAGATGGCAGAAGCGCCCGTTCCGCGAAATCCTCGTCGTTCACGTACGAGCGCTCGCACGTTGCCTGCGCTACCGCCGATTCGATCTGGCGCAGGTCGTTGCCAAGGAGTTCGCCGTTGCATTGCATGAGTGAGGCAATCGCTGCAGTGTCGCGCGGGCTCGGCCGCACTCGGCCTACCGAGTGCGCTGCTGCATGCGACCGAGATCCAATGACGGTAGAGACCGAACGAAGCACGGAGCCAACACTCGGCGATCGCATCAGCGTCTGCATGGCAACCTACAACGGTGCGCCCTATTTGGCCAAGCAGATCGAAAGCATCATCGAGCAGCTCGAAGCCGGCGATGAACTCCTGGTCGCGGACGACGGTTCCGACGACACGACGCGGGAACTTCTTCGTCGCTATGAGCCCGCGCTGACGATCGTCGCCGTAGATCGCGTGGGCGGCGTTGTCCCGAACTTTTCCCGAGTGCTGTCGCATGCGCGAGGAGACTACGTACTTCTCGCCGACCAGGATGACGTCTGGCTGCCAGGTCGGGCCAGCCGGTTTCGAAACGAACTGAAGCACCACGAGCTCGTGTTCTGCAACGCGTGGGTGGTCGACGAACACCTACAGCCGACCGGCGTGTCGCTGTTTGACCAGATCTGCCCTGGGCCCGGGTTCTGGCGCAACCTCGTGAAGACCAGCTCTTTCGTCGGCTGCTGCATGGGCTTTCGCCGATCGTTGCTGAGAGGCGTGCTGCCCTTGCCGGTACAGACGCCATTGCATGACTGGCTCCTGGGGTTGAAGGCATCGCTGCGCGGGCGGGTGGCTCAAGTGGACACCCCACTCATGCTTTACCGGCGGCACGCCGGCAACGTGTCGAACACCGGCGAGGTCTCTCGCAACGGCCTCAGGCGCAAGATCGGCCTTCGGATAGATGTGTTGGGCGCTCTAGCGGTGTGCCTCTGGCGGTCCTGTGGACCGAATGGTGAACTTGGATGAACCGAAACGAAATTGCCGACCTGATGCTCCAGAGATTGGTCTCGCTGCAGGGGGTCATGACCGATCAGTGGCAGGGCTCGGGCCCTATCAATCACTGCTTCGTTGACGACCTCCTTCCAGTCGAACTGGTGAAGCGCATCCGGGCTGCCTACCCCGCGGGAAGCTCGATGAAAGTGAAGAGGAGCCTGCGTGAGTACAAGTACATCGCAGCGCAGATGGACCGGTATGACCCGATCTTGGAAGAGGCCTTGTTCGCCTTTCAGGATTCGCGCATCGTCGATTTGGTCGGCAAGGTTACCGGGTTGCGCGGCCTCGAACCCGATGCGGAGCTCTACGCGGGCGGCATCTCAATGATGTCCAAGGGCCACTTCCTCAACCCTCACATAGACAACTCGCACGACAAGAGCCAGGACCGGTATCGCGTCCTCAACCTGCTGTACTACGTGTCACCCGACTGGAGCTTGGCCAACGGGGGCAATCTCGAACTCTGGCCGGGTGGGACCGCGAAGCCACAGATCACGATCGAGAGCCGGTTCAATCGGCTTGCGATCATGGTCACGCATACGAAGTCTTGGCACTCCGTTTCCCCGGTTGCTATTCAGGGCCAACGCTGTTGTGTGTCGAACTATTACTTCTCGCGGGAACCTGCTGAGAGCGAGTCCTACTTTCACGTCACCTCGTTCCGAGGCCGCCCAGGGCAGAAGGTCAGAGACCTTGTGCTGCGGGGCGATGTTGCGTTACGCACGTCGATAAGGAAGCTCTTTCCGCAGGGGCTCCTGAAGAACAAGCACTACTACGACAAGAAGTGAGCCTTTCCCTCCGCCCGCCATTCCATGCGTTGGCGCCGACCTTTGTGCAGGGCTTGCCATGACGATGCCAAACGTTCGCGTGCTTCTGGCGACTCATAATGGCGCGAGTTGGCTCAACGAACAATTGCGAAGCATCGTGCAACAACAAGGGGTGCGAGTCTTTGTCGTTGCGAGTGATGACAGCTCGACCGATGGCACACCCCAACTACTCGCGCAATGGGAGAAGCAAAAAAGCCTCTCGATGATGCCGACCGCGGGCACGCGCTTCGGCAACGCACACCGCAACTTTCTTCGCCTGATACGGGATGCCGAACTGAGCGACGCCGAGTACTTTGCGCTCTCTGACCAGGACGACATCTGGTTGCCCGGCAAGCTGGCGCGTGGGATCGAGTGCCTTCGCTCCCACGCTGCCCACGGCTACTCAAGCAACGTCACGGCCTTCTGGCCGGACGGCACGCAGCTCCTGATCGACAAGGCCCAGCCGCAGCGCCGCTTCGACCACCTGTTCGGATCACCCGGCCCGGGATGCACGTTCGTGCTGCCGCGTGGCGTGTTCGAGGATCTTCGGGCATTCGTGACGCAGAACTTCGAGCGGATCCAGTCAATCTGGGTCCACGACTGGCTGATCTACGCTTTCGTGCGTTGTCGGGGCGGACGCTGGCACATCGATGACCGGCCCTGCATGCTGTACCGGCAACACGGCCGCAACGAGATCGGCGTCAATGCGGGGTGGAAAGCAGCGTTAAACCGACTGAACCACGTGCGCTCAGGTGCCTACCGACGCGACATCCTCGCGATTGCGGACTCGGTAGGAGAGTCTGCTGAAGTCGTCGAGGCGGTTCGACGGCTCCGGTTGCGCGATCGTCTTCACCTGACACTTGGCGTACGCCAGTTTCGGCGGCGTTTGTGGGATGGTCTTGTTCTCGCGCTCTTCTTTCTTGTAATGCCCCGTGCCTGACTTTGTGCCTAAGACACTGACTAGGTGTGCGGTCACTGGCGCAAGTGGCTTTGTGGGACGTTCGCTCGTCAGTCAGCTTTGCGCGCAGGGCATCGACGTCAAGCGACTTACGCGCGCGGACTCGCCGGACTCATCGGGGAAAAAGGCGCTTCGGATCTCGACGTATGGTGACGCCCCGGCCCTTGCTGCTGCACTGTCTGGCTGCCACGCCGTAGTGCACCTCGCCGCACGTGCACACCGCCTGCACGATACCGCCGCAGCGGCCGCCGAAGCGGCCTTTCGCGAAGCCAACGTCAATGGCGCAAAAGCCCTGGCACACGCGGCGCGCACGGCCGGGCTGCGCCGCGTGGTGCTCATCAGCTCGATCGGCGTGCACGGTTCGCACACCCGCGGCCGGCCCGTCACCGAAGCCGATCCGCCGAAGCCCGAGGAGCCCTACGCGGTGAGCAAGTTGCAAGGTGAAGAGGCGGTGGCCGAGGTGCTGGCCGGCAGCCCGACCGAACTGGTCGTGCTGCGCCCTCCACTCGTCTACGGCCCAGGCGCACCCGGCAACTTCGGTCAGTTGCTCGCACTCGTTAAGCGGCTTCCATTGGTACCGCTCGGCGGCCTGCACCGCCTGCGCAGCCTGATCCACATCGACAACCTCTGCAATGCGATCGAGCTGGCACTGCATCACCCGCACGCCGCTGGCGGGCGCTTCGTGCTGTGCGATGGCGACGACGTCAGCGTCGCCGACATCGCCCGGGAGCTGGCCATCGGCTTCGGCCGCAATCCTGCTTGCGTGGTGAACGTGCCCGAATCCGCGCTGCGTCTGGCCGCCCGGATGCTCGGCCGCGGCGCGGCGGTTGCGAAGCTGGCCGACGAGCTGCGGGTCGATGCCTCGGCGTTCCGCACGGCGACTGGATGGGTGCCGCCGCGCCGCGCGCGCGAGGCGCTGCGTGAAACTGCGGCCATGTCGCTCGCCGACGTGCGGCGCAAGGGTGTCGCACATGCTTAGCTTCGCGCCGGGGGTCCTGGTCACGCCGTGCGGCTTGACAGCGCTCGCCGGAATCGCCGGACAGTTGGCGGTGGTGCTGGCCGCAAGCTGGGCGCTCACGGCGCTGATGCGACGCCATGCGATCGCCACGCAACTCATCGACCAACCCAACGCGCGCAGCTCGCACGTGCTGCCCACGCCGCGCGGCGGCGGCGTGGCGATCGTCGCGAGCTACTCGACGCTGATCGTGGGTTGGTGGATCGCGGGCTTCGTGGAAGCCAAGCTGGCCTGGGCGCTGTGGGGCAGCAGCCTGCCCGTGGCCCTGATCGGCTACCTCGACGACCGCCGGCCCGTGCCTGCGCGCCTGCGCTTCGCGATCCATATCGGCGGCGCCGTGTTCGTGTTGGCGCTGATGGGCGGCCTGCCGCGCGTGCCCATGCTCGGCTTCCACGTCGACCTCGGCTGGTTCGGCCTCGCCCTTGCCACCGCCTACCTGGTCTGGATGGTCAACCTCGTCAACTTCATGGACGGCATCGACGGCATCGCCAGCGTCGAGGCCATCACCGTGTCGCTCGGCGCCGCCTTGTGTTGGTGGATTGCTGCTCCACAGGGCCCGTGGTTCGTGCCGGTCGGCTTTGCGGCCTGCGTCGCCGGCTTCCTGATATGGAACTGGCCGCCCGCGAAAATCTTCATGGGTGATGCCGGCAGCGGCTTCATCGGCATGGCGCTCGGCACGCTGTCGCTGTGGAGTTCGCTCGACGCGCCGCGGCTCTTCTGGTGCTGGTTCATCCTGATCGGGGTGTTCTTCGTCGATGCGACGACGACGCTGGTGCGCAGGCATCGCCGCGGCGACAAGTTCCACGAGGCGCATCGCAGCCATGCCTATCAGTACGCCTCGCGGGTGCATGGCGGGCATCGGCCCGTAACGCTGGCCTGCGCGGCGCTCAACGTGTTCTGGCTGCTGCCGATCGCACTGCTGGTGGCGAAAGGCTGGCTCGACGGCGTGCTCGGCGTCGCCATCGCCTTCGCGCCTTTGCTCAAGCTGGCCTTCCACTACAAGGCCGGCGACCGAGCAGCGCAGCAAGCAGCCGCCTAAGGCAGGCTCCGAACTCGTGCCGGCCATCGCCGGTCAGCGCGGCGGCCTCGCAACAACCGCGCACAAGTCGCCGTCCGCGCCGCGCTGCGATATGCGGCTGTGCAGCAAGCTCAGCACTAAACTGCCGTCGCCCGGAGATGGAGGCTGGCACACCGGCTCCGAGGCGCTGCATGCGATGCACGGGCACTCTCGGCCCGGGAGAGGACAACCATGATCCCCGCGTTGCGCCATGTCAGTCGGCATCTGGTGCGCTGGTCCCCCTGGGCCAAGCTCTGGCTGACCTTGTCCATCGACTTGGTCGCGCTGCCCCTGTGCGCCTTCGTGGCAGTGGCGCTCGGCCCCGGCGGCATCACGCAGGCCGTTGCGATCCCGTTGTGGATGTACGCGCTCGCCGGCCTGTTCACGCTCGCCCTGCTTGCCCTCGCCGACCTCTACCGCACCGTCGTGCGCTTCATCGACCGCGGCTCGGTCGCCAAGACCTGCATGACGCTGGTGGGCGCTGCAGTGCTGATGTACCTGGCGAGCGACGCCTTCCCCGAGACCGAAGCGCTGTCGTCGGCGCTCGTCATCTACTGGTTCGTCGCGCTCACCTACGTGATCGTCTCGCGCCTGCTCGCGCGCGCGGTGATCGAGGCAACGATCAAGCGCCGCCATGGGCCGCGCCGCAAGACGCTGATCTACGGCGCCGGCGAGGCGGGCGTGCAGCTCGCGCGCACCATGTCGATCAGCTCCGACTACGAGCCCGTCTGCTTCATCGACGACGCCCCCGCGCTGCAAGGCCGCATCGTCGCCGGGCTGCGGGTGCAGCCGCCCAGCAAGCTGCAGCATCTGGTGGACCGGCACCGCGTCGATCAGATCGTCGTCGCGATCCCGTCGGCGTCGGGCGCGCAGCGCCGGCAGCTGATCGAGCCGCTGGAGCGCCTGGGCGTGCCGGTCAAGGCGCTGCCTTCATTGACCGAGCTGGTCGACGGCGAGGTGTCCTTGGCCGACATCCGCGAGATCAACGAGTCCGACCTGCTCGGCCGCGAGCCGGTGCCCTGCGATCCGCAGCTGTTCGCGCGCAACCTGCGCGGGAAGTCCGTGATGGTCACCGGCGCCGGCGGCTCCATCGGCAGCGAGCTGTGCCGCCAGATCCTTTCGCAGCAGCCGGCCAAGCTGGTGCTGTTCGATCACTCGGAATTCGCGCTCTACACCATCGAGCAGGAGCTGCGCCACGCGAGCGACGAGGCTGGCTCCGCGGTCGAGCTGCTCGCCGTGCTCGGCTCGGTGCTCAACGAGGCACTGCTGCGCTCGGTGATGCAGGAGCACGGCGTGCAGACGGTCTACCACGCCGCCGCCTACAAGCACGTGCCGATCGTCGAGGCCAACGTGCGCCAGGGCGTGATGAACAACGTCTTCGGCACGCAGGCGGTGGCGCGCGCGGCGCGCGACAGCCGCGTCGAGACCTGCGTGCTGATCTCCACCGACAAGGCGGTGCGCCCGACCAACGTGATGGGCGCGTCCAAGCGCATCGCGGAGCTGGTGTTCCAGGGCGCCGCCGCCTCGACCGGCGCCGCCGGCGCGCCGTCGTCGACCGTCTATTCGATGGTCCGCTTCGGCAACGTGCTGGGCTCGTCGGGCTCCGTCGTGCCGCTGTTCAAGCGGCAGATCAAGGCCGGCGGGCCGATCACGATCACGCACCCGGACATCATTCGCTACTTCATGCTGATCCCGGAGGCCGCGCAGCTCGTCATCCAGGCCGGTGCGATGGCGCAGGGCGGCGAGGTCTTCGTGCTCGACATGGGCGAGCCGGTGCGCATCGCCGACCTGGCCCGCACGATGCTGCATCTGATGGGGCTGACCGAGTGCCACGAAGGGCAGCCCGACGGCGACATCGCGATCCGCTACGTGGGCCTGCGCCCCGGCGAGAAGCTGTTCGAGGAGCTGCTGATCGGCGACAACGTCCAGCCCAGCGACCACCCGCGGATCATGCGGGCGCGCGAACGCCACATCGAGCCGCTGCTCCTGGAGAAGATGCTGGGCTCGCTGCGCGCCGCCTGCGAGAAGCAGGACCACGACCAAGGCGACGATGCGGTGATGCGCCAGGTGCGCAACCTCGTGCCCGAGTACACCAGGCCCGAGCACGCGCCGGTCGTCTCGCGGCCGATGCCGCTGGCGGTGCTGCGCGAGCCCTCGGGCGGCTGATCCGCAAGCTCGACCGATCGCGACGATCGGTGCGCCGCTGCGCCGGCCGTCAAGCCGCCGCGGCGCCCTCCACCACCCGCAGCTCGTCCGCCCCCGGCACCGCGAGCACGACCAGCCCGGTGCGTTTGGCCAGCGCCATCGCGCGCTCGCGGGCTGCGCGGTCGGCGTCGGCCAGGGCGACGATCACGTGCGTCGCGCCGTCGATGGCTTCGGGACGTTCGATCCCCGCGATCGGCCCGGCCACCGGCACGCCGGCGATGCGGATGCCCTGCAGCTCCTCGCGGTCGTCGAACATGGCGATCACGTGCCAGCCGTGCCGTTGATGCAGCCCGGCCAGCACGCGCCGGCCGACTTCGCCGGCACCGAGCACGACCGCGTAGCGATGTTCGCCGCCGGACTCGCCGAGCATCGCGTGCGCGTGCTCCCACAGCAGGCGGAACACCATGCGCGCCATGCCGAGCGCGAGCAGGCTGAACAGCGGGTGCAGCACCAGCACCGCGCGCGGCACCGCCTCCAGCTTCGCGAGCAGGATCGCTGCGGCGCCGATCACGCCGGCGCTCAGGCAGGCCAGCGCGAGCCGCCGGAAGTCGTCGAAGGCGAAGAACTGCCACAGCGAGCGCCGCGCGCCCATCGCCGCGAGCGCGGCGAGGTAGACCAGCACCACGCCGACCGACACCGCGTCGTCGTAACTCGGCCGCGCCGGCTGCCAGCGTTCGAAGCCCATGCGGAACAGATAGGTCAGGTGCCAGCAGCCCAGCACCAGCAGCGCGTCGACCGCGTTGGCGACCAGGCCGCGGCGCGCATGCGCGGCCTCCAGCGCGCCGGCCACGCGCCTCCACAAGCGGGGGTGGTTCATGATGGTGCGGGCCTTTCGGAAGGGAAGCGGCGGCACGAACACCGTCCGCAGCGTGACGCCGACCAGCCGCAGGTCGGACGCGAGCGTCGCGCGGTCGAGGTAGTCGGCCGCGACGCGCAGCTTTTCGGGGGCGATCACTTCGATGTAGTGGCGCTCCGGGTGCTCCGCGCGCGAGAGCCACTCCGCCTCGTCGGCGAAGCGCAGCGAGGCCAGGTCGGTGAGGCCGGGCCGTGCACTCAGCACCCGCTCGCGCAACGCCGCAGGCCAGCGATCGACGTAGTGCGGCACCTCCGGACGCGGGCCCACCAGGCTCATCGTGCCGCGCAGCACGTCGATCAGCTGCGGCAGCTCGTCGAGCTTGTGCCGGCGCAGCACGCGCCCGACGCGGGTGATGCGCAAGTCGCCGGCCACGGTGATCAGCGGCCCGCGCGTCTCGGCGTCGGCGACCATCGTGCGGAACTTGAACATCCGGAAGCGCGCGCCGCCGCGGCCCACGCGCTCCTGCCGGAAGAACACCGGCCCGGGCGAATCGAGCTTCACCGCGAGCGCGATCAGGAACAAGGCCGGCGCCAGCAAGAGCAAGCCCGTGCCCGCGAGCAGCAGGTCCACCGCGCGCTTTCGCATGAAGGCCTTGTGCCGCGCGTCGAGAACGCCGGGTGCCGCGTCGCCCGTCGATGCGATCAGGCGCCGAACGCCGACCGCACCGCCTCGACGACCCGCTCGATGTCGGCCTCGCCCATCTTCGGGTAGACGGGCAGGCTCACCATCCGCTCGTAGGCGCGCTGGCTCTGCGGGAACTGCTCGGGCCGCAGCCGGTAGCGCTCGCGCCAGTAGGGCTGCAGGTGCAGCGGGATGTAGTGGACGCTGACGCCGATGCCGCGCTGGAAGAGATGCTCGACGAAGGCGTCGCGCTCGAGCTTCGCGTCGTCGGCCAGGCGCGCCACGTAGAGATGCCAGGCATGCACGTCGCCGGCCGGCGCGTCGGCCGGCAGCACGAGCGGCAGGTCGGCGAAGGCGGCGTGGTAGCGCGCGGCGATCGCCGCACGGCGCTGCTGGAAGGCGTCGGCGCGCTTGAGCTGGTGCAGGCCGATCGCCGCGGCGATGTCGGTCAGGTTGTACTTGTAGCCCGGGGCGACGACCTCGTAGTACCAGCTCGGCGTCTTCGCGGTGAAGCGGTCGAAGGCGTCGCGGCTGATGCCGTGCAGACGCATCACCTTCGCGCGGTGCGCCAGCTCGGCGTCGCGCGTCACGAGCATGCCGCCTTCGCCGGTCGTGATGTTCTTGTTGGCGTAGAAACTGAAGACCGCGGCGTCGCTCGCCAGCGTGCCGATCGCCCGGCCGCCGAAGGAGGTGGGCAGCGCGTGGGCCGCGTCCTCGATCACGTGCAGCTTGCGGCGCGCGGCGATGTCGAGCAGCCGCCCCATCGGCGCGGCCAGCCCGCCGAAGTGCACCGGCACGATCGCCTTGGTGCGGGCCGTGATCGCGGCCTCGACGGCGTCGGGGTCGAGCGTCATCGTCGCCGGGTCGATGTCGACCAGCACCACGTCCGCGCCGAGGTAGCGCACGACCTCGGCGGTCGCGGTGAAGGTGTGCGTCGTCGTGATGACCTCGTCGCCCGCGCCGACGCCAACCGCCTCGAGCGCGAGGTGCAGGCCGGCCGTCGCCGAGTTCACCGCGATGGCCTCGAGCGGCGCGGCGCCCGCGCCCGCCGGCTCCAGGTAGGCCGCGAAGTCCTGCTCGAAGCGCTTGGCCTTCATGCCGGTGGTGATCCAGCCCGAGCGCAGCGTGTCGACGACTTCGGCGATTTCGTCTTCGCCGATGTCGGGCTGCGCGAAGGGCAGGAAGCTGGGGCGGTCGCTGGGGTGCGTCACGATGGGCTCCTCCTGGATGTCACGACCGCGGCTGTGCGGCTCTCACGTTGCACGGCCCATGCCATGCGGATCCGAAGTACCGCGGCCAATGCCGTGATATTCAATCCCTAGCGTCTTCATCAACGCCGGGTCGAACACGTTGCGACCGTCGAACACCAGCGGCTCGCGCAGCCGGGTGCGGATCGCGTCGAAGTCGGGGCTGCGGAATTCCTTCCATTCGGTGACGACGATCAGCGCATCGGCGCCTTCGAGCGCCGCGGTGGCGTTCGTCGCGTATTCAAGCGCCGGATGGTCGGGCCGCTGCCGCTTGGCTTCGTCGATCGCCACCGGGTCGTAGGCGCACACGCGCGCGCCGGCGGCGGTGAGCGTGTCGATCAGCACGAGGCTCGGCGCCTCGCGCATGTCGTCGGTGCCGGGCTTGAAGGCCAGTCCCCAGACGGCGAAGCGCTTGCCCTTCAGGTCGCCGCCGTAGCGCGCGAGGATCTTTTCGCCGAGCAGCTTCTTCTGCCGCTGGTTGACCGCCTCGACGGCCTTCAGGAGCAAGGGCTCCTGCCCCACCTCGCCGGCCGACTTGACCAGCGCTTTCACGTCCTTCGGGAAGCAGGCGCCGCCGTAGCCGATGCCGGCGTAGAGGAATTGCGTGCCGATGCGCGGGTCGCTGCCGATCCCCAGGCGCACCTGCTCGATGTCGGCGCCCAGCGCCTCGGCGACGCGCGCCAGTTCGTTCATGAAGCTGATGCGCGTCGCGAGCATCGCGTTGGCCGCGTACTTCGCGAGCTCCGCGCTCTTGATGTCCATCAGCAGCACGCGGTCGCGGTTGCGCACGTAGGGCGCGTAGAGCGCGCGCATCAGCAGGATCGCGCGCTCGTCGTCGGCCCCGATCACCACGCGGTCGGGCCGCATGAAGTCGTTGACCGCCGCGCCTTCCTTCAGGAATTCCGGGTTGCTGACGACCGCGAAGTCGAGCTTCACGCCGCGCCGGGCGAGCGCCTCGGCCACCACCTTCTCCACCTGCGCCGCGGTGCCGACCGGCACGGTGCTCTTGTCGATCACGACCTTGTAGTCGGTCATGCGCTCGCCGATCGCGCGTGCCGCGGCCAGCACGTACTGCAGGTCCGCCGAGCCGTCCTCGTCGGGGGGCGTGCCGACCGCGATGAACTGCAGCGTGCCGTGCGCCACCGCGCGGTCGACGTCGGTGGTGAAAGCCAGCCGCCCGGCCTTGGCGTTGCGCTCGACGATGTCGTCCAGCCCCGGCTCGTAGATCGGCATGCCGCCGGCGTTGAGCGTCTCGATCTTTTTCGCGTCCACGTCGAGGCAGACGACGTGGTTGCCCATCTCGGCGAGGCAGGCGCCGGTGACGAGGCCGACGTAGCCGGTGCCGATCACGGTGATCTTCATAAGTGCGTTCCTTGGTTCTCGAATGACTTGGTGAGCCACCACAGCCGGTGCGTGTGCAGCGGCGGCAGCAGGCCGGACAACGGAGCGAGCAGCCGGGGCGAAAGACGTGCCAGCCGGCGCGCGACGGGCGGTGCGAGCGTCAGCCGGCGCCCGCGGACGGCGGCGGCCTGCGGGAACAACGCGAGCAACTGCGCGTGCCGCAGCGCCCGTACCGAGGGATTCGCCGGATTGTCCACGGCGAAGTCGTAGACAAGCACGCCGCCGCCGCAGCGCACACCCTGCCAGACGGCCGCGGCGAGCGCGTGACGCGCCGCGTCGTCGAGGACCGAGCTGAACACGGTGAAGGCGAGCACCGCGTCGACGCTTGCGGGCGCGATGCCCTGCCGGCTGGCATCGGCGCATGCGATGTGCACCGCGGCGGGGAGCCGGGCACGCGCGGCGTCGGCGCGCTCGGGCAGCAGTTCGATGCCGGCGACGCGCACCGGCTCGGCGCCGAGCCGCAGCAGGTCGAGCAGGTTGCCGCCGGCGCCGCAGCCCACTTCGAGCAGATCGCGCCCGGCCAGGTCGTGCCAGCCGTGCTGCCGCCACAGGTCCAGCATCGCGCGCTGGCGCTCCTGGTGCGCCTGCAGCGCGGCGGCGTCGAACAGGCTGTAGCGGCGCGCGTCGACGTCCGCGTCGCGCGCGGCGTAACGGGCCGCGATGGCCGCGGCTTCGTCGGGCGCAGCGTCGCCGCTCATGGCCGCTCCCAACAGGCTGCGGCCGGCCCCCCCGACGGGGAACTCGCGCTCCGGCGAGCTTGGCCGCTCACCGGCTGAGCCTCGCATCGGCCGGCGCGCCTCGGCGAGCGCGCAGCAGGCCGGGCACGCCCTGCCACAGGCCGATGCCGTAGCCGAGCTGCATCGTCGCGATCACCGCCGGCAGGTCGCCCGCGACCTCTCCGCGCGGGCGGGGCAGCGTGCGGGCGATCACCGCGGTCGCGGCGATCAGGTACAGCGCGTAGCTGCCCAGCAGCAGGCCGAAGGCGAGCTGCACCCAGGCCGCCGTTTCGAGCGGGAGCCAGGGGCTCGAGGCGGTCGCGAGGCCGAGCACGGCCAGCGCGCCGACCAGCGCCCCCGGCGCGAACGGCCGCCACGATCCGGCCCGGCGGTGCTTGGCCCAGACCGCCGGCTTCCAGGCGCCGTACTGGCGCTGCTGCTCGAACAGCCGGCCGAGGCTCGCGCGCGGGCGGTAGCTCGAGCGCGCCGACGGCGTCTGCCAGACCAGCTCGCCGGCCTTCACGAGGCGCAGGTTGTGTTCGTCGTCCTGGTTGCGCACGAGCGTCTCGTCGAAGCCGCCGTGGCGCGCGAACACGCCGCGCGGCCAGCAGCCCAGGTAGACGGTGTCGACCGGGCCTTCGTAGGCCAGGTCGCGCGAGCGCGCGCCGCCGGCGACCCAGCGGCTCTGGAAGGCCGCGGCGATCGCGCGCTCCATCGCGCCTTCGCCTTCGGCGCGCCACGGCCCGCCGACGTTCGCAGCCCCGCTGGCCTGCAGCGCCGCGAGGCAGGCCGCGAGGTAGTCGTCGGCGTAGGTCGTGTGCACGTCCATCCGGGCGATCACTTCGCCGCGCGCGCGCGCGATGCAGGCATTGAGGCCGGTCGAGACGATGCGCCCGGGGTTGTCGATCACGACGAAGCGCGCATCGGCCGCTGCGCGCGCGTCCAGCTTCGCGCGGGTGCCGTCGTCGCTTTCGCCGTCGGCGATCAGCACCTCGAGCCCGATGCCTGCCGGCAGGCGCTGCGCCGCGACCGCCTCGCAGAAGGCGTCGACGTGCGCCGCCTCGTTGCGGCAAGGCACGATGACGCTGATCCGGGTGACGCGCGCCTCCATCACGCCGCCGGCCTCGCCGCGGGGCGCGGCGCGTGCAGGCGCAGCGATTCGTACAAGGTCGCCATCCGGTCCATCTGCAGGCGCCGCGAGCCGAGGCGCACGACGAGCTCGCGGTTGCGCTTGCCCTGCGCCTTGGCCAACGCATCGTCGTCGTGCAGCCGGATCAGCGCCTGCGCGAGCGCGTGCTCGTCGCCGGCGCGCACCAGCAGCCCGCTGGTCGCGTCGAGCCACTGGCGGTTCGCCGGCAGGTCGCTGGCGACCACCGGCAGGCCGCAAGCCATGCTCTCGAGCAGCGCGACCGAGGTCGCGTCGCTCTCGGGCACGCTGACCGACACCCGCGAGCGCTGCAGCATCGAGATCATCGAAGCGTCGCCCACCGCGCCGAGGAAGCGCGCCGATTCGCCCAGGCCGAGCTGCGCGGCCAGCGCCTTCAGCGCGGCTTCCTGCGAGCCGCCGCCCATCAGGTGCAGCACCGCGCCGGCTTGCGGCCGCTCGCGGCGCAGCGTCGCGAAGGCGCGCAGCACGGTGTCGATGCGGTAGTGCGGCTCCCAGGCGCGCAGGCTGGCGATCTCGAAGCCGGCCACCGGGCTCGCCGGGCCGGCCGGCCGGAAGCGCTCGGTGTCGGCGCCGAAGACGATCTCCTCGAAGCGCGGCACGGCGCCTCGGCGGCGGGCGGCGTCGCCGCCGGCACGCCTGCGGGCTTCGTCCCCGCCCGCACGCCTGCGAGCTTCGTCCAGCAGCACCTGCGCATCGGCCGTCACCAGCGCCGCGCGCGCCAAGCTCCAGTTCACCAGCGCCGACATCGCCGCGCCGCGCCAGCCGGCTTCGCGCGGCGTGACGAGCAGATCCGAGCCCCAGGCCGTCAGCACGATCGGCACCTCGGGCGCGAGCCCGCTGGCCGCGGCCCACAAGCCGTAGCCGGTGACGTAGTGGCCGTGCACCCACTGCGGCGCGAGCCGCTTCGCATGACGCCGCACCTGCGCGAGGCCGGTGAACCAGCCGGCGAGGCCGCCGCCGGGCGCGATCGTGACGACCTCGCTCGCGCCAGGCACGACCGCTTCGCGCCGGGTGAGCACCACGCAGTCGAAGCCGCGCGCGGCCATCTCGCGCACCCAGCGCTGGGTGTGGACGTTGCGCGCGTCGGCGCAGATCAGGATGCGGCCGCGCCGGGCGGCGGCGCCCGTGGTCGCCGCGCCGGCGAGATTGGCGGGGCTGCGCTTCATCGCGGGGCCGCGGCGACCCAGTCGTCGTAGGCGGCCCGCGTCGCGGCATCGATGCCGTTCGCGCGTTCCAGCCAAGCGCGGTCGCGCTCGCGCACGTCGCCGACGACACGCGCCGGCTGCCCCTCGACCACCGCGAAGTCCGGCACCTCGCCGCGCACGAAGCTGTAGGCGCGCACCACCACGCCGCGGCCGATGCGCGTGCCGGGCGCGATCACGCAGTGCGGGCCGACGAAGCTCCATTCGCCGATCGCCACCGGCGCGCTCTGCAGCCCGGCGGGCGCCGCATGGCCCCAGTAGCGCTCGCGTTCCAGGCGCAGCGCGCGGTGGCTCGAATGCGTCAGCACCGAGCAGTGGTTGGTGATCTGGCAGCCGGTGCCGATCGCGAGGCCGCCGGAGGCGTCGATGAAATTGAAGTGGCCGATGTAGACGTGATCGCCGATCGCGAGCTTCTCGGGCGCCTCGAGTTGCGTGTGGCTGCCGATGCGGCTGTGCGCGCGCCAGACGCCGTCGGCGCTGTGCAGGCCGTAGCGCATGCGCGGCGCGAGCGCGCGGGCCCATGTGCGCGCGAGGAAGGACCGGAGGTTCGGCATCGCGGCGGATTCTCACGCGGCGACCAGCGCGCGCCAGCGCAGGCCGGCCGCGCGCAGGAAGCTGCGCAGCCCGACGGCGATCGCGATCGCGTAGCCGATCGACGTCGCCGCCGCCGCGCCGGCGATGCCGAAGCGCGGCACCGCGAACCAGGCGATCCCGAGCGTCAGCGCGAGCGACAAGCCGGCGATCGCGGCGGACCACTGCGGGCGGCCGCGATGGTTGGTGTAGTAGGCCGACAGGCTGGACGCCGCCGCGTAGGCGGCGACGCCGGGAAGCAGCAGCATCAAGGGCAGCAGGGCGCCGGCGTAGTCGGCACCGAGCACCGCCGGCACCGCCCAGCGGGCCGCGCCGTACAGCAGCGGCGCGGCCAGCAGCGTCGCGCCGAGGTTGATGCGCACCGCCGCCAGCGTGGTGCGCGCGGCGGCGGCCTCGCCCTGCGCACCGATGCGGTGGTAGGCCGAGATCGTCACCGCCGACGACAGCAGCCACAGCAGCTCGGCCACCTGCACCGCGATCGAATAGACCCCCGCCGACGCAAGCCCGGCTTCGCGCTCGATGATGAACAGCGTCGCGCGGTAGTTCAGCAAGCTGATGAAGTTGGTGAGCGCGACGGTCGCGACGAAGCGCAGCGCGCTTTCGCCGGCCGGCTGCGGCGCGGCCGCCGCGGGCGGTGCGGCCCGCGCGTCGCGCCAGGCGAAGCCCGCGCTCGCGACGCCGACGACCGACTTCGCCGCGACCCACACGACCAGCACCACCGCGAGCGCCGCGCCCGCGTCGACCAGCAGCAACCCGCCGAGCACCAGCGCCGGCGCGGCGACCTGCGGCAGGTTCAGCGCGAGCATGCGGCCCTGGCCGAGCCAGAGGCCGGAGGCGGTCGGCGCGAGCAGCAGGAAAGGCGCGGCGAGCGCGAGCAGGCCGAGCTGCCGGTAGGGCTCGCCTTCGGCCGACGCGGCCCAGGCCGCCAGCCCGAGCGCCGCGACCACGCCTGCCGCGAGCGCCGCAGCGAGCAGGCGCGCGAGCCACGGCGCCGGCGGCGCGCGCCGATGCGAGACCTCGCGCGCGAGCAGCAGCCCGAGCCCCGAGCACAGCGTCAGCAGCGCCGCCTCGACCGCGACGAACAGCGCGAACGCGCCTTGCACCTGCGGCCCGCGCCGTGCGACCAGCACGACGATCGCGAGCCCCAGCAGCACCGCGAGCACGCGCGCCGCGAGGTTGACCGCCGCGCCGCGCGAGAGCGACCGCAAGCCCGCGGCCGGCGGCTCGGGCGCATCGGCACCAGCGTCGTTCGAAAGGGGCAGGCTCAAGCGGCCGATTGTGTCCAAGCGCCTCGCCGCGGCGCTTGCCCGACGGTCGGCTCCCTAGAATCGCGCCTCCGCGAAACGGCGCCCGGCCGGGTTCGCGTCGCCAGCAGGAAGCCCCGTTCATGACCGCCGTTGCGCCCTCGACACCGATCGACGAGAACCCGCTGATCGCCGAGCGGCGCGAGAAGCTGGCGGCGCTGCGCGCGAAAGCAGCCGGCGGCGTCGCCTTCCCCAACGACTTCCGCCCGCGCGATCACGCGGCTGACCTGCACCGGCTGCACGAGGGCAAGGCGAACGAGGAGCTCGAGCCGCAGGCGGTCGTCGCCTGCGTCGGCGGGCGGATGATGTTGAAGCGCGTGATGGGCAAGGCCTGCTTCGCGACCGTGCAGGACGGCTCGGGCCGCATCCAGCTCTACGTCACGGCCGATGCGGTGGGTGCCGAGACGCTGGCCGACTTCAAGCACTGGGACCTGGGCGACATCGTCGGCGCCGAAGGCACGCTGTTCAAGACGCGCACCGGCGAGCTGTCGATCAAGGTCACCGCGATCCGGCTGCTGACCAAGAGCCTGCGCCCGCTGCCCGACAAGTTCCACGGCATGGCCGACCAGGAGCTGAAGTACCGGCAGCGCTATGTCGATCTGATCGTCGACGACGCTTCGCGCGAACGCTTCCGCGCGCGCAGCAAGGCGGTCAGCTCGATCCGGCAGTTCATGGTCGAGCACGGCTTCCTCGAGGTGGAGACGCCGATGCTCCACCCGATCCCCGGCGGCGCGAACGCGAAGCCCTTCACCACCCACCACAACGCGCTCGACCAGGCGATGTACCTGCGCATCGCGCCCGAGCTGTACCTGAAGCGGCTGGTCGTCGGCGGCTTCGAGCGGGTGTTCGAGATCAACCGCAACTTCCGCAACGAGGGCGTGAGCGTTCGCCACAACCCCGAGTTCACGATGATGGAGTTCTACGCGGCGTGGTGGAGCCATCACGAGGTGATGGACTACACCGAGGCCGTGATCCGCCACGCGGCGCGCAAGGCGGTGGGCACGGCGCAGCTGAGCTACGGCGGCGAGCCGGTCGACCTGGAGGCGCCGTTCGCGCGGCTGTCGGTTCGGCAGTCGCTGGTGGTGCATGCGGGCCTGAGCGAAGCCGAGGCCGGCGATGCCGCGGTGCTGCGCGCGAAGCTCGGCGCGCTGAACGTCGAGGCGCCGGCGCGCTGGAGCCTGGCCGAGCTGCAGTTCGCGCTGTTCGAGGCCGCGGTCGAGGCCAAGCTGTGGCAGCCGACGTTCATCGTCGACTACCCGGTCGAGGTGTCGCCGCTCGCGCGCGCGTCGGACGCCGACCCGTCGATCACCGAGCGCTTCGAGCTCTTCATCACCGGCCGCGAGTTCGGCAACGGCTTCTCGGAGCTGAACGACCCCGAGGACCAGGCCGCGCGCTTCCAGGCCCAGGCGAAGAACAAGGAAGCCGGCGACGAGGAGGCGATGTACTTCGACGCCGACTACGTGCGCGCGCTCGAGTACGGCATGCCGCCCACCGGCGGCTGCGGCATCGGCATCGACCGGCTGATGATGCTGCTGACCGACGCGCCCAACATCCGCGACGTCATCCTCTTTCCGGCGCTGCGGCACGAGGGCTAGCGCCTGGGGCCGGCCTCTCCCGCGTGGCCGGCGCGCAAGGTCATCTTCGGTCGCTGCCGGCGGGCCGCCGAGCCGATCGCCTCGGCATGCCCGAGTCGATCAGCGCTTGGGCAAGATCTTGACGGGCACGGCTTTCTCGTCAGGCATCGTGACGATCAACGCGGGCATCTTGTCGCTTCGCGCCACCGAGCTGACGTCCAGGAACACCTCGCCGCCACCGGCCTTGCGCAGGTCACCCAGCCGCATCGACACCACGACGTACTCCGGCCCTTGCGCGTAGGCGGTCGCGCCGGACTTGCCGTTCGGGCCAGCCATGACGTTGAGCGTGGGTTGCTGCAGATCGGTCGCCCTCATGTCCACGGGGTGGAACCGTGCCCCTCGGTCCGTCAAGACAGCGTGACGCGCCTGCGGTCCAAGCTGGGCAAGCGTGACGGGATCCTTGAGCACCGGGTTGTCCACGACAGCGAGGTGGTTGGCGATGCGCGCGCAGGAGTTGGGATTGCCGCGAATTCGCGAGCCCTTGACCCACTGCTTCTCGGTGGTCCGGTAAAGCAAGGTGTCGTCGGTCAGGCCGAATTGCTGCACCGGGTCATGCACCGCCAGGAACGCAGCACGGTCCTCCGGCGACAAAGCGTTCACGGACGTGAACTTTCGGCCATCGGCGAGTACGTAGGCCGGTGCGGCAGGCGCGGAGTCCGACCGCGTTTGTTGCGCACTCGAGGACGTCGGGCCCGTGCCGATGCGACTGGAAGGCCCAGCGTCCCGCGGGGCGGGCACGCTCTGGTGAGCGGCCGCTTCGAACGCAGGCCACAGGTCCGACGGCATGCGCGTCGCTTGTCGCGGGGCAACCTGAGGTTTTGCCTCGACGGTATCGAACGTGGGCCACACATCCGAAGGCAGGCGCCTGGGCTGCGCCGGGAGTTCGGTCGGCGTCGGATCCCTATCGTCGGCCGCGCCTGCAGGCGAGTCGCGGCGGTCGAGGGCACGCCGCGGCGGCGCCTCCTCGCGCATGAGCACAGGACCGGCTCGCGTCTTCACTGCAGGGCGCCGGTCGTTCGACTCGGTGCCGCGCTCCTCGTCCACCTCCGGAATGCTCGCCAGCGCGCCAGGTTGGAAGACGGGCGGCCGCACGGGTACGCGTTGCGGAAGGACGGGCGCCTCTCGCGATGGGAGGGCCCGTGGGGCGTCGTCGGAGCGAGCGACGACGCCCTGGCGAGGCGTCGGCATCCCGATCAGGTCGTTCGAGCGGTCGCGCGTCCCGACCGGGAGGCCCGACGGGCGGTCGCTTCCGGTCGAGCGTTCTCCGTGGCGCAGGCGCGATCCCCGTGCCGCTGGCGAAACGAACGAACTCTTTAGCGTCATGCCGAGCCTGCCAGGAACTTCCCGAGCCGGCAGTTTCGGCATGCAAGGTCGATGGAAAAGCTGCATGGCGAAGCTGCGCGGCAGATTGCGAAGCCGAAGCCCCGTGCGTCCGCCGGGTCGCGTCGGCCCCCAGCGCAGCCGGCGTCGGCGGGTACTGTCCGACGAAGCGGCGAAACTGCGACGGGGTCGCAAGCCGGCTTCGCACGAGGACGCTCATCCATGCCCAGACTGCGCTTCACCGTCGGCATCCCGACCTTCAACCAGGCGGCCTACATCGGCCGCACCATCGATTCGCTGCTCGCGCAGAGGCGCCCGCCCGACGAGATCGTCGTCTCCGATCACTTCAGCACCGACCACACCCGCGACGTGCTCGCCGGCTACGGCAGCCGCATCCGCGTCACGCAGCCGCCGGCCGGCTGCGACGTGACCACCCAGTACAGCCACACGCTGGCCAGCCAGAGCGGCGACTGGATCACGCTGCTGTCCAGCGACGACATCGCCCTGCCGAACTTCTGCGAGGTGCTCGAGCGCGGCGCGCTCTCGAGCGAACGCGCGGTGGTCGTGCGCGCCGGCTGGCAGGAGATCGACGCCGAGGGCCGGCTGCTGCGCAAGCAGTTCATGCTCGGCGTTCCGCGCGAGGAAGAGGCGCCTGCGACCGTGCTCGCGCAGCGCCACGGCCCGAAGGTCAGCTTCGCGGCCTTCGCGATCCGCAAGTCGGCCTACGACCGCATCGCCCCGATCCATCCGATGGAGTCCTGCGTCGAGCGCGCGCTGTGGCTGCAGCTCGCGCCGCTGGGCAGCTTCGTCTACGAGCCGGAGCTCGTCAGCGGCTACCGGGTCGATCACGAGGGCGACAAGTTCCGCACCCGGCTGGGCCCCTGGGTGCGCGACGAGATGCGCATCTTCTACGAGGTGCTGCCGGAGGCGGCGCGCAAGGTGGGACTCGCCGATCTGGCGTGGATCGACGCGGCGAGCCGCCACAACTTCGTCGTCTACCTGGCCGCCGCCTGCGAGCGCTACGCGGCGGGCGAGCGCGAGTCGCTGCTGCCGCTGCTTGCGGAATGGGCGAGGCGCACCGGTCAGCAGGCGCTGCTCGCGCAGTTCGCCGACGGCGCCACGATCAAGCGGCCCGTCACGCTGGCCGAGCGGACGAAGCGCCTCGTGCGCCCGCTCGCGCAGTCGGTGCACGCGCTGCTGCATCGCTGAGCCGAAAGCGCGCCGCGCCGTGTCCGCCCTCGACCGTTCGATCCGCCGACGGCTGGTGCTGGGCTTCGCGGCCGGCTGGGTGTCGAAGCTCTCGACCGTGCTGATCCAGCTGGTGCAGGTGCCCGTGCTGCTGCACTTCTGGGGCGTGCCGCTGTACGGCGAATGGCTGCTGCTCAACGCGATCCCGATCTACCTGAGCCTCGCGAACGTCGGCTTCGCGACCGTCGCGGTCAACGAGATGACGATGCTCGTCGCCCGCGGCGACCGTGCCGGCGCGCTGCGTTCGTTCCAGAGCTGCTGGTGGCTGATCGCGCTGCTGCTCGGCGGCGTCGGCGCGCTGGTGGCCGCGGCGCTGTGGTGGATCGACGATGCGCGCGCGCTGTTCGGCCTGAGCCTGATCGGCGAGGGCGACACCCGCTGGATCCTGCTGCTGCTCGGCGTCTCGGTGCTGGCCGGCCAGCTGGAGCAGCTCTACCACGCGGCCTACCAGAGCGTCGGGCGCTTCGCCTACGGCCAGGTGGTCAAGACCGCGGCGACGCTGCTCGTCTTCGCGAGCACGATGGCGGCCGTCGCGCTCGGCGCCACGCCGCTCGGCGCCGCGATCGCCTACACCGCGAGCAGCGTGCTCTTCACCGTCGCGCTCGGCGCCTTGCTGCGCCACGACCTGCCCTGGATCGATTTCGGCTGGCAGCACGCGCGCCGTGCCGAGATCCGGCGGCTGGTGCGGCCCGCGCTCGGCTTCGTCGGCTTTCCGATCGGCGTGGCGCTGAACATCCAAGGCACGCTGCTCGTGATCGGCTGGACGCTCGGGCCGACGGCGGTGGCCGTGTTCGGCACCGCGCGCACGCTGTCGCGCGTGGCCTTGCAGCTGGTGCAGATCGTCAACAACGCGGTGGCCGGCGAGCTGTCGATGGCCTTCGGCGCCGACGACTTCGCCCGCATGCGCACGCTGCACCGGCTCAACTGCCAGCTGGCGCTGGTGCTGGCCACGGTGATCGTGGCGGCGGTGCTGCTGCTGAGCCCGTGGTTCCTGCGCCTGTGGACCGGTGGGCGCATCCCGCCGGACCTCGGGCTGCTGGCGCTGCTGATGGTCGGCGGCTTGCTGGGCTCGCTGTGGTCGACCAGCTCGACCACGCTGTACGCGACCAACAACCACCTGCGCCTGTCGGCCTGCTTCCTGTTCGCGACCGTCACCACCGTCGTGCTGTGCGTGCCGGCGGCGCAGCACGGCGGCTTGTGGGGGGTGGCGGCGGCGCTGCTGTTCAGCGACCTGCTGATGACGGCCTACGTGCTGCCGCGCTCGATCGCGCTGTCGCGCGACAGCGGGCGCGATTTCGTGCGCAGCCAGCTCGACTTCGCGCCGCTGCTGGGCGCGCTGCGCACGCTGTTCGAGCGGCTCGGCCGGCGGCGTGCCGCGGCGGCGGTGGCCGACGCGCCCGGCCCGGCCGATCCGCGCTGAGGCGGGCTCAGCCCGGCCGCATGGGCTCCCAGTTCGGCCGCTCGCCGCGCTGCAGCCGGTCTTCGAGCTCGCCGATCGAGGCGGCCAGGCCGTTGGCGCTGTGCTGCACCTCGATGCGCAGCTCGCTCGTGCTCGCGTCGATGCGTTCGTTCAGGCGCGCGCCGAGTTCGGCGATGCGCGCATCGATCTGCCCGCGCAGCTCGGTGAAGCGCGAGGCCTCGGCCTTGTCGGCCAGCTCGCGCTGGCTCTGCAGCTCCTTCGTGTGGCGGCGCGTCTCGAGCAGCACGCGGCCCTGCCACCAGCCGAGGTAGAGCGCGAAGCCGAGCACGACGACGCCGAGCACCACCAGCATCACCAAGCCCAGCGGCGCCTGCACCTGCGCGACCAGCAGCGACAGCGTCGTCGGCGCGGCGAACGCGGCCCAGTTGACCGCGACGAACACCGTGAACAGCAAGGCGGCGAGCAAGGCGATCGCGAGACGGAGGTTCATGGCGTCGTTCAGCGGTGGGTGAAGACGGCCGGCCGCTTCGACAGGAAGGCGTCCATGCCCTCCTTCTGGTCGGCGGTCGCGAACATCGCATGGAACAGGCGCCGCTCGTAGGCGACGCCGTCGGCCAGCGGCCCTTCGAAGGCGCGGTTGACGCACTCCTTCGCTGCGAGGATCGCCGACAGGCCCATCGCGCCGATCGCATCGGCGGCGCCCTGGGCTTCGGCCTGCAGCCGGTCGAGGGCGACGACGCGCGAGACCAGCCCGGCACGCTCGGCCTCGGCGGCGTCCATGAAGCGCGAGGTCAGCACCATGTCCATCGCCTTGGCCTTGCCGACCGCACGCGGCAGCCGCTGCGTGCCGCCGGCGCCGGGGATGATCCCGAGCTTGATTTCGGGCTGGCCGAACTTCGCGTTGTCGGCGGCGATGATGAAGTCGCACATCATCGCGAGCTCGCAGCCGCCGCCGAGCGCGAAGCCCGCGACCGCGGCGATCACCGGCTTGCGCACGCGGCGGATGGTTTCCCAGTTGCGGGTGATGAAGTCGCCCTGGTAGACGTCGACGAAGCCCAGCGGCGCCATCGCCGAGATGTCGGCCCCGGCCGCGAAGGCCTTGTCGCTGCCGGTGACGACGATGCAGCCGATCGAAGGGTCGGCGTCGAAGGCGGTGAGCGCGGCGCCGAGCTGGTCCATCAGCGCGTCGTTCAGCGCGTTCAGCGCCTTGGGCCGGTTCAGCGTGATCCAGCCGGTCTTGAGCGCCGCCTCGCCGCGGGTCGTGCACAGCACGCAGGCTTCGTCCATCCACTGCTCCTTCTCAGCCGAGGCCTTCGGCGCGGTCGACTCTAACGCCCGGTCCTCAACGCCCGGACCCGCCGCCCTGGGCCCGTTCCTCGATCGCTTCCTGGGGCAGCCGGTCCACGAGGAGGTCGATGTGGTCGTCCTTGCCCTGCCGGATCACGATGCGCACCGGCAGCCAGCGCAGGCTGGGCGCGAACCACGCCTCCGCCGCGAGCGCGGCCGCATCGCCTTCGCGCTGCGGCTTCAGGTGCCAGGTGCGGACCGTGCCGAACGGCGTCGCGAGCGGCTCCTCGCCGATCACCTCGTAGACCCAGGGATCGAAGCGCCTGGGCAGCGCGAGCGGCACGACGAAGCGCCGGCCCGCACGCAGGGGCTCGGTCTCGATCGAGAACAGGTAGGTCAGCTGCACGAACTGGCTCGCGGCATCCTGCGCGCCCGCGAGGCTGGGCACGCGCTTGCCGTTCGCGAGCGTGATGGCGTCCGGCTCGAAGCGGATCGTCGCCTCGCGGGCGCTGCCGAAGGCGATCTGCGTGCGCTCGTCGTAGCGCTCGGGTGCGAGGCCGGCGGGGCCGATCGTGCCGTCGCTGGTCATGCGCCTTTGCATCAGCGGCGCGAAGCCCGGGCCGACCGTCACGTCCAGGTGGACCTGGTAGCGCGCGCCCTCGCGCAGCCATTCGACCTGCGCGGTGCCGTGCACCTCGCCGCGGATCGAGCCGGTGAGGACGTAGCTCAGGCGGGTGCCGAGCGGCCAGTCGAAGGCCGGCGCGGCGGGCGGCGAGGCGGCCGCCGCAGCGGTGGAGGCGGCCTCCGACGCGGCGGCCGGCCCCGGAGCGGAGGCCGGCTCGGCCGGCGCCTGCGCGAGCGTCTCGGGCGGTGCCGGCGGCGGCGGTTCGGGTGCCGAGGCCGGTGGTGGCGGCGCCTCGGCCGGCTTCGCGGCCCGCGGCGGCGGCTTCTTTGGCGCCGGTGTCACCGCCGGCGACGCGGGCGCGGGCGGGGCGGCCGGCTGGATCTCGCGCACGAAGGCCGCCTGCATGCGCTGCGGCGCGCGGCTCGCCTGCAAGCCGGCGTCGAGCCAGTCGCGCATGCGCCACAGCGCCGCGAGATGCGCGAGCAGCGTCGCAGCGATCAGCAACCCGAACAGCAGGCCGCCGCGCCGCATCGCGAACCGCTCAGGCGGCGCCGCCGAGCCAGCGGGCGCGCCGCTCCTGCGTCGGCGCGTCGGCCTGCGGCTCGAGCGCGAGCGCGACGCCGCCCGCGGCCTGCGCGGCCGGCAGCGTCAGCTGCAGCACGCGGCCGTCGCGCGCGGCGATCAGCGGCAGCGGGCGCTCGAAGGCGCGCAGCGCCGGCAGGTCGTCGACCCGCTTCAAGCGCCAGCCGTCGAGCGCGAGCAGCTCGTCGCCGGCCGCGAGCCCGGCCGACTCGGCCGCGCCGCCGCGCAGCACCGATTGCAGCTTCAGCACGCCGCCGGCTTCGGCGACCCGCGCGCCGAGCCGCTGGGCGATGGTCGCCGGCTCCTCGGCCCAGCCGATGCCGAAGCGCGCGAACAGCGTCTTCAGCGGCAGCTCGCTGGTGCCGTGCACCCAGGCCGCCAGCTCGCGCGCGAACGAGCGGCCGCCGACCTCGGCCAGCGCCGCGGCGATGCTGGCCTCGCCGATCGGCCCGCCGCCGCCGGCCTCCTCGCCCGAAGCGGCGCCACGGCTCCAGAGCCGGCGCATCACTTCGTCGAGCGAGGCGCCGTGGGCATCGTCGGCACCGGCGCCGGGCGGCTCGCCGCCGGATCGTTCGCTGCGCAGGGCCAGATCGAGCGCCAGCGCCACCAGTGCGCCCTTGCTGTAGTAGCTGACGGTCGCGTTGAGCGTGTTCTCGTCGGGCCGGTAGTACTTGACCCAGGCGTCGAAGCTGGCGGCGGCGACGCTTTGCAGCTTGCGCCCCGGCGTGCCGAGCACCTGGTTGACCGTCTTGGCCAGCAGCTTCAGGTAGCGCGCGTCGTCGATCAGCCCACAGCGCCTGAGCATCAGGTCGTCGTAGTACGAGGTGAAGCCCTCGAAGAACCACAGCAGCTCGGTGTAGTTCTCGCGCGTGTAGTCGAAGCTCGTGAACTCGCGCGGCTTCAGCCGCTTGACGTTCCAGGTGTGGAAGTACTCGTGGCTGATCAGCCCGAGCAGGCCCACGTAGCCCTCCGCGCCGAGCTTGCTGCCCAGCCGCGGCAGGTCGCGCCGGCTCGCGAGCAGCGCGGTGCTCGCCCGATGCTCGAGGCCGCCGTGGCCGTCGTCGCTGCAGTTCAGCAGGAAGAGGTAGCGGCCGAACGGCGGCGTGCCCTTGCCCGCGCGCGCGCCGCCGCGGCCGCGTTCGACGTTGACCAGCGGCTTGCGCCTGCCGTGCCAGAAGGCGATCTGCTGCTCGCAGATCTTCTGGGTGTCGGCGAGCAGGCGTTCGCTGTCGAAGCCGGGCAAGGCACCGGCGACGACGAACTCGTGCGGCACGCCGGCGGCGACGAAGCGGCCGCGCCAGAACGCGCCCAGCTCCACGGGGTGGTCGATCAGCTCGTGGTAGTCGGCGCAGAGCCAGCCGTCCTCGTCCGCAGGTGCGGCGGTCGCCACCTGCCAGCCGCGCGGCAGGCCGCCGATCGAGAAGCGGTGCGGATCGTCCTCGCGCCCGTGCACCCGCAGGAAGACGCTGGTGCCGTTGAAGAAGCCGCGCTGCGCGTCGAGGTAGGCGGCGCGCACGGAGGTGTCGAAGGCGTAAACCTCGTAGCTGACCCGCAAGGCGCCGCGGCCGGTGCACTGGAACTGCCAGCTGGCCTTGTCGAGCTGGCGCCATTCGACCGCCCGCTCGCCCTGGCGGGCCTCGAAGCGCGAGAGGTGCCGGGCGAATTCGCGCACCAGGTAGCTGCCGGGGATCCACACCGGCAGGCTCAGCACCTGTTCGGCGGCCGGCTGCGCAACGGTGATCGTCACGCGGAACAGGTGGGCATGGACGTCGGCGACGTCGAGTCGGTAGCGAATCATCGAAGGCGCACGCTGCTTCTGTAGGCCCGGCCGATTCTCGCCGTCGGTGTCGAAGCGGGCCGGGCCCCGGGAGAACCCGGCTTCGTTGCGGCCAAAGCAATGAGTCTTTGCCGCGAATCGCATTGATGCACTGCGATCCGGCGTCTAGATTCCTTCCATCGCAACAACTACTTCCGAAAGGACTGCCATGAACGCTTTCCTCAAGATCGCCACGCTCTCGGTCGCCGCCTTCGCCTTCGGCGTCTCGGCCCAGGCTGCCGAGCTCGACAACGCCTCGCGGGAAGTCTGGGGCCCGGCGGCGCCGGCGCAGCTCGCGACGCCGACCCGCGCGCAGACCCTGGTCGATACCGGCCGGGCCGCGGTCAAGGCCGAGCAGGCCCGCGCCTGGGCCGCCGGCGAGCTGAACTTCGCCTACCAGGAGGTCTATGCGGTGCCGCTGCAGCGCGGCAGCGCGACGACCGGCGAGCTGCGCATGGCGAACCGCTCGCGCAAGTAAGCCGGCGAGCCGCCCGGCCCGTTCCCGGGCGGGCGAACAAGGGCCCCGCGAGGGGCCCTTCGTCTTGGCTCGACGCGCGGCGCGCGCTCAGGACTTGCCGCCGCTCGCGCCCAGCTGCTTTTCCAGCTGGGTGGCGTTGAGCATCCCCGGGATCCGCGTGCCGTCCTCGAAGACGATGGCCGGCGTGCCGTTGACACGGTGCTTGCGGCTCAGCTCCAGGTTGCGCTCGACCGGCGAGGTCTTGCAGGCACCGATCAGCTTCGGCGGCGCCGTGCCCTCGACCATCCAGGCGCGCCAGGCGGCGGCCGGGTCCTTCGCGCACCAGATCGCCTCCGACTTCTGCGGCGAGTCGCCGCCCAGGATCGGCAGCAGGAAGGTGTAGACCGTCAGGTCCTTGACGTTCGTCAGCTCGCGCTCGAAGCGCTTGCAGTAGCCGCAGTTCGGATCGGCGAACACGGCGATCCTGCGGGCGCCGCTGCCCGTCTTCCAGACCAGCGCGTCCTTCAGCGGCAGCGACGCGAAGTCGATCGCCGACAGCTTGTTGACCCGCTCCTCGGTCAGGTTGCGACGCGACTTCAGGTCGATGATCTCGCCGCGCACGAGGTAGCCGCCCTCGGCGTCGGTGTAGAAGACGTCGCTGCCGATGCGCACCTCGAACAGCCCGGGCAGCGGCGACCGGTTCACCTCGTCGATCTTCGGCATGCCGGCCAGGTGCGCGCCGAGCGCCTTGCGGATCGCGGCCTCCTGCGGCAGCTGGGCGAGCGCGGCGGCGGACGCGGCGATGAGCGTGGCCACGAGGGCGAGGCGTCTTGGGGCGGGCATGGAGGTCCTTCGTGTGGATCGACGGCGCGCGGGCCGCCGTGGTCAGCCCTGCAGCGCGCGCTGCCCGAGCCAGCGCTTCAGCGGCGCGAGGCGATCGACCAGACCCAGGCCGCGGTTGCGCAGTTCCCTGCTCCAGGGATCGGCGCGGCCGAACAGCAGCTGCAGGCCGTCGGTCAGGCCGCCCATCGCGGCCGTCGCGGCGCGGCGGCGGCGCGCGTAGCGCTCGAGCAGGCGCGGGTCGGCGATCGAGCGCCAGGGTTCGTCGCGCGCGCGCTCGGCCAGCACCTCGTCGAGCGCGCGCACGTCGGCGAACCCGAGGTTCAGGCCCTGGCCGGCGAGCGGATGCACGCTGTGCGCGGCGTCGCCGAGCAGCAGCCAGGCCTGGCCGTTCGCCCGGCCGTGCCAGCGCTCGGCGGTCGCGATGCGCAGGGGCCACGAAGCGCGCGCGCTCGCCAGCGTCAGGCGGCCCGCGGCCGCGCCGGTGGCCTCTTCGAGCGCCTGCTCGAACGCGGCCGGCGTCGATGCGAGCAGCGCTTCGGCGCGCGCGCGCGGCAGCGACCACACGAGGCTGTAGCCGCCCGCCGCATCCGCCGGCGCGGCGGTCGGCAGCAGCGCGAGCACGTCGGGCGCGCGGAACCACTGCCACGCGATGCCGGCGTGCGGCCGGTCGCAGCCCAGGCGCGCGGCGATGGCCGTCTGGCCGTAGTCGTGGCCGGGCATCTCGACACCGAGCGCGTCGCGCCGCGTCGAGTCGCGGCCCTCGCACAGCGCGACCAGCGCCGCGGGCGCTTCGTCCTTCACGCGGCTGACCGCCGGCGCGAAGCGCAGCGCGTCGTCGAGCGCCGCTTCGAGCGCTTGGGCATCGACGATCGACGCGAGCTCGCGCACGCGCTGCTGCCAGGCGGAAAAGCGCAGCGTGCCGCCGTCGTCGCCCTGCACGCGCATCTCGGCCACCGGCGTCACCGCGCCGGCGCGCGCCAGCAGCGCCTCCCCCACCTTCAGCGTCCGCAGCAGGCGCATCGACGCGGCATTGAGGGCGAAGCTGCGCGGGTCTTCGGCGGCCGCGTCGCGCTCGCGTTCCACGAGCGCGACGCGCAGTCCCCGATGCGCCAGCACCAGCGCGAGCGTGCGGCCCACCGGCCCGCCGCCGCGCACGCACACATCGAACGAAGGCCGTCGGTTCATCGCGGTCGATTCTAGGAAGCGGGCGCTCCGTGCCGCCTGCGCTTCCCCTGCGCAGCGGTGCGGCATGAGCGGCTCGGCACAATCGCCAGCCCCTCAGCGACCGGGTTCCCACGATGCCCCTCTGGCTGCGCCGCCTGCTGATCGCCCTGGCCGTGCTTGTCGTGCTGTTCGCGGCCGCGGCCACCTACCTGGCGGCGACCTTCGACGCCAACCGCTACAAGGGCACGCTGATCGACTGGGTGCGCGAGCACCGGCAGCGCACGCTGAAGATCGACGGGCCGATCTCGCTGAGCGTCTTCCCGCGCCTGGGCCTGAGCCTCGCGGACGTGAGCCTCTCCGAGCACCGCCGCGCCGACGAATTCGCCTCGCTGCGATCGGCGACGCTGTCGGTGCGGCTTCTGCCGCTGCTGCGCAAGCAGCTGGTGGTCGACCGCGTTGCGGCGCAAGGCGTGCGCGTGGTCTACAGCCGCGACGCCAACGGCGTGCGCAACATCGACGACCTGCTCGCGCCCGGCCCCGCCGCCACGACGGACGCCGCCAGCGCGCCCGCGTCGGGCGCGCCGAGCTTCGACGTGAGCGGCATCCAGCTCGAAGACCTGCAGGCGACGGTGAAGGACGCGATCCTCGGCATCGACGGCCGCTTCGCCGTCGCGCGGCTCGAGACCGGCCGGCTCGCCGACGGCGCGCGCTCGCCGGTCAAGCTGCAGGCGCAGGCCACGCTCGCGCAGCCGAAGCTCGACGCGAGCGTCGATCTCGAAGCCCGGCTGCGGCTGCGGCTGCCCGCCGGCGCGGCGGCCAGCATCGAACTGGCCGACGCGAAGCTTGCGTTGAAGGGCCAGGGCTTCGAGGTGAAGGCCCTCGACGCGCGGCTGGCCGGCACGCTCGGCTACGACGGTGCGAGCGGCGCGTGGTCGGCCGACGGCCTCGCGCTGACGCTTTCCGGCCAGCGCCTCGGCATCGCCTTGAAAGACAGCCGCGTGGCGGTGAAGAGCCTGCGCTTCGACCCGCCGAAGCGCGCCTTGAAGCTCGATGCGCTCGACGTGAAGCTCGCGGGCTCACGCGGCGCCGCCGCACCCTTCGAAGCCACGCTCGCCTGGCCGCAACTCGGCGTCGAAGGCGACCGGCTGCAAGGCGCGGCGCTTGCCGGCTCCGCCGCGCTGCAGGGCGCGCAGGCGGTGAAGCTGACGTTCGCGTCGCAGCCCCCTTCGGGCAGCTTCGAGAGCATCAAGCTGCCGGGGCTCAAGCTCACCGTCGGCGGCAGCAGCGCGGGCCGCGCGGTCGAAGGCCAGCTCGGCGCCGACCTGACGATCGCGCCGACGCCGTTCGCGCTCGCGATCGATGCCCTGGCGGCGCAGCTGCGCTTCACCGATCCGTCGATCCCGCCGGTCGCGCTGGTGGTGCGCGGCCAGGCGCGGGCGAGCGCGAAGGACGCGAGCGCGACGCTCGCCGGCAGCATCAACGAGCAGAAGTTCGACGCGAAGCTGCGCGCCGATCTCGGCCGCCCGCTGCCCTTCGTCGATGCGCAGGCGCGCTTCGACGCGCTCGACCTGACGCGCTTCGTCGCGCCGGCGAAGGCCGGCGGCGAAGCGAAGCCCGCCGCCGCGCCGCAGCCGGCCGCAGCCGCCGATCGGCCGGTCGACCTGTCGGCGCTGAAGGCCGCCGACGCCCGGCTCGCGCTGCGCGCCGGCTCGCTCGTCTACCCGCCCTACCGCATCGCCGACGCCACGCTCGATGCGAGCATCGCGGGCGGCAGGCTCGAGCTGAGCCGGCTCGCCGGCCGCGCCTGGAACGGCAGCTTCACCGCGAGCGCCCGCGCCGAAGCGGCCGCCGCGCCGAAGGACCAGCGGCTCGCCGTCAAGCTCGACGCGAACGGCGTGGACATCGCGCAGCTGCTCGGCGACGTCGCGCAGTTCCGCAAGCTCGAAGGCCGCGGCCGCGTGAGCGCCGACCTCGCGACGCGCGGCGGCTCGGTGCTCGCGCTGAAGCAGGCGCTCGGCGGCCGCGCCGCGATGCAGCTGACCGACGGCGCGGTGCGCGGCGTGAACCTGGCGAAGACCCTGCGTCAATGGCGCGGCGCGGTGTCGCTGAACAAGGACGCGGTGCAGGCGTCGAGCGCCGACGAGAAGACCGACTTCTCCGAGATCGCCGCCAGCTTCGACATCGATCGCGGCATCGCGCGCAGCAAGGACCTGGTCGCGAAGAGCCCCTTCCTGCGCGTCGGAGGCGTGGGCGCGATCGACCTCGTGCAAGGCCGCATCGACTACACCGCGCGCGCCACCGTCACCGGCACGCCCGAAGGCCAGGGCGGCGCCGACCTCGAAGCGTTGAAGGGCGTGACGGTGCCGGTGCAGCTGGTCGGGCCCTTCGAGCAGGTGGACTACAAGGTCCAGTGGTCGGCGGTCGGCGCGCAGGTGCTTGCCGGCGCCGCGCGCGGCGCCTTCGGCGACAAGGTCAAGGGCGCCGTCAACGACAGGCTGGGCGGCCTGCTCGGCACGCCGGACGCGCCGGCCAGCGGTGCGTCGGCGCCGGGCGAGGGCAGGCCGCTCGAAGAGGCCGCGAAGCAGCGCGCGAAGGACGAGCTGAAGAAGCTGTTCGGCCGCTGAGCGCCGCCTCCGCGGTCAGGCCGCGGCCCGCCGCTCCGGCAGCCGCGCCTGCGCCTCCTGCACCCGGTTGCGCCCGCCGCGCTTGGCCTCGTACAGCGCCTCGTCGGCGTGGCGCAGCAGGTCCGACAGGCCCTCGCGCGCATCCGGCCGGGCGCGCCAGCACAGGCCGAGGCTCGCGGTCACGACCAGGTCGGCACCTTCGTGGATGCCGCGGCCGGCCTGCGACTCGATCGCCGCGCGCACCCGCTCGGCGAAGGCCAGCGCGCCGGCGCGGTCGGTGCCTTCGATCAGCGCGCAGAACTCCTCGCCGCCGTAGCGCGCCACCACGTCGACCTGCCGCAGCGCCGAGGAGAACGCGTCGGCCACCCGCTTGAGCACCTGGTCGCCCAGCGCGTGGCCGTACTTGTCGTTGAAGGACTTGAAGTGATCGACGTCGAGCATCAGCACCGCCACCGCACCGCCCTGCTCGGTGCAACGCGCGAGCGCCTGGCCGGCGCGCTCGAAGTAGGCGCGGCGGTTCAGCAGGCCGGTGAGGGCATCGCGCATCGCCATCGTCATCAGCTCCTGGTTCTGCGCTTCGATGCGTTCGCGCGAGCGCTCCAGGTCGGCCAGTGCCAGGCGCAGCTCCTCGTTGGCGCGCTCGGTCGCGCTCAGGTCGTCGATGGTCGTGAGGCAGCCGCGCACGCGGCCCTGCGGGTCGGTGATCGCGCGGCAGTTCATCAGCGCCGGCTTGCGCTGCCCCGGCGGGCCGACCTGCACCCGCACGCCGCGCACCGGCTCGTCGCCCTGCAGCACGCGGCGCCAGGGCGGCACGCCGGCGGCGGCGTCCCAACTGATGCCGGCGGCCTCGGCGAAGCCGCGGCCGTGCATCGTCGCGGCCTGCGCGCCGGCCAGCTCGCGCAGCGAGGCGTTGGCGAGCACGATGCGCTCGCGCTGGTCGAGCAGCGCGACGCCCTCGGTCATGCCGTCGAAGGCGTCGCGCAGCCGCTCCGGCACCACCGTCATCGGGTTCAGGTGCAGCAGCACGCGGCGCAGGTAGAGGTAGACCAGCGCCGTCGCGGCCACCGGCAGCCCGAGCGCCAGCCACAGCATCGGATCGCGCAGCCAGCCGGCCAGCGTGCTCGGCAGCACCGACTCGAACTCGAACTCGGCGCGGCCCCAGGGGCCGTGGTTCGACGGGATCGCGACGACCACCCGGGTCGCGGTCGAGCGCTCGCTCGTGTGCTCGCCCCAGTTCGCCGCGTGCGGGCCGCTGCTCACCACCAGCGTGCCGCCGGCGGCTTCGCGGACCGCGGCCGACAGCAGCCGCGGCTCGCGCGCGCGCATCGCGTCGAAGGCCGCCTGCGCACGGGCCGGCTCCTTCGCGCTCAGCGCCTCGGCGGCCTGCAGCGTCGCCACTTCGGCGAGCCGCGCGTGCAGGCGATCGGCGTCGCGCTGCCGGTCGGGCAGCACGCCGAAGGCCAGGTCGACCAGGATCAACAGCGTCGCGCCCAGCGCCACCAGGCCGGCGGCCAGGCGCAGGGTCGGACTCGGGGCGTGCATCACCATCGCGTGTTCCTCCGGCGCGGCGCATCGCCGCGGGCTTGTTCGAGCAGTTCGCGCGAGGCCTGCTCGTCCTGGTCGGTTTCCTGGCGCTGGGGCGCGGCGGGCTGCGCCGGGGCGGCCGAGCCGGGCGCGTCGGCGTCGTCCTCGTCGGGCGCGGGCAGGATCGGCATCGGATCGAGATGCCGCCACACCGGCACGTGCGCGAGCACCGCGGCCAGCAGCCCGGCCAGCCGCAACGACCACCACACCAGGCCGGCGCCGAGCAGCACCGCCGAGGTCTGGGCGGGCGAGATCTCCACGTGCAGTCGCTCCGTCGCGCCCTCCTCGGCGCTCTGCCGCTGCAGCAGCGCGAGCAGGTCGATCGACGACGCGGCGCTGCGCAACGGGCCGGCCGCGGCGTCGACGCCGAGCGGCGTCGCCGAGGCAGCGAGCGGGACGCCGATCTCCAGGCTGGCCAGCTCGAAGACGATCGGCCCGAAGCCCGGCGCGGCCGCCGCGGCCGCGAAGCCCCGGGCGCCGAAGAAGCCGATGCCCGCCGATGCAGCCGTGCCCGACGGTTCCAGCCGCCGCTCGACCGCCTCGGCCGACGCCATGGCGGCCATCGGCCGCAGGCCGGCATCGGGTACCGACGCGACCCGGTCCGCGCCCTCGGCCTCGCCCGGCGGAACGGCGCCCGCCTCGCCTGCGCCGGCCGGCGCAGGGCCGTCAGCGGCGGGCGCGGGCGCGGGCGCGGGTGCCGGGCCGCCGCCCGACGACGGCGCCGGGCTGCCCGCGACTGGCGCGGGCGCGGGGGGCGCGGCCGGCAAGGGCATCGGCTCGGGTGGCGGCAGCACCGAGGGTGCCGGTGCCGGCGCCGGCGCGGGAGCAGGCGCCGGAGCAGGCGCCGGAGCAGGCGCCGCCGCGAAGCCGAGCGTGTAGACCGCCGGATCGCCGGCCAGCCGCAGCGACAGCGTCGGCGTGGCCGTCGTGCCGTCGGCGACGAAGCTCACCGCGCCGGCTTGCAGCTGCGCCAGGCTGAAGCTCGACACCGGCCGGCCATCGACGACCACCGACCCGCCGGTGGTGCCGCTCACCTGCAGCGCCACGGCCGCGGCCGGCGTGTCGACGTCGCTCGCGGCGAGCTGCGGCGCGCCGAGCCGGACGCCGCCGGTGGCGTCCAGCAGGCCGTTGCCGCCGACCTCGACCCGCGTCGCGTCGTCGACCGCGCGCACGTCGAAGCTGAGCGTCGCGAGGTTCGAGTCGAGCTGGCCGTCGCCGACCGCGAAGCGCAGGCTCGCGAGGCCGCTGCCGTTCGCGTCGGCCGCGGGCGTGTAGACGAGGCGGCCGGCCTGCAGGTCGGCGAGCGCGATGCGCTGGCCGGGCAGGACCGCGGCGCCGTCGAGCGTCAGCGCGCCGGACGCCGGCAGGCGATCGATCGACACCTCGGCCAGCGCAGCGCCGGCGTCCGGGTCGGCGAAGGGCAGCGAGCTCGCGAGGATCGCCAGCGGCGTGTCCTCGTCGAGGCTCAGCGCGCGATCGACGGCGCTCGGCGCTTCGTTGACGTCGAGCACCGTGACCGCGAGCGCGCGCGTGCTGGCCGCGCCCCAGGCGTCGGTGACGCGCACCTGCAGCTCGTAGACGTTGTCGGCGTCGGCGTCCTGCGGCGTCTCGCGGTCGGGCGGCGCGACGAGGCTCAGCACGCCGGTCGCCGCATCGATCGTGAAGCGCGCCGCGTCGGCGCCGCCGACGATCGCGAAACGCGTCGCGTCGCCTTCCGCGTCGGTGGCCGCGACGGTCGCGACCGCCGTCTGGTTCTCGCTCGCGCCGAAGACCGCGGGGCCGCCGAACGCGGCCGCGCTGTTGCCGCGCGCGACGCGGTTGGCGGAGAACTCCGAGGTCGCGCCGAAGCTCGCGGCGCCGAACTGCACGGTCGCGGTCGAGCTGATCACCTCGCCCGCGGCGAAGGCCGAGCCGGCCAGCGTCGCCGCGAAGTCCGCCGAGCCGGAGGCGTCGGTGGTGACCACCGCGCTGCCCAGCCAGCGGGCGCCCTGGCCGTGGCCACTCGGGTGGCCGCTCGGCGAGGCGAAGAACTCGATGCGGTAGCTGGTGTTCGCCGCCGAGTCGAGCCGACCTTCGATGAGCGCCGAGCCGCCGAGCACGATCGCCTGAGTCAGCGTCGGATGGTTCTGCAAGCCGTTCGGTCCGGCGTCGGCGTCGAGCGGGTCGTTGGCGGTCACGCCGTCGAAGGGCCCAAGGTCGATGCCGAGCCCGCCGTTGTCGCGGATGCGGTTGCCGAGCAGTGCGTTGCCGGCGCTCGCCGCATCGGCCACGACGATGCCGTGGCCGTTGTTGGCGATCAGGTTGGCCGCCGCGGCGCTCGTGCCGCCGACGAGGTTGCCGTTGGCGCCCAGGTGCAGGTAGACGCCGGCCGTGCCGTTGGCGAAGTTGCGGGTGCCGGTCGCGTCGGTGCCGATCCAGTTGCCCTGCACCAGGCTGGCGCTGGCGCCGGCGTTCAGCTCGACCCCCGCGAAGGTGCTGCCGCCGATCACGTTGCCGGCGCCGGCCGCCGTGCCGCCGACGGTGTTGCCGGCCGCGCCGCCGCCGACCCACACGCCCTGCGCGCCGTTGCCGAGCGTCGCGGTACCGGCCGCGGTGATGCCGATCCAGTTGCCCTGCACGAGGTTGCCGGTGGTGCCGCTGCCCGTGACGTAGATCCCGTTGTCGTTGTTGCCGGCCACGAGATTGCGCGCCGCCGCGCCGGTGCCGCCGATGCGGTTGCCGCTGGCGCCGCCGGCGATCACGACGCCCTGGAACAGGTTGCCGCGGTCGAGGCTGCCGCCGGCGTCGGTGCCGATGTAGTTGCCCTCGACCACGTTGCCGGTCGCGCCGCTGCCGGTCAGCACGATGCCGTTGGCGTTGCCGGCGAACACGTTGCGCGCGCCGGGCGCGGTGCCTCCCACCGTGTGGCCGGCGCCTTCGATCTGCGCGCCGGCGCCCCCGTTGCCGAGCACCGTCGCGCCGTCGGCCTGCAGGCCGACGAGGTTGCCCTCCAGCGAGGCGCCGGTGACGCCCGGGCCGGCGAGCAGCACGCCGTGCCCGTCGTTGCCCGAGATCAGGTTGCCGACGATCCGGTTGCCGGCGTTGACGTTGTTGACGAGCACCCCGTGCGCCGCGTTGCCGCGGTCCAGCGTGCCGCTGGCGTCGGTGCCGATGTAGTTGCCCTGGACGACGTTGTCGTCGGACAGGCCGCTGCCGCCGATCTGGATGCCGGAGAGCCGGTTGCCGGAGATCACGTTGCGCGCCGCCGCGGTGGCACCGCCGATGGTGTTGCCCCGGGCGCCGTCGAGCACGCGCACGCCGAAGTTGTTGTCCGCCACGGTCACGCCGTCGGCGGCCAGACCGATGAGGTTGCCCGCCACGACGTTGCCGGTGGCGGCCGGCCCGTACAGGCCGATGCCGTTGCCGCCGTTGCCGCCGACGAGGTTGCGGTCGGCGGGGTCGGTGCCGCCGATGAGGTTGCCGGCGCCCCAGATGTACAGGCCGGCCCCGTTGCGGTAGGCGGCGCCGAGGTTGGCGCCGCTCGCGTCGAAGCTGCCGAGGTAGTTGCCGGCGATGGTGTTGCCGTCGGCGCCCGCCTGGATCTCGATCGCGTCGGCGCCGAAGTTGCGGATCACGAAGCCGCGGATCGTGCTGCCGTCGGCGCTGGCGCCGAGCACCAGGCCGTCGGCGGCGAGGGCGTTGCCGTCGAGCACGATGGCCGGGCGGCCGCCGTTGGCACCGAAGCTGTCGTCGGTGCTCGCGTCCAGGGTCACCGTGCCGGTGATCGTGGGCAGCGCGCTCGCGAGACTGATCGTGTGCACGCCGGTGCCGGCGATGGCGAAGACGATCGCATCCGCGCCCGCCGCCGCGTTGGCGTTCAGGATCGCCTGGCGCAGCGAGCCGGCGCCGGCGTCGTTGGTATTGGTGACAGTCAAGGGCGTGGCGGTGAAGCCGAGCGTGTAGGTGGCCGGGTCGCCGGCGAGCTGCAGGCTCAGCGAGGGCGCGCTCAGCACGCCGTCGGAGACGAAGCGCACCGCGCCCGCCTGCAGCTGCGCGGCGGTGAAGCTCGTCACCGGCGCGCCGCCGACGACGACGCTGCCGCCGTTGGCGCCGGTCACCTGGAACTGCAGCGCCGCGGGCGGCGTGTCGACGTCGCTGACCACGAGCTGCGGCGCGCCGAGCACGATGCTGCCCACCGCGTCGAGCGCCCGGTCGGCGCCGACGCTGACCTGCGCCGCGTCGTCGACCGCGCTCACGTCGAAGCTGAGCGTCGCCACGTTCGAGTCGAGCTGGCCGTCGCCGACGGCGAAGCGCAGGTTGGCCAGCCCCGCACCGCTCGCTTCGGCAGGCGGCGTGTAGACGAGGTTGCCCGCCTGCAGGTCGGCCAGCGCGATGCGTTGCCCCGCGGTCACGGCGACGCCGCCGAGCGTGAGCGTGCCGGTGGCCGGCAGCTGGTCGATGCGCACCTCGGCCAACGCGGCGCCGGCGTCGGGGTCGCTGAACGGGAAGGCGCCGGGCAGGATCGCGAACGGCGTGTCCTCGACGAGCGCCAGGCTCGCGTCGGTGGTGCTCGGCGCCTCGTTGACGTTCAGCACGGTGACGGCGAGCGCGCGGGTGCTGGCGGCACCGAAGCGGTCGCTCGCCTGGACCTGCACGTCGTAGACGTTGTCGGCGCCGGCATCGAGCGGGTTCTCGCGGTCGGGCGCGACGGTGAAGCTCAGGGCGCCGGTGGCGGCATCGATCGTGAAGCGCGCCGCGTCGGCACCGCCGACGATCGCGTAGGTCACCGCGTCGCCTTGCGCGTCGGTGGCGGCCAGCGTGGCCACCGCGGTCGCGCCCTCCTGCACGTTCAGGCTGGCGGAGCCGCCGAAGGCCGGGGCACTGTTGCTGCGCACAGCCACGCCGGGCGACAACTCCGAGGTCGAGCCGAAGGTGGGTCCGCCCGTCTGCTCGGTCGCCGTCGCGGTGAGCATCTCGCCGACGGCGAAGGCCGCGGCACCCGGGCTCAGGCTGAAGTCCGCACGACCCTGGCCGTCGGTCGTGACGACCACGCTGGCGATGTACCGGGCCGCTTCGCGGTTGCCCGAGACGGGCGAGGCGAACACTTCGATGCGGTAGGTCGTGCCCGCCGCGGCGTCGAGGCGGCCTTCGACGAGCGTCGATCCGCCGTCTGCCAGGGCGAGGCTCAGAACGGGATGGTTCTGCAGGCCGTTGGCGCCGGTGTCGGCATCGAGCGCATCGTTGGGCGTCGCGCCGTCGTAGTAGCCCAGGTCGATGCCCACGCCCGCGCGGATGCGGTTGCCCAGCAGCGCGTTGCCGGTGGTCGTGGAGCCGCCCACCACGATGCCGAAGTAGCTGTTCGCGATGGTGTTGCCCTCGCCCGCCAAGGTGCCGCCCACACGGTTGCCGGTGGCTCCGGTCTGCACCAGCACGCCCAGGCCGTTGCCGAAGTTGGCGCTGCCGGTGGCGTCGGTGCCGATCCAGTTGCCCTGCACGAGGTTGCCGCTGGTGCCGGTGTCGCGCAGCTCCACGCCGGCGTTGAGGTTGCCGCCGACCACGTTGCCGGCGCCGGCAGCAGCGCCGCCGATGGTGTTGCCCGACGAACCCTGCCCCAGCCAGATGCCCTGGCTGCCGTTGCCCAGCGTCGCGCTGCCGCTGGCGTTGAGGCCGACCCAGTTGCCCTGCACGAGGTTGCCCGAGCTGGCCAGGATCAGCACGCCGTTGTCGGCGTTGCCGGCGATCACGTTGCGCGCCGCGGCGCTGGTGCCGCCGATGGTGTTGTTGCTGGCGCCGTTCGTGATCGAGACGCCCTGCGATCCGTTGCCGCGCGCGACGCTTCCGCCGGCGTCGGTGCCGACGTAGTTGCCCTGCACCAGGTTGCCGGTGGCGCCGGCGCCGTTCAGCAACACGCCGTTGTTGGCGCTGGCCGAGATCACGTTGCCCGCGCCGGCCGCGGTGCCGCCGACGACGTTGTTCGCGCTGGTGATCACGACGCCGTGCCCACCATTGCCGAGCGCCAGGCTGCCGCCGGCATCCACGCCAATCCGGTTGCCCTGCACCAGGTTGCCGCTGCCTTGGATGGACACGCCGTCGTTGCCGTTGCCGCCGATCACGTTGCGGTCGGCGAGCGCCGTGCCGCCGATGCGGTTGCCGGTCGCGCCGGCGATGACGTAGACGCCCGTCTGGCCGTTGCCCAGGCCGGCACCGGCGGCCACGCCGCTGGCCTCCAGCCGGCCGATGTAGTTGCCGGCGATGACGTTGTTGTCCGAGCCGCCCTGGATCTCGATGCCGTCGAGCGTGAAGTTGCGGATCACGAAGCCGCGGATCGTGCTGCCGTCGGCGCCGGCGCCCAGCACCAGGCCGTCGGCGTTGAGGTCGTTGCCGTCGAGCACGATGGCCGGGCGGCTGCCGTTGGCACCGAAGCTGTCGTCGGTGCTCGCGTCCAGGGTCACCGTGCCGGTGATCGTGGGCAGCGCGCTCGCCAGGCTGATCGTGTGCACGCCGGTGCCGGCGATGGCGAAGACGATGTCGTCGGCGCCCGCGGCGGCGTTGGCGTCGAGGATGGCCTGGCGCAACGAGCCGGCGCCAGCGTCGTTGGTGTTGGTGACGGTGAAGGTGGCGAGCACGCCGGCGTAACTCGTCTGCAGCGCGATGGAGGGCGCCGCCGCCGTCTCGATCGCGCCGTGCCGGCGTTCGAGCAGCCAGTCGCCCCCGCGCGCCGCGGCGCCGGTGGCGTCGGTGCTCGCGGCCACGTCGGCGCCGGTCAGCGCGGCGAGCCGCTCGACCAGCGCGGCACCGCGCAGGCCCGCGCCGATGTCGCAGCCGTAGAGCAGCAGGTCGGCGTCGGCGGCGAGCGCCGCGCGCCAGCCGAGCAGGGTTTCGGCGTGCTGCTCGACGTTCTCGGCAGCGAGCCATCCGCTGCCCAGCCGCAGGCCGCCTTCGCTGCCGTGCGTGATGACGTGCAGCGCCGCGACGCCGCTGCGGCCTTGCAGCGTCTCGCCGATCTGTTGCAGCCCGTCGCGCGTGGCGTCCAGGCGGATCACCTCGAAGCTGCGCTCGCCGGCGAGCTGCTGGGCCAGCAGGTCGGCGACGATCGCCTCGTGCCCGGGCACGCGCGCGTCGACGAACACCAGCTCGACGGGCTGCGCCGCGGTGCCCGAGGCCGGCGCGCCTTCGCCTTCGTGCAGCCAGGCCAGCGAGGCGGGCGCGTCGTCGCGCACGCCCACCCAGCTCACCGGCGCGGCGAGCGCGGCCAGGTCGGCGGCATAAAGGATGCGCGGCTCGATCTCCTCGATCGACGCACGACGGGCGGGCACGCGCCGGGCCCCGCGGTGAGCTGCCACGCCAGCCTCAACGCGCGAGCGATGGAGCCGTGGCGACCGCGGTGGCGACCGGCGCGGGCGACACCCCGGCACGGCTCGCGCCGGGCGCGGCCGGGCCGGGCGCGGCGGGGGCCGCGCCGTTCGCGAGCATCGCCTTGCAGCGCACGCCGGCCGGGATGCTGGCGTCGGGGTTGGCCAGTTCGAGCCGCGCGCGGAAGGTGTTGCTGGCCGGGTCGATCACGCGGTCGACCTGGCGTGCCAGCGCCTGCACCGTGGCAAGCGCGGCGAGGTCGGGCTTGACGCTGAGCGCGTCGCCGGCCTGCACGCGGCCGAACAGCGCCGCCGGCAGCACCACCTCGACACGCAGCGGCGTCACGGTGGCGATCTTGAGGATCGGGCGCTCGTCGACGCGCTCGCCGGCATCGAGGTGGCGCTCGACGACGACGCCGTCGATCGGGCTGCGGATGCTGCGCTGCTCGAGCTGCGCGGCGGCCAGCTGGCGTTCACGCTCGGCGTGGCGGGCCTGCTCCTGCGACTGGCGCCAGCGCGCCTCGGCCACTTGTGCCTCGGCGATGGATTGGTCGAGCGCCTGGCGCGACACGAACTCCTGGCGGAACAGGTCCTCGGCGCGCTCGCGCTTGCGCTGCGCGAACTCGTGCGACATGCGCGCCGACCGCAGCTCGGCTTCGGCCGCCGCGCGCGATTGCGCGACCTGCAGCTGCGCGCGCTCGACGTGGTTGCGCAGCGTCGCGATCACCTGGCCGCGGCGCACAAGGTCGCCGCGTTCGACCAGCACCTCGTCGAGCACGCCGATCACCGGGCTGCCGACGTCGGCGGTGCGCGACGGGCCGATCAGGCAGCCGAGCGAATCGGCCTGCGCGGCACCGGCCGCAAGCACGAGGAAGCCCGCGAGCAGGCGCGGGGCGGACGGAAGGCTGAGGCACGGCATCGAAAGGACTCCTGCTGGCTATGTCGGCATCGCGGCGCCGGACTTGAGGGCTCAGACCGGCCCGCGCGAGAACGCGAGCGCGATGCGGCGGCGGCGGTCGTCGCGGCGCAACTGCCAGCGCGCATGCAGGTCGGCCGCGCCCTGCGCCGCCTGCACGACGGCGGCGAAGGCCGTGGCGGCGCGCCGGCGCACCGGCGGCAGCGGGCTGTCGTGCGCGGCGGGTCGCCAGCCGCCCGGCAGCGCGCAGGCGCGCGCCAGCGCCCGCAGCGCCCGTGGCGTGGATTCGGCCAGCGCTTCGTCATCGAGGCTGCGCAGCGTCTCGCAACTGCCCGGCGCGCCGTGGCGCGCGGCGCGGCCGAGCAGCTGCCGGTCGAGCCGCGCCGAGCGGTTGTGCATGAGGTTCGCGACATGCAGGCCGCCGGCGGCCAGCACCGCCGGCTCGCAGGCGATGTCGGCGCCGCGGCCGGCGACCAGCGTGGTGACGGTGATCGTGCCGGCGCGGCCGGCCTGGGCGAGGCGTTCGGGCTCGTCGGCCGCGTGGCGCGCGTGCAGCAGCTGCACGCGCGCGGCACCGTCGTCCGCGAGCCGGCGGCACAGCTCGGCGGCCAGCGCCTCGGCCTCGGCGACCGAGCCGCAGCCGATCAGCATCGCGCGGCCGGCGGCGGCCACCGCGCGGGCGCGCGCGGCGACCACGGCGCAGCGCGCGGCGGCGTCGGCAAACAGCGCGGTGCCGAGCTCGCGGCGGCGCCCGGGCCGGTGCGGCTCGATGCGCCGCACCGGGAGCCGGTAGAACCAGCGCAGCTCGAGCCGGGCCTCGCGCAAGGTGCCGCTCGCGCCGCCGAGCTGCAGGTAGCGCGCGAACAGCGACTGCACCGCGAGCTGCGCCTCGACCTGCATGGCCGGCGGCAGCTCGAGCCCCTCCCGGTGCGCGACCAGCGCGTGCAGAGCGCGCTGCCACTGCGTGCCGGGCATCGCGCGGCCGGTGGTCGGATCGATCAGTTGCAGCAGGTCGCGGCCGTCGCGCCGCACGATGAGGTAGTCGCGGTCGCGGCGCAGCAGGTGGCGCGCGACCAGCGCCTGGCGCACCAGGTCGCGGCCCGCGCGCGGGTCGCGCGGCGCGGCGGCGTCGGCGCGGGCCGCGGCGGCGTCCGCGGCATCGATGCGCGCACGGCCGGCGTCGCTCAGCTCCACGGCGCGGTGGCCGGCGTCGAGCCGGAAGTCTTCGCCTTCGCGCAGCGAGGCCGCGCAGGCCTGCGCCCAGGCCAGCCGCGCCGGCGCCAGGGCCGGCGGCGCGGCACGCGCGATCAGCAGCGGCGTGCGCGCATGGTCGATCAGCACGCTGTCGGCTTCGTCGATCAGCGCCAAGTTGAGCCCGCGCAGCAGCGGCGGCGAGGCGCCGAGCCCGTCCTTCATGTAGTCGAAGCCGAGTTCGCGCGCGGTGACCCAGCAGACGTCGCAGGCGTAGCGCGCGCGGCGCGCCTCGGGCGCCAGCTCCGCCTGGATGGCGCCGGCGCGCAGGCCCAGCAGCGCGAGCGGCGCGGCGGCCGCTTCGGCATCGCGCGCGCACAGGTAGTCGTTCGAGCTCACCACGTGCACCGGCACGCCAGCCAACGCCGCCACCGCGGCGGCGAGCAGCAGCGCGATCGACTTGCCTTCGCCGGTGTCGAGCTCGACGAGCCGGCCCTGCAGCATCGCGCGCGCCGCGCGCAGTTGCGTGGGGTAAGGCGTCTGGCCGCGGCTGCGCCGCAGCGCTTCGGCGGCGAGCCGCAGGCCGCGCGCGAGCCCCGCCTCGTCGAAGCCATGGCGCGACAGGCCGGCGCGCACGCCGGCCAACTCCTGCGCGAAGGCCGCCGCGTCGGGCGGCGCAGGCAGCGCCTCGATGCGGCGCAGGAAGCGCGCTTCGGCACGCGCTGCGGCGCCCGGCAGACCGGCGAGCGCGTCGCCTGCCGCGTCGATCAGGCGCCAGGCGAGCGTTTCGCCCTCGGCGCGGCGCTGCGGATAAGGCCCGTGCAGCGGGCCGGGTCGCGGCAAGGCGGCGGGCAGCGCCGGCATCGCCCGTTCCGGATCAATCGCGCGAACCGAGGCTCGCCAGGAAGCCTTGGCGCAGCGCCGTGGCCGCCTGCTGCGCGAGCGGCTGCGGCGCATGCTCGAAGCGCACCCAGGCGCGCATGCCGATCGAGCCGGCGGCGAGCGCCGGCACCCGCACGTCGACCAGCACCACCGGCGCCAGCGTCGCGAGGCCGTCGGCGTCGCGCGGATCGGTCGCGATCGGGCCGCCGGCCGCCGCGCCGAGCGCCGCCACCGGCAGCCGGTTCGTGCCGGCCGGCGTGATGCGCTCGATCTGCCCGTCCCATTCGTGCCCCGCGGCGCCGGCCGGCCGCGCGGCGAAGCGCACCCGCACCGACGAAGTCCCGGCGCGCACCTCGGCGGCCTGCGCCTCGGTGAGCGCGAGCCGCACCAGCAGCGGCTCTGGCGTGATCACGTAGCCCAGTTCGCTGCCTTGCGCGAAGTGATGGCCCTCGCGCTCGCCGGCGCGCGGCAGCACCAGCGTGCCGGCGACCGCCGCGCGCACCTCGAGCGCCGCCAGCCGATCGGCCAGCCAGGCCTCGCGCGCGTCGAGCGCGCCGCGTTCCTCGGTCAGGCGCGCGGCCCGCGCGGGGTCGACCAGCAGCGTCTCGAAGTAGCCGACGTCGAGCGCGACCTTGCGGGCGCGCAGGCCTTCGAGCTCGGCGGCGAGGTCGAGGTTTTCGAGCGCCGCGACCGGCGTGCCGGCCGCGACCGTGCTGCCCGGCGCGGCGAGCACCGCGCGCAGCAGGCCGTCGGCGGGCGCGCGCAGCAGCGCGTGTTCGGGCAGCCAGACCACGCCTTGCTGCACGCTGGCGCGCGGCGCCGGCGCGGCGGCGAGCAGCACGAGAAGCGCCGCCGCGAGCGCGGCGACCGTGCCGGCCGCGCGCAGGCGCCGCCCTTGCAGCCGTGCATCGCCGCTCAGGTAGGACACGAGCCGCCGCGCCGGCCGCAGCACCAGCATCCAGCCCAGGCAGGCGGCCGCGGCCAGCGCGAGCGGCGGCGCGACCGCATGCAGCCAGTGCAGCAGCGCCAGGCCGAGCGACCAGCGCCAGGCAAGCGCGGCGACCGCGTAGCCGACCAGGCCGATCGCCTCGCGGCGGCGCGCCGGCGCCTCGCCGGTGCGCGGCAGACCGAGCAGCCGCTGCAGCAGCCCGAGCGCCGCGGCGTCGGCGTGCGCGCCGAGGTTCGGCCGGTCGAGCGCGTCGCACAGCATGTGGTAGCCGTCGTAGCGCATCAGCGGGTTCGCGTTGACCAGCAGCGTCGACAGGCCGGTGACCAGCAGCACGGCCAGCGCCGCCTGCTGCCAGGCCGGCTCGCTCGCGTGTGCCCAGACGCCGAAGGCCAGCGCGGCCAGCGTCAGCTCCACCCCGATGCCGGCGGCGCCGACCAGCACCCGCTCGCGCCGGCGCGGGAACTGGCTGGCCGACGAGGCATCGACATACGGCATCGGCGTGAGCGCCATCAGCACCACGCCGACTTCCTTCACCTCGCCGCCGAAGGCGCGCACCGCGAGCGCATGGCCGGCCTCGTGCAGCGCCTTGACGAACGGCCACGCGAGCCACATCGACCACAGCATCGAAGGGCTGGTGCCGTGGGCCGCGATCGCGCGGGCCAGCGGCTCGGCACGGCCGAGCGCGGCCAGGCCGGCGAACAGCAGGCCGAGCGCCAGCAGCGCCAGCGCAGGCGGCGAGAACAGCGCGCGCGCGAGCGGTGCGCAGGCGTCGAGCCAGCGGCTCGGATCGGCCAGCGGCACGCGGAAGGCGAGCGGGTTCGCGGCGGCGCGCCGCTGCGAACGATCGTGGCGGCGGCGCTGCTCGGCGCGCAGCGGCAGGTCCGGCAGGCGGTCGGCGGCGATCAGGTCGGCCTCGGCGAGCTGCGCGAGCAGGCGCACCGTGTCGTCCTGCGTCGGCGCGGCCTCGCCGAGCGCCTGGTGCGCGTGCTGCCACAGCGTCGCGACGTCGTCGCGGCCGTTGAGCCGGCCGACGAAGGCCCAGGCTTCGGCATTGACGCGATGGAAGCGGCCGCTGGCCGGGTCGATCAGCAGATGCCAGACCTCGTCGCCGCGCACGCGACGCTGCACGCGCAGGTGCGCGCGCAGGCGCGGGCGCAGCGCCGCGACGCGGTGCCACTCGGGGCTGTCGAGTGCGAGGTCCTGCATCGCGAACGCGGCGATCCGCTCAGAACCCGCGGACGAGTCCGGCGTATCCGGGCAGAGCGCCCGGAGGCGCGCCATCGAGGCGCGAAGCGCAGCCGCAGCCCGGGCTGCGGCGAGCAGCGGCACCGCCGAGGGCGTGCCTCGGGCCGCGACGAGCGGGCGCGCGGGGTTCGTTCACGGCGTCTCAGCCGATCCAGCGCCAGGTCGCGAGCCGCATCCAGGCCAGCGCCTCGCGCGTCCACTGCGCGACGCGCGGCGCCTCGCCGACCGCGAGCCGCGCGACGCCGCGCATGCCGGGCCGCAGCAGCGCCGCGTCGGCCGCCGCATGCGCGAGCGCGACCTCGACCTCGAACACCTGGCGCCCCTGCAGCGATTGCGCGAGCGGCGTGATGCGCGCGACGGTGAAGGCATGCGCGCGATGCGGCTCGGCGGTCAGCACGAGGCTGCCGTGCTGGCCGACGCGCACCGCGCCGATGTCACCGTCCTCGACCTCGACGATCGCGCGGAAGCCGTCGGCCGGCGCCAGCGTCAGCAGCGTCTGGCCGCGCTTGACCGGCGCGCCGAGCTGCTGCTGCAGATCGCCCGCGATCACGACCGCGTCGAACGGCGCGCGCAGCGTCGAGCGCTCCAGCCGCTGCTCGACGGCGGCGAGCTGGGCGCGCAGCTCGTCGAGCTTGGCGCTGGCCATCGCGAGACGGGCGCGGTCGCGCCGCTGCATCGCATCACCGAGCGCCGCGTCCTGGCCGGCCAGTTCGGCGCGCAGGCGCTGCTGTTCGAGGACCAGGTCCTCGCCTTCGAAATCGAGCAGCACGCTGCCGGCCTTGACCGCGTCGCCGGGGCGCACGTGGATCTGCTTCAGGTAGGCGTCGGCCGGCGCGGCCAGCGCGCGTTGCAGGCGGCCTTCGAGCCGCGCCTCGGCGCTCACCACGTCGGGCGCCGGCCGCAGCGCGAGCAAGCCGACCGCAGCCAGCAGCGCGGCCGCGGCCAGCTTGACGCGGCCCGCGCCCTGCCGCCCCAGCGCCGCGCGCAGCGCCAACGCACGCGCGGCGAAGCGCCGTGGCCACGGCCGTGTGCGTTCGCGCTGCGCGAGCCAGGCGGGCATGACGATCGCGAGCAGGTCCTCGATGCAGCCGAGCTCGTCGGCCGTGGCGCTGCGGCCGTGCGAGAACTCGATCGACAGGGCGCCGACCGCGCGGCCTGCGCGCACGATCGGCAGCGTGGCGAGCGACGAAAGCCCATGGCGCTGGCCGTGGCTCGCATGCGCGGCGACGAGCCGCGGCGGCTCGCCGTCGGCGAGCGGCCAGCGCAGCGTCGCGCCCTCGTCGATCGCCTCGTCCATTGCCGCGGCGAGGTCGAGCTGCATCGCGCGGCGGTGATCGATGCGCGAGCCGTCGGACACCGCTTCGATGCGGGTGTGGCGGCCTTCGCGCAGGCCCAGGCAGGCGCGGTCGGCGCCCAGCCGATGGCTCACGACGGCAAGCAGCGTGGTGGCCATCGCGGCGGCATCGGCTTGCGCGAGCACCTGGCGCGCGAGCTCCAGGCAGGCGGTCGAGCGGGCCGTCGCGGCCTCGGCGGCGGACGCCTCGCGCTTCGCCGGCGGCGCAAGCGTGGCCGCGGCGAAGGTTTCGGCGTGGGCGCCGAGGCGCGCTTGTTCTTCGGGCTGCACCGCACCGGCCGGCCGCAGCACGACGGCCGCGCCGATCAGCACCCCGCTGGCATGCAGCGGATGGGCGATCAGCTGCCCGCCGTCTTGCAGCAGCTGCACCAAAGGCGCGCGACGCGCCAGCGCCGCACCGGCCGCCAGCCCCGCATCGCCGGGCAGCACGGCGCCGGCGGGCCACATCGCGATCGCCTGCAGGTCCTTGCCCTGGCGCAGCAGCACGGCGCCGGCGGCGATGCCGGGCACCACGGCGCAATGGCGTGCGAGCCAGTGATCGGCGGCGTCGCGCATGGTCGGAAGGGTTCGGCGGTCGTCCATCGGGAGAGCGAATTGTTCGACGCGAGGCCCGCCGCCGAGCGCCCGAACAAGGGCCGCTTCCACCGGCTGATCGACGCCTAGACTGCATGGATGCCGACGCCTCGCGACCGCCTCGTTTCCGCCCGCCGTCGCGCGCCGGCACGCGGGTCGGCCGGCCCGACGGCATGAAGCGCTTGATCGCCGGGCTGATCAGCCACGCGCTCGTGCTGCTCGTCGGGGTCGCGCTCGGCATTTACCTGCTGCCGATCCTGACCGCGCCGGCCGCGCCGACGATCGCCGAGCTGGGCGCCGCGGCCGATGCGGCGGTCTTTCGCGGCACGTTCAAGCGCGAGCTGAAGGACAGCGACGCGCTGCACTGGGGCGAGGGACGGCTCGACGTGGGCCGGCGCGCGATCACGCTGACCGGCCGTATCGCGCCCGGTCCGGACTACCGGCTCTACCTGTCGCCGGAATTCGTCGAGACGGAGGCCGACTTCGAACGTCTGAGGCCGCGCATGGCGCAGGTCGGGCCGGTGAAGACCTTCGAGCACTTCATCGTGCCGGTGCCGCCGTCGATCGACGTCGCGCAGTACACGACCGCGATCGTCTGGTGCGAAAGCTTCGGCCAGTTCATCACCGCCGCGCAGTACCGCGAGCCCTGAAACCGGAGCGAGTGCCCATGAGCGACGAAGCCGCGATCCCGATCGAGCTGCGCTCGATCCACGTTCACCCGATCAAGTCCTGCGCCGGCGTGAGCGTGGACGAGGCGCTGCTCGTGGAGACCGGGCTGGAATTCGATCGCGCCTGGATGCTCGTCGATGCCGACGGCGAGTTCGTCAGCCAGCGCGAGCTGCCGCGCATGGCGCTCGTCACGCCGACGCTGCGCCATGCCGACCTGCTGCTGCGCGCGCCGGGCATGCTGGCGCTGCACCTGGCGCTCGATGCCGTCGAGGAACCGACGCGCGTGCGCGTGTGGAACGACGAGGTGGCCGCCTACGACATGGGCGCGCTCGCGGCGCAGTGGTTCAGCGACTTCCTGCGCCAGCCGCTGCGGCTGGTCCGTTTCGATCCCGAACAGAAGCGCCTGTCGGCCAAGAGCTGGACCGGCCCGATCGACGCCGAGAACGCCTTCAGCGACGCCTTCCCGATCCTCGTCGCCTCGACCGCCTCCCTCGACGCGCTGAACGCGCGGCTCGGCGCGCGGGGCCACGGGCCGGTGGGCATGGACCGCTTCCGCCCCAACCTGGTCATCGCTTCGGGCGAGTTCGACGCGCACGGCGAGGACCACGTCGACGAACTCGTCTTCGACACCGCCGAAGGCCCGGTGCGGCTGAAGCTCGTCAAGCCCTGCGCGCGCTGCCCGATCCCCGACGTCGACCCCGCCACCGGCGTCTTCGACACGCCGCGCACGGTGAGCGAAACGCTGGCCGGCTACCGCGCCGACGCGCGCCTGGGCGGCGCGGTGACCTTCGGCATGAACGCGGTCATCGTCGAAGGCGTCGAGCGCGCGCTGCGCGTCGGACAGACTGGGCGCGCGACGCTGGCCTTCTGAGCCGCGCCGGCGGAGTCAGCGGCGGCGGCGCGGCCAGGCCGAAACCGGCACCAGCAGCGGCGCGAGCAGCGCCGGCCGCCAGCTCAGCGCGAAGGCCACCGTCAGCGCGGCGGCCGCGAGCGTCATCACCCACACCAGCGACGCCATCGACGCATGGTCGGCGCGCAGACAGGCGAGCAGCGACGCGAACACCGCAGCCACGCCGAGCATGCGCAGCGTGCGCGCGGTGCCGCGGGCCAGCGGCTGCCCGCCGCGCAACTGCCGCCAATGCGGATCCATCGCGAGCGCGAGCCAGCCGAGGCCCGCGACGCAGCCGAGGTAGGCGCCGAGCAGCCAGAAAGTCTTCACCGAGCGGGTCCTTCGCGCTGCGATCAGGCGCGTGCGGCCTTGGCGCCGACGGTGGCGCCGGCCGGCAGCCGTGCGTCGCCGTCGACGTGCCCGGCGGCGGGGTCGTCGGCGCGCAGCGCGCGCTCGCGACGCGCGAGCCTGCGCGCCGCGAGCGCCGCGACGGCGGCGGCAGCGAGCAGGCTCAGGTCGAGCCCGGCCACCGGCCAGTAGCCCGCGCCGATGGTCTTGAGCAGGTGGTCGCCGGTGGTCACCGCGTTGAGCAGCACGGCGAGCACCGCGAGCGCCGCGATCGCCCAGCACTGCTCGCGCCAGGCCGGCGCGAGCCGCGCCTGCGCGACCGGCGCGGTGCGCCACGCGGCATGCACGAGCGCGATCAGCCAGGCGGCCCAGAAGCCGGCCTCCTCCCAGTCGCCGCGCTGCGGCAGCTCGGCCGGCAGCAGGCGGTTGGCGACCAGCATCGCGACCGCGGCGATCACCATGCCGGTGACGGTCGTGACCGCCAGCGCATCGACCACGCGGCTGCCGGCGATGCCCTTCGCGGCGTGCTGCTTCTTGCGCTTCTCGACGAAGAAGATGAAGCCGGTCGCGATGCACACGCAGCCGGCCAGCCCGCCCAGCACGTAGAGCCAGCGCAGCAGCCAGTGCTCGAAGTGCTGCAGGTGCAGGCCGGTGAGGAAGTCGTTGATGCTGCCGACGGCGCTCGGCGGCGGGTCCTCGCGGATCACCTTGCCGCTCGACGCCTCGAAGTGCACGCCTTGCCCGACCAGCGTGACGCGGTCGGTGCCGGCGCGAAACACGCTGACGTAGCCGTTCTTGTCGTTCAGGTGCTCGATCTGCAGCAGCCCCACCTGCCCCGGCGTGCCGTTCGCGGCCCAGCGGCGCTGCGCCTCGGCGACCATCGCGTCGACCGACGCCAGCGGCGCCGCGACCTTCGCCGCCTCGTGCGGCAGGCCGGTGCGCGCGGCCTCGAGCGCCTCGTGCTGCTTGGCCAGCGGCCTGAGCATGGTCTCGCCGACGGGCAGGTAGATGCTCGCGAAGATCACCAGCCCGGTGAACGCGAAGAAGAAGTGGAAGGGCAGCGCGACGACGCCCGTCAGGTTGTGCAGGTCGAGCGCGCTGCGCTGCGCGTGCTTCTTCGGCCGGAAGGTGAAGAACTCGCGAAAGATCCTGCGATGCATCACGACGCCGCTCACGAGCGCCGCCAGCATCACCAGCGCCGCGAGCCCGACGATCCAGTAGCCCAGATCCTTCCAGTGCAGGTGCAGGCTGTAGTGCATCGGGTAGAAGAAGCGGCTGCCGATGCGCAGCTTGTCGTCGGCGAGCATCTGGCCGGTGCGCGGATCGATCGTCGCCCAGCCATGCACGTGGGCGTGGTCGTCGTTGCCGTTCTTCAGCTTGTTGGGGATGCCGAACTCGCCGCCGATCGCAAGCACGGGGTCGCGGTGCGTGGTGTAGGCGTACAGCGCCTCGAGCGGCATGGTGTCCGGATGCGGCAGCGGGCCGACCACGCGGGCCGCGGTCTCCTTCATGTCGTCGGGATGCGCGCGCAGCTGCCGGAAGATCGGCGCGAGCATCGTGTCGTACGACGGCATCGGCTGCGGCTCAAAGCGCGTCTCGGGGATCGCCCAGCGGTCGATCTCGCGGTCGAACACCGACAGCGAGCCGAAGAAGAAGCAGGCCATCAGCACATAGCCCAGCGCGAGGCCGAACCAGGTGTGCAGCCAGGCCATCGAGAGCCGGAAGCTGGAAAACATCGTCGGGACTCCGCGGATCAGAGCAAGCTGCGTTGAAGGAGCCAGGCCGCGCCGGTCATCAGCGCGGCACCGCCCGCGAGCACCGCCCACACCCGCGCGACGCTGGCGGCCGCGAAGGCCCAGCAGAAGGCGACGAGGAAGACGACGAAGGCCAGCAGCATCGCGGCCGTCGAGGCTTCCTTGTAGGTCTGGCCGAACTTCACCAGCCCGGTGATCGCGAGCGTCGTGAAGCCCCAGACGAAGGCCCAGCCCCCGAGAAGGCTCGCGCCGACGCGGCTGGCGATCTGCAGACGGTTCGGGGTGGCGGTCGACGGCATGGGAATGATTCTCATTGCCCTTGGGCCGCCGTGGCGGAAAGGCCCCACGCCGCGCGATCCGTTCTCGGACGCGGACTCGGCCGCGCCGGCTTCGGTCGCAGCTCCGGCCGCTAACCCTGAAGGTCGCTCCGCCCAACCGCGCGGAGCGTTTCGAGCCGGCTAGGGGAGTGCGCGCTCGGGCAGCGGAATGCGCTCGGTCTCGCCCGGCACGACGTCGAAACGCTCGGCCGCCCAGTCGTCGGCGGCGCGGGCGATGCGTTCGCGGCTCGACGAGACGAAGTTCCACCACACGAAGCGCGGCCCGAGCGGCGTGCCGCCGATCAGCACCGCGCGCGCCGGCGCGTCGGCGCAGAGTTGCCAGTCGGCCTCGTCGAGCACCGCGAGCACGCCGGCGTCCAGCGTCTGCTCGCCGTGCGGGCCTCGCAGCCGCACCGGCGCGTCGACCGGGTACACGGCGCGCTCGAAGCCCGGCTCCGTCGGCAGCGCCAGGTCGGCACCCGCGGCGAGCTCGTAGTCGACGTAGAGCGCCGGCGACAGCGTCGCGACCGGCGAGGCGACGCCGTGCGCGCGGCCCACCAGCACCCGCGCGCGCGCCGCGTCGAGCGCCACCTGCGGCAGCGCCGCGGCGGGCGTGTGCTCGAAGCGCGGCGCGGTCTCCTCGTGCTCCTGCGGCAGGCCGACCCACATCTGCAGGCCGTGGCTGGTGCGCGTCACGCCGCGCAGATCGTCGGGCGTGCGCTCCGAATGCACGATGCCGCGCCCGGCGGTCATCCAGTTGATCGCGCCGGGCTCGATGCGCTGCACCGCGCCGGTCGAGTCGCGGTGCTGCATCGCGCCTTCGAACAGGTAGGTGACGGTCGCCAGGCCGATGTGCGGGTGCGGGCGCACGTCGTGCCGGTCCTCCGGCCGGGCGATGACCGGCCCGAAGTGATCGAAGAACACGAAGGGGCCGACGGCTCGCCGTTGCGCCGATGGCAGCAGGCGGCGAACGACGAAGCCGCCGCCGAGGTCGTGGCGATGCGGATGGATGGACTGCATGGGCGCTCCCGACGAGGTCGACGAGCGCGAGTGTGGCGCGGCGGGCGCGCCGCGGCCTCAGTCGATCTGAGAAGCCTTGGCCAATGCGGCGAGCAGCGCGCGGTTGATCTGCGCCGGCTCGGTCAGCAGGCCGTCGCAGGCCTCGCGGATGGTGTCGAGCTGGTCGCCTTCGATCGCTTCGACGAGCCGGCAGTACGGCGCGTACGGCCCGTTGCCTTCCACCAGCGCCATCGACACCCGCTCGGCCACCGGCACCGTCTTGAGCAGCTCGGCGAACGGCTGGTTGAACATGCGGTCGAGCAGCGAGAAGACGCCGCAGATGAAGAGCTCGTTGCGCATCTCGGGGTCGTCGAGCGAGCGCGCGAGTTCCTCCATCAGCATGCCGCGGCGCACCGCCGCGAACATCACCGGCTTGAGGTTCGGATCCTTGCTGCCGGTGGCCAGCAGCAGCGCGACCCAGCGCTTCAGGCGCTGGTGGCCGAGCAGCATGATCGCGTGGCGGAACGAGCTGATCTCCACCGTCATGCCGAACGCGGCCGAGTTCATGTAGCGCATCAGCTTGAAGGCGAGCGCCGGATCGCGCTTGAGCGTCGCTTCGAGCTGATCGACCGAGGCCTCGGCGTCGATCTGGCGCACGAGGTCGACCATCACCTGCAGGTCCGCGGCGCCCTTGCCGGCGGCCTTCGCCGCATCGCCCGAGCGCTCGATCACGTCGCGCATCGGCCAGCCGAGCACCGCGACCGCACCGCGGGCGAACGAGGCTTCCATGTCGTCGAGCTTGTGCACGTCCGACTGCACGAAGCCGATGCTGCGGGGCTGCTGCGCAGCGGGCGTCTTCTCGCCGACGCGCCGGTCCTCGCCGAGCGCGACGATCGAATGCTTGAAGCACGGCAGCAGATCGCGCGGCAGTTCGCGCAGCGGCCGGCCCTTGATGATCAGCGTGCCGCCGGCCGCGTGCAGGCGGCGCAACGCCTCGGTCTGCGCTTCGTCCGAGGCCATGAAGGCGGGGATCTCGATCATCAGGTTCGCGCTCGGCTGCGCGAGCACGAGATCCTCGATCAGGCTTTCGCTGAGCAGGTTGAGCGAGACCAGCCCGCCGCCCTCGGGCCACACCCGGGCCAGCTCGGCCAGCAGCGCGCCGGCGTCGAGCGATGCGCCCGGCACGAGCGGGAACACGGTCAGGCGCGTGGCCGACACCGTGCGCTTGCGATCGATCATCGGCGCGTAGCTCAGCGCCACCTGGCCGAGGATGCCTCCTGCTACGGCGGCGGGCGGCGTGGGGTCGAGGCTGGCGAGCATGGCGGTCTTTCGGTCGATCAGAGGTTCAGGTACTGGAACAGCGAGAGCTTTTGCACCGCCGCGTACGACTGCAGCGCGGTCTGGTAGCTCGTCTGCTGGAGCTGGAAGTTCGAGATCGCCTCGGTCATGTCGAGGTCCTCGGCCTGCGAGCGCTCGGTCTGCGCGGCGAGCTTGACCGCGTCGAGCCGGTCGGCCGCGCTGTCGATGCGCTGCAGGGTTTCGCCGGCCAGCGAGCGCTGCGCGGTGACGCGGCTCATCGACTGGTCGATGTCGCGCAGCGCGAACGTCGCGGTCTGGGTGATCTGGCCGCCGGTGCGCAACGGC
>NZ_DASTPW010000054.1:0-22525 GCF_035762065.1 Methylibium sp.
CGCACCATCCGCATTCCGGTGCACATGATCGAGACGATCAACAAGATGAACCGCCTCTCGCGCCAGCACTTGCAGGAGTTCGGCTTCGAGCCGGACGCACCGACGCTGGCCGAGAAGATGGAGATGCCCGAGGACAAGATCCGCAAGATCATGAAGATCGCGAAGGAGCCGATCTCCATGGAAACGCCGATCGGCGACGACGACGACTCCCACCTCGGCGACTTCATCGAGGACACCAACAACACCGCGCCGATCGAAGCGGCGATGCAGGCCGGCCTGCGCGACGTGGTCAAGGACATCCTCGACTCGCTGACCCCACGCGAAGCGAAGGTGCTGCGCATGCGCTTCGGCATCGAGATGAGCACGGACCATACGCTCGAGGAAGTCGGCAAGCAGTTCGACGTGACGCGCGAGCGCATCCGCCAGATCGAGGCGAAGGCGATCCGCAAGCTCAAGCACCCGAGCCGCTCCGACAAGCTGCGCACCTACCTCGACAATCTCTGATCGAGCTCGGCCCGTCGACGAGCCCGGCGCGCGCGCCGGGCTTTTTCGTTCGCGCGACGGAACCGCGAGGCGCCTCGCTAGGGATATCCCGCGGAGGAGCGCTCGGTAGAATTTCGTGACAAGTTCCTCGCTTCCTCGATGACCAGCCTGCTCCAGCGCACCGTCTTGTTCGCCGACCTCCGAGGCAGCACCGGCCTCTTCGAGACGATGGGCAATGCGGATGCGGCGGCGGTCGTCGCGCAGAGCGTGGGCTTGATGACCCAGATCGTCCACGGCTGCGGCGGGCAGGTCGTGAAGACGCTCGGCGACGGGCTGATGGCCGTCTACGAACACCCGCAAGGCGCGATCGACACCGCCGACGAGATGCACGATTCGCTCGGCCGCGCTGTGGCCGGCACCGGCGCCGAAGGCGTGCGCCGGCCTACGCTCAAGCTGCAGGTCGGCATCGCGCTCGGCGAAGTCGTCGAACTCAATCGCGATTGCTTCGGCGATGCGGTGAACGTCGCCGCCCGGCTGCTCGACCGCGCGGGCGACAACGAGACGCTGTGCACCCAGCAGGTCGTCGACGGCCTGGAGGTCGATCACCGCGGCCGCTTCCGGTCGCTGTCGAAGCTGCAGCTGCGTGGCCGGCAGGAGCCGGTGCAGGTCTACCGGCTCGACGCCCGGCGCTTCGGCGAAACCGTGGCCACGCGCTTCGAAGGCTCGATCCCGACGCCCGAGCTCGACGGCATCCGCCTCGTCTGGACCGACATCAACCGCGTCTTCGCCGGCATCGACCTGCCGATCGTGCTCGGCCGCAGCCCGCAGGCGACCTACTGCATCGACGACACGCGCGTCTCGCGTTCGCATGCGCGCGTCGACTGGCACGGAGGCACCTTCCAAGTCAGCGACCTTTCGTACAACGGCACCTACGTGCGCTTCAGCGGGCGCTCCGAAGTGATCGCGCTGCGGCGCGGCAGCTGCACCTTGCACGGCAGCGGCGTCATCTGCCTCGGCGCCGCACCCACCGACCCGACCGCGCCCACCGTTCACTTCGACGTGATGAGCTTCGCCGACACGGTGCCGCGCGCGACGAGCTGAAGCCCCCGCTCAGACGCGCAGCGCCTCGCACAGCGACAGCAGATCCTGGCCTCGCCAGTCGGGCTCGACGCCCGCCGAAGCGACGGGCCCGTCGGCTCGCCGCACCCACGCGGTGGCCATGCCGGCGTGATGTGCTCCGATCACATCGAGCGCGAAGTCGTCACCGACGTGCAGCACCTGCTGCGGCTCACAGCGCGCTTGCACACGCGCCGCATCGAAGATGCGGCGGTCCGGCTTGCCGACGCCGACCTCACGCGCGCTGATCCACGCCGAGAGCCGCCCGGCCAGGTTGTCGATGCGTGCCGGATCGGCGTTGCCGTTGCTGAGCGCGATCAAGGGCCAGCGCGCGGCGAGCCGGTCGAGCGCCGGCAGCGCATCGGCATAGAACTCGACGCGGTTGCGCTCGGCGAAGAAGACGTCGAAGGCCGGCTCGGCCAGCGCCGCGTCGCAGCCGGCGTGCTGCAAGGCGCGACGCAGCGTTTCCTTGCGCCACGCGGTCAGGTCGTGCGCAACGTGCTGCAGGTCGCGCTCGACCTGCGCGCGCAGCGCCAGCATCCCCTTGCGGTCGAAGTGCAATGCGACGGCCGGCGCATGCTCGGCGAGCCAGGCCTGCAGCGCCGCTTCGGCCCGCTGGATCACTGGGCCGATGGGCCACAACGTGTCGTCGAGGTCGATGGTGATCGCGCGCAGTCGCTCAGGCTTCAAGGGCATCGGCGCAGTGTGCCGGCAAGGCGCCTGCGCCCGCGGCTCGCGGACAATCCGCGCCGATGCCCTCCCACGCCGCCGAACCGCCGTACCGCCATGGCGACCCGGACCGCACAGCGGTCCTGCTGATCAACCTGGGCACGCCCGACGCGCCGACCGCGCCCGCGCTGCGCCGCTACCTCGCCGAGTTCCTCGGCGACCCGCGCGTCGTCGAGATCCCGCGCGCGCTGTGGCTGCCGATCCTGCATGGCGTGATCCTCAACGTGCGCCCGCGCCGCTCGGCCGCGAAGTACGCGAGCATCTGGCAGCCCGAAGGCTCGCCGCTCGCGGTGTGGACGGCGAAGCAGGCCGCAAGCCTGGGCGAACGCTTCGGCGCGCTCGGCCAGCCCGTTCTCGTGCGCCACGCGATGCGCTACGGCAACCCTTCGGTCGCGAGCCAGCTCGATGCACTGAAGGCCGAAGGCGCGCGCCGCATCCTCGTCCTGCCGCTTTACCCCCAGTACGCCGCGGCGACCACCGCGAGCGCCTTCGACGCCGTGTACGCCTGGGCCTCGAAGGTGCGCCGGCTTCCCGAATTGCGCTTCGTCAACCGCTACCCCGACGATCCCGGCTACATCGAGGCGCTCGCCGCGCGCATCGAAGCGCATTGGCAATTGCACGGTCGGCCCGAGCGGCTGGTGCTCAGCTTCCACGGCGTGCCCGAACGCACGCTGCAGCTCGGCGACCCTTACCACTGCGAATGCCACAAGACCGCGCGCCTGCTCGGCGAGCGGCTGGGCATCGGCGCCGGCGAGATGCTGGTCACCTTCCAGAGCCGCTTCGGCAAGGCGAAGTGGCTCGAGCCCTACACGGAGCCGACGCTGATCGAGCTGGCGCGCGCCGGCATCAGGCGCGTCGACGTCGCCTGCCCCGGCTTCGTGGCCGATTGCCTCGAGACGCTGGAAGAGATCGCACAGGAGGCGCGCCATGCCTTCCTGCAGGCCGGCGGCGAGGACTTTCGCTACATCGAATGCCTTAACGACACGCCCGCGTGGATCGACGCGCTGGCGCGCCTCGCGCTCGCCCAGATGCAGGGCTGGCCGATCGCGCCCACCCCGTTGACCGAGCGGCAGGCGCAGGCCGAGCGCGCGCGACAGCTGGGCGCGGCGGTTTAGCCGGGCTGCGCCGTCATCGGCTGTCGAGCCGAGGACAACCCCCAAGGTCGTCAGTGCGCGCCGCCGCCTGCGCGAAAGACCGACCGCTAAACTGCCCCGGACTCGTCGCCGCCGTCGCCCGGCCTGCGCCATGTCCCACCCCCCGCATCCCGACAGCAGTCACCCTTCGTCGATGAGTTTCTCGTCCGAGCCGCCCTACACGACGCGCCAGCCGGAGTCCGAACAGGGCTGGCAATCGACGCGTGTGCAGACCCAATATTCGCCGCGGCTCGACCTCCCCGATGGCCGCGGCGACTCCGACGCCCAGGACATCGGCCGCGCCGTCGGCGACGGCACGCGCGAGCTGTTCGTCGCCTGCGAGCCGGCCGACGCTTTGGTGCAGCAGTTCGATCACCTGCAGCCCGAGTTCATCGCCGTCCACGACCTCGGCGTCAGTGCATCGCACAAGTTCCTCGCAGGCGTGGCCGCGGCCGGCCAGCGCTCGATGCAGAAGCTGGTGATCCGGCGCAACGGCGCCGGCACGGTGCTCGCGACGATCCAGTTCGTCGACTGCCCCGCCGCGAACGGCCAGGGCGTGCGGCTCTACAGCACCGAAGTCGACGGCGACACGCGCACGCGGCAGGCGGTGGCGCGCGTGCTGCTCGGTCGCAGCCGGCTGGGCATCGCGATGGTCGGCGACCTGCCGGCGCACGGGCTGCAGGCCGCGCTGCTGCCGTGGCGCGAAGCCTCGTTGCAGCCGGGCTGGCTGTGCCGCCGGATGCTGTTCATGCCGCTGGTCGCGAGCGCCGCGCTGCCGCCCGAGCTGGCGCGCTTCCGGGCCGCGACGGTGATCGACGTCTCGCTGATGCCGCAGGTGACGAAGCCGGCCGAGGTCTGGTCGCAGCTGTGCAGCGCATGGAACGCGCTGCAGCGCTTCGGCAAGCCGGGCCGCGCGCTCGAATCGCTGCCGCTGCTCGGCGGGCCGGCCGCGGTGCGCGCCGCCGCCGCGCTCGATTCCTCGCACGGCCGCCTGATGGCACAGCGCGCCGATGCGCTGGCCCCGGCCGGGCCGGCCACCGCGGTGTCGTCCTCAGGCTCGGGCGCCTTCCATTCGCAGCCGGCGGGCTTGGCGGCGCAGTCCGGCGGCTACACGACCCAGCCTTCGGGTTGGAGCTCGCAGCCCGGCGGTCACGCGACACCGGGCGTCGGCGCGGCGACGATGTTCCCCGGTGCCGCCGAGTCGCGGCCGCTGCCGCCGGCGGCCCAGCCGGGCAGCGGCGCGGGCACCTCGGCCATCCCGCTGCCACCGACGCCGATGCCGGTCGTCGGCGTACGCGGCCCGTTGAACGACGAGCCGCTCGAGCGCTACCTGTCCGACGTGAGCCAGATTGCCGGCGTGGTCAGCGTCTGCGCCTTCGACCTGATGAGCGGCCGCCCGGTCGGCCATGCCGGCGCGCGGCCGGGGCCCGAGGAACTCGCGCGCCACGGCAGCTCGATGTTCGTCTCGATGATGAGCGCCAGCCGCGGCCTGGGCCTCGGCGCGGCGGTGCCCGAAACCTCGATCACGCTCGGCCAGCACCACCTGCTGCTGCGCCCGCTGCCGGCGCATCCGGGCATGGCGGTGCACATCGTGCTCGACAAACCGCACGTCACGCTGGCGCTGGTGCAGATGCAGCTGCGCCGGCTCGACGAGGCGCTGATCGTCGCGGCGCGGATCACGCCGTCGACCGACGCGCCCCCGTCCAGGCGCTGAAGAGCGACGGGCGGTCGCCGAGGGAGCGGCGAAGCCGCACCGGGTGCCGTCAGTCCTTCTCGAACCGGAACTCGCCGGGCGCGCGGATCGGGTCGACGTCCACCGGCACCACGTCCTTCGGCGCGAACTTCCCCTGCAGCAACAGCTTCGACAGCGGGTTCTCGATGCGCTGCTGGATCGCGCGCTTCAAGGGCCGCGCGCCGAAGACCGGATCGAAGCCGACCTTCGCCAGCTCGGCCAGCGCCGTCGCCGATACCTCGAGCCGGATGTCGAGCTTCGCCAGCCGCGCCTCAAGCGCCTTCAGCTGGATGCGCGCGATCGATTCGATGTGCTGCGCGTCGAGTGCATGGAACACCACCGTCTCGTCAATGCGGTTCAGGAACTCCGGGCGGAAGTGCTGCTTCAGCTCGGCCCAGACCGCGTCACGGACGTCCTCGGCCGGCTGGCCCGTCATCTGCATGATCAGGTGCGAGCCGAGGTTGCTCGTCATCACGATCACCGTGTTCTTGAAATCCACGGTGCGGCCCTGGCCGTCGGTGAGCCGGCCGTCGTCGAGCACCTGCAGCAGCACGTTGAACACGTCCGGGTGCGCCTTCTCGACCTCGTCGAGCAGCAGCACGCTGTAGGGCTTGCGCCGCACGGCCTCGGTGAGATAGCCGCCCTCGTCGTAGCCGACGTAGCCCGGCGGCGCGCCGATCAGCCGCGCGACCGAGTGCTTCTCCATGAACTCGCTCATGTCGATGCGGATGAGCTGCTCCTCGCTGTCGAAAAGGAAGCCAGCGAGTGCCTTGCACAGCTCGGTCTTGCCGACGCCGGTCGGGCCGAGGAAGAGGAAGCTGCCGGTCGGCCGGTTCGGATCGGAAAGCCCCGCGCGCGAACGGCGGATCGCGTCGGCCACCGCGCGGATCGCCTCGTCCTGGCCGACCACGCGCTCGTGCAGCTTGTCCTCCATCTGCAAGAGCTTCTGCCGCTCGCCCTGCATCAGCTTGGCGACCGGGATGCCGGTGGCGCGCGCGACGACCTCGGCGATCTCCTCGGCGCCGACCATCGTTCGCAGCAGCTGCGGCTTGCCGTCGCTGCCGCCCTTGGCTTCCTTGGCCTGCGCGTCCTTGAGCTTGCGCTCCAGCTCCGGCAGCTTGCCGTACTGGAGCTCGGCGACCTTGTCGAAGTTGCCCTTGCGCTTGAGCTCCTCGATCTGCGTGCGCGCGCGGTCGATGTCCTCCTTGAGCTGCGCCGAGCCCTGCGCGGTGGCCTTCTCGGCCTTCCACAGTTCGTCGAGGTCGGCGGCCTCGCGTTCGAGCTTCGCGATCTCTTCCTCGATCAGGCCGAGCCGCTTGATCGACGCCTCGTCCTTCTCCTTCTTGACCGCCTCGCGCTCGATCTTGAGCTGGATCAGCCGGCGGTCGAGGCGGTCCATCGCCTCGGGCTTGGAGTCGATCTCGATCTTGATCTTGGCCGCGGCCTCGTCGATGAGGTCGATCGCCTTGTCGGGCAGGAAGCGGTCGGTGATGTAGCGGTGGCTCAGCTCGGCCGCGGCGACGATCGCCGGGTCGGTGATCTCGACCCCGTGGTGGACCTCGTACTTCTCCTGCAGGCCGCGCAGGATCGCGATGGTCGCCTCGACCGTCGGCTCGCCGACCAGCACCTTCTGGAAGCGCCGTTCGAGCGCGGCGTCCTTCTCGACGTACTTGCGGTATTCGTCGAGCGTGGTCGCGCCGATGCAGTGCAGTTCGCCGCGCGCGAGCGCGGGCTTGAGCAGGTTGCCGGCATCGATCGCGCCTTCGGCCTTGCCCGCGCCGACCATGGTGTGGATCTCGTCGATGAAGACGATCGTCTGGCCCTCGTCGGCGGCGACTTCCTTCAGCACGGCCTTGAGCCGCTCCTCGAACTCGCCGCGGTACTTGGCGCCGGCGAGCAGCAGCGCCATGTCGAGCACCAGCACGCGCTTGTTCTTCAGCGACTCGGGCACCTCGCCCGCGACGATGCGCTGCGCGAGGCCTTCGACGATCGCCGTCTTGCCGACGCCGGGCTCGCCGATCAGCACCGGGTTGTTCTTGCTGCGGCGTTGCAGCACCTGGATCGCGCGGCGGATCTCGTCGTCACGGCCGATGACCGGATCGAGCTTGCCCTGGCGCGCCCGCTCGGTCAGGTCGAGCGTGTACTTCTTGAGCGCCTCCCGCTGGCCTTCGGCTTCGGCCGAGTCCACCTTCTGGCCCGATCCTCCCCGCACCGCGTCGATCGCGACCTCGAGCGCCTTGCGCGTGAGGCCGTGGCCGCGCACGATGCCGCCGAGGTCGGTCTTCGCATCGGCGAGCGCGAGCAGGAACATCTCGCTCGCGATGAATTGGTCGCCTCGCTTGCCCGCCTCCTTCTCGCTCGCCTGCAACAGCGTGACGAGATCGCGGCCCGGCTGCACGGCGTTGCCGCCCTGCACGCTCGACAGCCCCGCGAGCATCGTCTCCATCGCGGTCTTCAAGGCAGCGGTGTTCGCGCCGGCGCGATCGAGCAGCGCTTTCGGTCCGTCGGGCTGCGCGAGCATCGCGGCGAGCAGATGCGCCGGCTCGATGGTCGGGTTGTCGCGGGCGACGGCGAGGCTCTGGGCGTCGGCCAAGGCCTCCTGGAACTTGGTGGTGAGCTTGTCGATGCGCATGGCGGCTTCCTGTCGGGACTCCATCGCAGATCGGGCCATGGCCCGCAGGTTCAAGCCCGCCGGGCGGTCGTCAGCCGCGCGGGCCGATCAGCCCATGGCCGAGCGCGAAGCCGAGTGCCGCGCAGGCCAGCGCGCCGAGCAGATGCATGGCGCTGTGCAGCAGCGCGGTCGCGATCTGGCCGCGATGCAGCAGCTCGAGCGACTCGATCGAGAACGCCGAGAAGGTGGTGAGCCCGCCGAGGAAGCCGGTCACCAGCAGCAGGTGCAGCAGCGGGCTCGGATGCTGCGCGAGCCAGGCCGTGCTCGCGCCGACCAGAAAACCGCCGGCCGTGTTGACGGCCAGCGTGCCGAGCGGGAAGCCGCTCGTCCACAGCGGGTTCAGCCACAAGCCCAGGCCCCACCGGAGCAAGGCGCCCAGTGCCGCACCCAGCGCGACGCAGGCGGCCTGGGCCAGCGTCGCGCTAGGCATTCGTCGCCGCGATGCCCCAGCGCTCGAGCGCCGCGTCGTCGGCAACGCGCGCGTCGACCCAGCGCGCGCCTTCAGGCGTGGTTTCCTTCTTCCAGAAAGGCGCCTGCGTCTTCAGGTAGTCCATCAGGAACTCGCAGGCCTCGAAGGCCTGGCCGCGGTGCGCCGAGCTGACCGCCACCAGCACGATCTGCGCGCCGACTTCGAGCACGCCCACCCGATGCACGACGCGCGCGGCGCGGATGTCGAAGCGCTGCAGGGCCGCATCGATCATGGTCTCGATCGAGCGCTCGGTCATGCCCGGGTAGTGCTCGAGCTCCATGCGGCTGACCGCTGCGCCGTCGCCGCGCTCGCGCACGGTACCGATGAAGCTGGCGACGGCGCCGACGCCGCCGTCGCCGTCGCGCAGCCGGGCGACCTCTTCGGCGAGATCGAAGTCCTCGGTCTGGATGCTGACGCGTTGCGGCTTCATCGCGGCCGATTCTGCCCGCGGCGACCCGCCGCCCGAGCCGCTCAGCGCTGGTCTTCGCGGCGCAGCGCGACGCACTGCGGGTGCGTGTAGTTGACGGTGCGGTCGCACTGCGTCTTCATGCACCAGTAGAGCGCGAAGTTGCTGCGCGGCGCACAGACAGCCGCCGGATCGAGCGAGCCGCTGGCCGCTTCGCGGCGCGCTTCGAGGGCCCGGGCGGCGTCGGAATCGTCGACGCGGGAACGCGGGGCATCGTTGCCGACGATCACGCCGGCGCGCGTGGCGTCACCGCCGACCGCCACTTCGGCGCGCGGTGCCTGGCTGCCGGCGGCCCCCGCACGCTGGGCGGCGTCGGCGCGCGCCGACGTCGGCAGCACCGCCTTGCCGGACTCGCCACCGGTCAGCGGCGGCGCCGCCTCCGGCCCGGCACCGGCCGGGGGCAGCGGATAGGGGCTGGCCGCCTGGCCGACGGGGGTCGCCGCCCCGGCAGCCGCGCCTTGCGGGCCGGGCGGACCGGCCGCGGGCGGCGCCTGCATCGCGGCGATGCCCGGGTTCGCGGGCGGGAGCAGCCCGACGCTGCCGGCGACCGCGGGCGGCGTCTGACCGAACCACTGGGCGAACGGCAGCGCATCGAGGCTGCGTTCGTTGGCGAGCCCGAAGACGAGCATCGCCATGCCACCGACCAGCCCGCCGCCGACGGCCCAGGGCCAGTGCCGCTTCGGCTTCGGCGTCGGCGCGCGGCGCCCCCACGGGATATCACCGGCGCGGGAGCCTTCGGCCGGGCCGTCGTAGAAGGGGCCGTGGACGCTGGCCCGGCGGCTCACCGGCCAGGGTTCGGGCTCGACCCGCTGCGCATCGCCGACGGCGAACGACGGCAGCTGCCACGGCGGCTCGCTGTCCGGATCGGCCGCGCGCATCGGCGGTGGATCGAGCGGCACGGGGCGCGAAGACCGCATGGCCGGCTCCGCATGCGAGAACCGCGCAGCCGGCTCGGCCTGCGACGGCCATGCGGCCGGCTCGGCCCTCGCAGGCCGCGACATCCGTGCCGCGGAATCGGCACGTGCAAGTCGCGCGGCGGCCCGCTCGACCTGGGAAGACCGCGCTATCCGCCCGGCGCGAGAAGGTCGGGCGGCCTGCTCGGCTTGTCCGAGGCGGCCTGCCTTTTCGGCTTGATCCGGGCGAGTGGCCTGTTCGGTTTGTCCAGGTCGAGTGGCCTGTTCGGCTTGTCCAGGGCGAGCGGCCTGTTCGGCCTGTCCAGTTCGAGCGGCCTGTTCGGCCGCGTGCGGCGCAAGCAGCGGCCAGCCGGGCTCGATCGCGCCCGAGGCGGCACGGCTCGTCGGCCAGGGCTCTTGCGCCGGGTCCGACGCCGCGGACGGCATCGGCAGCGACCACGCTGCCTCGTCCTGCATCGGCGGCGGCTCGATGCGCGCCGCCGGCATCGCCGGCGCCTGCCGCACCGCTTCGAGCACCGACGGCGCCGCCGGCGCGGTGGCGAGCAGGCGCCGGAAGGCCTCGGCGTCCTGCGGCCGCACCGAAGGGTCGAAGGCCAGCGCACGTTCGAGCGCGGCCATCCAGCCGGCGCTGTAGCGCAGCGAAGGGTGGCGCTGCAGCACGCCTTCCCAGCGCGACAGCGACCCGCCGTGGCCGGTGGACGTGGCCTCGGGCAGCTCGCCCGTGCTGGCGAACCACAGCACCGCGGCGAGCGAAAAGAGATCGGCCGCCGGCGTCGCCTCGACGCCGTACAGCGCCAGCTCGGGCGCCGCGTAGCCGGGCTCCGGCGACACGGCGCGCCACGGCGCGAGGCTCGCGATCGCGTTGCGGGCGGCGTCGCAGTCCAGCAGCAGCGGCTCGCCGTCCTTCGCGTCCCCGCGCAAGGCAATGGCGCCGGGGCGCACGTTGCCGTGGATGCGCCCGGCCCGGTGCACCGCGTCCAGCGCGCCCAGCAGCGGCTCGGCGAGCGCGCGCAGCCATTGCTCGTCGATCGGGCGCGGCCGGCCTTCGAGGTGATGCGAGAGGCGGTGCGTGGCGGCATCGACCCGCAGCCGGTAGGCGGTCGAGCGCAGCGGCCACATCGGCCCGATGCGCACCAGCGCGCGATGCTCGATCTGGGCGAGCGCTTCCGACTCGGCGATGAATGCGCGCAGGCCGGCGTCGTAGAGCTCCGCGAAGTTGGCCTCGCGCAGCGTGGCCTCGCCGTCGGCGCCGCGCTGCACCAGCGCCTTGGGCCAGTACTCGTCGATCAGCACGTCGGACTCGGACGCCGTGGCGCGCGCGCGATAGCACAGCCGGAAATCGTCATGCTCGACGACCTCGCCGAGCACGAAGCTGCCGACCGCGCTGCCGGGGGCGGCGCTGTCGGCGACGGCGCGGCGCGGCGCGCGCGGCTTGACCGACGCGGGCAGCGCGGGCGCTTCGCGGGGCTCGAGGGCATCGAGCGGCGGATGGATGGACACGGGAGCGTTCATGGCGTGGCGGCTGCGACGCGGGAGGAGGAACGGAGCATGGATCGAAGCCAAGCCGGCAAGTTCGCACCGGCGGTGGAGACGGCGGCACCAGCGGTAACGAGCGGCAAACGGCGTGCCGCGATGCGGACTGCTTGCGCTTGCCTGGCCGTCAGCCGCCGGTCACCGGCGGAAAGAACGCGACTTCATCGCCCTCTTGCAGTGCGGCCGCGTCGTCGGCCATCGCGTGGTTGAGCGCCGCGCGCAGGTTGCGCGACCGGCCCAGCGCCTCGGCATGCGAGCCGCCGCGGGCGATCAGCGCGTCGCGCAGCGCGCCCAAGGTGGCGCCGTCGAAATCGATCGACTCGCCGGGACCGAGCGCCTCGCGGATCGATGCGAAATAGCGCAGGTTCAGCTTCATCGTCAGGGCCGGTCGGAAAACGGCAGGAAGCGCACGAGATCGCCGCGTGCGATGGCGTGGCCGGGCGGGTTGTCGATCAGGCCTTCCGCCCAGACCGCCGAGGTCAGCACACCGGAACTCTGGTTCGGAAACAACTCGAGCAGGCCGTCGGCGCCACGGCGCGCCCGCAGGAACTCGCGGCGCGCGTCGGGTCGGCTCCAGTCGAAGCCCGCCGGCAGGGCGAGCGCCGCCGGCTCGGTCGCCGGCATGCCCTGCAAGGCTTGCAGCACCGGCCGCACCGCGACGAGGAAGGTCACGAAGCTCGACACCGGATTCCCCGGCAGGCCGATGAACAGCGCGCTCGCCGGGCCGCCTTCGTTGTCGACACCACGCCGCACGTGGCCGAACGCGAGCGGCTTGCCGGGCTTGATCGCGATCTGCCAGAGGTCGATCGCGCCTTCGGCCTGCACCGCCGGGCGCAGGTGGTCTTCCTCGCCGACCGAGACGCCGCCGGAGGTGAGGATCAGGTCGTGCCCGCGGGCCGCGCGGCGCAGCGCCTCGCGCGTCGCCTCCAGCCGGTCCGGCACGATGCCCAGGTCGCCCACTTCGCAGCCGGCCTGCTGGAGCAGCGCACGCAGCGTGTAGCGGTTCGAGTTGTAGATCGCGCCGGGCTTCAAGGGCTCGCCGGGCATCACCAGTTCGTCGCCGGTGGAGAACAGCGCGACACGCGGGCGCCGGACGACATCGAGCGTCGCCGCGCCGACCGAAGCCGCGAGCCCGAGCGCCTGCGGCGTGAGCCGGGTGCCGGCCTCGAGCACGACAGCGTCGGCGCGCACGTCCTCGCCACGCCGGCGGATCCACTGTCCGGCTTCGGGCGGCGTCTTCACGCGCACCGCGGGCCGGCCGTCGAGCATCGTCGTCGGCTCGCAGTGCTCCTGCATCACGACCGCATCGGCGCCTTCGGGGATCGGCGCGCCGGTGAAGATGCGCGCGGCCGAGCCGGCTTCGAGCCGCACGCCCACCTGCCCGGCCGCCACCCGCTGCAACACCGGCAGCACGCCGCCCCGCGATGGGACGTCCGCAGCACGCATCGCATAACCGTCCATCGAGCTGTTGTCGTGCGGCGGCACGTCGAGCCGCGAGCGCACGGCTCGCGCCAGCACGCGGCCGAGCGCATCGAAGGTCGAGACCGCTTCGGTCTCAGCCAGCGGGCTCGTTGCCGCGCGCAGGCGGGCGAGCGCCTCGTCCAGGCTCAGCATCGGGGGTCGGATCGCAGCGTTCGGCATAGGCGGCCTCGTTGTCCGCGAGATAGGGCGAACGGTAGACGTGGCGATCGGCCTGGCCGAGCAGCCAGGCAGTGACCGCGTCCGCGTCGTTGAGATCGAGCACCGGCAGCTGCGTGGGCTGCGGCAGCGCCGCGGGGCTGTCGGTCGCGATCGCGACGACGAAGGGATCGTTCGGGTATTGCAGGCGCTGGCCGGTCGTGGCGCGCCAGACCTCGATCTTCAATACATCCGCGTGCTTGAAGCCCTCGATCAGCGCCCAGTCGGCCGCCGGCGACAACTCGGCGATCAGCTGGTGGACGTTCAGGTCGGCCTCGAGTTCGAACTCGCGGATCTTCGCCAGCCGCCGGTTCGACGCGATCACCACCTCGAAGGCGCCGGCCGCACGGTGGCGGTATGAGTCCTTGCCGGGCTGGTCGATCTCGAAGCTGTGATGCGCATGCTTGACGACCGACACCCGCTGGCCCGCCAGGCGCAGCCGCGCGACGAGCTGCTCGACGAGCGTCGTCTTGCCCGAGCCCGAGTAGCCGCAGAAGCCGACCACCTTCATCGGCAGCTCTCGTTCATCGGCGCGTGCCGAGCGCTCGCTCAGCGTCCAGGCGCACCGACCGCATGCTCGGCGATGTGGCGCTTGACCCCTGCGGCGTCGGCCGGCATGCGCAGCACGCGCTTGGGCAGGGCTTCGATGCCCTCGAAGCCCGGCGGGCGCTCCGGCTCGCGGCCCAGCGCCTCGCGGATGGTCGCTGCGAACTTGATCGGCAGCGCGGTCTCGAGCACCAGCATCGGCACGGCCGGGTCGAGGTGCTCGCGCGCGACCTTCAGGCCGTCGGCGGTGTGCGGATCGATCGTCACGCCGTAATGCGCGTGCGTCGCGCGGATCGTCGCGATGCGATCGGCGTGCGTGCTGCGGCCCGAGGCGAAACCGAACTCGCGCACGCGGGCGAACTCGGCCGGCTTCAGCTCGAAGCCGCCGTCTCGCGCGAGGCCGGCGCCGAACAGCGCGGCGGTGCGCGCGCCGTCGCGGCCGAGCAGATCGAACACGAAGCGCTCGAAGTTGCTGGCCTTGGAGATGTCCATCGACGGGCTCGAGGTCTCGTGCGTGTCGGCCGCGCCGCGCACGCGATAGCGGCCGGTGCGGAAGAACTCGTCGAGCACGTCGTTCTCGTTGGTCGCCACGACCAGTTGCTCGATCGGCAGACCCATCATCCGCGCGACGTGGCCGGCGCAGACGTTGCCGAAGTTGCCCGACGGGACGGCGAAGCTCACGGGCTGGTCGCTCGAGCGCGTGGCGCGCGTCACCTGGAACCAGCCGGCGAAGTAGTACACGACCTGCGCCAGCAGCCGAGCCCAGTTGATCGAGTTGACGGTGCCGATGCGGTGCGCGCGCTTGAAGTCGAGGTCGCCGGACACCGTCTTGACGATGTCCTGGCAGTCGTCGAACACGCCGTCGATCGCGAGGTTGTGGATGTTCGCGTCGGCCAGGCTGAACATCTGCGCCTGCTGGAACGGGCTCATGCGGCCGTGCGGGCTCAGCATGAAGACCGCGACGCCGCGCTTGCCGCGCATCGCGTATTCGGCGGCACTGCCGGTGTCGCCCGAGGTCGCGCCGAGGATGTTGAGCACTTCGCCGCGGCGCGCCAGTTCGTACTCGAACAGGTGGCCGAGCAGCTGCATCGCGACGTCCTTGAACGCCAGCGTCGGGCCATTGGACAGCGCGAGCAGCGCGACGCCGGCGCCGCTGGCGGCGCCGGCCCGATCCACGAGCGGCTTCAGGGGCGTGATCGCGTCGCTGCCGAACACCTCGCGGGTGTAGGTCTTGCGCACGATCGCGCGCAGGTCCTCGGCCGGGATGTCGTCGATGAACAGCGACAGGATCTCGAAGGCGAGATCGGCATACGACAGGCCGCGCCAGCGCGCCAGCGTCGCGGCATCGATCTGCGGGTAGTGATCGGGCAGGTAGAGGCCGCCGTCGGGCGCGAGGCCTTCGAGGAGGATGTCGGAGAAGCCTCGCAGCGTCGGCTCGCCGCGCGTGCTCAGGTACTTCATCGCGCCCTCCCCCGGCTCGTTCCAAGGCAGCCGAGCGCGCACCCGGGGGGCGGCGCGGCCAAGCGGTTGCGAGCGTGAGGGCGCATATCAGGCCAGCTCTTCCTTGCGGATGCGAACGATCGGCGCAAGCACGCTGCCGAGCGCCTGCATCTTCGCCAAGGCCGCCCGCATGCGGCCTTCCAGCGTGTCGTGCGTCAGGATGACGAGGTCGGTCTGGCGTTCGCCCTCGCCACTCTCGCGCTGCAGCACCGCGTCGATCGAGATCGAGTGCTCGGCGAGGATGCGCGTGATGTCGGCCAGCACGCCGGCTTCGTCGGCGACGCGCAGCCTCAGGTAGAACGCGGTGATGGTCTCGTCGATCGCGAGCACCGGCGTCGCGGCGAGCGCATGGGGCTGGAACGCGAGCGCGGGCACGCGGTGGTCGGGGTCGGCGGTGATCAGCCGCGTGACGTCCATCAGGTCGGCGACGACCGCGGAGCCGGTCGGCTCGGCGCCGGCGCCCTTGCCGTAGTGCAGCGTGGAGCCGACCGCGTCGCCGTGCACCACCACCGCGTTCATCGCGCCTTCGACGTTCGCGATCAGCCGCTTCGCCGGGATCAGCGTGGGATGCACGCGCAGCTCGATGCCGACCGTCGCCCCCTGAGCGTCTTCGCGCCGCTTCGTGATGCCCAGCAGCTTGATGCGGTAGCCGAGCTGTTCGGCGTAGCGGATGTCCGCGGCCTGCAGGCCGGCGATGCCCTCGACGTGAGCCCGCTCGAACTGCACCGGCGTGCCGAAGGCGATGGCGCTCATGATCGTCGCCTTGTGTGCCGCGTCGATGCCTTCGATGTCGAAGCTCGGGTCGGCCTCGGCATAGCCCAGGCGCTGGGCCTCGGCGAGCACCGCGGCGAAGTCGAGCCCTTTCGAGCGCATTTCCGACAGGATGAAGTTCGTCGTGCCGTTGATGATCCCGGCGATCCAGCCGATGTGGTTCGCCGCGAGGCCCTCGCGCAGCGTCTTGATGATCGGGATGCCGCCGGCCACCGCGGCCTCGAAGCCCACCGCGACGCCGCGCTCGCGAGCGGCCGCGAAGATCTCCGTGCCGTGGATGGCGAGCAGCGCCTTGTTCGCGGTGACGACCGGCTTGCCGGCGGCGATGGCCGCGAGCACCAGCTCGCGCGCGCGCGAGGTGCCGCCGATCAGCTCGACGACGATGTCGATGTCGGCGCGGCGCACGAGCGCATCGAAGTCGTCGGTCAGCGCGACGGCGTCGCCCAGCGAGCGGCGCGCTTTGGCGAGATCGCGCGCCGCGACCGCCGCCACGTCGATGCCGCGGCCCGCGCGGCGCTGGATCTCGGCGCGGTTGCGCTCCAGCACCTTGACCACGCCACCGGCGACCGTGCCGGCGCCCAACAGGCCGATCCTGATTGCCTTCATGCCGTGTGCCGCTTGCGGTAGTGGTCGAGGAAGCGCGCGATGCGACCGAAGGCATCGGCGAGGTCGTCGGTGTTCGGCAGGAACACGACGCGGAAGTGGTCGGTCGCCGGCCAGTTGAAGCCGGTGCCCTGCACGATCAGCACCTTCTCCTCGGCCAGCAACTCGTAGGCGAAGGCCTGGTCGTCGGCGATCGGGTAGACCTTCGGATCGAGCCGCGGGAACATGTAGAGCGCCGCCTTCGGCTTGACGACGCTGACGCCCGGGATCGCGTTCAGCATCTCGTAGGCCATGTCGCGCTGGCGCGCGAGCCGCCCGCCCGGCGCGACGAGGTCCTTGATGCTCTGGTAGCCGCCCAGCGCCGTCTGGATCGCGAGCTGCCCCGGCGTGTTCGCGCACAGGCGCATCGAGGCCAGCATGTTCAGGCCCTCGATGTAGTCGCGCGCATGGCGCTTGTCGCCCGACACCACCATCCAGCCGGCGCGGTAGCCGCAGGCGCGGTAGTTCTTGGAGAGGCCGTTGAAGGTCACGAACAGCACGTCGTCGGCCAGCGAGGCGATGCTCGTGTGCTCGGCGCCGTCGTAGAGCGTCTTGTCATAGATCTCGTCGGCGAAGACGATCAGGCCGTGCTGGCGCGCGACTTCCGCCAGCGCCTTCAGCAGATCGACCGGGTAGAGCGCGCCGGTCGGGTTGTTCGGGTTGATGACGACCAGCGCCTTGGTCTTTGGTGTCACCTTCGAGCGCAGATCGTCGAGGTCGGGCAGCCAGCCCGAGCCTTCGTCGCAGCGGTAGTGCACCGGCGTGCCGCCCGACAGCGACACCACCGCGGTGTGCAGCGGGTAGTCGGGCGCGGGGATCAGCACTTCGTCGCCGCTGTCGAGCAGCGCGTTCATGCTCATCGCGATCAGCTCGGAGGCGCCGTTGCCGAGGTAGACATCGTCGACTGTGACGCCTGCGATGTGCTTCTCCTGCGTGTAGTGCACGACCGCCTTGCGCGGCGCGAACAGACCCTTGCTGTCGGTGTAGCCCGCGGCCACCTGCGAAGGCAGGTTGCGGATCATGTCCTCGACGATCTCGTCGGGCGGCATCAGCCCGAACGCGGCGACGTTGCCGATGTTCAGCTTGATGATCCGCTGGCCCTCTTCTTCCATCGCGCGGGCCTTGTCGAGCACCGGGCCGCGGATGTCATAGCAGACGCTGGCGAGCTTGCTGGACTTGGCGATGAGCTTGGGCAAGAAGGGCTCCGGAAGCGGCGTCGATGCTCGCGTTGCGCAACGAAAAGCGGCCGCGCGGCGAGCCGAGAATTACACCACGCCACCCCCACGCTTCCTCGACGGCGGAACCGCCGCGAACCCCCTTGCCTCCACCCGCGCATGAAGCTGCAAGCCGACCCCCTCGACGCCCCCGGGCTCAACCTGATCGCCCGCTACGACGCCCACGGCGTGCAGCTCGGCGAACGCGTCTGGCGCGAAAGCCTCGTGCTGCCCTGGCAGGGAGAGGTGCGCGGCTGGCCGGTCGCGTCCTTCGACGCGCTGCGGGCCGATCTGTTCGAGCCGCTGGTCGAGCACGATCCCGAGATCGTGCTGTTCGGCAGCGGCCCCCGCCTGCGCTTCCCGCGGCCGGAATGGACGGTGGCGCTGATGCGCCGGCGCATCGGTTTCGAGACGATGGATCTGAGCGCCGCCTGCCGCACCTACAACCTGCTGGCGGCCGAAGGGCGCAGGGTCGTCGCGGCGCTGTTGATCGAGGCCGCGTCGAGCTGAGACGCGCGGCTTGCGACGGTGGATCGCCGAGCACCGCCTCCTATAATCACGGCCGTTGCCCGCAAGGGCTGCTCAAGCCGCATCGACATGACGCCCGCTCTCAACAAAGCCCTCCCGGAATTTGAAGCGCAGGCCACCGGCGGCGTGCTCTTCACCCCTCAGGCCTACCTCGGCCAGGCCGTGGTCATGTACTTCTATCCGAAGGACAACACCCCCGGCTGCACCACCGAGGCGATGCAGTTCCGCGACCAGCACAAGAACTTCACCAAGGCCGGCGCGGTGGTGTTCGGCGTGTCGCGCGACAACATGGCCAGCCACGAGAAGTTCAAGCAGAACCTCGAACTGCCCTTCGAGCTGATCGCCGACACCGAAGAAAAGCTCTGCCACATGTTCGGCGTGGTCAAGAACAAGATCATGTACGGCAAGAAGGTCAAAGGCATCGAGCGCAGCACCTTCCTGATCGACCCGGAAGGCGTGCTGATCGCCGAGTGGCGCGGCATCAAGGTGGCCGGCCACGTCGATGAAGTGCTCAAGGCGGTGAAGTCGCTGAAGAAGGCGGCCTGAGCCGGATGCCGGAGCTGCGTTTCGCGGTGGTGCGTTCGGCTGCATGACGCCGCGCACGCCGCCTGCCCCGATGAAGCCGCACAGGCGACTGTGCGGCTTTTTGTTTGCCTGACCAGGACTTCTATGCCCCTGCCCAAGCCCCCTGCGAAGAAAGCCTCCCTGCTGGCCGCCTCCGACTTCGATGCCCAGGCCGCGCCGAAGCCCGCCATCCGTCCGGGCGCTGCCACCGTCCCGGACGATGCGGGCAGCGGCCGGCTCGAACTGCTCGAACCGCACCCGCAACTGCCGGCCGCCAAGGCCGAGGCCGCTGCCGAGATGCCGGTTGTCGCGCGCTCCAACGGCATGCCGACCAAGACCGCGAGCCGCGCCGCGCCGCGCGCCGGCGCCGAACCACGCGCGCGCCGGCCGCGCCACGCCGGCCCGCCGAAGCTCTTCGTGCTCGACACCAACGTGCTGATGCACGACCCGACCTCGCTGTTCCGCTTCGAGGAGCACGACGTCTACCTGCCGATGATCACGCTCGAAGAACTCGACGGCCACAAGAAGGGCCTGAGCGAGGTCTCGCGCAACGTGCGGCAAGTGAGCCGCGAGCTCGACGCGCTCGCCGGCGGCCCCGACGCCAAGCAACTCCAGGCCGAGGACGGCATTCCGCTCGCCAAGACCGGCCACAAGGAAGCCGGCGGCAAGCTGTTCTTCCAGACCCTGCTGCTCGACGTCGAGCTGCCCGCCGGCCTGCCGCAGGGCAAGGCCGACAACCAGATCCTCGGCGTGGTGAAGGCGCTGCGCGAGAAGCATCCCGAGCGCGACGTGGTGCTGGTGTCGAAGGACATCAACATGCGCGTCAAGGCGCGCGCGCTCGGCCTGCCGGCCGAGGACTACTTCAACGACAAGACGCTCGACGACGGCGACCTGCTCTACACCGGCGTGCTGCCGCTGCCGCCCGATTTCTGGGAGCGCCACGGCAAGACGATGGAGAGCTGGCAGCAAGGCGGCCACACCTTCTACCGGATCGCCGGGCCCCTGGTGCCGGCCCTGATGGTCAACCAGTTCGTCTACCTCGAGACACCGGGCGCCGCGCCGCTGTACGCGAAGGTCACCGAGATCACCGGCAAGACCGCGGTGCTCAAGACGCTGAAGGACTACTCGCACGCGAAGAACAGCGTCTGGGGCGTGACCGCCCGCAACCGCGAGCAGAACTTCGCATTGAACCTGCTGATGGACCCGGACTGCGACTTCATCACCCTGACCGGCACCGCAGGCACCGGCAAGACGCTGATGACCCTGGCCGCCGGCCTGAACCAGGTGATGGACGACCGCCGCTACAGCGAGATCATCGTCACGCGGGTGACCGTGCCGGTCGGCGAAGACATCGGCTTCCTGCCCGGCACCGAAGAGGAAAAGATGGGCCCGTGGATGGGCGCGCTCGACGACAACCTCGAAGTGCTCGCCAAGAACGACTCCGGCGCCGGCGAATGGGGCCGCGCCGCGACCAACGACCTCGTGCGCTCGAAGATCAAGATCAAGAGCCTGAACTTCATGCGCGGCCGCACCTTCCTCAACAAGTTCGTGCTGATCGACGAGGCGCAGAACCTCACGCCCAAGCAGATGAAGACCCTGATCACGCGCGCCGGTCCGGGCACCAAGATCGTTTGCCTCGGCAACCTCGCGCAGATCGACACGCCTTATCTGACCGAGGGTTCGTCGGGCCTGACCTTCGCCGTCGATCGCTTCAAGGGCTGGCCGCATTCGGGCCACGTGATGCTGGCGCGCGGCGAACGCTCGCGGCTGGCCGATTACGCGAGCGAGGTGCTCTAGCCGCACGTCGGCTCGCCGGCCGGCGAGCCGACGGCGTCAAGCTGACTCGCAGCCCCGTCTTCAGCGCCGGAAGGCGTGGGTCTCGAGCACGAAGAACTGCGGGTTCAAGCCCTTCAGCGGCTCGCGCAGCTTGTCGATTTCGGCAGCGGGGCCGTGCACTTCGAGCCGGGCCACGTCGGCGATCTTCAGCGCCTCCGCGAGGATCGAGCCGACGTTCTCCAGGTGCGCGAGCACACCGGCCGCATCGTCGTAGCCCTCGCGGCAGTGAGCCGTGTCGCCGTCGTAGCTGAAGCCGTAGTAGAGGCACTTCGGCTCGTTCCTGGTCGCTTCGACGAAACGCGGGCCGAGCGCCTTGAACTCGGCCAGCTTGCCGGCATGGACCTTGAAGTACGGCACGAGGCTGCAGCAGGTGTCGGGTGTGCTCATGGTCGTTGCTCGCTGGAGGGATGAGGCACTGCAGCTTGCACCGGCCGGTGCGGCAGGCCAGTACGGGCCAACCCTCGGCGGTTGATCGGCTCCTGGCGGGCAAGACCGCCGGAAACACCTCGGCCCGGTACAGATCGACGGTGACGCTGAAGCTGTATTTATATACAGTGATTGCCCGCCCGACGAACCGTTGCAGTCATGGTCTCGCTTTCCGAAACCGATTCCGCGCCCGACCCCCACCGTCGTGCCGGCCGGCTGGCTTCGTCGGCGCTCGCGCTGAGCCAGGTGGCGGCGCGGCTGGACGTGCCGGTGTGGCAGGCCGGGCAACTGGCCCGCAGCGTCGTGGCGACCGAGTCCAGCGGCTGGCCGGCCCTGGACGCCGAGCTGCCCGGCGGCGGCTGGCCGCAGGCCGGGCTGACCGAGTTGCTGATTCCGGCGGCCGGCGGCGAGCTGGCGCTTCTCGCGCCCTGGCTCGGCACGCTGGCGCAGCGGCGGCTCGGGCCGCGCGAGCTGGTCTGGATCGCGTCGCCCGCCAGCCCGACGGCCCCGGCGATGGCCGCCCTCGGGCTGGAGGCCGCCCGGCTGGTCTTCGTGGCGCCCGCTTCGGCCGCCGATGCGGCATGGGCCGCCGAGCAGGCGCTGCGCGCGGGCAGCAGCGCCGCGGTGCTGTGGTGGAGCCAGTCGCTCGGTTCGCCGGCACCGCCGGTGGCGCTGCCCACCTGGCGGCGGCTGCATCTGGCCGCGCAGGCGGGCGCGACGCCCTGCTTCGCGTTGCGCGAGCCCGCGGCGCGCAACCTGAGCAGCCCGGCACCGCTGCGGCTCGCCTGCACCCCGCTCGAAAACCGCCGTTTGGCCGTCGAAGTGTTCAAGCGCCGCGGGCCGCCGATGGCTGCGCCGCTGGAACTGGCGCTGCCCTGGCCGGCCTCGGTGCGGCGCGCCGCGCGACGCCCAGAGGTCGCCGCGCCGAGCGCGGTGATGGCGACGTCCACCGCATCGACGACCACGGCGCCTGCGCCTGGTCGCGAGGCGCGGTGCGACGGCGCGGCCGCCACCGGCACCGCCTCGTCGGTGTCGCTTCGGAGTCCTCGCGATGCTGTGGATCGCGCTGTACCTGCCGCACCTGCCGCTGCAGGCGCTTGAGCGCGCGCTGCCCGGGCAGCCGCCGCGGCCCGCGCTCGCGGTGGTGGACGACCGCAAGCTGATCGCGATCAACCGTGCCGCCGCCATGCTGGGCCTGCGGCTCGGGCAGAGCGCCGCGACCGCGCAATCGCTCGCGCCGCAGTTGCAGCTGCGCCCCCGCGATCCCGATCGCGAACGGGCCTTCGTGCAGGCGCTGGCCCTGGCGCTCGGGCAGTTCACGCCGCAGTTGTGCCCGCAAGCCGGCGGCGTGCTGATCGAGGTGGCGGCATCGTTGCGGCTGTTCGGCGGGCTGCGCCGCCTGCGACGGCGCATCGAGGCCGTCGTGCGGCAATGCGGCGCGCGGGCGCGGCTGGCGACCGGGCGCACCGCGAACGCGGCCTGGCTGCTGGCGAGCCACGGTGCGACGGCGGCCCCGGCGGCGCAGGGGTCGCCGGCCCGCTCGCGCGACGCCCGCCGGCTCGATGCGCTGCCGCT
>NZ_DASTPW010000055.1:0-193790 GCF_035762065.1 Methylibium sp.
TACGCGACGCTGCGGCGCAAGCTGTTCTGGAACGAAGGCACGGAATGACCCCCCCCCGTTGCGGCTTCGCCGCTCCCCCCCCGGGGGGCGCCGCTGGCGGCCCGGCAGAGCCGGATCCGCGGCGGCTGCTTGTGGGCCGCGGGATCGTGCGTCGCGGGTGCGGCCTTCGCGGCATGGTCGGCTGACATGCTGCGCCGCATTGCCCTGCGCGACTTCGTCATCGTCGAGTCGCTCGACCTCGACTGGCACGCCGGCTTCACCGCGCTGACCGGCGAGACCGGCGCCGGCAAGTCGATCCTGATCGACGCGCTGCAGCTCGCGCTCGGCCAGCGCGCCGATGCCGCGGTGGTGCGCGAAGGCGCGGTGCGCGCCGAGATCGCCGCCGAGTTCGATGCGCCCGCCTCGCTGCAGGCCTGGCTGGCCGACGCCGGCTTCACCGAGCCCGACGAGACCGCCGACGCGCTGCTGCTGCGCCGCAACGTCGATGCGCATGGCAAGAGCCGCGCATGGATCCAGGGCCGCCCGGCGACGCTGGCGCAGTTGCGCGAGGCGGCCGATCACCTGGTCGACATCCACGGCCAGCATGCGTGGCAGAGCCTGACGCGGCCCGACGCGGTGCGCGCGCTGCTCGACGGCTACGCGGGCATCGACACCGGCGCCTTGGCGCAGGCCTGGGCCGGCTGGCGCGACGCACTCGCCGCGCTGAACGACGCGCGCTCGCGGCAATCGGGACTCGATGCCGAACGCGAGCGACTGCAATGGCAGATCGGCGAGCTCGACAAGCTCGCGCCTGGCGATCAGGAGTGGCCCGAGCTGAACGCGGAGCAGCGCCGACTCAGCCACGCGCAGGCGATCCTCGATGCGGTGCATCGCGCGCGACGCAGCTTGAGCGATGCCGATGGCGACGCCGATGGAAGCGGCCAAGGCGCGGCCGATGCGCAGCTGGCCGAGGCGATCGAGGCGCTCGACGCGGTCGTCGAGCACGACGCCGAACTGGCCGCGCCGCTCGAGGTGCTGCGCAGCGCGCAGGCGCAGATCGAGGACGCCGCGCACACCCTTGCCCTGCGGCTGCGCGGCGACGGGCCCGACCCGGCCCGGCTCGCCGCGCTCGATGAACGGCTCGCGACCTGGCTCGCTCTCGCGCGGCGCTTCCGGCGCACGCCGGAAGAGCTGCCGGCGCTGCTCGGCGCCTGGCGCGCCGAGCTGGCGCAACTGGAGGCCGCGACCGATCTCGACGCGCTCGAAGGCGCCGAGCGCAAGCAACGCAAGCTCTTCGAGGCCGCCGCGCGCGCCGTGTCCTCGCAGCGCCGCGGCGCGGCACCCAAGCTCGCCGCCGCGGTGACGGCCGCGATGCAGCAACTCGGCATGGCCGGCGGGCGCTTCGAGATCGCGCTCGACGCGCTGGCCGAGCCGCAACGCCATGGCCTCGAGGCGATCGAGTTCCGCGTCGCCGGCCACGCCGGCAGCACGCCGCGCGCGCTGGCGAAGGTGGCGTCGGGCGGCGAGCTGTCGCGCATCGCGCTCGCGATCGCGGTCACCACCAGCCAGCGCAAGACGGCCACCGACGAGGTCGCCGCCTCGACGCTGATCTTCGACGAGATCGATGCCGGCGTCGGCGGCCAGGTCGCCGATGCCGTCGGCCGGCTGATGCGCCGCCTCGGCCGCGAGCGGCAGGTGCTGTGCGTGACCCACCTGCCGCAGGTCGCCGCCTGCGCCGACCACCACTGCCGCGTGCGCAAGCTCACCACGGCCGGTCGCACGACGAGCGGTGTCGAGACGCTCGACGCCGACGCGCGCGCCGAGGAAGTCGCGCGCATGCTCGGCGGCGACGCCAGCCGCGACACCAGCCTTGCGCATGCGCGCGCACTGATCGAGGCCGCGGCCCGTGGCGGTGGCGACACGGCGGCGGCGCCTGCCGAGCCACGCCGACGCCGCGCCTGAAGTGGCACGCGCGCCCCACGAGAGCCGACCATGACCGCAACCGTCGCAGCCACGCCGCGCGAGGTCGTGCTCGTCACCGGCATCTCCGGCTCGGGCAAGTCGGTCGCGCTGCATGCGCTCGAGGACGCCGGCTTCTACTGCGTGGACAACCTGCCACCCGAGCTGCTGCTCGAGTTCCTGCGGCTCGAACGGCTGCGCGAGGACGGCGCGGCGCGCCGCATCGCGGTCGCGGTCGATGTGCGCTCGGCCGGCTCGCTGCCGCATCTGCTGCCCCTGATGTCGCAGCTCGGCGCCGAAGGCGTGCGGGTGCGCTCGATCTTTCTCGACGCGAGCACCGAGGCGCTGCAGCGCCGCTTCTCCGAAACGCGGCGCCGCCATCCCCTGAGCGCGCAGGCGCTGCAGTCGCGCCCCGGTGTGCTCGACGAAGGCGACGCGCGCCGCGCGCTGACCGATGCGATCGAGCTGGAACGCGAGCTGCTGGCCGACCTGCGCGAGGCCTCGACGCTGATCGACACCAGCGAGCTGCGTCCCGCGCAACTGCGCGTGTGGGTACGCCAGCTCGTGCGCGCGCCCGGCGGCTCGCTGACGCTGGTGTTCGAGAGCTTCGCGTTCAAGCACGGCGTGCCGCTCGACGCCGACCTGGTGTTCGACGTGCGCGTGCTGCCGAATCCGCACTACGTGCCCGAGCTGCGCCCGCTGAACGGCCGCGACGCGCCGGTGATGGCCTACCTCGAGCAGCAGCCCGAGGTGCTGGAAATGCTCGGCCAGATCGAGGCCTTCCTCGCACGCTGGTTGCCCGCCTACGAGCAGGATCAGCGCGCCTACCTGACGGTGGCGATCGGCTGCACCGGCGGGCAGCACCGCTCGGTGTACTTCGTCGAGCAGCTGGCGCGGCGTTTCGGCGCTCGCGCGGCGGCGCTGGTGCGTCACCGGGAACTCGACGAGCGCTGAATGACGACCATCCCGTTGCGGTTTTGCCGCTTCGCCCTCCAGGGGCGCCGCTGGCGGACCGGCAGAGCCGGATCCGCGGCGGCTGCTCGCTTGGGCCTGGGCTGGGCTCGCGGCTAGCCAGGCTGTCATGAACCCTGCCGTCCACGCCTTCGACGCGCCCAGCTTCGAGCTGCCGCTGTTCCCGCTGCAGTCGGTGCTGTTCCCTGGCGGACTGCTGGGCCTGAAGGTCTTCGAGGCACGCTACCTCGACCTGGTCGGCCGCTGCCTGCGCGAGAGCGAGCCCTTCGGGGTCGTGGCGCTGAAGTCGGGCTCGGAGGTCAAGGGCGGCTCGAACACGGCCGAGCGGCTCGAGACGATCGGCTGCCTCGCCGAGCTGATCGACGTCGACGGCGACCAGCCCGGCATCCTGCAGGTGCGCTGCCGCGGCACGCAGCGCTTCTCGATCGCGCAGCTGCGCCAGGAGCCGAACCACCTGTGGGTCGCCGAAGCCAGGCTCCTCGCGGCCGACGAGCCGGCGCTGCCGAGCGAGGAGCTGACCGGCTCCGCCCGCGGCCTCGCCAACGCGATCGCCACCTTGAAGCAGCAGGGCTCGACGCCCTTCCTGGAGCCCTACCGCTTCGACGACGCCGGCTGGCTCGCGAACCGCTGGTGCGAGATCCTGCCGATCCCGCTGGCGGCCAAGCAGAAGCTGATGGAGCTGCCCGACGCGCTGGTGCGGCTGAAGCTGGTCGACGACTTCCTGCGCAGCAAGGGCGTCGTCGCCTAGGCGTCGGCCCCGGCGGGGGCCCGCTGCGCGACTTCGGGCACGGCCGGCCGTTGCAGCGCGTGCTTGGGCCTACAGCGGCGGCGCGGGCGGTCGATAAGCTGCCGCGGACCCCCGCGTGCGCCTCCCATGACCGCCGCCCAGCCCCTTCCTTCCCCGTCGGACGACGATGCCGAGCGCGCGCTGCGCGTGGCGCGCCATCGCGTCGCCACGGTGCTCGAAGCCACCGGCGCCGGCCTGTGGCAGTGGAACGCGAGCACCGGCGAGGTCGGCTTCAACGAAGCGCTCGCGGCCATCCTCGGCTACACGCTGGCGGAGCTGCTGCCGCAGGGCCTCGCCGGCATCGTCAAGCTCACGCATCCCGACGATCGGGCGGTGGCCCGCCAAGCGCTGCTGCGGCATTTCAAGAGCGGCGGGCCGCACGCGCAGGTCGATCTGCGCATGCTCCACAAGCGCGGGCACTGGGTGTGGGTGCTGCTGCACGGCCGCGTGATGAGCCACAGCGCCGACGGCCGGGCGGAGTGGGTCTACGGCGTGCAGCTGGACATCACCGAGCGCGTCGAGCAGCGCCGCGCGCTCGAAGCGGCGCGCGAGCGGCTCGCGAGCGCCGCGGCCAGCGGCGGCATCGGCATCTGGGGCTACGACATCGCGACCCGGGTGTTCGAGTTCGACCGCTGGGTCTGCCGCGCCTACGGCCTGGAGGGAGAGTCGGCGCGCATGCCGCTCGACGCCTGGCTGAGCCACGTGCATCCGGACGACCGCGAGCGCCTGCGGCACGGCTCGCGCAGCGGCATCACCGAGGGCCGCGATTACGAGACCGAATTCCGCATCGTCCGGGCCGACGGCCGCGTGCGCCACCTGCGTGCGACCGGCCGCTTGCAGTACGACGCCGCCGGCCGGCCCGAGCGCATCGACGGCGCGAACTGGGACGTGACCGAGGTGCGCGAACTGACCGCGCAGCTGAACCACCAGAACGAGCTGCTGCGGGTGACGCTGCATTCGATCGGCGACGCCGTCGTCACCACCGACGCCGAAGGCCGCATCAACTGGCTCAACCCGACCGCCGAGCGCATGACCGGCTGGTCCGCCGCCGACGCGCGGCAGCGCCCGCTGTTCGAGGTGGTGCGGCTGATCGACGAAGGCAGCGGCCGGCTCGTCACCGCGCTGCAGGCCGAGCCCGGCGAATCCGGCGAGCCCGAGACCACGGCCGCCGCCGGACGCCGGCCGCTGCAGCTGGTCTCGCGCGACGGTCGCGAGTACGGCATCAAGGAAACCGCTTCCTCGATCCGCGACGCGGCCGGCGCCTCGATCGGCATGGTGCTCGTGCTGCACGACGTGACCGAGCAGCGCCGGCTCGCCAACGAGATGATCCACCGCGCCTCCCACGACGCGCTGACCGGCCTCATCAACCGCACCGAGTTCGAGGCCCGGCTCGCGCGGGTGCTGCAGCGGCGCAGCGAGCCGCAGGAGCACGCGCTGCTGTTCCTCGACCTCGACCAGTTCAAGCTGGTCAACGACGCCTGCGGCCACGCGGTGGGCGACGAGCTGCTGCGCCAGGTGAGCCGCATGCTGAAGCAGGCGATCCGCTCGCGCGACACGCTCGCGCGCCTGGGCGGCGACGAGTTCGGCATCCTGCTCGAGCACTGCACCGTGGAGCAGGCGCAGCGCGTCGCGCAGAAGATCTGCGACCGCATGGACGACTTCCGCTTCGTGCACGAGCAGCGGCGCTTCCGCCTCGGCACCAGCATCGGCCTCGTGCCGCTGACCGCGCACGACTGGGCCACGCCCGACGCGCTGCTGCAGGCCGCCGACACCTCCTGTTACGCCGCCAAGGAAGCCGGCCGCAACCGCGTGCACCTGTGGTTCGACGCCGACCGTCAGGTGCGCCTGCGCCGCGGCGACACCAACTGGGCGACGCGGCTCGAGCAGGCCGTCGACGAAGACCAGTTCGTGCTGTACGCGCAGCGCATCGGCGCGGCCTGCTCGTCGCCGCGCGGCGTCTATGCCGAAGCGCTGATCCGGCTGCGCGACGGCGACGGCGGCCTGATCGCGCCGGGCGCCTTCCTCGGCGCGGCCGAGCGCTTCCGGCTTTCGGCGCGCATCGATCGCTGGGTGCTCGGCCGCTCGCTGGAGCACCTGGCGGGCTTGCCGACGCTCGAAGGCATCGACACGCTGAGCATCAACCTCTCGGGCCAGTCGGTCGGCGACCGCGCCTTCCACCGCCATGCGCAGGCACTGCTCAGCGCGGCCGGGCCGGCGGTGTGCCGGCGCGTGTGCCTCGAGATCACCGAGACCGCGGCCGTCACCAACCTCGCCGACGCCTCGCAATTCATCGAGGAGGTGCGCGCCTTGGGCGTGCGCATCGCGCTCGACGACTTCGGCGCCGGCGCCTCGTCGTTCGGCTACCTCAAGTCGCTGAAGATCGACCTGCTGAAGATCGACGGCCAGTTCATCCGCGACCTGCTCGACGATCCGCTCGACGACGTGGCGGTGCGCTGCTTCGTCGACGTGGCGCGCGTGGTGGGCGTCAAGACCGTGGCGGAATTCGTCGACCGCCGCGAGGTGCTCGACCGGCTCTACGACCTGGGCGTCGACTACGCGCAGGGCTTCCTGCTGCACAAGCCGGAGCCGATCGAGAACGTGCTCGGTCGCGCGCTGGACACCGCGCAGCGCCCCGCCTGGGCCGCCGTGCAGACGCCGTCCGTCGAGGAGCCCGACGACCGGCCGGCCACCGACCTCGCGCCGCTCGACGAGCAGGACGGCGACGGGCCGCTGTCGCCGTCGTTCACGATGCTGTCGCTGGGCCGGGACTAGGCAGCTCGCTCCGGCGCAACCTCGTCGCCGGCCACTGGCCTGGCCTCAGCTGACAGGCCGTGCCGCCCCGACGAAGCACAGCACGAACCGCACCAGTGGTCCGGCTTGACGTCGCCAAGACACAGGACAACTACGGCTGTTGACGCCATTCACGATGCTGTCGCCGGCTCGAGTCGAGATGCCGTAACCAGCACCGGAGAGCATTAGGTGCCCCGTCCTGCGCACACGGTGGAACGCGCGTCAGCTTCACTTCGAGCATCAGGCGATTCCGGAAGATCCGAACGCGCATCCCCGTGCAGCGTCGTGCCGGCGCGCTCGAAGGCCACAGCTCGCTGCTGCCTCACGTCAAAAATCGCAATGTGCGAGGTGGTGCTGCTGACCACAAAGCCTCTTGCCAAGCACTCCTCACCCTTGCGCAACTCGACGCATCCGGCGGCGATCGAGGGCTGTTTGCAACCGCCGAGGAACATCGCGGTATCGCGCAGTGCGGCGTCGCGCCCCGCCGTTATGCCTAGCGCGGCCGGTGGTTTCAGCAAAGCCAACGCCGCGTACAGAAAAAGCGGAATGGCCGCGGATACGGCCAAGATGATCATTCCCGCCTGCACGAGTCGACGCAAAGCTGCGTTACCCAACGGCCGCCACTCCTTCTTGGAAAGAGATCGATCCAGATACTCGACAAGCTCGCGGACAAGGAAGGCGTATAGCCAGAGCGCCACGATGGCCGGCACGATGAACCAAAGGTTGGTTTTCAATGAGTCCAAGCCAACGCTGAATCGCCCCATCAACGTGAAGTAGCCATTGATGACCAGCGCGTCCACTGTCTGTGGGAACAATCCGGCATCGAGTCGAAGCGTCTGCAGATAGACGCGATGTGAGACGTCTCCCAAGAAATGAAGCAACAGCCCGCCCAACGTCACCAGAGCGGCGGCGGCAAGCTTCAACCAAGTTCCTTGCGAACGATCCGACACCGCCGGTGCCGAGACCTCACGTCGCATCCGCCTCCGTGCCCGCTTGGCACTCAACAGGGCCGTTCCTTGTTGTTGCAAAGGGCGCATGCTGCCTGTCTTCATCTCGACAGCACCGGCGCAAGCGCCGCGCCGGTGTGCGTGCCGGCCGAAACGATCTGCTCGGGCGTGCCGGCGCCGACCACCCGGCCGCCGCCGGCGCCGCCTTCCGGCCCGAGGTCGATGACCCAGTCGGCCTCGGCGATCACGTCGAGGTCGTGTTCGATCACGACGACGCTGTGGCCGCCGTCGACCAGCCGGTGCAGCACGCGGATCAGCCGCTCGACGTCGGCCATGTGCAGACCGACCGTCGGCTCGTCGAGCACGTAGAGCGTGTGCGGCGGCTTCTGGCCGCGGCGCGTCACGTCGTCGCGGACCTTGCTGAGCTCGGTGACGAGCTTGATGCGCTGCGCTTCGCCGCCGCTCAAGGTCGGCGAAGGCTGGCCGAGCGTGAGGTAGCCCAGCCCCACGTCCTTCAGCAGCTGCAGCGGATGCGCGATGGAGGGCATCGACGCGAAGAACTCGACCGCCTCGTCCACTTCCATCTGCAGCACGTCGCCGATGCTCCTGCCGCGCCAGGTGACGGCAAGCGTCTCGGGGTTGAAGCGGGCGCCGTGGCAGAGGTCGCAGGGCACCTTCACGTCGGGCAGGAAGGCCATCTCGATCGTGCGGACCCCTTGGCCCTCGCAGCCGGGGCAGCGGCCCTCGCCGGTGTTGAACGAGAAGCGCGCTGCGGCGTAGCCGCGCGCCTTGGCTTCGAGCGTCTCGGTGTAGAGCCGCCGGATCGCGTCCCAGAAGCCGATGTAGGTGGCGGGGCAGGAGCGCGGCGTCTTGCCGATCGGCGTCTGATCGACTTCGAGCACGCGGTCGATCGCCGCGAAGCCTTCAACCGCTTCGCAGCCGGTCCACGGCAACGCCTTCTTGCCGGCCAGCTGATCGCGGCCGGCCTTCGTCTGCTTCAGCGCCGCGGCCGTCTGCACGTTGGCGAGCAGCACGTCGCGCGCCAGCGTGCTCTTGCCGGAGCCGCTGACGCCGGTCACCGCGACCAAACGCTGCAGCGGCAGGCCCACGTCGAGGCCGCGCAGGTTGTGCAGCCTGGCGCCGCGCAGGGTGAGCCAGTTGCCGGCGCCCTCGCCGTCGTCGCGCGCGCGCTTGAAGCTCACCGCGCGCCGCGGTTGCAGCGGGTGCAGCAGCGGCTTGTCAAGGAAGCGGCCGGTCAGCGAATCGGGGTTCGCGCGCAGCACCTCGGCCGTGCCCTCGGCGACCAGCCGGCCGCCGCGCTTGCCGGCGCCGGGACCGATGTCGATGATGTGGTCGGCGCGGCGGATGGTGTCCTCGTCGTGCTCGACGACCACCAGCGTGTTGCCCTGCGCGCCCAGCGTCTCGAGCGCGTCGAGCAGCACGCGGTTGTCGCGCGGGTGCAGGCCGATCGTCGGCTCGTCGAGCACGTAGCAGACGCCCTGCAGGTTCGAGCCGAGCTGGGCGGCGAGGCGGATGCGCTGGGCCTCGCCGCCGGACAGCGTCGGCGCGGCGCGGTCGAGCGTCAGGTAGCCGAGGCCCACCTGTTCGAGGAAGGCGAGGCGCGACTTGATCTCGGCGATCACGTCGCGCGCGATGGTCGCCTCGCGGCCGTCGAGCTTCTGGCTTTCGATCCAGCGGCGCGCTTCGTTCACCGGGCGCGCGGCCACCGCCGCGATCGACTGCTCGCCGGACATGGGCTCTCCCGCCGTCGCCGCCCGACCACCGTGACCGCCGAAACGGACCGCGAGCGACACCGGATTCAGCCGCGCGCCGCAGCAGGTCGTGCACGGCGCGCCTTCGTCGACGTCCTCGACCTCCGGCTCGGCGAAGCTGCGCTCGCGCCCGCCGTTGTCCTCGGCCGGGCCGGAATCGTCGAGCGCGCGGCGCTGCTCGCGCGTGAGCGTGAGGCCGGTGCCGACGCAGTCCGTGCACCAGCCGTGCTTGCTGTTGTACGAGAACATGCGTGGATCGAGCTCGGGATAGCTGGTGCCGCACTGCGGGCAGGCGCGCTTGGTCGAGAACACCTTGACGCGGCCGATGCGGTGCGTCGCGGCGCCGCTGGCCATCGCGCCTTCAAGGCCGTCGAGCGGCGCGAGCAGGTGCACGACGCCCTTGCCGGCCTCGAGCGCCCTCGCGAGCAGCTCGCGCAGCTCGGCCTCGCGTTCGGGCGCGACGACCAGGTCGCCGACCGGCAGCTCCAGCGTGTGCTCCTTGAAGCGGTCCAGCCGCGGCCAGGGCGCGACCTTGACGAACTCGCCGTCGACGCGCAGGTGCGTGTGCCCGCGCTGCGCGGCCCACTTGGCGAGGTCGGTGTAGACGCCCTTGCGGTTGACCACCAGCGGCGCGAGCAGGCCGATGTGCCGGCCCTTGTAGTCGGCGATCAGCTGCGCGGCGATCGACTCCGGCGTCTGCGGCTTCACCGCGACGCTCGCGTCGGGCGTGCACTTCGGGCAGTACTGCGTGCCGAGCTTGACGTAGAGCAGGCGCAGGAAGTGGTAGACCTCGGTGGTGGTCGCGACCGTGCTCTTGCGGCCGCCGCGCGACAGCCGCTGCTCGATCGCGACCGTCGGCGGGATGCCGTAGACCGCGTCGACCTCCGGCCGGCCCGCCGGCTGCACGATGCTGCGGGCGTAGGCGTTGAGGCTTTCGAGGTAGCGGCGCTGGCCCTCGTTGAACAGGATGTCGAAGGCGAGCGTGCTCTTGCCCGAGCCCGAGACGCCGGTGACGACGCTGAACTTGCCGCGCGGGATGTCCACGCTCAGGCCCTTCAGGTTGTGCTCGTGCGCGTTGACGATGCGGATCGACTCGTCGACCGCCGTGCGCTCGCGGCGTGCCTTGACCAGGACGGACTGCAGCGGCGCGCCTTCTTCCACCCGCAGGCCGCCCTCGCCCAGCGAACGTTCGTAGTCGCGCAGCGCCGCGCCGGTGTGCGAGGTGGGATGGCTCTTCACGTCGTCCGGCGTGCCGTCGCACACCAGCTCGCCGCCGGCGTCGCCGCCCTCGGGGCCGAGGTCGACGATCCAGTCGCTCGCGCGGATCACGTCGAGGTTGTGCTCGATCACGACGATCGAGTGGCCCGCTTCGAGCAGCCAGCGGAAGGCGCGCATCAGCTTGGCGATGTCGTCGAAGTGCAGGCCGGTGGTCGGCTCGTCGAACAGGAACAGCGTGCCCTTCTTCGCGACCGCCTGCCGCATCGTCGCCGCGCTGCGCCCGGCATCGGCGAGGAAACCGGCGAGCTTGAGCCGCTGCGCCTCGCCGCCGGAGAGCGTCGGCACCGGCTGGCCGAGCTTGACGTAGTCGAGCCCAACGTCGGCCAGCGGCTGCAGCGCACGCACCACCTCGCGGTCGTCGGCGAACAGGCGCACCGCGTCGGCGATGGTCAGCTCGAGCACGTCGTTCACGTCGAGCTGCCGGCCGCCGCGCGGGATCTTCACTTCGAGCAGCTCGGCGCGAAAGCGCTTGCCGTCGCAGTCGGGGCAGCGCAGGTACACGTCGGAGAGGAACTGCATCTCGACGTGCTCGAAGCCCGAGCCGCCGCAGGTCGGGCAGCGGCCGTCGCCGGCGTTGAAGCTGAACATGCCGGCGCCGTAGCCGCGCTGCCTCGCCAGGGCCGAGTCCGCGAAGATCGCGCGCAGCGCGTCGAAGGCGCCGACGTAGCTCGCCGGGTTCGAGCGCGCGGTCTTGCCGATCGGGGACTGATCGACGAACACCGCATCGCTCAGCCAGTCGGCACCGAGCAGGCGGTCGTGCGCGCCCGGCGTCTCGGTCGCCTTGCCGAAGTGGCGCGACAAGGCCGGGAACAGCAGGTCCTGCATCAGCGTGCTCTTGCCGGAGCCCGAGACGCCGGTCACGCACACCAGCCGCTGCAGCGGGAACTCGACCGTCACGTTCTTCAGGTTGTGCTCGCGGGCGCCTTCGACGATGAGGCGCGGCGTGCCGTCGGTCACCGGGCGCTTCATGCCCAGGCCGATCGAGCGGCGCGCGCCGAGGTAGGCGCCGGTCATCGTGTCGGCGCGCTTGAGCTCTTCCGGCGTGCCGTCGAAGACGATGCGCCCGCCCTGCGTGCCGGGGCCGGGGCCCATGTCGATCACGCGGTCGGCGCCCAGCATCACCGCCGGGTCGTGCTCGACGACGACCAGCGTGTTGCCCGCGTCGCGCAGCCGGTGCATCGCGCGGTTGATGCGGTCCATGTCGCGCGGGTGCAGCCCGATGCTGGGCTCGTCGAGCACGAACAGCGTGTTGACCAGCGAGGTGCCGAGCGCGGTCGTCAGGTTGATGCGCTGCACCTCGCCGCCGCTGAGCGTGCGGCTCTGGCGGTCGAGCGTCAGGTAGCCGATGCCGACGTCGCACAGGTACCGAAGCCGCGTGCGCACCTCGTCGAGCAGCAGCTGCAGCGCGTCGTCGAGCATCGTGCTCGGCAGCGTCAGCGCATCGAGAAAGCGGCGCAGCTTGTCGATCGGCAGCAGCATCAGGTCGTGCAGGCTGAGGCCGGGCAGCGCTTCGAGCCGCTCGCGCGACCAGCCCGCGCCGGCGGGCATGAAGCGCTTGGAAGCAGGCAGCACGTCGTCGGCGCCCTGCTTCGTGCCGATGCGCCACAGCATCGATTCGAGCTTCAGCCGCGCGCCGCCGCACACGGTGCAGGGCGTGTAGCTGCGGTACTTGGACAAGAGCACGCGGATGTGCATCTTGTAGGCCTTGCTCTCCAGGTATTCGAAGAAGCGCCGGATGCCGTACCACTGCTCGTTCCACTTCCCCTTCCAGTTCGGCGTGCCGTCGATCACCCACGCGCGCTGCGCCTCGGTGAGCTGGCTCCAGGCGGTGTCGCGCGGGATGCCGGCTTCGCCGCCGTACTTGATCAGGTCGTCCTGGCACTCCTTCCACGCGGGCGTCTGCAGCGGCTTGATCGCGCCGCCGCGCAGCGTCTTGCGAACATCGGGGATCACGAGGCCCCAGTCGACGCCGATCACGCGGCCGAAACCGCGGCAGGTCTCGCAGGCGCCGTAGGCGGAGTTGAAGCTGAACATCGACGGCGTCGGGTGCGCGTAGCGCAGTTCGCTGTCGGGGCTGTGCAGGCCCTGGCTGTAGCGCCACAGCTGCGGCTCGTTCTCGTCCTGCAGCGCGTAGACGTTGACGCGCCCGCCGCCGCGCTTGAAGGCGACTTCGAGCGCCTCGATCACGCGCGCCTTGTCGGTGCCTTCGAAGCGGAAGCGGTCGGCCACCACGTCGAGCAGCGCGCGCGGCCCTGTCGGCGTCGCCACTTCGCGCTTGGCCTGCACCCGCGTGTAGCCGCTCGCGGCGAGCCACTGCTCGATCTGCTCGTCGCTCGTGTTGGCGGGCAGCTCGACCGGGAAGGTCACGACGAGGCGCGGGCCGCCTTCGGCCACGCTGCGATCGGCGAGGTCGCGGTAGACCGTCTCGGGATCGTCCTCGCGCACCGGCTTGCCGGTCTCGCGGTCGAACAGCTGCGCGGCGCGCGCGAACAGCAGCTTCAGGTGATCGTTCAGCTCGGTCATCGTGCCGACCGTGCTGCGCGAAGTGCGCACCGGGTTGGTCTGGTCGATCGCGATGGCCGGCGGCACACCTTCGACGTGATCGACCTGCGGGCGGTCCATCCGGTCGAGGAACTGGCGCGCGTAGGCGCTGAAGGTCTCGACGTAGCGGCGCTGGCCTTCCGCGTAAAGCGTGTCGAACACGAGGCTCGACTTGCCCGAGCCGCTCGGCCCGGTCACCACCGTCAGCTCTCCGGTGTACAGGTCGAGGTCGAGGTTCTTGAGGTTGTGCTGGCGTGCGCCGCGGATGCGGATCGCACCGCGACCGCGCGGGCCGTGCTGCATGGAAGGTGTCCCCGGGGTGAGGGCGAAGATTCTGGCAGCGCGCCGGGCGCGAGCATGAAAAAAGGGCACCGGCCTTCGCAGGCGGGTGCCCCCGTGAACGGCCGGCCGGCGCCGGCTCGAGGCGGCCTACTGCGAGGCCGCCGAAGCCGGTGCCGAGGCCGCTGCCGAGGCGGGCGCCGCCGCCGCGGGCGCGCTGGCCCCGTGGGACGTCATGTCACCGTGCTTCTCGCCGGACAGGTCGGCCTTGTCGCCGGCCTTGAAGATCACGAACAGGGAGATCGCGGCGAACACGGCGAACGCGATGATCAGCTTCAGCATGCTGGCTCAGTCCTTTGCATAGATGTCGACGTCCTTCGTCTCGCGGATGAACAGCATCCCGATGACGAAGGTGCCGGCGGCGACGATGACCGGGTACCACAGGCCGTAGAAGATGTCGCCCGTGGCCGCGACCATCGCGAAGGCCGTCGTCGGCAGCAGGCCGCCGAACCAGCCGTTGCCAATGTGGTACGGCAGGCTCATCGAGGTGTAGCGGATGCGCGTCGGGAACAGCTCGACCAGCATCGCCGCGATCGGGCCGTAGACCATCGTCACCAGGATGACGAGGAACACGAGGATCGCGAGCACGAGCGGCTTGTTGAGCCCCTCGTCGGTCGCCTTCACCGTGAGGTTGGCGGCCTTGGCGGTGTCGCCGACTTGCTTCTTGAAGTCGGCGATGGCCTTCGCCGATTCAGGCGCGAAGGCGTTCTTCTTCTCGTTGAGCATCGCGTTGGGCGGGATGATCTCCGTCGTGCCCATCGTGACCTTGGTCGGCGTACCGGCCGGTGCCGCGACGTTCTCGTACGGGATGTACAGCTGCGTCAGCGCGCGCTTGGCCTGGTCGCACGAGGTGGTGAAGTTGATCTCGCGCGCGATCGGGCTGCCCTGGAACGAGCAGGTCGCCGGATCGGCCGTCACGACGACCTTGGTCGCCTGCTGCGCCGAGACCAGCGCCGGGTTCGCGGCCTTCAGCAGCATCGGGAACGCCGTGAAGTAGGTCAGCGCGGCGATCAGGCAGCCGGCCATGATGATCGGCTTGCGGCCGATCTTGTCCGACAGCGCGCCGAACACGATGAAGAACGGCGTGCCGATGATCAGCGAGGCCGCGATCAGCAGGTTGGCCGTGGTCGTGTCGACCTTCGCGATCGTGGTCAGGAAGAACAGCGCGTAGAACTGGCCCGTGTACCAGACCACCGCCTGGCCGGCCGTGAGGCCGAGCAGCGCGAGGATCACGATCTTCAGGTTCTTCCACTGGCCGAAGCTCTCGGTCAGCGGCGCCTTCGAGGTCTTGCCCTCGGCCTTCATGCGCTGGAACGCCGGCGATTCGTTCAGCGACAGCCGGATCCACACCGAGATGCCGAGCAGCACGATCGACAGCAGGAAGGGGATGCGCCAGCCCCAGTCGCCGAAGGCGGCCTCGCCGATGCTCAGGCGCACGCCCAGGATCACCAGCAGCGACAGGAACAGGCCGAGCGTCGCGGTGGTCTGGATCCACGCGGTGTACGCGCCGCGCTTGCCGTGCGGCGCATGCTCGGCGACATAGGTCGCGGCGCCGCCGTACTCGCCGCCGAGCGCGAGGCCCTGCAGGATGCGCAGGCTCACCAGGATGATCGGCGCGGCGATGCCGATCGATGCGTAGTTGGGCAGCAGGCCGACGATGAACGTCGCCAAGCCCATGATCAGGATCGTGACCAGGAAGGTGTACTTGCGGCCGATCATGTCGCCGAGCCGGCCGAACACGATGGCGCCGAACGGTCGCACCAGGAAGCCGGCCGCGAAGGCCAGCAACGCGAAGATGTAGGCCGAGGTCGGGTCGAGCCCCGCGAAGAACTGCTTGGCGATGATCGCGGCGAGCGATCCGTACAAGTAGAAGTCGTACCACTCGAAGACGGTTCCGAGCGACGAGGCGAAGATGACCTTCTTCTCCTCGCCGGTCATCGGGCGCACTGCCTCGTTTGCGTGCGCCGGCATCGTTGCAGCCATGGGCTCTCCTCTTTGAACGCGGGTTCACGGCGCCCTCGCGCCGCCGGAGCGAACGGTGACGACTCGCGCTGACTCGCCGCTGACGACCGCGGGCTTGCGAACCTAGTGGCAACCCTTAAGGCCGGGCGACACCGCGCGGCGGATTTCGATGCGAGTCCAGACCTCACGCCGCGCCGCGTCGTCGAGCTTGGACCAGGCGGCGATCTCGTCGATCGTGCGCTGGCAGCCCAGGCACAGGCCGCTGGCCGCATCCATCCGGCAGACGTCGACGCAGGGCGAGGCGACGCCTCGCGGCGCTGGCGGCCGGACGGGCCCGGCGTCGCTCATGCCGCCGCGGCCGGTTCGGCCGCGCGTCGCTTCGCGAGCACCGCGTTCGAAACGCGCGAAATCGGCTTGCGCCCGAGCACGCCGCCGATGAAGGCGGCCGCGTCGACGAGCGCGTCGAGATCGACGCCGCTTTCGATGCCCAGGCCGTCGAGCATGAAGACGAGGTCCTCGGTCGCGACGTTGCCGGTCGCGCCCTTCGCGTAAGGGCAGCCGCCGAGGCCGCCGACGCTGGCGTCGAACACCTGCACGCCCATCTCGAGGCTGGCGTAGACGTTGGCCAGCGCCTGGCCGTAGGTGTCGTGGAAATGGCCGCTCACCTCCGCGAGCGGGAAGTGCGCGAGCGCCGCCTCCATCGCCGCCTGCACGCGCCTCGGCGTGCCGACGCCGATGGTGTCGGCGACGCCGACGTGCTGCACGCCGATGCCGCGCATCGCCTGCGCGACGCGGCCGACCCGCTCGGGCGCGATCTCGCCTTCGTAGGGGCAGCCGAGCGCGCAGGAGATCGAACCGCGCACCTTCAGCCCTGCCGCGCGCGCCGCCTGCACCACCGGCGCGAAGCGCTCGATCGATTCGTCGATGCCGCAGTTGATGTTGCGCCGGCTGAAGGCCTCGCTCGCGGCGCCGAACACGACGATCTCGGCCGGACGCTCGTGCAGCGGCAAGGCCAGCACCGCCTGCAGCCCCTTCAGGTTCGGCACCAGCGCGCCGTGCACCACGCCGGCCGGCCGGGCGATGCCGCGCAGCACCTGGGCGCCGTCGGCCATCTGCGGCACCCACTTCGCGCTGACGAAGCTGGCAACCTCGATCGCCCGCAGCCCGGCCGCCTGCAGCCGGCGCACCAGTTCGATCTTGTGCGCGGTCGACACCTGCGCCGCTTCGTTCTGCAGGCCGTCGCGCGGGCCCACGTCGACCAGGCTGACCTTGCTCGGGATCATCGTTTGCCCTTGGATGAAGTCACGCGATGCGCGTCGGCATCGCCGCGTCGCGACCGGCATCCCCCGAGGGCGGGAAGACCGGCCCGGCACGCCGCTTCGATGATGCCGCCGCACGAAAGGGCTCGCCATGCTGTCCGCCATCCACCGCCTGCAACTCGCCGCCCGCATCCACCTCGCGCTGCGGCAGCGGCGCGGCGAGCGCATCGAGGTGCCGAGGATGCTGCGCGAGCCCGGCTATGCGCGCGAGGTGATCGAGCGCTGCCACGACTGCGCCGACTTCCCGCTCGCCGCCCTGGCCGACGCCTTCGGCGACACGCTGGCCGCCGGGGACGCGCAGCGCGAACTGGATCGCGCCGCCGTCGCCACCCGCGCGGCGCTCGCCTGCATCGAGCCCGGCCGCGAAGGCGCGGTGATCGTGCGCGGCGACGCGCGCCCGCCGGCCGCCGCCTGACGAGCCGCGGTTCACGGCGCGATCTCGAACTCGATCAGCGCCTCGCCCTCGCCGACCTGTTCGCCCGGCGCGAAGCGCAGCGCCTTCACCGTGCCGTCGCCGGGCGCGGCGAGGGTGTGCTCCATCTTCATCGCCTCCATCACCGCGAGCGGCTGGCCGCGCTTGACGGCCTCGCCGGCCTCCGCCAGGTAGGCGACGAGCTTGCCGGGCATCGGCGCGGTGACACCGCCGCCGTGCGCGGCGTGCTCGACCTCGGCGGCGAGCGGGTCGATCGCCTGCACCTGCATGGCCGCGCCGTCGGCAAACACCGCCAGGCCGCCTTCGACCGGATGGACGGCGATCGTGCTCGCGCGGCCGTCGAGGCGCAGCGCGTGGCGGCCGTCGCCGAGCGAAGCGACTTCGAAGCGATGGTGGAGCGCGGGCTGCCCCTGCGGCGCGAGCTGCAGGCTCATCGAGCCGTCGCGTCGCTGCTGCAGCGCCGCGTCGACGGCATGGCCGCCGATCGCCAGGCGCACCCGCCGCGTTGCCGCGCCGTGCAGACGGAAGCCGTCGCTGCGCGACCACGGGTCGGCGCCGCCCGCATCGCTGCGCTCGCCGGCTAGCGCCTGCGCGAACCAGGCTGCCGCGCCGAGCACCGGCGAGGCGGCCGGCGCGGCGAACAGGGCGTCGCGCTCGCGTTCGATCAGGCCGGTGTCGAGGTCGGCGCCGGCGAACGACGCGCTGTTCACGACGCGGCGCAGGAACGCCACGTTGGTGTGCGGGCCGGCGACGCGGGTGGCCGCCAGCGCCGCGTCGAGCCGCGCCAGCGCCTGCGCGCGGTTCTCGCCCCAGACGATCAGCTTGGCGATCATCGGGTCGTAGTGCGGCGTGATCGCGTCGCCTTCCTCGACGCCGGCGTCGACCCGGACCGGCGCGGGCGCCGGCACGGCTTGTCGATACGGCACCGGCGCGGCGTCGTGCAAGCCCTCGCCGCCGGCGTGGCGCGCGAACGCGACATGCGCCGGCCAGCGCAGCAGCTGCAGCGTGCCGGTCGAAGGCAGGAAGCCGGCCTCGGGATGCTCGGCACAGACGCGCGCCTCGATCGCGTGGCCGCGCATTGCCGGCGGCTCGTCGCCCAGCGGCAGCGGCTCGCCGGAAGCGACGCGCAACTGCCACTCGACCAGATCGAGCCCGGTGATCGCCTCGGTGACCGGGTGCTCCACCTGAAGCCGGGTGTTCATCTCCATGAAGTAGAAGCGCCCGTCCTGCTCCGCGATGAACTCGACGGTGCCCGCGCCGACGTAGCCGACCGCCCGCGCGGCCGCGACCGCCGCGGCGCCCATCTCGCGGCGCCGCGCCTCGGTCATCCCGGGTGCGGGCGCTTCCTCGAGCACTTTCTGGTGCCGCCGCTGCACCGAGCAGTCGCGCTCGAACAGGTGGACGCAGCGACCGTGGCTGTCGGCGAACACCTGGATCTCGATGTGCCGCGGGCGCTTCACGTAGCGCTCGACCAGCACCGCGTCGTTGCCGAAGCTCGCGGCGGCCTCGCGCCGGCAGGAAGCGAGCGCGGCGGCGAAATCGCCGGCGGCCTCGACCACCCGCATGCCCTTGCCGCCGCCGCCGGCGCTGGCCTTGATGAGCACCGGGTAGCCGATGCGCGCGGCCTCGCTCGCGAGCAGCGCGTCGTCCTGCGCGGCGCCGTGGTAGCCGGGCACCAGCGGCACGCCGGCGGCCTGCATCAGCCGCTTCGACTCGGCCTTCAGGCCCATCGCGCGGATCGCGCCCGGCGGCGGGCCGACGAAGACGATGCCGGCCTCGGCGCAGGCCTGCGCGAAGCCGTCGTTCTCGCTGAGGAAGCCGTAGCCGGGGTGCACCGCCTGCGCGCCGCTGGCACGCGCGGCTTCGAGGATCGCGTCGGCGCGCAGGTAGCTCTCGCGCGGCGACGCGGGGCCGATGCGCAGCGCCTCGTCGCACAGGCGCACGTGCCGCGCGTTCGCATCGGCGTCCGAGAACACCGCGACGGTCGCGATGCCGAGCCGGCGCGCGGTGGTGGCGACGCGGCAGGCGATCTCGCCGCGGTTCGCGATCAACAACTTCCTGAACATTCAGACTCCCGCAGGCGACGTGCCGCCGAACATCATGCGCAGCCGCGCAAGCACGCGCCTGAGGAACTTCGCGAGCAGCCAGATCAGCAGCAGCATCGCGACGAAGCCGAGGCTCACCGCCGCGATCGCGGCGACCGGGTGCTCCCAGGCCAGCCACAGCATCGAAGGCACCGCCAGGTCGCCGGCGAGCGACAGCCCGACGTTCGACAGCGGCTCCGGCGAGGTGTTGGCCGCCGCGCGCGTGGTCGCCTTCGCGGCGTGGCTGGTGGCGGCCAGCGTGCCGCCGAGCAGCGCCGCGACCGTCGCGGCCGTCGCGTGGTCGGCCCCGAACACCGCCGCGGCGAGCGCCGCGCCGGCGGGAATGCGCACCACCGTGTGCACCAGGTCCCACAGCGAATCGAGGCCGGGGATCTTGTCGGCGAAGAACTCGACGAACAGCATGAAGCCGCTGGCGACCAGCATCGCCGGGTGCTGCAGCACTTCCAGCCCCGCCGGCAGATCGACCCAGCCGGCGTAGCCCGCGAGGCCGGTGATCGCGAGCACCGCGTACAGCCGCAGGCCGCTGGCCCAGCCGAGCGCGGCGGCCAGCGCGATCAGCTGGGTGGTGTCGAGCGGCTGCAGCGGATCCATCGGTGGCTCAAGCCGTCCAGCGCGGCTTCGTCTTGCCGAGGAAGGCCTGCACGCCGTGGCGGCCGTCGTCCGAGGCGCGCGCGTCGGCGATGGATTCGGCGGTGCGCCCGATCAAGGCCTCGTCGATCGGCGCCTGGCCCACGTCGTCCAGCAGGCGCTTGCAGGCGGCGAGCGCCTCGGGGCTCGCGGCGAGGAAGTGATCGACGAAGCCCTGCACGACGGCATCCAGCCGCTCGGGCCTGGCCGTCTCGTGCACGAGGCCGATGCGCAGCGCCGTGGCCGCGTCGAAGCGCTCGGCGGTCAGCACGTAGCGCTGCGCCGCATGCCGGCCCATCGCGCGCACGACGTAGGGCGCGATCGTCGCGGGGACCAGGCCGAGCTTGACCTCGCTCAGGCAGAACCGCGCACCCTCGGCCGCGACCGCGATGTCGCAGGCCGCGAGCAGCCCCATGCCCCCGGCGTAGGCGTCGCCCTGGACGCGGGCGATCGTCGGCTTGCGGCAGGTGGCGACGCTGCGCAGCATCTCGGCGAGCGCGGCGGCGTCGGCGAGGTTCTCTTCGCGCGAGTAGCCGGCCATGCGGCGCATCCAGTTCAGGTCGGCGCCGGCGCAGAAGGCCGGGCCGTCGGCAGCCAGCACGACCACACGCACCGAGGGCTCGGTGTCGAGCGCGCGGAAGGTGCCGGCGAGCTCGACGATCAAGGCGTCGTCGAAGGCGTTGCGCAGCTCGGGCCGCGCGAGCGTCACGCGGGCGACGGGCCCGGCTGTCTCGACGCGAAGCAGGGTCGTCGTTGCCATCCGCGGGTGCTCCTCAGGCTTCGATGGCGCTGCGGCGCACGGCGCCAGCGGCGCGCGCCGGGCAAATCGCAGCCGGCAGCCGCGACGGATCCGGCTCTGCCGGCCCGTTCGGGGCGCCTCCTGGAGAGGGAGCGGCGAAGCCGCAATGGGGGTGGTGCATATCAATACCGCTTCGCGGCCTCGTCGAGCATCACTTCGGTCGCGCCGCCGCCGATGGCGAGGATGCGCGCGTCGCGCCAGAGCCGTTCGATCGCGGTGCCGCGCACGTACCCGCTGCCGCCGTGGAACTGCTGGCAGGCCTGCACGACCTCGCCCACGAGTTCGCCGGTCAGGGCCTTGAGCATCGAGACGTCCTGCACCACGTCGCGGCCCCGGGCCGCAAGCCAGGCGCAGTGGTAGAGGTAGGCGCGCGCGGCGCGGGTCTTCGCGTCGAGCATCGCGAGGCGCTGGCGGATCGCCTGCTTGTCCCACAGCGTCGCGCCGAAAGCCTGGCGCGCGCGGACCCAGTCGAGCGTCAGGCGCAGCGCCTGCTGCGCGTGGCCGATGGCCATCGCGCCGAGCGCGATGCGCTCGGTCTGGAAGTTCTGCATCACCGCGCGGAAGCCGTGGCCTTCCTCGCCCAGCAGGTTGGCCGCCGGGATGCGGCAGCCTTCGAAGGCGAGCTCGGCGGTGTCGGAGCACAACCAGCCGGTCTTCTCCAGCGCACGATCGACCTGGAAGCCCGGCGTGCCCTTCTCGACGATGAACATCGAGATCGCATGCCGCGCGGCCCCGGTGCGCGCGGCGACGAAATACAGATCGCCATGCACGCCGTTGGTGATGAAGAGCTTGCGGCCGTCGAGCACCCAGTGCTCGCCGTCGCGGCGGGCGGTGGTGCGCAGGCCGGCGACGTCGGAGCCGGCGCCCGGCTCGGTGATCGCGACCGCGGTGATCGTCTCGCCGCGCGTGATGCCGGGCATGTACCGGGCCCGCTGCGCCGGCGTGCCGGCGTGCTGCAAGTGCGGGCTCGCCATGTCGGTGTGCACGAGCACGGTGATGACGAAGCCGCCGTAGGTCGACTGGCTCAGCGCTTCGGCGAACACCAGGTTCGTCAGCGCATCGGCGCCTGCGCCGCCGTGCTCGCTCGCGTGCATCAGCCCGAGCAGGCCGGCCGCGCCCATCTTCCGCAGCACCTCGCGCGGCACCTTGCCCTCGCGCTCCCAGGCTTCGGCATGCGGCTCGACCTCGCGCGCGAGGAAGCGCGCGACCTGCTCGCGCAGCAGCTCGTGCTCGGGCGTGAGGTAGATCGACTCGGCGCCCATCACATGCGAAACACGCCGAAGCGCGGGCTCTCGGGGATCGGTGCGTTGAGGCTCGCGCTGATCGCGAGCGCGAGCACGCGCCGCGTGTCGGCCGGGTCGATCACGCCGTCGTCCCACAGGCGCGCGCTGGCGTAGTACGGATGCGCCTGGTGCGCGAACTGATCGAGGATGGGCTGTTTGAACGCCGCCTCCTGCTCGGCGCTCCACGTGCCGCCCCGGGCCTCGATGCCGTCGCGCCGCACGGTGGCGAGCACGCTCGCGGCCTGCTCGCCGCCCATCACGCCGATGCGGGCGTTCGGCCACATCCACAGGAAGCGCGGGCTGTAGGCGCGGCCGCACATGCCGTAGTTCCCGGCGCCGAAGCTGCCGCCGAGGATCACGGTGAACTTGGGCACCGTCGCGGTGGCCACGGCCGTCACCATCTTGGCGCCGTGCTTCGCGATGCCCTCGCTCTCGACCTTGCGGCCGACCATGAAGCCGGTGATGTTCTGCAGGAAGACGAGCGGCACGCGGCGCTGGCAGCACAGCTCGATGAAGTGCGCGCCCTTCATCGCCGAGTCGGAGAACAGGATGCCGTTGTTCGCGACGATGCCCACCGGCTGGCCCTCGATGTGCGCGAAGCCGGTCACCAGCGTCGGCCCGAAGCGGGCTTTGAACTCGTCGAAGTCGGAGCCGTCGACGATGCGCGCGATGACCTCGCGCACGTCGTAGGGCTTGCGGGTGTCAGTCGGGATCACGCCATGCAGCTCGGCCGGGTCGTACACCGGCGGCCGGCTCTCGCGCAGCGCGAGCGGCTGCGGCTTGCGCCGGTTCAGGTGGCCGACGATCTGCCGCGCGATCGCGAGCGCATGGCCGTCGTCGCGCGCGAGGTGGTCGGCCACGCCCGACAGCCGCGTGTGCACGTCGCCGCCGCCGAGGTCTTCGGCGCTCACCACCTCGCCGGTCGCGGCCTTCACCAGCGGCGGGCCGCCCAGGAAGATGGTGCCCTGCCTGGCGACGATCACCGTCTCGTCGCTCATCGCCGGCACGTAGGCGCCGCCGGCGGTGCACGAACCCATCACCACCGCGATCTGCGGGATGCCCTGCGCGGACATGTTGGCCTGGTTGAAGAAGATCCGGCCGAAGTGGTCGCGGTCGGGGAACACCTCGTCCTGGTTCGGCAGGTTGGCGCCGCCCGAGTCGACGAGGTAGACGCAGGGCAGGCGGTTCTGCTCGGCGATCTCCTGCGCACGCAGGTGCTTCTTCACCGTGAGGGGGTAGTAGGTGCCGCCCTTCACCGTCGCGTCGTTGCACACGACCATGCATTCGACGCCGGCGATGCGGCCGATGCCTGCGATCACGCCGGCCGAGGGCGCGGTGTCGCTGCCGTCGGCCTCGGTGTAGACGCCGAGCGCGGCGAGCGGCGCGATCTCGAGAAACGCCGAGCCGGGATCGAGCAGGCCTTCGACGCGGTCACGCGGCAGCAGCTTGCCGCGCGCGAGGTGCCTGGCGCGGGCCGACTCGCCGCCGCCTTGGGCGATCTTGGCGAGGCGAGCGTGCAGGTCGTCGACCATCGCGCGCATCGCGGCGGCGCTGGCCTTGAAGTCGTCGGTGCGGGCGTCGAGCTTGGTGGCCAGCGTGGGCATCGTGTCTCCGTGTCGGGACCGCTGAACGAACGCCGATGCGCAGCCGCTTGTGACGGCATGATCGGGCGCGGAATTCTAGGAGCCGCGCCCGGCCCGGCATCTGCGCGATGACCCGAAGGCGCGGCGGCCGACGACGCAAGAAGAAGGGTGCCGGCGGCACCCCTCGTTGCCCGAGTCTGCGCGTTTCAGTGCGGCACGGCCTCGACGGCGGAAGCCATCGGCGCGAGCGGCCACGGCCCGACTTCGAGCGCCGCGCCCGCGGCCTTGCGCCGCTCGATCTCCAGCTCGAGCAGCTGGTTCTCCAGGCACAGCCGCTGCGCCTGCAGCCGCAGCCGCTCGACGCGCACGCTCTCCTCGGCCATGCGCCCGGGCTCGCACGAAGCGCAGTGCGCGAGTTCGGCCTCGTAGACCGTGCCGTCGGTCGGCACCGTGATCTGGCGGCCGTCGCGCACGTCCTTGCCGTCCTTCAGCAGATCCTTCAGCAGCGCGAGCAGCTGCTTGCGCAGCGCCTCGGGCAGGCCGGCGGTGTCGGCCACGTCGCGCCAGGGTCCGGCGTCGCCGAGGCGCCATTCGGTCGACACGATGCGCGAATGCGCCTCGTAGACCTCGTTGACCCGGCGCACGTAGTAGGTGACCGCGTAGCAGTGGTTGTGGTTGCTCAGCTCGCGTGCGGTGGTGTTGAGGTGCTCCTGTTCCTCGAAGCTGCTGACGACGAGCGAGCGCTCCGCCTCCATCGCCTGCGACGCGGTGATCGCGAGCTGCGAGAACTGCTCGGACGCGGTGCGCACCGAGCCGCCGCTCGCGACGGTGGTTTCCGACTCGACGCCGGACTCGCCCTTGACCGTCGGCGCGCCGAGGAAGCCGGCCAGCCCGCCGCCGGCCGCGATGGAGGTGTCCGCATGCGCGCGGATCTCGACGAGCGTGTCCATGTAGGCCGAGCTCGCCGTCGAGCGGCGGCTTTGCGACAGCGCCGACAGCGTCTGGCGCATCGAGGTGTGCACCGACACGCGCTGCGTCTCGGCGCGCGTGCGGCGGAAGCGGTCGTACTCGTAGAGCTTGACCTTCTCGCCGGGCAGCAGCGTCGTCGTGTAGAGCAGCGGCCCCTGCTGGCGGCCGACGAGTCTCAGGCAGTGCTCGTAGCTCACGCGCAGGCGCAGGCGCTGGCGATCGTTGGCGGCGGTGTTGGCCGCCGGGACGGCGCTGCCGCCGTCGAAGATGCGCGCCTCGTAGAAGACCATGCAGCGGTCGAAGGCCAGCCAGGGCACCGGCGCCGGGCCGCGGCATGCGGCGGGCGTCTCTTGCTCGCACCGGCCGCCGCAGCCGCCGCAGGCGGCGTCGTCGCATGCGCAGCCGGTCTTGCAGGCTTCGAGCAGCGTGCGCTCGACATTGACGCGGCCGTAGCCGACCTCTTCATGCCAGGTGCCGCTGGGCTTGCCGGCGACGCTGGCATACGGGTAGAGCGCCGGCGAGATCTTGTCGCAGCTGCGCTCGATCAGGCTGCGCGCTTCGACGGCGTCCATCGAAGGCCGCAGCGACAGCAGCAGTGCGCCCAGTCCCGCGACCAGCGGCGTGGCCGACGAAGTGCCGTTGAAGCGCGTGGTGTAGTCGTCGGCGGTGTAGCCGGCGGCGCCGAGCCGGTCGGTCGCGACGATCTCGAGGCAAGGCGCGACCACGTCGACGTCCGGCCCGAAGCTCGCGCCCCAGAACGGCTCGAGCGAAGCGTCGCCGGAGCGCTTGCGCTCGTCGGCGCGGTTGCTGCCGCCGACGCACAGCGTGCGCGCGTCGCTGCCCGGAAAGCGCGAGAGGTTCCAGTCCTCGTTGCCGGAGGCGGCCACCAGCAGCAGCCCGCGGTCGTGCGCGTACTGCAGCGCGTCGCGGATCAGGTCGAAGTCCCAGGCGTTCCAGAAGTCGTAGACGCCGAAGCTCATGCTGACGACGCGGGCGCCCTGGTCCGCGGCGAAGTACAGGCCCTCGGCGATGTCGGCGTCGGCCCAGGTGCTGGTGGCGATCGCCATCACGCGCACGCCGGGCGCGACGCCGGCACCGCCGAGCCCGTTGTCCATGCGCGCGCCGATGATCCCGGCGCAGGGCGTGCCGTGGTCGCCGACCGGGCCGCCGTCGGGCAGGTCGCTCGAGGCGTTCCACGACATCGGATGCAGCAGCAAGTCGGGATGGCCCAGCTCGACGCCTTGGTCGATCACCGCGACCGTCACCTCGGGCGAGCCGCGCGCGATCTGCCAGCCGCGCGGCACGCCGATGCGCTGCAGGCCCCACTGCTGCGCGAACAGCGGATCGTCGGGCTCGTAGGCCGAGATCGGCGGGCGGCAGCTCAGCTCGCCCTGGGGGCTCGCCCGACCGCCACCGTGTTGGCCGCCACCCGGGTGCGCCGGTTGCGCATGCGCGTGCGCGGCCGGCGACAGCAAGGGAATCGTCTCGTAGCGCACCGCGCCCGCCGCGGCGCCGGCCGCGAGGTTCAGCGCCTGCAAGGCCGGCGCGGCGAGTTGCGGCGCGGTGCGCCCGGCCGTGAAGCTGGCCGCGTCGACCTGCACCGTGACCCAGCCGCGCAGCCGCTGCGCGCCGCTCGCGCCGCTGGCGCCGACCGACAAGCCCGGCGCGAGCGCGGCCGCACCGCCGGCCTGGTCGATCGCCGCTTCGCGCAGGTAGAAGCGCGTCGGATTGACGGTGAACAGCGCGTGCGCCGCCACGTCGTCGGCCAGCCGGGCTTGGCTGCGCGCGGCCGCCGGGCGCAGCGCCGGCATCACCCACTCGACGGCCTCGCTGCGTTCGAGCCGGGCGATCGCCTCCAGCGCGATCGAGGCGCCGTCCTTCGCATGCACCCATGACAGGCCTTCGGTCTGGTTGGCCTGCACGAGCGGCGCGCGATCGGGCGAGCCGATGCGCAGCAGCTGCACGCCGGCCGCATCGAGCAGCTTGTGCCTGGTCTCGGCTGCGATGCCGTCGCGCCATCGGATCGCGAGGATCGACGGATCGGCGCGGCTCGTGCCCGCGGAAGGATGTTCGAAGGTGAGCGCCGCAGCGTCGCTCTTGCTCGTCGTGGCCATGTCGCTGATCTCCCTGAGTGTTCAGATTGCCGGGCCCGCGAACCGGGCTTTGGCGTGGTCACTCTAGAAGTTCGGCGCTGCGCGCGCGCCCCTAGCCTTGCGCGGTATGAACCCTCTCGACGAAGGAGGAACTCGAGCGAAGGAAGGAGCCGCTGCGGCGTTCGCGCAGCGGCTCAGAACGGCCCGCTCGCGAGCCAGCGCTCGATCTGCGGCTTGCGGTCGTTGCCCCAGAAGAGCTCGCCGTCGATCTGGAACGCGGGCGCGCCGAAGATGCCGGCGGCGATCGCCGCCTCGTTCGCCTGCTTGAGACGCAGCTTCCATACGGGTTCGTTCCAGACGGCCTCGCAGGCTTCGGCGTCGAGCCCGGCCTCGGTGCAGAGCGCCTTCAACGAAGCGGTGTCGTCGAGCGCGATGTCACGCGCGAACATGGCGCGCAAGCCGGCGTGCGCCCAGGCGGCGGCGCGTGCTTCGTCCTCGGCCGCGAGCCACCAGAACACGCGCGCGGCGTTCTGCGTCGCGAGCGGGAACTTCGACGGCGGCCGGTAGGGCACGCCCTCGAAGCGCGCCGAGCGCGCGAAGTCGGCGTAGGAGTACTCGCGCTTCAGCGGGTAGGCGATCGGCGGCTTCAGCTCGGCGGCCTGCATCGTCGCGCCGAGCAGGAAGGCGTGCCAGCGCACGCGCCGCCCGTGCCGCGCGGCCACCGCCTCGATCCACTCGCTCGCGATGTACGAGTACGGCGACGAGAAGTCGAACCAGAACTCGATCGGCGGCTTGGTGTTCATCGCGCGAAGCCGGGCCGCATCACTTGTAGAGCACCTGCGGCAGCCACAGGCCGATTTCAGGGAACACGTACAGCAGCACGATCGCGACGATCTGGATGCCCATGAAGGGCAGCATGCCCGCGAAGATCTGGTTCAGCGTCACGTGCCGCGGTGCCACGCCCTTCAGATAGAACGCGCTCATCGCGACGGGCGGGCTCAGGAAGGCCGTCTGCAGGTTGAGCGCGACCAGCAGCCCGAAGAACAGCGGATCGACGCCGAAGTTGTCGAGCAGCGGGATGAAGATCGGCATGAAGATCACGATGATCTCGGTCCACTCGAGCGGCCAGCCGAGGATGAAGATGATCACCTGGCTGAGGATCAAGAACTCGGTCTTGGTGAGGTTCATGCCGAGCACCCAGCGCTCGACCAGTTCCTGCCCGCCCAGCAGCGCGAAAGCCGCCGAGAAGATCGCCGAGCCGACGAACAGCCAGCACACCATCGCGCTCGTCTTCGCGGTGAGGAAGACGCTCTCCTTGACGATGCCGAAGTTCAGCTGCTTGTAGGCCGCGGCGAGCACGAAGCCGCCGAAGGCACCCACCGCCGCCGCCTCGGTGGGCGTGGCGAGGCCGAAGACGATGGAGCCGAGCACCGCGAGGATCAGGATCAGCAGGGGGAAGAAGCTGGCGAGCAGCATCTTGAAGATCTCGAAGCGCGCGAAGCTGAGCAGCGCATAGAAGCCGAGCAGCGCGACGAGGCCGACGCCGGTGCCGATCCACCAGCCGCGCGGGGCTTCGCCCGGCTTAGCGGCCGGCGCGTTGCCGGCACCGGCCGAGGGTGCGCCGGCGCCGGGCGGCTCGGCCAGACCGCCGCCGGACGGCGCCGCGCTCGAAGTGCCTGACGATCCCGGCGGCTCGGCCAGACCGCCGGTGGCTGGCGCCGCTGCCCCCGGCGGCTCCTTCAAGCCATCGGCACTCGGCGGCTCCTGCAGGCCCCCGGCCGACGGGGGCTCCTGCAGACCGCCGCGCTCGGCCGGCGCGGCCGCGCCGATCGGCTGCAGCGCGGGCGGCGCGGCCGTGGCCGTCGCCCCACCGGGATAGCTCATCCACGCGACCGCCGCGAACAGCAGCGCCGGCAGCAGCATCAGCCCGAGCTGGCCGAGCAGGTAGCCGCTGGACACCCCCGCGTTGCTGCGTCCCTTCAGCGCGCCGAGCACCGCCGGCAGCGCGCGCTTCGCATGCGTCGCGCCCACGTCGAGCAGCGGCTTGGGCAGCGGCACGAAGCGTTGCTCGGCGGTCAGCGGCGGCATCAGCGCCGGCTTCAGCTTCGCGAGCACGATCACGTAGACGATGTAGAGCCCGGCGAGCATCAGCCCGGGGAAGAAGGCGCCCGCGTAGAGCTTGACCACCGAGACGCCCGCGGTCGCGCCGTAGACGATCAGCAGTACCGACGGCGGGATCAGGATGCCCAGGCAGCCGCCGGCGGTGATCGCGCCCGACGAGACGCGCACGTCGTAGCCGCCGCGCAGCATCTGCGGCAGCGCGAGCAGCCCCATCAGCGTGACCACCGCGCCGACGATGCCGGTGGCGGTGGCGAACACGGCGCAGGTGACTAGCGTCGCGACCGCGAGCGAGCCCGGCACGCGCGCGAGCGAAAGATGGAGGCTCTTGAACAGCTTCTCGATCAGGTTCGCGCGCTCGACCAGGTAGCCCATGAAGACGAACAGCGGGATCGAGATCAGCACATCGTTGGCCATCACCGAGAACGCACGCTGCACCATCAGGTCGAGCGTCTGCGTCACCGCGCCGCCGACGCTCTGCCCGCCCGAGTGGTAGGCGAAGAACGCGAACAGCATGCCCATGCCCATCAGCGTGAACGCGGTGGGGAAGCCCAGCATGATCGCGACGACCACCAGCGAGAGCATCAGCAGACCGTAGTGGCCGTTGGTCATCACCGGCACCGAGACGACCATGCCGAGCACGGCCGCGACGATCAGCCCCATCAACGTGAAGCCGAACCACAATTCCTTGCGCAGCGCGATCACTTGGTGCCTTCCTTGCTGACGACCAGGCGGTCGAGCGCTTCGATGTCGGCGTCCTTCACGTGGACCATCTCCTTGAGCTTGTCCACGTCCACCTCCTCCACGTCGCCCTCGCGCGCCGGCCACGCGCCCGCGCGCAGGCAGATCACGCAGCGCGCGATCTCCACCAGCCCCTGCAACAGCAGGATCGCGCCGGCGAAGGGGATCACGAACTTGAACGGGTAGACCGGGATCGGGTCGGCGTTGAAGGTCTGCTCGCGGATCGCGAGCGACTCGTTCGCGTAGGTCCAGCCGGCCCAGGTGAGTGCGACGATGCCGGGCAGGAAGAACACGATGTACAGCGCCAGGTCGATCGCGGCCTGCGTGCGCGGCCTGAAGAAGCCGTAGAGCACGTCGCCGCGCACATGGCCCGACTTGGAAAGCGTGTACGCGCCGGCCGTCATGAACAGCGTGCCGTACAGCATGATCTGCGCATCGAGCACCCAGGCGTGCGGCTTGTTCAGCGCATAGCGGGAGAACACCTCCCAGGTGATCAGCAGCGTGAGGCCGACCACCGTCCACGCGCACGCCTTGCCGATCCAGGTGGAGAAACGGTCCACCGCCAGCAGCCAGTTCTGCATCGCTCCTCCCTCAACGAAGAGGGCGCCTCGCGGCGCCCTGCTCCTCACAACACCCCGGTCATTCGCACTGTCGCCGCCCACCAGGCAGCTGCCGCGGACCCGGCTTCGCCGGGCCGCTGACGCCACGGGGCGGTCAGCTCTTGCGGAAGTAGTGGTTCCAGGCCATCTTGAAGTCGACCAGGTAGTCGTTCTGCCACTGGCCGGCGCGCTGCGCGAAGGCCTTCTGCGAATCGAGCACCTTCTTGAAGAGCGGGTTCTCGCCCGACTTCTTCGCGACCGTCTTGTCCCAGGCCTCGAGCTGCGCGCGCAGCACCGCGTCGGGCGTCTTGTAGAAGGAGACGCCGGCCTTCTTGAGCTCGGCGTAGTCCTTCGAGTTGCGGTCGATCGCCTTCCAGCTCATGTCGGCGCTGGCCGCCTGCACCGCGTAGTCGATGATCTTCTTCAGCTCGGGCGCGAGCGCGTTGTACTTGCCCTTGTTGAACAGGATCTCGAACTGCTCGGTGCTCTGGTGGAAGCTCTGCAGCATGCAGTTCTTGACCACGTCGGGGAAGCCGAGCAGCTTGTCGGAGCTGGCGTTGTTGAACTCGGCGCCGTCGATCAACCCGCGGTCGAGCGCAGGCACGATCTCCCCGCCGGGCAGCGGGTTCACCGCGGCGCCCATCTCGGTGTAGATGTCCACGGCCAGGCCGACGGTGCGGAACTTCTGGCCCTTCAGGTCGTCGGTCTTGGCGATCGGCTTCTTGAACCAGCCGAAGGGCTGCGTGGGCATCGGGCCGTAGAGGAACGACACCACGTCGAAGCTCAGCGACTTGTAGATCTCCTCGAGCAGCTGCTCGCCGCCGCCGTAGTTGTGCCAGGCCAGCAGCATGTTCGGATCCATGCCGTAGCCCGGGCCCGAGCCCCACAGCGCGAGCGCCGAGTTCTTGCCGTAGTGGTAGGCCACGACGCCGTGGCCGCCGTCGAGCGTGCCCTTGTTGACCGCCTCGAGCAGCTGGAAGGCCGGCACCACTGAACCCGCCGGCAGCACCTCGATCTTCAGGCGGCTGCCCGCCATGTCGTTCACCTTCTTGGCGAAGTCGTTCGCGTACTCGTGGAAGATGTCCTTCGCCGGCCAGGTGCTCTGGAACCGCAGCGAAGTCGTCTGCGCCACCGAGACCATCGGCGCGGCCATCGCGGTGGCGCCGACCGCGCCGGCCGAGGCGGTCTTCAGAAAGCGGCGGCGCTGCTGAGCCGTCTTGAGGGCCTTGGGTGTCTTCGCGGTCATGCCTGTCTCCTGTGAATGCTTGAAGGACTGCGCGTGCGTGCGTGGCCGCGCCTTGTTGCGAAATCTTAGGGAGACGGGTTCCGCGGTCAGGCTGTCGTAAACCCGGGGCGGTTCGGTCAGGCTCGGGTAAGCGCCGTGGGCATCGACGCCCGGCGCAGAGGGTTTGCGCGGAGCCGAGGACGCCTGCGCGACACCGCGCGCGCACCGTCAGGCCAGCGCCCGCGCGATGAGGATCTTCTGCACGTCGGACGTGCCTTCGTAGATCTGGCAGACGCGCACGTCGCGCCAGATCCGTTCGACCGGGAAGTCGCTGACGTAGCCGTAGCCGCCGTGCACCTGGATGGCTTCGCTGCAGACGCGCTCGGCCATCTCGCTCGCGAACAGCTTCGCCATGGCCGCTTCCTTCAGGCAGGGCCGGCCCGCGTCCTTCAGGCTCGCCGCGTGATGGATCAGCGAGCGCGCCGCTTCGATCTTCGTGGCCATCTCGGCCAGCCGGAACTGCAGCGCCTGGTGCTCGAAGATGGGCCGGCCGAAGGCGACGCGCTCCTTGCTGTAGGCGAGCGCGGCCTCGAACGCCGCGCGCGCCATGCCGACCGCCTGTGAGGCGATGCCGATGCGCCCGCCCTCCAGCCCCGACAGCGCGATCTTCAGGCCCTGCCCTTCCTCACCGAGCCGGTTCGCGGCGGGGACGCGCACGCCCTGGAAGACGACCTGCGCCGTGTCGCTCGCGTGCTGGCCGGCCTTGTCCTCGAGGCGGGCGACGGTGTAGCCCGGCGTGCCTGTCGGCACGACGAAGGCGCTGATGCCGCGCTTGCCCGCCGACTTGTCCGTCACGGCCATCACGATCGCGACGTCGCCGTGCTTGCCGCTGGTGATGAACTGCTTGACGCCGTCGAGCACGTAGTCGTCGCCCTCGCGCACGGCGGTCGTCCGCAGGCCGTCGGCCTGCGAGCCGACGTGCGGCTCGGTCAGGCAAAACGCGCCCAGCATCTCGCCGCGGGCCAGCGGCCTGAGCCAGCGCTCCTTCTGCGCATCGTCGCCCCACGCCAGCAGGATCGAGCAGACCGGGCAGTTGTTGACGCTGACGATCGTGCTGGTGGCGCCGTCGCCGGCGGCGATCTCCTCGAGGATCAGCGAAAGGCTCAGGTGGTCGAGCCCCGCGCCGCCCCAGGCCTCGGGCACCGCGACGCCGTAGCAGCCGAGCGCGGCGAGGCCCCGCAGCGCTTCGGCAGGGAAGTGATGGCTCTTGTCCCAGGCCGCGGCGTTCGGCGCGATCTCGGCGCGCACGTAGTCGCGCACCGCGTCCTGGATCGCATGGTGGTGTTCGCTCAGCAGCATCGCGAACTCGCGGCGCGCGTCACCACGCGATCGGCGAGCCGTCGTGGTTGAGGAAGCGGCCGTGCTCGCCGGGCGTGAGCGCGGCCAGCGTGCGGCGCAGGCTGCTCACGCTCTCCTCGACGCTCAGGTCGGCGCCCGCGCCGCCCATGTCGGTGCGCACCCAGCCGGGATGGAAGGCGACGCAGGTCGCGCGGCCGGCGTAGTCGATCGAAACGTCCTTCAGCACCGAATTCACCGCGGCCTTCGACGCGCGATAGAGCCAGCCGAAATTGGCGGCGCGCTCGCCAATGGAGCCCATGCGCGACGAGATCACCGCGAGCTTCGCGCCGGGCGCGAGCGCCTCGCGCAGCGACGGCAGCACGCGCATCGCGCCGAGCACGTTGGCATGCATCGTCGCGTCGAACACCGACTGCTCCGGCGGTTGCAGGCCGCGGCTGTCCTGGCCGTAGACGCCGGCGTTGTAGACCGCGACGTCGAAGCGGGCGCCGTCGATCGGCCAGGCGAGCCGCGCACAGGATGCGGCGTCGGTCACGTCGAGCGCCAGCGCCTCGGCCCCGAGCGCGCGCAGCCTGGCGAGGCCCGCCTCGTCGCGCGCGGTCGCGGTGACCCGCGCGCCTGCGGCGCGGTATTGCCGCACGAACTCGAAACCGATGCCGCGCGAAGCGCCGACGATGAGCACGTTCATGAAAGCTCCTTCGATCAAGCGCCGGGCCGGCTCGCCGCCGCGAGGCGCAAGGCCAGCGCGGCAAACAGCGCGCCGCCGATCGCCTGCAGCACGCGCGCCGCCCGCGCCGAGCCGAAGCGGCGCAGCCGGGTCGCGACCGCCACCACGCCCACGAGGAAGACCGCGCCCTGCGCGATCCCGATCAGGCCCAGCAAGACGAAGGCGAGCCCCTTGTTCGGCGCGTCGGCGGCGATGAACTGCGGCAGGAAGGCGAGGAAGAACAACGCGACCTTCGGGTTCAGCACATTGGTCAGCAGGCCGGCGCGGAAATCGGCCCACCCCGACCGCGGCGCGGCGGCTTCCGGCGCCGCCGCCGCGTCGCCGCCCGCCCACGCGCGGCGCAGCATGCCGATCGCAAGCCACAGCAGGTAGGCCGCGCCGATCCAGCGCAGCGTCTCGAAGGCCAGGGCGGAAACGGCGAGCAGCGCCGCGAGCCCGAGCGCCGCCGCCAAGGTGTGCACGAGACAGCCGGCGCTGATGCCGGCCGCCGCGGCAAGCCCGGCGCGCGCGCCGCCTTGCAGGGTGCGCGTCAGCGTCAACAGCAGGTCCGCACCGGGCGTCGCGTTGAGCACGAACACCGCGACGAAAAAGAGCGGCAGATCCTGCAGCCCCATGAAGGCAAGCTGGCTCATCGCTTCAAGCCACCCCGCCAAGGGAGCGGCCGAGCCGCGACGGCTCGGTCGACATCACGGCGCCGCGCGCACCAGCAACGCGGTGCGCGCGACCAGCGCCGGCTGCGGCGCGAAACGCGCCGTGTGCACGTCGCCGCTCAGCACCAGCACATGCCCGGCCTGGCGCTGGTTCCACGAGACCTCGTCGACGCGCCAGCGCAGCTCGGCCTCTTCCTCGGCGAACACCGGATGCTTGAACGCGAAGTTGACGTGCAGCACGAGCACCTCGGTGGGCCGCACGCTCTCGCGCGGGCGCGAGAAGTAGCTGGTCGCCAGGCTCAGCAGCATCGCGCTGGTGTGCTGGCCGCTGGCGATCACCTCGCGGAAGCTGAACTGCGCGGCGCGTTCGTCGTGCAGCGGGTTGGTGTCGCCGCAGGCGCGCGCGAAGGCGGCGATGTCGGCGCTGCGGTAGCGGTCGGTGCGGCGGAACTCGAGGCCGACGGACGCGGGCGTCGCCGGCCAGGCTTCGCGGCCCTCGGCCGGGGCGGAGCGGGTGGGAGCGTTCAAGCGGCGCTCAGACCAGTTCCACCGCCATCGCGGTCGCCTCGCCGCCGCCGATGCACAGCGCGGCGACGCCCTTCGTCCTGCCCAGCTTCCGGAGCGCGCCGAGCAGCGTGACGACGATGCGCGCGCCGCTTGCGCCGATCGGGTGGCCCAGCGCGCAGGCACCGCCGTGCACGTTGACGATGCCATGCGGCAGCTCGAACTCGTGCATCGCCGCCATCGTCACCGCGGCGAAGGCTTCGTTGATCTCCCAGAGATCGACCTCCTTCGCGGCCCAGCCCGTCTTCTTCAAGACCTTCTCGATCGCACCGACCGGCGCGGTGGTGAACCACTCGGGCGCGTTCGCATGCACGGCGTGCGCGCGGATGCGCGCGATCGGCCGCAGGCCGCGCTGCCCGGCGGTGGACTCGCGCATCAGCACCAGCGCCGCGGCGCCGTCGGAGATGCTCGACGAGGTGGCGGCGGTGATCGCACCATCCTTCGTGAACGCGGCCTTCAGGCCGGGGATCTTGTCCGGCTTGGCCTTGAAGGGCTGCTCGTCCTTCGCGATCGTCAGCTCGCCGGTCTTGCCGGACAGCACGACCGGAGCCATCTCCCAGTCGAAGCTGCCGTCGCGGTTGGCCGCGATCGCGCGCTCGGTCGAGGCGATCGCGAAGGCGTCCATCGCCTCGCGGGTGAAGCCGTACTTGCCGACGCACTGCTCGGCGAACACGCCCATCGCCTTGCCACCCCCGTTGGGCAACTTTTCGTAGGCATCTTCGAGGCCATCCAGCGCCATGTGGTCGTACAGCGGCGTCGAGCCGTACTTCACGCCCTTGCGCGCGAAGCCGAGGTGCGGCGCGTTGGTCATGCTCTCCATGCCGCCGGCGACGATGGCGTTCGCGCTTCCGGCCGTGAGCATGTCGGCGCCGAACATCATCGCGCGCATCCCCGAGCCGCACATCTTGCTGAGGGTGACGGCGCCGGTCGAATCGGGCAGGCCGGCGCGGCGCATCGCCTGGCGTGCCGGCGCCTGGCCCTGGCCGGCCATCAGGCAGTTGCCGAACAGCACCTCGTCGATCGCGTCGCCCGGCACGCCGGCGCGCTCGACCGCCGCCTTGATCGCGACCGCGCCCAGCTCCCAGGCCGCGAGCGCCGCGAAGTCGCCGAGCAGGCCGCCGATCGGCGTGCGCGCGGCGGAGACGATGACGATGGGGTCGCGGGTCGACATGGCGGACTCCTTGACTTAAACAAGCGGATCGATCCGTGAACGGCACCGATCCCACGAGCGGCCGCCGCGGATCCGGCTATGCCGGGACGCCAGCGGCGCCCCTCGAGGGGAGCGGCGAAGCCGCAACGGGGTGGTCGACATCAGATCGGGTTGTGGCCCAGTTGGCCGTCGGCGTGGAGGAAGGCGCTCTCCGCATCGAGGCTGCCGAGGCCCAGGCCCGGGGGCTTGTGGAAGCGCTTGTGGGGATCGTAGGGGAACACGTCGTGCACGTAGCCGGCCTGGATGCGGTCCTTGCGGCGCTGCCAGTACTCGGCGTCGAGCAGGTCGGCGTGGTGCTGCATGAAGACCTCGCGCACGCGGCGGTCGCCGAGCAGGAAGGGACCGAAGGTCTCGGGGAACACGTCTTTCGGGCCAACCGGGTACCAGACCTCGCCCGACATTTCCTCTTCCTCGTTGCGCGCTGGCGGCACGCGGCGGAAATGGCAGTCGGTGATGTATTCGATCTCGTCGTAGTCGTAGAAGACCACCTTGCCGTGGCGGGTGACGCCGAAGTTCTTCCACAGCATGTCGCCCGGGAAGATGTTCGCGGCGACGAGGTCCTTGATCGCGTTGCCGTACTCGATCACCGCATGCTGCAGCTGCTCGGGCGTGCATTCCTGCAGGTAGATGTTGAGCGGGATCATGCGGCGCTCGATGTACAGGTGCTTGAGGATCAGCGTGTCGCCGTCTTCCTCGAGGATGCTGGGGCAGTAGTGGCGGATCTCCTCGATCAGCGCTTCCTCGAAGCGTGCGCGCGGGAAGGCGACGACGCTGAACTCGAGCGAATCGGCCATGCGGCCGACGCGGTCGTGCGTCTTGACCAGCTGGTACTTGCTCTTGATCAGCTCGCGCGAGGTGTCCTTCTGCGGCGGGTAGAAGTCCTTGATCACCTTGAAGACGAACGGGAAGCTCGGCAGGTCGAACACGAGCATCACCATGCCCTTGATGCCCGGCGCGATGCGGAAGCGATCCGAGCTGTGGCGCAGGTGATAGAGGAAGTCCCGGTAGAACTGGTTCTTGCCCTGCTTCTGCAGGCCCAGCGCGTTGTAGAGCTCCCAGCGCGGCTTGCGCGGCATCAGCGAGCGCAGGAACTGCACGAAGGCGCTGGGGATCTGCATGTCCACCATGAAGTAGGCGCGCGCGAAGCTGAACAGCATCAGCAGGTCGTCCTCGCCGAGCAGCACCGTGTCGATCGCCAGCTTGCCGTGCCGCGCGTGCAGCAGCGGCAGCGCGAAGCCGGTCTCGCGGAAGCCGTTGATCACCTTGCCGACGAGGTAGGCGCCCTTGTTGCGGAAGAACAGGCTGGTCAGCACCTGGATCTGGAAATTGGCGAGCAGCTTCGCGTCGCCGAAGGGGCGCTGCAGCGCGTCGAGCACCAGATCGAGGTCGCGATCGAGGTCCTCGAACTCGCAGGCGAGCTGGTAATTCAGGACGATCTCGCGCAGCGTGTCGCGCAGGTTCGCGCGCGTCGGGTAGTAGGCGCGGTAGGTCGGCTGCGACGCGGCCTCGTCGTTCTCGATGTATTCCGTGCTGACCGCCGGGCGCACGAAGATGAACTCGTTGCGGAAGTAGCTGCGGTGCAGGATCTTGGTCGTCACCGAGTTGAAGAAGGTCTCGGCGAGTTCGGGCTGGTGGTGCTCGATCAGCATGCCGATGTAGTGCAGCTTGACCTGCTGCCAGGTCTCGCGGCTGAGTTCGCCCGCTTTCCATTCCTGGTCGAGCCTCGTTGCCGCCTCGTCGACCCGCAGGTCGTAGAACTCGATGCGCTCGCGCTGCGCGCGCTGCTGGCCGTGCCAGTCGGCGGCCTCGAAGCGCTGCTTGGCCTGCGCGCTGGTCTGGCGGAACAGCCGGTAGTGGCGGTCGAAGCCTTCGAGCAAGGCCCGGGCGATGTCGAAGGCGCGCGGGTCGGTCAAGGCGAAGCTGCCGCCGGCCGCCACCGCGAGCGCGGCGCCTTCGGCGGCGAGCGTAGTGGCCGCCGCTTCGGTCGGCGAGGCGCTGACCGGCCGCGCGGCCATCACAACGCCCCCGGCGTCGTCGGCGCCGATTCGCCCGGCGCGTAGCGCTGCTTGACCGCGTCGATCGCCGCGCGGTGGGCGCGGCTCACGTCGTCGGCCGACCGCACCGTCATGCGCAGGTCGTGCAGCAGGCCGTCGCGCAGCGCGTAGAACCACCCGTGGACCACCAGCTCCTGGCCGCGGGCCCAGGCGTCCTGCACGACGGTCGTCCGGCAGACGTTGGTCGCCTGCTCGACGACGTTGAGTTCGCACAGCGCATCGAGCCGCTGGTCCTCGGGCACCGATGCCAGCCAGTTCGCGTACCAGTTGCGCACGTCCTGCACGTGCCGCAGCCAGTTGTCGACGATGCCGGCGCGCCGGTCGTGCAGCACCGCGGCGACGCCGCCGCAGCCCGAGTGCCCGACCACGATGATGTGGCGCACCTTCAGCACGTCGGTCGCGTACTGCACGACCGACAGGCAGTTCAGGTCCGAGTGCACCACCACGTTAGCGACGTTGCGGTGCACGAACAGATCGCCCGGCGCCAGATCGACCAGCTCGTTGGCCGGCACGCGGCTGTCGGCGCAACCGATCCACATGTACTGCGGCGTCTGCTGCGTGAGCAGGCGCGTGAAGAAGCCGGCGTCGCGCCGGACCTGGCGATCGGCCCAGGCGCGGTTGTTGGCGAGGAGCTCGTCGAGGGCGGTGGTCATGGGCCCGAGTCTAGGAGTCGTCGACCGCCGAACCGGCTGCAGGCCTCACATCGTCCGGCTGTGACCCGCGCCGGCACGGGCCTTCGCCGCCGGTGCGCCGCGAGGCGGCTTGCCGTCGGTCGCCCCGGCCACTACATGGTCTCGGCGAACAGCTCGCGGCCGATCAGCATCCTGCGGATCTCGCTGGTGCCCGCGCCGATCTCGTAGAGCTTCGCGTCGCGCCAGAGCCGCCCCAGCGGGTACTCGCTGATGTAGCCGTTGCCGCCGAAGACCTGGATGCCCTCGCCGGCCATCCACGTCGCGCGCTCGGCGCACCAGAGGATGACGCTCGCGCAGTCCTTGCGCACCTGCCGGACGTGTTCCGCGCCGAGCTTGTCGAGGTTCTTGCCGACCGTGTAGCAGAAGGCGCGCGCCGCCTGCAGCACGGTGTACATGTCCGCGACCTTGCCCTGGATCAGCTGGAACTCGCCGATGCTCCGGCCGAACTGCTTGCGGTCGTGCGTGTAGGGCACGACGTTGTCCAGCACCGCGGCCATGATCCCGATCGGCCCGGCCGCGAGCACCGCGCGCTCGTAGTCGAGCCCGCTCATCAGCACCTTCGCGCCGCCGTTGAGCGAGCCGAGCACGTTCTCGGCCGGCACCTCGACGTTGGAGAACACCATCTCGCCGGTGTGCGAGCCGCGCATGCCGAGCTTGTCGAGCTTCTGCGCGGTGCTGAAGCCCGGCATGCCCTTCTCCACGATGAAGGCGGTGACGCCCCGCGCGCCGAGCTCGGGCTCGGTCTTCGCGTAGACCACCATCGTGTCGGCGTCGGGGCCGTTGGTGATCCACATCTTCGTGCCGTTGAGCACGTAGACGCCGCCACGCTCCTCGGCCTTCAGCTTCATCGAGATGACGTCGGAGCCCGCGCCCGGCTCGCTCATCGCCAGCGCGCCGACGTGTTCGCCGCTCACGAGCTTCGGCAGGTACTTCCGCTTCTGCGCCTCGCTGCCGTTGCGCTTGATCTGGTTGACGCAGAGGTTCGAATGCGCGCCGTAGCTCAGGCCGACCGAGGCGCTCGCGCGGCTGATCTCCTCCATCGCGACCATGTGCGCGAGGTAGCCCATGCCGGCGCCGCCGTAGTCGTCGCCGACGGTGATGCCGAGCACGCCGAGCTCGCCCATCTTTCGCCACAGGTCCATCGGGAACCGGTCGCTTCGATCGATCTCGGCGGCGCGCGGCGCGATCTCGCTTTCGGCGAAGCCGCGCACCGCGTCGCGCAGCGCGTCGACGTCCTCGCCGAGCATGAAGTCGAGGCCGGGAAGGTCCATGGCAGTCTCCGGGTTCGTCACGCCGCTTTCGCGACGCGGTTCGCGGGCTTGGGCCGCGGCTTGTCCTTCGGTGCGCCCTTCGCCTGGCCCAGGGCCAGCAGCCGCCTCGCTTCCTTCTCGTGCGCGCGCACCTCGTCGAGCGTCGCCTGCAGGTCGGCCATCTGCTGCTCGACCTGGCCGCGGTGCTCGACCAGCACCGCGAGGAAGCGGCGCAGCTGCGCGGCCGAATCGCGCGGCGATTCGTACATGTCCACGAGATCCTTGATCTCGGCGAGGCTCAGGCCGAGCCGCTTGCCGCGCAGGGTCAGCTTGAGCCGGGTGCGGTCGCGCGCGGTGTAGACGCGCTGGCGGCCGCCGGCGCCGCCGCGCTGCGGCGCGAGCAGGCCGCAGTCCCCGTAGAAGCGGATCGCGCGGGTCGTCAGGTCGAACTCGCGCGCGAGCTCGCCGATGCTGTAGCGATGGGACGCATGCGGGACATCGGCGCTGGCCATGCTGCCTAGAATCGATCGGGATCGATTGACGTTGACGTTAACGGCAAGTCTAGCGGCCGACCTCGCGGCCCATCCCGCGCACTGCGCGCGCCGCCTCCTCCCCACCATGAACCCACTCGAACAGCAGCTCGCCTATCCCCACGGCCAGGCGGTGCCGGCGCCGGGCCGTGCGGTCGAGGTCGCGCCCGGCGTGAGGTGGCTGCGCATGGGGCTGCCGTTCGCGCTCGACCACATCAACCTCTGGTTGCTGCGCGATCGGCAGGGCGGCATCGACGGCTGGACGATCGTCGATTGCGGCATCGCCGACGCGAGCACGCGCGCCGCCTGGGAGCAGGTGTTCGAGCAGGAGCTCGAGGGCTTGCCGGTGCTGCGCGTGATCGTCACGCACATGCACCCCGACCACATCGGGCTCGCGCAATGGCTCACCGAACGCTGGCCGCAGGGCGGCGTGCCCTGCCGGCTTTGGATCAGCGCGACCGACTGGAACGCCGCGCGCATGGCGGTGCAGTCGACCACCGGCTTCGGCGGCGCGGCGGCCGCCACGCACTTCGGCACGCACGGCGTGCGCGACGCCGCGACGCTCGACAAGGTGCGCAGGCGCTCGAACTACTTCGCCTCGATGGTGCCGGCGGTGCCGCCGAGCCACCGCCGGCTCATGGACGGCATGGTCTTCGACATCGGCGGGCGCGCGTGGCGCTGCATCGCCGGTTTCGGTCATGCGCCGGAGCACATCTCGCTGTATTGCGAAGACCTCGGCACGCTCGGCGCCGGGGCGCTGCCCGCGTCGCGCGCCGCGATCGAGCGCCAGGCGATGCTCGGCGCCCCCGCCGACGGCCGCGGCACCGACGTGCCCGCCGGCCGCGCGGTGCTGATCTCCGGCGACATGCTGCTGCCCAAGATCACGACCAACGTCAGCGTGATCGACCTCGAGCCCGAGGCCGACCCGCTGCGGCTCTACCTCGACAGCATCGAGCGCCTGCGCGCGCTGGCGCCCGACACGCTGGTGCTGCCCTCGCACGGCCGGCCCTTCGTCGGCGTGCCGACGCGCATCGCGCAGATCCGCGCGCACCACGACGAGCGGCTCGCCGAGGTGATGGAAGCCTGCGGCCGCGCGCCCTGCTCGGCCTTCGAGTTGCTGCCGGTGCTGTTCAAGCGTTCGCTCGATCTGCATCAGACCACCTTCGCGCTCGGCGAGGCGATCGCGCACCTGCACGCGCTGTGGTTCGCCGGCAGGCTGGTGCGCACGCAGGACGCCGAGGGCGTCTATCGCTTCGCGCCCGCCTGAGGCGCGCGCCTCACCGATTCCCGCCCGCCTGAGCCTCGCGGCGCTGATCGGCGAGGAAGTCGCGGTCGATCTGCAGCGTGAGTTCGTCGATGTCGCGCGGCGTCACTCCAGCGGCGGCGAAGTGGTCCTTCCAGCCTGCAACCACCTCCGCCACGCTTGCCGCGTTCGCACGCGCACGCTCTTCGGTCAGTCCGAAGGCGCGATGCTCGGAAATAGCGTTCTCCAAGGTGGCGTCCGCTCCGTTGCGACCGACGCGCATCTGCTGATAGCCGAGCGCTTGGCCCGCAGGCAGCACGTCGAAGATCGGAGAGAGCCGATAGTGCTGCCGCTCATCGACGAGCAACACGTGGTTCTTCTCGTGATCGTCGGTGTTGTCGATCAGGATGTTGAACAGCATCCGGCGAAACAGCTCGGCCCCCAGCTTCTGGATATCGTCGGCGTGAGCGCGTCGGCGCAGCAGGAGGGCCAGTTCGGGGTAGCCGTATTCCTGGCCGGCCGCCCGCAAGGCGACGTGGGCCGAGAGGGCGTGCCGGCGCCGCCTCGCCTCTCCGGCGCCGGGCCCGCGATCGAAACGCCGGATGGCCATCGCGTGGCCCGTGCCGGCAGGTCCGAGCGGTATCGCCCAGCTCATGCTGGCTTGGATGCCCGCTTGCGCCGCGAGCGTCATCGTCGCGTGCTCGACCAGCGGTGTGTCGATCAGGTCGCCCGCTTCGGCGAACTTCACGAGCCGTTGATCGCCGTCGATCGTGATCAGCGCCTTCGGCCGCGCGCCACCGAGCGAGGTGCCCGGCATCACCAGCCGGCGCAGCGGCTCGGCAACCGGCTCGCCGGCCTCGAGCTTGTGCACCAGCTCGTGCATCGCGGCCAAGTCGGCGAGCTGCGGCGTCGGGCCGTGACGGCGCGGCAGGTACTCGCTGGCCGACAGCGAGACGCCGAGCGCGCCGAAGCGCTCATCGCCGGCGAAATACAGGAAGTCGAGCGTCGAAAGCCGCGGCGGGCGGTCGAGCAGCCGGATCACCCGCTCGCCCCAGCGGTCGGGCCGGGCGTCGTCGACGGCGCCGGCCGCGGCGTCGGCCTCCGTCGGCAGGAATTCGCCGCGCTGCAGCGGCAGGTCCTCGCTCAGCGCGAGCCCGTCGGCCAGCCAGGCTTCGGCATATTCGAGCGACACGCCCGGCGGCTGCCCGGCACCGCGGCGCTTGAGCCGCAGCGTGCCGACCCATCGCGGCGACTGCGGATCAGCGAGCCACCACAGATGCAGCAGTTCGCCGATCGCCGGCTGCGAAGCGCGCGTGCCCATCGTCACCCCGCCGCGCGCCGCGCAAGCCGATTGCGCGCGACGCGCAGGTCGAGTTCCAGAGCACCGCGGTCGAGCGCTGGATCGGCCAGCGCCGGCAGCGCGTCGCTGCGCCCTACCAGCCACAGCGCCGCCGCATACACGCCCATGCCGACACCGGGATCGCCGGCTTCGAGCCGCTGCACCGTGCGCACTGAGACCCCCAGGCGTTGGGCCCAGGCGCGCAGCGATTCCTTGCGTCGCACGCGGCCGAGTGCAAGGTTGGCGCCGAGCTGCCGCAAGGCGGCCAGGGCTTGCGCAGGCAACCAGTCGTGATGGGCAGAAGACTTCGGCATGCCATTCAATGCTACAAAACAGGCGGAATGTAGCTTTTAAAGACGTATCTGCCAAGCCGATTTGAAGCGTCCGCATCCGCATGCGCTCAGCGCACCTCTTCGGCGCGGCCAGGCCCGAGGCCTTGCCGACCAGGCGCGACAGCCGCCGCCGCATCGCGTCGGCTTTGTCGCCAGACGTAGCCGGCCCGGCCGGCGCGAACTGCGGCATCCGCACGCCGGCCGCGGCCAAGTCGGCGCCGCGACGCCGCCGTGGCGCCCGCATCCGCGGGTGGCGTGCGGTTTGCAAGGTCGCGCTCGACCGCGACGCCCAGCCTCCTCGATGCACGACCACCCGAACGCCTGCCGCCTCGCACGACGCCGCGGCCCTGCCTGCCGCGCCGGCGTCCTGGCCCTGATCGCCGCCTGCGCCGGCCTCGGCGGCTGCGGGACGGTCGCGCTGACCGCGCTGGGCATCGGCGCGTCGGCCGGCGTCAACCACACCGCCAACGGCAGCAGCAGCCGCACCTTCACCGCCAGCGCGCCGCAGGTGCGCACCGCGTCGCTGGTCGCGTTGCAGCGCATGAGCATCGCCGTCGAAAGCATCGAGCAGCGCGACGGCACCGAGGTGATCAAGGCGAAGTCGGCCGACCGGAAGATCGAGATCGAGCTCGAGGCGATGAACAAGTCGACGACGCAAATGCGCGCGACCGCGAAGCACAACCTCTTCGTGCACGACGCGGCCACGGCGAAGGAGATCGTCGAGCAGACCCAGCAGGCGCTGCAGACGCGCCTGGGCGGCCGCGGCGGCAACCCGGCGCCCGAACTGGTGCGGGCCTCGAGCCGGCTCTGAGCCCGGCCCGGTGGTTCAGCCGCCCAGGCTCTCGCGCAGCCGGATGGCCTGGTGGCCCACGTCGAGCGCGTGGCGCACCGCGAGCGCCGCGGCCTCGAAGCGGTGGCCGCCCGAGACGCGCTCGCTGCTGAAGATCACCTCGGCCGCGTCGTCGTCGCGGCCGATGCGGTGGACCTCGACCGCGGCGGTGTAGCCGCCTTCCGGCGCGTCCAGCGCCCCGGCGTAGATGCGGAAGTCGCCGACCTGTCGTTGCTGAACGTCCATCCAACGCCTCCGATCGACATCGCCTCCGGCCCAGGCCGTCCAGCCGCTGCGCCGCAGCGCGCCCTGCGCGGCGGCGGGGGACGAGGAGCGGGTCACGAAGGCGGCGGCTTGCATGCACGGAGTCTGCAAAGCGCTGCTCCGGCGGGCATCCCCCGGTCACGGGAGGGCGGGCTCCGCGCGACGAGCCGGCACCGTGCCGGCGGGAAAAAGTCGCATCGCGTGAGCCGCATGCTTTTAGTTGACAACTAAACGATCAACCTCCAAACTGGCTTCGTTGCCAGTGTCTTTGGAGCGCCCATGAAGATCGTCTGCATCGGCGGCGGCCCGGCCGGCCTGTATGCCGCGCTGCTGATGAAGAAGTTGCGCCCCGAGCACGACGTGACCGTCGTCGAGCGCAACAAGCCCTACGACACCTTCGGCTGGGGCGTCGTGTTCTCCGACGCGACGCTCGCGAACATGCGCGAGTGGGACGCCGAGACCGCCGCCGACATCGAGCGCGCCTTCAACCACTGGGACGACATCGAGCTCGAATTCCGGGGCCGGCGCATCCGCAGCGGCGGCCACGGCTTCGTCGGCATCGGCCGCAAGAAGCTTTTGAACCTGTTGCAGGCGCGCTGCGAGGCGCTGGGCGTCAGGCTGGTCTTCGAGAGCGAAGCGGAGTCGGACGCCGACTTCCCCGAGGCCGACCTCGTCATCGCCTCCGACGGCGTGAACTCGAAGGTGCGCCGCCGGCATGCCGAAGTCTTCAAGCCGGACATCGTGACCCGCCCGAACCGCTTCATCTGGCTGGGCACGACCAAGCTGTACGACGCCTTCAACTTCAGCTTCGTGCGCACCGAGCACGGCTGGTTCCAGGCACACGTCTACCAGTTCGACGAGAAGACCACGACCTTCATCGTCGAAACGACCGAGACCACCTGGCTCGCGCACGGGCTGGACAAGCTCGACAGCGACGCCTCGGTCGCCTTCTGCGAGCGGCTGTTCGCCGACCACCTGCGAATTGAGGCCCCCAGGCCGGCTTCGCCGTCCGTCCCCCAAGGGGATCTGCCCGGCCCGGCAGAGCCGGAGCTGCGCAGCCACAAGCTGATGACGAACGCGCGCCACCTGCGCGGCTCGGCGTGGCTCGCCTTCCAGCACGTCGCCTGCGAGCACTGGTCCTTCTTCAACGGCCGCAGCCACGTCGTGCTGATGGGCGACGCGGTGCACACCGCGCATTTCGCGATCGGCTCGGGCACCAAGCTCGCGATCGAGGACGCGATCGAGCTCGCGCGCCAGTTCGAGCGCTTCGGCCACGCGCCCGAACGCATCCCGCAGGTGCTCGCCGAGTACGAAGCGCTGCGGCGCGTCGACGTGCTGCGCCTGCAGAACGCGGCCTGGAACGCGATGGAGTGGTTCGAGGTGGTCGGCGCGCGCTATGCCGAGACGCTGCCGCCCGAGCAGTTCATGTACTCGATGCTGACGCGCTCGCAGCGCATCTCGCACGAGAACCTGCGGCTGCGCGATGCGGCCTGGCTCGAAGGCTTCGAGCGCTGGTTCGCCGAGCGCGCGGGGCTCGAGCTTCCCGCCGGCAGCAAGCCGCCGCCGCCGATGTTCACGCCGTTCACGCTGCGCGGCACGCGGCTCGCGAACCGCGTGGTGGTCTCGCCGATGGCGCAATACCGCGCGCAGGACGGCGTCGCCGGCGACTACCACCTGGCGCACCTGGGCGCGCGTGCGATGGGCGGCGCGGGCCTCGTGTTCGCCGAGATGACCTGCCCGAGCCCCGACGCCCGCATCACGCCCAGCTGCCCCGGCTTGTGGAACGACGCGCAGCGCGATGCCTGGAAGCGCATCGTCGACTTCGTCCATGCGAATTCCGACGCGCGGATCGCGCTCCAGCTGGGCCACGCCGGCCCGAAGGGCTCGACCAACGAGCCGTGGAACGGGCGCGGCGCCGACCAGCCGCTGGCCGAGGCCAACTGGCCGCTGCTCGCGGCCTCGGCCCTGCCCTACCAGAGCGGCGTGACGGCCGTGCCGCGCGCGATGGACCGCGCCGACATGGACCGCGTGCGCGACGATTTCGTCGCCGCCACCCGCCGTGCCGCCGAGGCCGGCTTCGACTGGCTGGAGCTGCACTGCGCGCACGGCTACCTGCTGTCGAGCTTCATCTCGCCGCTGACCAACCGCCGCGCCGACGAGTACGGCGGCTCGCTCGCGAACCGGCTGCGCTGGCCGCTCGAAGTGTTCGCGGCGATGCGCGCGGCGTGGCCCCGGCAGCGGCCGATGTCGGTGCGGATCTCGGCGCACGACTGGGTCGAGGGCGGCATCACGCCGGCCGATGCGGTGGAGATCGCGCGCGCCTTCAAGGCCGCCGGCTGCGATCTGATCGACTGCTCGTCGGGCCAGGTCAGCCCGCTGCAGAAGCCGGTCTACGGCCGCATGTACCAGACGCCGTTCGCCGATCGCATCCGCAACGAAGCCGGCATCGCCACGATGGCGGTCGGCGCGATCAGCGAGGCCGATCACGTCAACAGCATCGTCGCGGCGGGACGCGCGGATCTGTGCGCCGTCGCGCGGCCGCATCTGGCGAACCCGGCGTGGACGCTGACCGAGGCCGCGAGGATCGGCTGGACCGGCATCGCGTGGCCGAAGCCGTATGCATCGGGCAAGGCGCAGATGGAGACCTTGTTCGCACGCGAGAAGGCCGCGCGGGCCGCAGCCCCGGCCGGGCCGGCCGAGCGGGAGCCGGTGTGAGCGGGCCGGCGCTCGAAGGCCGCCACGCGGTCGTCACCGGCGCGGCGCAGGGGATCGGCGCGGCCATCGCGCGCCGGCTCGCGTCGCAGGGTGCGCGCCTGAGCCTGATGGGCCGGCGCCTGGACGCGCTGCGCGCGCTGGCGGCCGAGCTGCCGGGCGCGGCCTGCATCGCCGTCGACGTCGCCGACGAGGCCGCGGTGCAGCGCGCCTTCGCCGCGGCGCGCGCGGCGCACGGTGCCATCGCGATCCTCGTCAACAACGCCGGCCAGGCCGAAAGCGCGCCCTTCGGCAAGACCTCGCTGGACCTCTGGCAACGCATGCTCGACGTGAACCTCACCGGCACCTTCCTCTGCACGCAGCAGGCGCTGCCCGACATGCTCGGCACGGGCCGCGGCCGCATCGTCAACGTCGCGAGTACGGCGGGCCAGCGCGGCTACGCCTACGTCGCGGCCTACTGCGCGGCCAAGCACGGCGTCGTCGGCCTGACCCGCGCGCTGGCGCTGGAAGTCGCGAAGAAGGGCGTCACCGTCAACGCAGTCTGCCCCGGCTACACCGACACCGAGATCCTGCGCACGGGCATCGACAGGCTGGTCGCCGGGACCGGGCGCAGCGAGGCCGAGGCGCGCGCCGCCTTCGAGCAGGCGAGCCCGCAAGGCCGCGTGATGCAGCCCGGCGAAGTCGCCGACGCGGTGGCCTTCCTGTGCGGCGACGGCGCCGCGGCCGTCACCGGCCAGTGCCTTTCGGTCAGCGGCGGCGAGGTGATGGCATGAAGCGCGCGACGAAGCTGGAGCTCGCCCCGCTGCTCGACGACGGGAGCATCGGCCTCGAAGGCCGGCTCGCCGCCGACGACCATCAATCGCTGAAGGTGTGGCTGCGGCTGCTTTCGTGCAGCACGCAGATCGAGACCGAAATCAAGAAGCGCCTGCGCGCCGAGTTCGGCATGACGCTCGCCCGCTTCGACTACCTCGCGCAGCTGCAGCGCCACCCCGACGGGCTGCGGATGAACGCGCTGTCGCGCTATCTGATGGTGACCGGCGGCAACGTCACCGGGCTGACCGACGAGCTGGTCAAGGAGGGCCTGGTCGAGCGCCGCGACGAGCCGGAGGACCGCCGCTCCTGGCGCGTCGCGCTCACCGCGAAGGGGCACCAGGTGTTCGCACGGATCGCCGCGGTGCACGAGTCCTGGGTCGTGGACATCTTCGCGGGCATGGGCGCCCCGCAGAAGGCGCAGTTGCACGAGCTGCTCGGCGGCCTGCGCGTGCACCTCAACGCGCTGCAAGCCGGCGACACGAAGGAGACCGAGCGATGAAGCGCGACAAGCCCCTCGATCCGGTGCTGGCCGCCGGCAACCGCACGCGGCTCGCGGGCCACCGCGCCGCGCACTTCGGCTGGCAGCTGCGCGACCGCGTCGGCACAGTCACGCTCGATCGCCCCGAGCGCAAGAACCCGCTGAGCTTCGCGAGCTACGCCGAGCTGCGCGACCTGTTCGCGACGCTGCGGCACGCCGAGGACGTGAAGGCGATCGTGATCGCCGGTGCCGGCGGCAACTTCTGCTCGGGCGGCGACGTGCACGAGATCATCGGCCCGCTGATCGGCCTGCCCGCGCCGGAGCTGCTGATGTTCACGCGCATGACCGGCGCGCTCGTCAGCGAGATGCGGCACTGCCCGCAGCCGATCGTCGCGGCGATCGACGGCGTGTGCGCCGGCGCCGGCGCGATCGTCGCGATGGCGTCCGACCTGCGCCTGGGCACCGCGCGCAGCAAGACGGCCTTCCTGTTCAACCGCGTCGGCCTCGCCGGCTGCGACATGGGCGCCTGCGCGATGCTGCCGAGGATCGTCGGGCAGGGCCGCGCGAGCGAGCTGCTCTACACCGGCCGCGCGCTCGGCGGCGAAGAGGCCGAGCGCTGGGGCTTCCTCAACCGGCTCTGCACACCCGAGGCCCTGCTGGCCGAGGCGCAGGCGCTCGCGCACGAGCTCGCGCACGGGCCCAGCTTCGCCAACGGCATCACCAAGACGATGCTGCATCAGGAGTGGGCGATGACGATCGACCAGGCGATCGAGGCCGAGGCGCAGGCGCAGGCGCTGTGCATGCTGACCGAGGACTTCCGGCGGGCCTACGACGCCTTCGCCGCGAAGGCCAAGCCGGTGTTCGAGGGCAACTAGATGGACGTGCCGAGCCACCTCGACTGGCCTTTCTTCGAGGCGCGGCATCGCGAGCTGGCGCACGCGCTCGATGCGTGGGCGCGCGAGCACGCCGCCCATGTGGACCACGGCGATGTCGATGCCGCCTGCCGGCAGCTCGTGCGTTCGCTCGGCGCGGGGGGCTGGCTGCGCCATGCGATCGCCGGCAGCGCGCACGGCGGCGCGGCCGAGGCGATCGACACGCGCAGCCTGTGCCTGATCCGCGAGACGCTCGCGCGCCACGAGGGCCTGGCCGACTTCGCCTTCGCGATGCAGGGGCTGGGCTCGGGCGCCATCAGCCTGGCGGGCACGCCCGCGCAGCAGGCCGCGTGGCTGCCGAAGGTGGCGCGCGGCGAGGCGATCGCGGCCTTCGCGCTGTCGGAGCCGGACGCCGGCTCGGACGTCGCGGCGATGCGGTGCGCCGCGCGCGTCGAAGGCGGGCACGCGGTGCTCGACGGCGAGAAGACCTGGATCTCCAACGGCGGCATCGCCGACTTCTATGTCGTGTTCGCCCGGGAAGCAGCAGAGCCCCCCGCTTCGCAGGCCGCGGGCGAAGCGCGCAGCTCGCGCGGCATCTCGGCCTTCATCGTCGAGGCGGGCACGCCCGGCCTGGAGATCGCCGAGCGCATCGAGGTCATCGCGCCGCACCCGCTCGCGCGGCTGCGCTTCGTCGGCTGCCGCGTGCCGCTCACGCAGCGCATCGGCGCGGCCGGCGAAGGCTTCAAGGTCGCGATGCGCACCCTCGACGTGTTCCGCACCTCGGTCGCGGCCGCGGCCCTCGGCTTCGCGCGGCATGCCCTGGCCGAGGCGCTGCGACGCGCGACGACGCGAAAGATGTTCGACGGCGTGCTGGCCGACTTCCAGCTCACGCAGGCCCGCCTCGCGACGATGGCCACCACGATCGACGCGGCCGCGCTGCTGACCTACCGCGCGGCATGGCTGCGCGACCAGGGCCGAAGCGTCACGAAGGAAGCCGCGATGGCCAAGCTGGCGGCGACCGAAGGGGCCCAGCAGGTGATCGACGCCGCGGTGCAGATCTGCGGCGGGCTCGGCGTGAAGCGCGGCGAGCCGGTCGAGCGGCTGTACCGCGAGATCCGCTCGCTGCGCATCTACGAAGGCGCCAGCGAGGTGCAGCAACTGATCATCGGCCGCGAGCTGCTGCGGGCTTGAAGCCAGGAGGTCCGCCATGGCCACCGCCCACCTCGACACCTTCGCGCGCGACCACCTGCCGCCGCCCGAGCAGCAGCCGGACTTCCTGTTCACGCTGCCGGAGCTGCAGTTCCCCGAGCGGCTGAACTGCGCGGCCGAGCTGCTCGATCGCGCGGTGCGCGAGGGCCGCGGCGAGCGGCCGTGCATCGTGGCGCCCGGCGGCCTGCACTGGAGCTATGCGGCATTGCAGGCGCATGCGAACCGCATCGCCAACGTGCTCCTCGAGCAGATGGGCCTGGTGCCCGGCAACCGCGTGCTGCTGCGCGCGCCGAACAACCCGATGATGGCGGCCTGCTGGTTCGGCGTGATCAAGGCCGGCGGCATCGCGGTCGCGACGATGCCAATGCTGCGCGCGAAGGAGCTGGTGCCGATCGTCGCGAAGGCGCGCGTCACGCACGCGCTGTGCGACGCGGCGCTGGCCGACGCGCTGCTCGAAGCGCAGCGCGAGTGCCCGACGCTCGCGCGCATCAAGCTTTTCAACACCGGCGCGCCCGACGGGCTCGAAGCCGCGATGGCCGCCGCGAGCCCGCGCTTCGACACGCTTGCGACCGCCGCCGACGACTGCTGCCTGATCGCCTTCACCTCCGGCACCACCGGCGTGCCCAAGGGCACGATGCACTTCCATCGCGACGTGATGGCGATCTGCGCCTGCTGGCCGCGCAGCGTGCTGCGCGCCGAGGCCGACGACGTGTTCGTCGGCAGCCCGCCGCTGGCCTTCACCTTCGGCCTCGGCGGGCTGCTGCTGTTCCCGATGAGCGTCGGCGCCTCGGCGCTGCTGCTGGAGAAGGCAACGCCCGCGCATCTGGTCGAAGCGATCCGCGCGTTCGGCGCGACGGTGCTGTTCACCGCGCCGACCTCGTACCGCGCGATGGCGGCGCAAGGCGAGCTGCTGCGTGCGAGCCGGCTGCGCAAGTGCGTCTCGGCCGGCGAGGCGCTGCCGGCGGCGACGCGCGTGCTGTGGAAGGAAGCCACCGGCATCGAGCTGATCGACGGCATCGGCGCGACCGAGCTGCTGCACATCTTCATCTCGGCCGACGAGGCGAACGCGCGGCCCGGCGCCACCGGCAAGGCAGTGCCCGGCTACGAGGCGCGCGTCGTCGACGACGCCGGCCGGCCGCTTGCGCCGGGCACGATCGGCAAGCTCGCGGTGCGCGGGCCCACCGGCTGCCGCTACCTCGACGACCCGCGCCAGGCCGACTACGTGCAAGGCGGCTGGAATCTGACCGGCGACGCCTACCTGATGGATGCGGACGGCTACTTCCACTATCAGTCGCGCACCGACGACATGATCGTCTCGGCCGGCTACAACATCGCGGCGCCCGAGGTGGAGAGCGCGCTGATGCTGCATCCCGGCGTGGCCGACTGCGCGGTGGTCGGCGTGGCCGACGAAGAGCGCGGCCAGATCGTCAAGGCCTTCGTGGTGCTGCGCGAAGGCGGCGTCGCGGGGCCGACGACCGCGAAGGCGCTGCAGGATTTCGTCAAGCAGACGGTCGCGCCCTACAAGTACCCGCGCGCGGTCGAGTTCCGCAGCGCATTGCCGCGCACCGAGACCGGCAAGCTGCAGCGCTTCAAACTCCGCGAGCCGACGTGAACCCAGGAGATCCTTCGATGCCGCAAGTCCTGCTCCCCCCCGGCTGGCCGCGCCCGCGCGGCTATGCGAACGGCGTCGCGGCGCGCGGGCGCATGGTGTTCGTCGCCGGCATGGTCGGCTGGGACGCCGAGGGCCGGTTCGTCAGCGACACGCTCGCCGGCCAGGCGCGGCAGGCGCTGGCCAACGTGGTCGCGGTGCTGGCCGAAGGCGGCGCGAAGCCGGAGCACATCGTGCGCATGACCTGGTACGTCACCGACAAGCGCGAGTACGTCGCGTCCTACCCCGAGATCGGCCGCGCCTTCCGCGAGCTGATCGCGAGCTTCAACGCCGCGATGACCGCGGTCGAGGTCACGGCGCTGATCGAGGATCAGGCCAAGGTCGAGATCGAAGTCACCGCGGTCGTCCCTGATTGAGGAGTTTTCCGATGAGCAAGCCCAGCTTCGACCGCGACGATCCCTTCCTGCTCGAGCAGCAGCTGAGCGCCGACGAGCGCGCCGTGCGCGATGCCGCGCGCGACTACGCGCAAGGCCGGCTCGCGCCGCGCGTGCTGAACGCCTTCCGCGAGGGCAGCAGCGATGCGTCGATCTTTCGAGAGATGGGCGAGCTGGGCCTGCTCGGCCCCACGGTCGCCGAGGCCTACGGCGGCGCCGGCATGAATTACGTCTGCTACGGGCTCGTCGCGCGCGAGGTCGAGCGCGTCGACTCGGGCTACCGCTCGATGATGAGCGTGCAGAGCTCGCTGGTGATGGTGCCGATCGAAGCCTTCGGCACCGAGGCGCAGAAGCAGAAGTACCTGCCCAGGCTCGCGCGCGGCGAATGGATCGGCTGCTTCGGCCTGACCGAGCCCGACCACGGCTCCGACCCCGGCAGCATGGTCACCCGCGCGAAGAAGGTGCCGGGGGGCTACAGCCTGAGCGGCGCCAAGACGTGGATCACCAACAGCCCCTTCGCCGACGTCTTCGTCGTCTGGGCCAAGGAGGACGAAGGCCACGGACCAGGAGACATACGCGGCTTCATCCTCGACAAGGGCATGAAGGGCCTGAGCGCCCCGGCCATCCACGGCAAGGTCGGCCTGCGCGCGAGCCTCACCGGCGAGATCGTGATGGATCAGGTGTTCGTTCCCGAGGAGAACGCCTTCCCCGAAGTGCGCGGCCTGAAGGGCCCGTTCACCTGCCTGAACAGCGCGCGCTACGGCATCGCCTGGGGCGCGCTCGGCGCGGCCGAGTTCTGCTACGAGACCGCGCGCAGCTACACGCTGGAGCGCAAGCAGTTCGGCCGGCCGCTGGCGGCGAACCAGCTGGTGCAGAAGAAGCTGGCCGACATGCTCACCGACATCGCGCTCGGGCTGCAGGGCTGCCTGCGGCTGGGGCGGATGAAGGACGAAGGCACGGCCGCCCCGGAGGTCACGTCCATCCTGAAGCGCAACTCCTGCGGCAAGGCGCTGGAGATCGCCCGCACCGCGCGCGACATGCTCGGCGGCAACGGCATCAGCGACGAGTTCGGCGTGGCGCGGCACCTGGTCAACCTGGAGGTGGTGAACACCTACGAAGGGACGCATGACGTGCATGCGCTGATCCTCGGACGCGCGATCACCGGGATCGCGGCGTTCGCGAACTGACGCCGCGCCCGCGGCACACCGTTTGCCATTGCCCGCCCTGGCGGAGCACCGCCAGGGAGAACGGGCATGGATGCACGCGGCGGTGGCGAGGTTGCAAGGAGCTGGGCCTTCGTGATGGCCGGCGGTGCCGGCTCGCGGCTGGCGCCGCTGACGGCGGAGCGCTGCAAGCCGGCGCTGCCCTTCGGCGGGCGCCACCGGGTCGTCGACTTCGCGATCTCCAACCTGTTGAACGCCGGCCTGCCGTCGCTCGACCTGCTGGTGCAGCACCGGCCGGAGGCGCTGCTGCGCCACGTCGAGCGCGCCTGGCCGGCGCGGCCGGCGCTCGGCGCGCCGGTGCAGGTGCTGGCCGCGACGCTCGACCGGCCCTACCGCGGCACCGCCGACGCGGTGCGCCAGCACCTGGCGCGCGTGCGCGCCTCGGGCGCCCGGCAGGTGGCGATCTTCGGCGCCGACCACATCTACCGGATGGACGTGGCGGCGATGCTCGAGGCGCATGCGGCGAGCGGCGCCGACGTGACCATCGCGGTGCTGCCGGTGCCGCTGCGCGAGGCGAGCGGCTTCGGCGTCGTCGAGGTCGACGCCGCGCGGCGCATCCTCGCCTTCCACGAGAAGCCGGCGCGCCCCGAGCCGGCCGCCGATCACCCCGGCCACGCGCTCGCCTCGATGGGCAACTACGTCTTCTCGACCGAGGTGCTGTGCGATGCGCTGGCGCGCGCGCAGGCCGAAGGCGGCACCGACTTCGGCCACGACGTGCTGCCGGCGCTGCTCGCAGGCGGCCACCGTTTGATGGCCTACGACTTCCAGCACAGCCCGGCGCCCGGGGCCTGCGCCGAGCCGCGGCGCTACTGGCGCGACATCGGCACGCTCGACGCCTACTTCGCCGCCCACATGGACACGCTCGGCGCCGAAGCGCCGTTCGCGCTGGACGACGCGCTCTGGCCGATCGGCGCGCTGCAGCCGCCGGCGCGAGCGCGCATCGACGCGCATGCCGAGGTGACCGACTGCCGGCTCGGCGACGGCGCGATCGTCGAATGCGCCCTGCTCGACCGCACGGTCGCCGGCGACTCGGTGCGCATCGGCCGGCATGCGCAGCTCGACCATGCGGTGCTGATGGACGGCGTGCGCGTCGGCGCGGGAGCGCGGCTGCAACGGGTGATCGTCGACGAAGGCAACGCGATCCCGGGCGGCGAGGTGATCGGCTTCGACGCGCGGCGCGACCGCGCGCGCTTCCCGGTCAGCGCCGGCGGCATCGTGGTCGTGCCGCGCGGGCATTTCGCCGGCGAGTCCCAGCCCGCCGCACAGGCCTTCGGCCCCGGGCGCCATGCCTGGGCCTGAGGCACGGCGCGAGGCGCGCTGAACGATGCCCAAGCTGCGCGTTCGCAGCGGCCGCCCCTACCCGCTCGGCGCCACCTGGGACGGTCGCGGCGTGAACTTCGCGTTGCACAGCGGCGCCGCCCGCGCGGTGCAGCTGTGCGTGTTCGACGACACGGGCACGCACGAGATCCAGCGCCTGGAGATGACGCGCCACGGCCGCGGCGCCGTCTGGTACGGCTACGTGCCCGATCTGCAGCCCGGCGCGCGCTACGCCTGGCGCGTCGAAGGCCCGACCGAGCCCGCCGCCGGCCAGCGGTGCAACAAGCACAAGCTGCTGCTCGACCCCTACGCCCGCTCGATCGTCGGCGAGCCGCAGTGGAGCAGCGCGCACTACGGCTACCTGCCGGGCGAAGAGGCCGAGGAAGGCTACGAGGGCCTGAACTGCAGCATCGAGGACAGCGCCGCGGTGATGCCCAAGTGCGAGGTGGTCAACGACGCGTTCGACTGGGGCGACAGCACGCCGCCGAACACGCCCTGGGACCGCACGGTGTTCTACGAGGTGCACGTCAAGGGCTTCACCAAGCAGCACCCGGGCGTGCCCGAGGCGCTGCGCGGCACCTACGCCGGGCTCGCGTCGCCCGCGGCGATCGACCACTTGAAGCAGCTCGGCGTCACCGCGGTCGAGCTGCTGCCGGTGCAGGCCTTCTTCGACGATCACCGGCTCGTCGACCTGGGACTGCGCAACTACTGGGGCTACAACTCGATCGGCTTCTTCGCGCCGGCCGCGCGCTACGCGGCCGACCAGAGCACCGGCGGGCCGGTGCGCGAGTTCAAGCAGATGGTGCGCGCGCTGCACGAGGCCGGCCTCGAGGTGATCCTCGACGTGGTCTACAACCACACCGCCGAAGGCAACCACCTCGGGCCGACCCTGTCGTTCAAGGGCATCGACCACTACACCTACTACCGGCTGAGCCCGCCCGACCGCCGCTACAACTTCGATTTCACCGGCACCGGCAACACGCTCGACACCACGGTGCCGGTGGTCAACCGGCTGATCGTCGACAGCCTGCGCTATTGGGTCACGGAGATGGGCGTCGACGGCTTCCGCTTCGACCTCGCGGTGACGCTGGGCCGCGGCAAGGTGGACTTCAGCCACGACAGCGCCTTCTTCCATGCGATCGCGCTGGACCCGGTGGTCTCGCAGGTCAAGCTGATCGCCGAGCCCTGGGACCTGGGCCCCGACGGCTACCGCGTCGGCGGCTTCCCGAAGCCCTGGGCCGAATGGAACGGCACCTACCGCGACACGGTGCGCAGCTTCTGGTGCCAGAAGGAAGGCGCGCTCAACACGCTGGCGCAGCGGATGTGGGGCTCGTCCGATCTGTACGAGCACGCCGGCCGCACGCCGAACGCGAGCGTCAACCTCGTCACGGTGCACGACGGCTTCACGCTGCACGACCTCGTCTCCTACAACGGCAAGCACAACGAGGCCAACGGCGAAGACAACCGCGACGGCGAGAGCCACAACCGCAGCTGGAACTGCGGTGCCGAGGGCGACACCTGCGACGAAGTCGTGCTGGTGCAGCGCGAACGGCTCAAGCGCAACCTGCTCGCGACGCTGCTGCTGTCGCAGGGCACGCCGCTGCTGCTGGGCGGCGACGAGATGGGCCGCACCCAGCGCGGCAACAACAACGGCTACTGCCAGGACAACGAGATCAGCTGGTTCGACTGGCGGATGACGCCCGAGCGCAGCCGGCTGCTCGACTTCACCCGCCGCCTCGTCTGGCTGCGCCGCGAACTGCCGCTGCTGCGCCTGCCACGCTGGTTCAGGGCCGATGAAGGCGACGGCGTGAACGAGGTGCGCTGGCGCCTGCCCGACGGCAGCGAAGCGACCGCGGCGCACTGGACCGACGCGGGCTTCCGCGCGGTCGCGGCGCTCATGTGCAGCGCCGACGACGACGCGCTCGGCGCGGCGGTGCTGTTGATCCTCAACGGCGGCGACGACCCGGCCGATTTCGTGCTGCCGGAGGTGAACGGCCGCGCCTGGTTCCCGCGCATCGACACCAGCACGCGCACCGGATTCCCGGTGGCCGACGGCCAGCCGCTCGAAGGCAGCGCGCGCTGCGCCGGGCGCGCGCTGTTCCTGCTGACCCAGCCGCGGGTGTGAAGCGATGCGGCATGCCCACGCGATGCGCTTCGGCGCGACTCTCGACGCCAGCGGTCGCGGTGCGCGGTTTCGCCTGTGGGCGCCCGGCGCCCGGCACGCCGAGCTGCTGCTGCACGGCGATGGCCTGCGCAGCGCGGCGGCCACACGGGATGCCGGCGGCTGGTGCGAGGCCGTCGTGGCCGATGCCGCCGCGGGCCAGCGCTACCAATGGCGCATCGACGGCGAACTGGCCGTGCCCGATCCCGCCTCGCGCTTCAACCCCGACGGCCCGCACGGCCCGAGCGAACTGCTCGATCCGCATGCCTTCACCTGGGATGACGCCGGCTGGCGCGGCCGGCCCTGGCACGAGGCGGTGATCTACGAGCTGCACGTCGGCACGTTCACCGACGAGGGCCGCTACGCGAGCGCCGCGGCGCGCCTGAGCGAGCTGGCGAGCCTGGGCATCACCGCGATCCAGCTGATGCCGCTGGCCGACTTCCCCGGCCGCTTCGGCTGGGGCTACGACGGCGTGCTGCCCTTCGCGCCCTTCCACGGCTACGGCCGGCCCGACGAGCTGAAGGCTTTCGTGCAGGCCGCGCACCGGCTCGGGCTGATGGTGTTCGCCGACGTCGTCTACAACCACTTCGGGCCGGACGGCAACTACCTGCACGCCTACGCGCCGGGCTTCTTCTCCGAGCGCCACGTCACCGGCTGGGGCGCGGCGATCAACGTCGACGACGACGCGCGCGGTGCGGCGACGGTGCGCGAGTTCTTCATCGACAACGCGCTCTACTGGCTCGACGAGTTCCGCTTCGACGGGCTGCGCTTCGACGCGGTGCATGCGATCCCCGACGAGCGCCGGCCGGGCTTCCTGCACGAGCTGTCCGAGCGCGTGCGCGCGGCCACCGCCGGCCGGCACGTGCACTTGGTGCTGGAGAACGATCACAACGATCCGGCGCGGCTCGGGCCGCCGGGCACGCCGGGCCGCTACGACGGGCAGTGGAGCGGCGACGTGCACCACGGCCTGCACGTGCTGCTCACCGGCGAGCGCGACGGCTACTACGCGGAGTACGACGCGCCGCTCGAGCAGCTCGGCCGCGCGCTCGCGCACGGCTTCTCGCGCCAGGGCGCGCCGCATGTCGCCGGCTCGCGCCGGGCCGCCGAGGGCCAGGCGCCGCTCGGCGCGGTCGTCAACATGCTGCAGACGCACGACCAGATCGGCAACCGCGCCTTCGGCGAGCGGCTGCTGGCGCTCGCCGGGGCCGACGCGGTGAAGCTCGCCGCGGCGATCGTGCTGCTCGCGCCGACGACGCCGATGCTGTTCATGGGCGAGGAGCTCGGCGCGACCACGCCCTTCCTCTACTTCTGCGACTGGCAGGGTGCGCTGCGCGACGCGGTGCGCGAAGGCCGGCGCAAGGAGTTCGAGCATTTCCCGCGCTTCGCCGAAGCGGCACGCGAAGGGCGGCTGCCCGACCCGTGCAGCGAAGCGACCTTCGAAGCCTGCAAGCGCTGGCGCGAGGCCGCCGCAAGCGATGCGGCGCGCGCCTGGCGGGACTTCCACGCAGCGCTGCTCGCGCTGCGCGCGCGGCTGCTGACGCCGTCGCTTGAAAGCCTGCCGTTCGACGGCCACGAGGCCCGCTGCCACGGCACGCTGCTTCAGCTGCACTGGCGGCTCGGCGGCGGCAGGCGCTGGCTGATGCAGGTGAACCTGTCGGCCGAGACGGTGGCGCACGATGCGGCGGCCGGCTTCGAGCCGATCGACGCCGATCCGGCCTGCGCGCTCGGGCGCATCGATGCCGACGGCTTCGGCCCCTGGTCCGGTCGCTGGCTCGCATGAGCACGCACGCCCCGCGCATCCCGCGCGCCACCTACCGCCTGCAGTTCCACGCCGGCTTCCGCCTCGCCGACGCGACCGCGCGGCTGCCGCACCTGGCGGCGCTCGGCGTCAGCGATCTCTACGCCTCGCCGCTGCTGCGCGCCCGCCCGGGCAGCACGCACGGCTACGACGTGATCGACCCCGAGCGCCTCAACCCCGAGCTCGGCAGCGACGCCGACCTCGACGCGCTGGTCGCCGCGCTCCATGCGCGCGGCATGCGCCTGCTGCTCGACATCGTGCCCAACCACATGGGCGTGCTCGAAGCCGACAACCCCTGGTGGCTGGAGGTGCTGGAGCACGGTCCCGCCGCGCTGCACGCGCGCGCCTTCGACATCGACTGGCAGCCGCCGCAGCGGGAGCTGCACGGCAAGCTGCTGCTGGCCGTGCTGGGCGGCGCCTATGGCGACATCCTCGAAGCCGGCGAGCTGCGGCCCGTGTTCGACGCGCAGCGCGGGCAGTTCGTGATCCGCTACTTCGACCACCGCTTCCCGATCGATCCGGCCGACTACGCCGCGCTGCTGCGCGCGGTGCCCCTGCCGGCCGGGCTGCAGGCGGTGAAGGCGAAGCGCGTGCTGCCGCTGATCGAAGGCTTCGCGGCGCTCGCGGCGCGCGACATCGAAGGCGAGTTCGGCCGCGCGCGCCGCCGCCGCGAAGCGGCCGCGCTGAAGGCCTCGCTCGCGCAGGCGCACCGCGAGGTGCCGGGCTTCGCGGCCTGGCTGGAGGCCTGCGCGCAGGCGCTCGCCGGCCGCGTGGGCGAGCCGGCGAGCTTCGACGCGCTCGACCGCCTGCTCGAACGCCAGGCCTGGCGCCTCGCGCACTGGCGCAGCGCCGGCGCGCAGATCAACTACCGGCGCTTCTTCGACATCAACGGGCTCGCCGGCCTGCGCGTCGAGCACGACGAGGTGTTCGAGGCCGCGCACCGGCGCGTGCTCGACTGGGTCGGCCGCGGCCTGGTGAGCGGCCTGCGCATCGACCACCCCGACGGCATGGCCGACCCCGCGGCCTACTTCGAGCGGCTGCAGCGCCGCTGCGCCGAAGCCCAGGGATTGCCGGCCGATGCCAGCCCGTCGATCTACCTCGTCGCCGAAAAGATCCTGGCCGACGACGAACCCTGGCGGCGCAGCTGGCCGGTGCACGGCGACACCGGCTACCGCTTCGCGAACCAGGCGCTGGGGCTGTTCGTGGATGCGTCCGGGGCCGAGGCCTTCGACGCGCTGACCGACGCCTTCGTCGGCAGCAGCGTCGGCTTCGACGCCGAACTCGACGCGGCCAAGCGCGCGACGATGAACGTCTCGCTCGGCGCCGACCTGAAGCTCTTGACCGAGCTGGCGCGCAGCCTCGCGCTGCTCGACCGCCACACCCGCGACCTCACGCGCGACGACCTGCGCGACGCGATCGTCGAGCTGGCCGCGGCCTTCGACGTCTACCGCAGCTACGTCAGCGAGCGCGGCGCGGCGCCGCTCGACGTGGCCTGCATCGAGAAGTGCGCGGCGCGAGCGCGGGCGCGCGTGCGGCCGTCGCAGGCGGTGCACGTCGATTTCCTGCGCACGGCCTTGCTGCACGATGGGGACGAGCCCGACGAGCGCCGCGCGCTGCGGCTGCGCTTCGTGCTGCGCTTCCAGCAGTTCACCGCGCCGGTGATGGCCAAGTCGATGGAGGACACCGCGTTCTACCGGCATCACCGGCTGGTGTCGCTCAACGATGTCGGCGGGGATCCGCGCCGCTTCGGGTTCACGCCGGCCGCACTCCACGCGGCCAACCTCGATCGGCTGCGCGACATGCCGCACACGCTGCTCGGCACCTCGACGCACGACAGCAAGCGTTCGGAGGACGTGCGCGCCCGGCTGAACGTGCTGTCCGAGATGCCGGCGCTCTGGGCCGCCGCGCTCGACCGCTGGCACGGCCTCGCCCAGACGCAGTGGCGCATCGGCGAGGTGCCGGAGCCGCTGACCGCGAGCGACGAGCTGCTGCTCTACCAGACGCTGGTCGGCGTGCTGCCGGCCGACTTCGCCGACGACGCCGCGCTGCCGCCGCTGCGCGCGCGGGTGTGCGCCTACATGCTCAAGGCCGTGCGCGAAGCCAAGCAGCGCAGCAGCTGGCTCGAAGGCGACGACGCCTACGAGGCGGCGCTGCAGCGCTCGATCGAGGTGCTGCTCGCGCGCATCGAGCCCAACCCCTTCCTCACCGACCTGCGCCGCTTCGTCGCGCAGATCGCGCCCTTCGGCGCGGCGAACAGCCTGAACCTCGTCGCGCTCAAGCTCACCGCGCCGGGCGTGCCCGACGTCTACCAGGGCTGCGAGGACTGGGCCTTCGCGCTGGTCGATCCGGACAACCGGCGGCCGGTCGACTTCGACGCGATCGGGCGGCGGCTCGCGGCGATCGATGCGCGGCTCGCCGAAGGGGCGGCGCTGCCGGCCGACCTGCACAAGCTGTTCGTCACCCGCGCGCTGCTGCGCTGGCGCGCGGAGGCGGCCGGGCTGTTCGAGCACGGCGACTACCGGCCGATCGAGGCGCAGGGCGCGCTCGCCGAGCACGTGTTCGCGTTCGCGCGCCGCGCGGGCGATGCGTGCAGCCTGAGCGTCGTCACGCGCTTGCCGTGGCGGCGTTGCGAGGGCGATGCCGAGCGGCTCGCCTCGGCCGCGTCCTGGCGCGACACCGCGATTGCGCTGCCCGATGGGCCGGCCACGGGCGCCGCGCCGCACGCCTGGATCGACGTGCTCAGCGGTCGGCGCGTCGACGCCGATGGCGCTAGGCTTTCGCTCGCCTCACTGCTCGCCGGTGGCCTGCCGCTTGCAGTGCTGAGGCCCGCGACCTGAACCCACGCCCTCGTCCTGACCATGCGATTCCCGCGCAGCGCCGGCCTCCTCCTGCATCCGACCTCGCTGCCCGGCCCGCACGGCAGCGGCGATCTCGGGCCCGACGCCTATCGCTTCGTCGACTGGCTCGCGAGCGCCGGCCAGACGCTGTGGCAGCTGCTGCCGCTCGGCAACGCGGGCGCCGGGCATTCGCCGTATTCCAGCCCCTCGGCCTTCGCGGGCAACGTCGCGCTGATCGACCTGGCCGAGCTGCAGCGCCACGGCTGGCTCGACGCCGACGACCTGCGCCCCGAGCCCGGCTTCGACGCGCGCCGCGTCGCCTTCGCGCAGGTGCTGCCGTTCCGCATGCAGCGGCTCGCACGCGCGGCGCTGCGCTTCGCCGCCGTGGCCACGCCGGCGGCGCGCGACGACTTCGAAGCCTTCTGCGCCGCGCATGCGAGCTGGCTGGGCGACTACGCGCTGTTCGCCGCGATCGGCGAGGCGCATCCGGAGCGCGACTGGTGCGACTGGCCGCGCCCGCTTGCGCGCCGCGAACCGGCCGCGCTGGCCGAGGCGGCCGAGGCGCTCGCCGGGCGCGTGTTCTTCTGGCAGTTCACGCAGTGGTGCTTCTTCCGGCAGTGGCGCGCGCTCAAGGCGCACGCGATGCAGCGCGGCGTGCGCATCGTCGGCGACGCGCCGATCTTCGTCGCGCACCACAGCGCCGACGTGTGGGCGCGCCCGCAGCTGTTCGAGCTGGACGCCGAAGGCCGCCCGACGCTGGTCGCCGGCGTGCCGCCCGACTACTTCAGCCCCACCGGCCAGCGCTGGGGCAACCCGCTGTACCGCTGGCCCGCGCATGCGGCCGAGGGCTTCGCGTGGTGGACCGAGCGCATCGGCCGCACGGTCGAGCTGGTGGACGTCCTGCGCATCGACCACTTCCGCGGCTTCGCGGCCTGCTGGGAAATCGACGCGCGCGAGCCGACCGCGATCCACGGCCGCTGGGCGCCGGCGCCCGGCGAGGCGCTGTTCGACGCGGTCGCGCGCGCGCTCGGGCCACTGCCGATCATCGCGGAGGACCTGGGGATCATCACGCCCGACGTGACCGCGCTGCGCAAGCGCTTCGACTTCCCCGGCATGGCGGTGCTGCAGTTCGCCTTCGGCCGTGCGAACCCCGGCGACGTGCGCTACCTGCCGCACAGCCACGAGCCCGACAGCGTCGTCTACACCGGCACCCACGACAACGACACGACGCCGGGCTGGTGGCGCGCGGTCGACGAGGACGTGCGCCACCACGTGCGCGAGTACTTCGCCTGCGACGGCTCGCAAGTGCACTGGGACTTCATCCGCGCGGCCAACGCGAGCGTCGCCGACCTCGCGATCGTGCCGATGCAGGACGTGCTGGGCCTCGGCAGCGAGCACCGGATGAACCTGCCGGGCACCGCCGAAGGCAACTGGTCGTGGCGCTTCGGCTGGGACGACGTGCCGCAGGATGCGGCCTGGCGGCTCGCGCACCTCGCCTCGCTGTACCAGCGCAGGCCGGGTTGAGCGCAGGCCGCCTCGTGGCGGCCTGCGCTCAGTCCTGCGGCGGCTCGATCGGCGGCCGGGACTGCCGGTCCAGGCTGCGCGCCTCGTGCAGCACCGCATCGACGGTGCGCGGGCTCGATGCCTGGCTCTCGCTCAGGCCGTAGGTGCGGGCCGCCATCGATGCCGCCAGGCTGCGCTGGTCCGACGCGGACATGTCGGCCAGTGCGTCGCGCGCGCGCTGCGCGAAGGCCTGCGAGACGACCTGCGCCTCGAGGTGACGCGGCCAGACCGTGGGTTCGCGGCGCTTGCGAAGCAGCCGACCGGCCACGTAGTCGTCTTCGTCCGGATGGACCAGCGGCACCAAGGTTTCATAGCGGGTCGCTTGCTGCACGGCCTGCGACTTGTCGAGCGGCAGGTCGGCGTTCGGCACGACGCCGGCCCAGGCGCTGTCCTTCAAGCGCACCACCGGTCCGTTCGACCATCCGTCCAGGACGGCCGTCGATTCGGGATCCCGGCGGCCTTCGACGCGCAGCTCGCCCCAGCTGTGCCCGCTCTGGACGTCGACCACGTCACCGCCGTCCGCGTACGTCGCGAGCGTGACGCGCCCTCCGGTGCGCGACACCACGTCGCCATCGCGCATCCGGTGCGCGTGATGCACCAGGGTCAGCCCCGCATGCTGGTCGCAGACGCCGGCGCCCATCTGCGTGGCCATGGCCAGCTGGCTCCATGTGTCGTGCCCCGATTCGGCGACCGACGAGCCGATCCCGTTGTGGCCCCGCGACGGCTCGCTGTCGGCCGCCACGTTGCCCCGGCCGTACTTGAGCAGCATGCGCACGTCGTGGACCGTCGCCGCAGCGTCGGCGAAGCGCCGCGGCGAGGCGACGGGATCGCCCACCGCATGCGCGGCGACGTGATAAGCCACCTGCTGTACTTCTTGCATCGCGAGCCGGCCCTGCAGCCGTCGCCCCGGCTCCCGGGCGACGATCGGCGCAGGCCGCGGAGCGAGCGGCGACTCACCTCCCGATGAAGACCTCGGGCTCGAACTGACCGACGAAGATCCGGCGGCATCGCCGCCGCGAGAACCCGGCACCGGCGCATGACGGCCGGCGCCCACCGAGCTCCTCGAAACGCATCCACCCATGCAACGCTCCTGAAGACGACCGCGCCGCAAGGTGGGCCGCAGGGTGCCGATTGAACGCGCCGCGGCCTGCGCGCCGCGCCTGCCAAGCGAAGCCTTGTGGCAAAAGCGGAAGCGACCACGCGGGCGCGGCGCCGTCGGCTTCGCTGCGTCGGCTCAAAGCCGCAGGTTCGCGCCCGCAGCGGCCAGCAGCAGCACGCTCGCCGCCGGCAGCACGAGGTCGCTCTCGCCCTGCCCGCTCCAGGCGCCGAGGCCGCGCGGATGGGTGCTGTCGAGCAGCACCTCCCAGACGCCGGCGGGCAGGCGGTGCGGCCGGGCCTCGGCTTCGGCGTTGAACAGCAGCAGCAAGGGCGCCTGCGCACGGCCCGGCTGGCCGATCAGGCAGCCGAAGGCACGACGATGGCCGTCCTGCCAGGCATGGCCGTGCAGGGGCTCGCCGTCGACGTCGAGCCAGGCGAGGTCGTGCAGGCCGCGCGCGTCGGCGACGCCGTGGTACCAGGCGTCGGCGAAAGGCCGCGCGAGGCGCCGCAGCGCGATCACGCGGCGGGTGTAGGCGATCAGGTCCTCGTCGGCCGCGGCCCAGTCGATCCAGGTGGTCGGGCCGTCCTGGCAGTACGGGTTGTTGTTGCCGTGCTGGGTGTGGCCGAGCTCGTCGCCGGCGCACAGCATCGGGGTGCCCTGCGCGAGCACGGTGGTCGCGATCAGTGCGCGGGCGAGCCGCGCGCGCAGCGCCAGCACCGCCGGGTCGGCGCTCGGGCCTTCGACGCCGGCGTTGAAGCCGAGGTTGTGCGCATGGCCGTCGCGGTTGTTCTCGCCGTTGGCGTGGTTGAGCTTGTGCTCGTAGCTCAGCAGGTCGGCCAGCGTGAAGCCGTCGTGCGAGACGACGTAGTGGATCGATTCGGCGGGAAGGCGCCCGCGCGGCTGGAACACGTCGGACGAGCCGCACAGGCGCTGCGCGAACGCGCCGCGGGTGGACTTGTGGCGCAGCCAGAAGCTGCGCGCCTCGTCGCGGAACCTGTCGTTCCATTCGGCCCAGCCGTTCGGGAACGCGCCGAGCTGGTAGCCGTGCGGCCCCAGGTCCCAGGGCTCGGCGATCAGCTTCGCGCCGGCGAGCACCGGGTCCTGCGCGAGCGCGGTGAAGAAGGCGGCGCGGCGGTCGAAGGCGCCCTGCTCGTTGCGGCCGAGCACCGGCGCGAGGTCGAAGCGGAAGCCGTCGACGCGCATCTCGGCGACCCAGTAGCGCAGCGAATCCATCACCAGCTGCAGCACGCGCGGCTGGGAGACGTCGAAGGTGTTGCCGCAGCCGCTCCAGTTCTCGTGGCCGTCGCGCCAGTGGTGGCGGCCGCGGTAGTAGGTCGCGTTGTCGAGGCCCTTGAAGCTCAGGCTCGGGCCGTCCATCCCGGCCTCGGCGCTGTGGTTGAAGACGACGTCGAGGATCACCTCGAGGCCCGCTTCGTGCAGCGCGTCGACCATCGCGCGGAATTCGTTCCTGACGGCCTGCCCATCGTGCGCGGCCGCCAGCCGCGGGTCGGGCGCGAAGAAGCCGATGGTGTTGTAGCCCCAGTAGTTGCTCAGCCCCTGCAGGTGCAGCCGCTCTTCGTCGAGCCGCTGGTGCACCGGCAGCAGGCTCACCGCGGTGATGCCGAGCGCGCGCAGGTGCTCGATCGACGCCGGATGGCCGAGGCCGGCGTAAGTGCCGCGCAGCGGCTCGGGAATCAGCCCGTTCAGCTTCGAGTAGCCCTTGACGTGCAGCTCGTAGATCACCGTCTCGGCCAGCGTCCGGGCCGGCCGGCGCGGCGGCGGCGCGGCCGGGAGCGGGTCGTCGATCACGCGGGCCTTCAGCGCGGTGGCGGCGTTGTCGCGCGCGTCGGGCTGGCGCGGATGCTGGCGGTCGTGCGCGAAGTGCTCGTCGTGCCATTCGAAGCGGCCGACGATCTCGCGCGCATACGGGTCGAGCAGCAGCTTGGCCGGGTTGAACAGGTGGCCCTTGTCGGGCCGCCAGGGGCCGTGCGCGCGCAGGCCGTAGACGAGCCCCGGCCGCGCGCCGTGCAGATGCCCGTGGAAGACGTCGCCGCTGCGCCCCGGCAGGGCCGCGCGGGCGAGTTCTTCGCGGCCCGCGTCGTCGAACACGCACAGCTCGATCGACTGCGCGTGCGACGACGCGACCGCGAAGTTGACGCCCTGCGCATCGACGCTGGCGCCCAGCGGCCACGGCCGGCCGGGCTGCAGGTCGAGCCCGGCCGGCTCCGGGCCCTCGGCCTCGGGCCGCGACCGCGTCGGCGCTTCGAGCAGCGGCGCACGCGAGGACGGGCTCCACCACAGCCCGCGCAGCGACCGCAGCAGTCGCGTCATCCGCCGGCCTGCTGCACCGGCACCCGCCAGATCTCGCGCGCGTACTCGCCGATCGTGCGGTCGGACGAGAACACGCCCATGCCGGCGACGTTGGTGATCGCGCACGCGGCCCAGCGGTCGGCGTCGCGGAACAGCGCGTCGACGCGCTTCTGCGTCGCGACGTAGTCCTCGTAGTCGGCCAGCAGCATGTAGGTGTCGCCGCCCCACAGCAGCGCATCGACGAGGCCGCGATAGCGAGCCGGATCGTCCGGCGAGAAGGCGCCGCCGGCGATCGCGTCGAGCACGCGCTTGAGCGCCGGGTTCGATTCGTAGTGGCGCATCGGCTGGTAGCCGTGCTGCTTGAACTGCTGCACCTGCGGCGTCTTCAGGCCGAAGATGAAGATGTTCGCGTCGCCGACGGCTTCGCGGATCTCGATGTTCGCGCCGTCGTCGGTGCCGATCGTCAGCGCGCCGTTCATCGCGAGCTTCATGTTGCCGGTGCCCGAAGCCTCGGTGCCGGCGGTGGAGATCTGCTCGGAGAGGTCGGCGCCCGGCATCACGGTCTCGGCCACCGAGACGCCGTAGTTGGGCACGAACACGATCTTCAGCAGCTTGCCGATGCGCGGATCGTTGTTAACGACCGCGCCCACGTCGTGGATCAGCCGGATGATGTTCTTCGCGGCCCAGTAGCTCGACGCGGCCTTGCCCGCGAAGATCAGCGTGCGCGGCACCCACGGCAGGCCGCCCTCGCCTTGCGGGTTCGCGAGGATCGCGTGGTAGCGCGTCACCGCATGCATCACGTTGAGCAGCTGGCGCTTGTACTCGTGGATGCGCTTGACCTGCACGTCGAACAGGCTGGCAGCGTCGACGACGGTGCCGGTCTTCTGCTCGATCAACCGCGCGAGCCGCTGCTTGTTGGCGCGCTTGACCGCGATGAATTCGGCGCGGAACGCCGCGTCGTCGCGGTGCGCGAGCAGGCCCTCCAGCGCGCCGAGGTCGCGGCGCCACGCGGGGCCGATGCGCCGGTCGAGCAGCGCCGCGAGCTGCGGGTTCGCCTGCGCGAGCCAGCGCCGCGGCGTCACGCCGTTGGTCATGTTGGTGAAGCGCTCGGGCCACAGGCTCGCGAAGTCGGCGAACACCGTCTTGACCAGCAGGTCCGAGTGCAGCGCCGAGACGCCGTTGACCTTGTGGCTGCCGACGATCGACAGGTTCGCCATCCGCACGCGCCGCTCGCCGCGCTCGTCGATCAGCGACAGCCGTGCGAGGAAGTCGTGGTCGTCGGGCCGCTGCTTCGCGGCGAAGTCGAGCAGCTCCTGGTTGATGCGGAAGATGATCTCCAGGTGCCGCGGCAGCACGTGGTGCATCAGTGCGACTGGCCAGGTCTCCAAAGCCTCGGGCATCAGCGTGTGGTTGGTGTACGAGAAGACGCGGCCGCAGATCGACCAGGCCTCGGCCCAGGGCATGCCGTGCACGTCGCACAGCAGGCGCATCAGCTCGGCGACGCCGATGGCCGGGTGGGTGTCGTTCAGGTGGATCGCGACCTTGTCGGCCAGGTTGGCGAACGTGCCGTGCTCTTCCAGGTGGCGGGCCATCAGGTCCTGCATCGACGCGGCGACGAAGAAGTACTCCTGGCGCAGCCGCAGCTCGCGGCCGGCCGGCGTGCTGTCGTTCGGATACAGCACCCAGGAGATGTTCTCGTACTCGTTCTTCGCGCTGGCCGCGCGCGCGTAGTCGCCGGTGTTGAAGGCGTTCAGGTCGATGTGCGCCGGCGCCGCCGCCTTCCACAGCCGCAGCGTGCTGACGTGCTCGCTCGCGTGGCCGGGGATCACCATGTCGTAGGCCTTGGCCTGCACCTCGCCGGCCGCCCGCCACACCGGCGCGCGGCCCTCGCCGCGGTGTTCGACCCAGCCGCCGAAGTGCACCGGGTGGCTGACGTTGCCGCGCGGAAATTCCCACGGGCTGCCGTTCTCGAGCCAAGGGTCGGGATGCTCGATCTGCGCGCCCTGCTTGATCTCCTGCGCGAACATGCCGTACTCGTAGCGGATGCCGTAGCCGAACGAGGGGATGCCCAGCGTCGCCATCGAGTCGAGGAAGCAGGCGGCCAGCCGGCCGAGGCCGCCGTTGCCCAGGGCGGCGTCGCACTCGTGGTCGGCGACGTCCTCGAGCCGCTGCGCGCGCGCGCGCATCGCGCCGGCGGCGTCGTCGTGCAGGTCGAGCGCCGCCAGCGCGTTGCCCAGGGTCCTGCCGATCAGGAACTCCATCGAGAGGTAATAGACGCGGCGCGCCTTGTCGGCGCTTTCGCGCGCCTGCCCGCGCACCCAGCGCTGCGACAGGCGCTTGCGCACCAGGTGCGCGGTGGCGTTCATCAGGTCGGCGGGCCGTGCGTCGGCGGGCGGCACGCCGATGTCGTCGATCAGCGCGCGGTCCAGGCCGGCGGCGACGCCGTCGGGTGGCGAGAGATCGTCGGGGGAGTTGGAAGCGTTCATGCGGTGCGGAGATGAAGCGCGAGGATGCGGGACGGGATCGCAATTTATGCGCCGGGCCGCGGATCTTGCGGCAGGGTCCACGGCAGTCCACCACGGCGCGGGGTTTCGCTTAGGCTCGCGGCTCTCCATCGCCAGGGGCAAGGCATGACACCCGATGAACTGGTCCTGAGCCTGGATCTTCCGAAGCGCGCGGTCGCGCTGGTGCTGGCGGGCGGGCGCGGCTCGCGGCTCAAGGGCCTGACCGACGGGCGCGCGAAGCCCGCCGTGCACTTCGGCGGCAAGTTCCGCATCGTCGACTTCGCCTTGTCGAACTGCCTCAACTCGAACATCCGCCGCATCGGCGTGATCACGCAGTACCGCTCGCACAGCCTGCTGCGCCACCTGCAGCGCGGCTGGGGCTTCCTGAAGAACGAGATGAACGAGTTCGTCGACCTGCTGCCGGCGCAGCAGCGCACCGACGACGAGCGCTGGTACAGCGGCACCGCCGACGCCGTCTACCAGAACCAGGACATCCTCGCGAGCTACGGCGCCGACTACATCGTCGTGCTGGCCGGCGACCACATCTACAAGATGAACTACGCGCGGATGCTGGCGGATCACGTCGCCAAGGGGCGACCGTGCACGGTGGCCTGCATCGCGGTGCCGCGCAAGGAGGCCACCGCCTTCGGCGTGATGGCGGTCGATGCGAAGGGGCTGATCACCGGCTTCGTCGAGAAGCCGGCCGATCCGCCGCCGATGCCGGGCGACCCCGAGCGCTCGCTCGCAAGCATGGGCGTCTACATCTTCAACGCCAGCTACCTCTACAGGCAGCTCGAGCGCGACATGCGCGACGCGAGCTCGAGCCACGACTTCGGCAAGGACATCATTCCGCACGTGGTGAAGCTCGGCGATGCCGCCGCGCACCCGTTCGCGTTGAGTGCCGTCGGCACCCGCCACAACGGCCAGCCCTACTGGCGCGACGTCGGCACCGTCGACGCGTTCTGGGACGCGAACATCGACCTCACAGCGACCGACCCGCTGCTCGACCTCTACGACACGCGCTGGCCGATCTGGACCCACCAGCTGCAGCTGCCGCCGGCGAAGTTCGTGCACAACAGCGACGATCGGCGCGGCTCGGCGATCGAGTCGGTCGTCTCGGGCGGCTGCATCGTCTCGGGCGCGGTGTTCCGCTCGGTGCTTTTCTCCAGCGTGCGGGTGCACTCGTTCACCCGGGTCGATTGGTCGGTGCTGATGCCGCTGGTGAAGGTGGGGCGGCATGCGCGCATCAACCGCGCGGTGATCGACCGCGGCTGCGTCATCCCCGAAGGCCTCGTGATCGGCGAGGACCCGGTGGCCGATGCCGAGCGCTTCCACGTTTCGGAGAACGGGATCACGCTGGTCACGCGCGACATGCTCGCGAAGCTGGCCGCATGACGTCGATGCGGGTGCTGCAGGTCGGCGCGGAGATCTACCCGCTGGTCAAGACCGGGGGCCTGGCCGACGTGATGGGCGCGCTGCCGCAGGCGCTCGCGCGCCAGGGCCCCGACGTGCGGCTGCTGCTGCCGGGCTGGCCGGCCGTCGTCGAGGCGGTGCGCGAGCAGCGGGTGGTGCGCGAGCTGGGGCCGGTGTTCGGCGTGGCGCGGGTGCAGCTGCGCCTCGGCACGCTTCCCGCGAGCGGCCTCGCGGCCTACGTGATCGACGCGCCGATGCTCTTCCGGCGCGACGGCAACCCCTACCTCGACGCCGGCGGCGCCGAGTGGTGCGACAACCTGCAGCGCTTCGCGCTGCTGGGCTGGGTCGCGGCGCAGCTTACCGCCGGCGGGCTCGACGACGCCTGGGCCCCTACGGTGCTGCATGCGCACGACTGGCATGCCGCGACCGCCTTCGCCTACCTGGCCGCGCACCCCGAAAGCCATCGCGCGGCCACCGTCTTCACCGTGCACAACCTCGCCTACCAGGGCCTGTTCCCGAGCGCCGACTTCGGCCTGCTCGGCCTGCCCGCGCGCTTCATGGCGCCGAGCGCGCTCGAATTCCACGGCCAGCTCTCCCTGATGAAGGCGGGCCTCAAGTTCGCGCGCCGCATCACCACGGTGAGCCCGAGCTACGCGCGCGAGATCACGACGCCCGAGTTCGGCTGCGGCCTCGACGGCGTGCTGCGCGGCCGCGCCGACGACGTGAGCGGCATCCTGAACGGCATCGACGACGGCGTCTGGAACCCGGCCGCCGACCCGCACCTCGCCGCGCCCTACAGCGCCGCCAGGCCGGCCGGCAAGGCGCGCTGCAAGCAGGCGCTGCAGGCCGAGCTGGGGCTTGCGCCGCGCAAGGGCGCGATGCTCTTCGGCGTGGTGAGCCGGCTCACCGCGCAGAAGGGGCTCGACCTGCTGCTCGCCGCCGCGCCGACGCTGCTGCGCCACGGCGCGCAGCTCGCGCTGCAGGGCTCGGGCGATGCCAAGCTCGAGGCGGCCTTCGCCGCGCTGGCGGCGGCGCACCCGGGCGAGGTCGCGGTGCGCATCGGCTACGACGAGGCGACCGCGCACCGGCTGATCGCCGGCGCCGACGCGATCGTCGTGCCCTCGCGCTTCGAGCCCTGCGGCCTGACGCAGATGTACGGCCTGCGCTACGGCAGCCTCCCGGTGGTGAGGCGCGTCGGCGGGCTGGCCGACACCGTGGTCGACGCGAGCCCGCAGGCGCTGCACGACGGGCGCGCGACCGGCTTCGTCTTCGATGCCGCGACCGGCGCCGGCCTGGCCGGCGCGCTCGAAGCCGCGATCGCGGCGCATGCGCAGCCCGCGCTGTGGAAGACGCTGATGCAGCGCGCGATGCAGCAGCACTTATCGTGGGACGACGCGGCGCGGCGCTACCTGGCGCTGTACGAGGCGGCGCGCGGCTAGGAGCCGGTCGCCGCGGGCGTGCGATCGCGCACCGCCGTCCACCACGCCGAGAACGAGCGCAGACGCCGGCCGGGCTCGGGCCAGATCGCCGGCGGCTCGCTCAGGCCGAGGTCGATCGCGAGCCGGCCGAGATGCGGATCGGCGCGGCCGTGCACGCACGCGGCTTGCAAGAGCGCGGCCCGCAGTTCGCCGGCTTCGCCGATCCAGCGGTGCGGCGTCAGCGCACGCATGCGTTCGGTCACCGCGCGCCAGCGCCGTTCGCTCCACGGCCAGCGGCGATGGAAGTCGGCTTCGAGGATCGCGACCGGCAGCAGCGCCGCGGGCGGATCGCGCAGGCACCAGGGATGCACCAGCCAGACCGCTCGGCCGCTCAGCACCGCGGCGTCGGGCGCGGCGAAGCCGGCGTCCGCGGGCGGCATGCCGGTGGACGCCGGCTCGTCGATGCCGGGCGCCGCAGGGTCGGGCGCCAGCACGAAGCCGGCGTCGCGCGCCATCGCGTCGATCGCCTCGTAGGGCGTGTCGAGCGCGGTGCGATCGACCTGCCACGCCGGCGGCGCGAAACGCCGCACGTTCTCGGCATTGAAGAAGTAGGGCTTGCTGCTGCCGGTGCCGGCGACCCATTGCCACGACAGGTGGTTGCTCGCCAGATCGCCGTCGAGCAGGTGCGCGTACAGCCAGTCGGCACCGGCGCGCCAATGGACCTTGCGCAGGTGCACCACATAGGACGCGAGCCACATCCGCGCGTGGTTGTGCAGTGCGCCGGTGGCGTAGAGCGTTCGCACCGCGGTGTCGATCACCGCGAGGCCGGTCGCGCCGCGGCGGATGTCCGCCGGCATCTCGCGCGCGTAGCTCGCGTCGGGCAGCAGCCCGGCGTGCAGCGAGCCGAGGATCGCGTCGCCGTCGTGGCGCCAGGCGTGGCGGAAGAACTCGCGCCAGCCGAGCTCGAACACCAGCTTGTGCTGCGGCGCGAGCGCGTGGCGGCGCTGCAGATCGGCGAGCGTCTCGCGGGTGTCGAGCACGCCATGCGTCAGCCAGGGCGACAGGCCGGTCACCGCGCCGTCGAGGTGGTTGCGCGTGGCGGCGTAGTCGGCCGGGCGCACGGCCGCCAGCCGCGCCTGCGCCGCGGCCCCGTCCAGCGCGATCGGCGGCGTCACGGCGGCTTGGCGGCCGCGCGGCGCCGCCGGCAGGCTTCCGAGCAGTAGCGCACTGCGTCCCAGTTCTTCGCCCAGGCGCGGCGCCAGCTCATCGCACGGCCGCAGGCCAGGCAGGGCTTGCTCGGCAGGTAGCCCTTGTTGCCCTTGAAGTCGCCGGTGCCGCGCGTCATCGGGCGAGCATCACACAGGCCGGTCGCGCACCTTCAGGCGCGCGCGCAGGTCGTCGAGCAGCGTGCGCGCCGGCAGCGACAGCGCGCGGTCCTTGCGCCACACCAGGTACCACTGACGGCGCAGCGGGAAGCCGGCGACCGGCAGCACCGCCAGGCCCTCGGAACCCGGCTCCTTCGCCAGCGCATGGCGCGACAGCACCGCGAGGCCGAGGCCGGCGCGCACCGCGTGCTTGATCGCCTCGTTGCTGCCGAGCGCCATGCGCGGCGCCCAGGCGATGCCCTGGGCCGCGAAGGCCTCCTCGGCCGCGGCGCGCGTGCCCGAGCCGGCCTCGCGCACCAGCAGCGGCTCGCCGGTCAGCTCGGCCAGGCGCAGCCGCGGCCGGCGTGTCAGCGGATGGCGCTTCGCGGCGACCACGACCAGCGGGTTTTTCAGGAAGGGCCAGCGCGCGAGCGGCAGGTGCGCCGGCGGCAACATCATCGCGGCGAGGTCGTCGGCGCCGCGCTCGAGCCGCGCGACGACCGCGTCGCGGTTCTCGACCGCGAGCTCGATGCGGATGCCCGGGTACAGCCGCGCGAAGGGCCCGAGGAGGTCGGGCAGGAAGTACTCGGTGGTGGTGACCGCGGCGATGCGCAGCACGCCCTGCTTCAGGCCCTGCAGCGCCGCGGCGTCCTCCTCGAAGCGCTGCCAGCACGCGCCCATCTCGCGCACCGCCTCGGCAAGGCGCAGGCCGTGCGCGGTGGGCACGAGGCCGCGCCCGCGCGGCTCCAGCAGCACCAGCCCGAGCGCCGCGGCGAGCTCCTTGAGCTGCGTCGAGATCGTCGGCTGCGCCAGGTGCAGCGCGCGCGCCGCGCGACCGACGCCGCCCAGGCGCACCACTGCCTCGAAGCTGCGCAGTTGCACGAGGCTCGCGCGCGGCGCGCGCTCCAGGCCGGCGGGGAATGCGGCGGTGGCCGTTGCAGGAGGATTCATCGGTTCGTCCGATCAGATCAATCCGAACATATCACTTGTTCGGATGCCAACCGGCCGCGAGCATCCGCGCCGCGATGCAGACCTTCCTCGACCCCGCGATCCTGTTCTTCGTCTTCGGCCTCGTCGCCGGCGCGCTGCGCTCGAACCTGCAGATCCCGCCGCCGATCGCGCGCTTCCTGTCGCTGTACCTGCTGATGGCGCTCGGCCTGAAAGGCGGCTTCGCGCTCGCGCAGTCGGGCCTCACCGCCGAGGTGGCGGCGAGCCTGGGTTGCGCGATCGCGCTCGCGGTCGTCGTGCCGCTGCTCGGCTACGGGCTGCTGCGCCGCAAGTTGTCGCGCTACGACGCCGCGGCGGTGGCCGCGACCTACGGCTCGGTCAGCGCGGTCACCTTCATCACCGCGATCCAGTTCCTCGACACCCAGGGTGTCGCCTACGGCGGCCACATGGCCGCGGCGATGGCGCTGATGGAGTCGCCCGCGATCGTGATGGCGGTCGTGCTCGCGAACCTCGCGCGCCGCGCCGACGGCACGCAACAGGCGAGCGAGACGCACGGGCTCGGCAAGGTGCTGCACGAATCCCTGACCGACGGCGCGCAGCTGCTGCTGCTCGGCGCGATGGTCGTCGGCTTGCTCACCGGCGAGGCCGGCCGGCAGGCGATGCAGCCCTTCGCAGGCGACCTCTTCAAGGGGATGCTCGCCTTCTTCCTGCTCGACATGGGGCTGCTCGCCGCGCGCAACGTCTCGGGCCTGAAGGGCCAGTCGGGCTGGCTGCTGGTCTACGCGATCGTCGGCCCGCTGGTGCATGCGGGCCTGGCGCTCGCGCTCGCGCTCGCGGTCGGGCTCTCGCCGGGCAACACGACGCTGCTGATGGCGCTGGCCGCGAGCGCGTCCTACATCGCGGTGCCGGCGGTGCTGCGCGAGGCGATCCCCGAGGCCAACCCGTCGCTGTACTTCGGGCTCTCGCTTGGCCTGACCTTCCCGTTCAACATCCTGCTCGGCATCCCGCTGTATGCGGCAGTGGCGCAACGCGTGGCCTGACTCGGCCGAGCTCGCGCCACACCCTGATCCCGCTTCCGGCGCGCGCATCGGCCTCTCTCGCACGAGCCGGCGAAGGCGTCCGCGCGCTGGTCTGCGCTCAGTAACATCCGGCGCGACCGCCCCCGGCGCATCCAGACGAAGGACGATATCCGTGCGGGCCACTCCTCCTTGCTTCGCGTCAGTGATCGTCGCCTCGCTGCTCGGTTGCTCGACGGCTGCGCTCGCGGACAGCACCTCGACGGCGACGGCCCCTGAGCTGGCCGAGCTCACGCTCGAACAGTTGAGCAACCTCGAGGTCACCTCCGTTTCCGGCCGATCCGAAAACCTGCAAAGCGCGGCCGCGTCGATCTATGTCATCACGGCGCAGGAGATCCGCCGCTCCGCCGCGACCAACCTTCCCGAGGCCCTGCGCTTGGCGCCGAACCTCCAGGTTGCGCAGACGAGCGCCGGGCAGTTCGCCATCAGCGCACGCGGCTTCCAGGACCTGATCGCGAACAAGCTTCTGGTGATGGTCGACGGCCGCACCATCTACTCGCCGTTGTTCGCCGGCGTCTTCTGGGACGCGAACGACGTCGTGCTCGAGGACATCGACCGCATCGAGGTCATCAGCGGCCCGGGTGGCACCTTGTGGGGCGCCAATGCGGTGAACGGCGTCATCAACGTGGTGACCCGAAGCGCGGCGCAGAGCGAAGGCACGCTGCTTTCCGTCACGCGCTCCGCACAGGGCGGGCGCGAAGTGGCGCGCTGGGGGACGCGGCTCGGCGATGACGGCCACCTGCGCATGTACGGACTGGCGGTGGACCGGGACGACACGCAACTGCCCGACGGCACCAGCCAGCAAGACAGCAGTTCCCGACTCCAGGCGGGCTTTCGAGCCGACTGGTTGCTGGGGCAAGGCGCCCTCACCGTGCAGGGGGACGCCTACCGTGGCGGCGACGATCCCGCCAACGCGCGCGCTCCAAAACTCCGGGGCCGCAATTTGCTCACGCGTTGGCGCAGCACCCTGGGCGACGGCTCCGCCTACACGGTCCAGGCGTACTACGACTTGGCCGACCGCGACGACATCGACCTTTTCCGCAACCGCGTCGAAACCCGCGACGTGCAGTTCAGCCACGAGCCGGCCGTCGCCGTCGGCAAGCTTCTGTGGGGCGCCGGATACCGGACGGCCAAGGACGCCAACGTCGCCAATGCCCTTGTCCTCTTCGTGCCGAGCGAACGTGAATTGAGCTGGTCCAACCTGTTCGCGCAGTACCAATGGACGCTTGTGCCGAAGCTCCAGGCCACGGCCGGCATCAAGCTGGAGCGCAACAGCTACACCGGGGTGGAGAAGCTGCCCAGCCTGCGTCTGGCATGGCTGCATTCCGCCGACGCCACCACCTGGGCCGCCGCATCGCGTGCGGTGCGCGCGCCGGCACGCATCGACAAGGACTTTTACTTCCCCGGACAGGCGCCGTTCCTCATTGCCGGCGGGCCCAACTTCCAGTCGGAGGTGGCCAACGTCTACGAACTGGGCCACCGCGGCCAACGCGGCGGCCAGCTGAGCTGGTCGGCCACGCTGTTCCGGGCCGACTACAAGGGCCTGCGCAGCGGCGTGCCCGGCCAGCCGCCCCCCAACACCGTGGAGAACCTCGTCGAGGGCCATGTGCAGGGCCTCGAGACGTGGGGAACGTGGCAAGCAGCACCCTCTTTCCGGCTTTCCGGGGGCTACCTCCGTCTGCACAAGAGCCTTCGCTTCTGCTGCGGGCTGGACGCGAGCCGGACCGAGTTTCCCAACCTGGGTGTCGACCCCCGGGAGCAGTGGTCGCTTCGCGCCGCCTTCGACGTGAGCCGCGACGGAGAGATCGACGTGATGGTGCGCCGGGTGGGTGGCTTGTCGGAATCCGTGCCGGCCTATGTGGCCGTCGATGCGCGTGCCGCGTGGCGCGTGACGACAGGGGTCCGACTCGCCGTTCTCGGTCGCAACCTGTTCGACCGTCGGCACGTCGAGTACCTGAGCACGGGCGCCGGAGGTGCGCCCAACAGCGAGTTGAGCCGGCGGCTCATGCTGCAGATCACGTTCGACATGTAAGCCGTCATGTCCGGCCGCTCGTCCGCTAGCTTGTTGATCGGTCGCCGGGTGCTCCTGGCACTGCTGACCTCGCTGCAGTGCGCGGCCATGGCGCAGACGCCTGCGCCCGCCATGCCGACGGAAGCGGCAGTCAAGGCTGCGTTCCTGTTCAAGTTCCCGGGCTTCGTCGATGGCCCGGCCGGCCCCTTGCTACGACCCGGCCAGCCGGTGGTCATTGGCGTCGTGGGCAGCGAGGAAGTGGCATTCCAGCTCGACCAGATCAATCGCGCTCGATCCGAGGGCGGCAACGCCGTGGTCCTTCGACGACTTCGCGATGGAGAAGCCGCATCGGACCTGCATGTGCTGTTCATCGGCGCTGGACGCGAGTCGCGCGTGCGCGAGTCGGCCGCGGCGGTGCGTCATGCGGTGCTGATCGTGACCGAGCAAGAGAACGGGTTGCGTCTGGGTGGCATCCTGAACTTCGTCGTCGAGGGAGGCCGCGTGCGTTTCACGGCATCGATGCCCGCCGCCGAGGCGCGGGGCCTGCGGCTCAGTGCTCGCCTGCTTGCCGTGGCGCAAGCGGTCGAGACGGGGCGCTGATGCCTGTGCGCACCCCGCCCCTCGGCTTAAGCCGTCGGCTGCAACGATGAGCTGGCCCGGCTTCCTGCGTCGGTCGCTGCGCGCGAAGATCACGGCGCTCGTCATCATGACCACGCTTGCCGCCCTCTTGCTGATGGCCACGGCGTTGATCACGTATGCCACTCGGGACTACCGGCAGTCGCACCTCGCCGATGTACGAACGCAAGCGCAGGTTCTCGCCCGAGCCGGCGCCGCTGCCCTGGCGTTCAAGGATCGCAAGGAGGCCTTGCAGAACCTTGCCGTGCTACGAGCACGATCGGACATCCTTCAGGCGGCCCTGTACGACGCGGACGGCAGCCTGTTCGCGGCTTACTCGCGCGAGGGGACGCCCACCGTACCCGACTCGGGCTTGGCGCCGCAGCATCGCTTCGACGGCGACCGCTTGAGGTTGCTCGAGCAGGTACGCGAAGGTGGTCAGACGCTCGGCACCGTCTACCTGGAGTCCGAGCACCGCTTGCGTGAGCGGCTGACCGCCTACGTGCTGATCCTTTGTGTTGTCATGGCTGTTGCCCTGGCCGCGGCCCTGGGCTTGTCCGCCTGGCTGCAAGGCGTCATCACGGCGCCGATCCTCGACGTGTCAAGAGCCGCCAAGGCGGTCGTCAAGGACCACGACTTTTCGGTCCGCGTCGCCAAGACGAGCGATGACGAGATCGGCGCGCTTACTGCCGGCTTCAACCAGATGCTCGAGGAGATCGACCGGCAGACAAAGGCTTTGGTGGAGAGCGAGCAGCGGTTCCGCACCGTGGCAGACAGCGCTCCGGTGCTCATCTGGCTCAATGATCAAACCGGAGCCGCGTTCGTCAACCGCGCGTACCTCGAATTTCTGGGGGTGCGCAGCCAGGTCGATGTCAAAGGCTACGACTGGACGCAGTACGTGCATCCAGACGATCGCAACGGCTACGTCGACGCTTGGCGGCGATGCGCCAGCGAGCGCCAGATCTTCGACGAGGAGTTCCGCTTCCGGCGCCACGATGGCGAGTACCGCTGGATGCGCTCGGTTGCGGTACCTCGGCTCACCGCCGAAGGCCAATGGCTCGGCCATACCGGCTGCACCTTCGAGGTCCACGACACCCGCATGGCGGCCGACGCGCTGCGCGAGGCAGACCGCCACAAGGATGAGTTCCTCGCCACGCTGGCGCATGAGCTGCGCAACCCGCTCGCACCGATCCGCAACGCCGTGCAGCTGCTGGCGCTGAATGGCGACGTGCAGCACATGCCCGCGCTGCTGACCATGCTCGAACGGCAGGTCACCCACATGGTCCGGCTGGTGGACGATCTTTTGGACGTGTCTCGCGTGAGCCGCGGCACCATCGAGCTGCGGCAGGAGCGGCTGGATTTGACCGCACTGATCCGAACCACCATCGAAACCAGCCGGCCGCTGATCGACGCTGCTGAACACCAGCTCGAGCTGGTCATGCCAGAAGAGCCGTTCCACGTTCATGGCGACGCGGTGAGGCTCACCCAGGTCTTCACGAACCTGTTGAACAACGCCGCTCGGTACACCGACAAGGGGGGCCGAATCGAAGTCACGGCTTGGCGTGACGGCAATCAGGCGGCGGTGTCGGTGCGCGACAACGGCATCGGACTGGCGCCGGATCAGTTGCCGCGCCTCTTCAAGATGTTCTCGCAGCTGGCGGGCAGGACCGCGCATGCTCAAGGGGGGCTTGGCATCGGCCTGTCCTTGGCCGACCGGCTCGTGCGGATGCACGGAGGCTCGATCCGCGCTGAAAGCGAGGGGCTCGGCAAGGGCAGCTGCTTCACCGTGTGGCTGCCGCTGTCTGCCCACGCCGGGACTGAACCGTCCCGCGAGGCCCCCCTCGCGGCGCCGAAGGCTTCGGCGCGGCGGCGCGTGCTGGTGGTCGACGACAACCGCGATGCCGCGGACAGCCTCGCGCTGCTGCTCGGCGTGCTCGATGCGCACGTCGACGTGGCCCACGGGGGCGCCGCGGCGCTGGATGCCTTCGAGCGCTTCAAGCCGGAGGTCGTGATGCTCGACCTCGGCATGCCCGGGATCGATGGCTTTGAGGTTGCACGGCGATTGCGGCAACGCACCGACGGTCAGGCAATCACGTTGGTCGCGTTGACCGGTTGGGGCCAGGCCGAGGACCGGGCGCAGACCCGTGCGGCCGGCTTCGACCATCACCTGGTGAAGCCGGCGGACATGGAAGCGTTGCGGACGGTGCTGCAGGCGGTCTGAGGGCCGGGGCTGCTTCTGACCTGCACCCGAGCGCCAGGGCGGCGCGAGGGGCGCGAAGGCATCGGCGCCCTGCCTCTCGCGGGGGCGACGTGCCAGCCGCGCAGCTTCAAGCCCGCTTGAGCTGGTCGGCGATCGGCAGCCGCCGCACCCTTGTTCCCGTGGCGGCGAAGACCGCGTTCGTGAGCGCGGGCGCCGCGCAGGAGGTGCCGGGCTCGCCGATGCCGCCGGGCTTGTCGGTGCTCGGCACGATGATGACGTCGATCTGCGGCATCTCGTTCATGCGCATCACGCGGTAGTCGCCGAAGTTGGCCTGCACCACCCGGCCCTTCTCGAGGGTGATCTCCTGCCAGAGGCCGGCGCTCAGCCCGAACACGATGCCGCTTTCGATTTGCGCGTTCACGGTGTCGGGATTCACCACTTGGCCGCAATCGACAGCGCAGACCATGCGATGCACCTGCACATCGCCTTCCGCGCCGACCGATACCTCGGCCACCTGCGCCATGTAGCTGCCGAAAGCCAGCTGCACCGCCACGCCGCGCCCGGTCTTGCGGCCCGGCCGCGCCGGCGGCCTCTGGCCCCAGCCCGCGCGGTCGGCCGCGAGCTTCAGCACCGCCTGGTGTCGCGGCGACTTCTCCAGCAGCTTCATGCGGAACGACACCGCATCAAATCCGCCGGCGGCGGCCAGCTCGTCGATGAAGCTTTCGACGACCCAGATGTTGTGCGTGGCGCCCACGCCGCGCCAGAACGCAGTCGGCAGCACCGGCTCGTGCCGCATGTACTCGACCCGCACATCGGCGATGCCGTAGGGCATGTCCTTCGCGCCTTCGACCGCATCGCTGTCGACGCCGTCCTTCACTGTCGAGGGCGCGAATCGGGCCATGATCGACGAGCCCGTGATGCGGTGCGACCACGCGACCGGCTGGCCTTGCTCGTCGAGCGCGGCGGAGAGGCGGTCGAGGTAGTACGGCCGGTACATGTCGTGCTGGATGTCTTCCTCGCGCGACCACACGACCTTCAGCGGTGCGGGGCTGGGAAGCTGCTTGGCGAGCCGGGCCGCCTGATCGATAAAGTCCACCTCCAGACGGCGCCCGAAGCCGCCGCCGATGTAGTGGTTGTGCACCTGGACTTTCTCCGGCGCGAGCCCGGTCGCCTTCGCCACCGCCGCCTGCGCGAGCACCGGCACCTGCGTGCCGACGTAGACGTCGCACCGGTCGGCCTTGAGGTCGATCGTGCAGTTCATCGGCTCCATCGTTGCGTGCGCGAGAAAAGGCATCTGGTACGTCGCGTCGACGCGCTTTTTCGCCTTGCTCAGCTGCGCGCGGGCGTCGCCGTCGTCGCGGGCTACGGCGCCTTGCTTCGTCACGGCTTCCATGTCCTTGACGATGCTTGCGATGGTGACGTTCGCGTGCCCGCCGTCCTGCCACGTGGGCGCGGCCGCGGCCAGGCCTTGCTTGGCGGCCCACATGTGATCGCCTGCCACCGCCACCGCGTTCTCGAGCCGCAGCACGTGGCGCACGCCGCGGACGGCCTTGGCCTTGGCCTCGTCGACGCCGGCCAGCTTGCCGCCGGGCACGGGCGAAGCCGCGACCGTCGCCACCAGCATGCCCGGCAGCCTCACGTCGATGCCGAACCTCGCTTGCCCGTTGACCTTCTCGGGCGAGTCGAGCCGGCGCGTGGCCTTGCCGATCACGCGGAAGTCCTTGGGCTCCCGCAGGGGCACGTCGGCCGGCGCCTTCAGCCTGGCCGCCGCGTCGACCAGCTCGCCGTAGTGCGCCGAGCGTCCCGTGGCCGCGTGCGTGACCGACCCGGCGGCAGTCCGGCATTCCTTGGCGTCGACCTGCCATCGCTCGGCCGCCGCCTGAACGAGCACCGCGCGCGCAGTTGCGCCGGCTTGGCGCAGCGGCTCCCAAGCGCCGCGCACGGAGGTCGAGCCGCCCGTGACCTGCCCGCCAAGCAACGGGTCGGCATAGCGGCCGTTGTCGGGGGGCGCCTGCACCAGCTTGACCTTCTGCAGGTCGACGTCGAGCTCTTCGGCGATCAGCATCGGAAGGGCGGTGAAGGTGCCCTGCCCCATCTCGACCTTGTGCATGACGAAGCTCACCGTGCCGTCGCGCGCGATACGGATGAAAGCGTTGGGTTCGAGGTCGGGCGCCTCCTTGGCGCTGCGCGAACTCGCGGTGCCGACGGCCGATTCCGCCGGCTTCTCGCTGCGCCCCGCGCGGTCGCAGCCGGCGAGCGAAACGCTGACCAGCAGCCCGCCGCCCGCGGCCGCGCCGGTGACGATGAAGTGGCGCCGCGAAAACATCGTCATGCCGTGCTCCCCGCCGCCTTCTTGATGGCGATGCGGATGCGCTGGTAGGTGCCGCAGCGGCAGATGTTGCCGCTCATCGCGCCGTCGATGTCCTCGTCGGACGGCTTGGGCCGGCTCTTGAGCAGCGCCACGGCCGACATGATCTGGCCCGACTGGCAGTAGCCGCACTGCACGACGTCGATCTCGCGCCACGCGGCCTGCACTCGCTGGCCGACCGCATCGCGCGCCATCGCCTCGATCGTCGCGACCTGCTTGCCCTCGACCGAGGCCAACGAAGTGAGGCAGGACCGGACGGCCTGGCCTTCGAGGTGGACGGTGCAGGCGCCGCAGGCACCGATGCCGCAGCCGAATTTCGTGCCGCTGCTGCCGATCACGTCGCGCAGCACCCACAGCAGCGGCATGTCGGCCGGCGCGTCGGTGGTCACTTGCTCGCCGTTAAGAATGAATTGAGCCATGGGGCCTCCGGACTGCAGCCATGACGGGCAACTCGTATGCCAGAGTGACCGCACAAGGGGTCGCTTGGCGACTTCTCACTCTGGAAACGAGCCCCTCTGGGCTCTGTGCGAGCACGGCCATCTCTTGGCCTTGAATCGGCATGCGGCCTTGACGACTTGCTACCGCCCGGAGCAACGCCGACAACGCCGGCTTCTACCGATGTGCTGTCGTGGCGGCGAGGTTGACATCGCAAGCGGTCGGCGCGGTCTCTGATGCCAGGCGGCGTCCCGCCTACTCCTGCTACCGACACATGCAGAGGGTGCTGACAGCAGCGCCACAAAGCAAAAGGCACCCAGCGGCGGATGCGCGCTAAGTGCCTGTCATGTCGGAGTGATTCTGGTGGCGCTTCAGGGAAGCGCCACCAAAACTTCACCGCGCAGCGGCGAAGCGCTTGTAGATCAAGGCTTTGACGAGCCGCCGGGGAGCCGGGTCGCCTGCCAAGTGGCACCCCCAGGTGGCACCCCTGAGGAAGATATCACGCAGCTCAGTGAGACCCAAGGCTGGTCGCGCGCCCGTCGGGCACATTCATGGCGTTGCATGCGCAGCACGAACGACTCATGTCTTGCGAGGCAACGTAGTCCCGGAGGGCATCTCAATGGAAGCGCGTTGCGGAAGGATGTGGAGTCGCTCGGGCGTTGAGCTCGAACTGGTTCCATGACAGACGCGCGCTCGTGAGCGAATCGAACGTTGCTGGCATTCGGCCCCTGAGCCACGTTCTGCGGATGGCGGTCGTGGCCGGCGTCGAGAGCGCCGTCAGGCTTCACATCGCCCGGGGCGACGACCTCAATGCACGCGACGCGAGAGGCATGACTCCTCTCATGCTCTCCGCGGCCGCGAACCGGCCGGCAATCTGCAGGCTGTTGCTGGGCGCCGGGGCCGATCACGGCTTGGTGGACGCCTCGGGAAGGTCGGCCCTCGAGATTGCCATCGCGGCGGGAGCTGAAGACGCGGCCGCAATCCTTGGCTCCTTCCAACGGCCGGCCGCAACCTTCCCGGAATCCGGGGCCGCGCTCCTCCACCTCGGTCCCGACCGTGTCATCGAGGCCCTCCGCATCGACGATCCGATCGTCATCCACGCCACGTCCAAGGCGAGCTCTGGTGATGGGGGCCCATCCGAACCTGCGACCCGAGTCGCATCGCCTGAACCGGAAGCCTCCACCCTCCCGGCGCCTTCGATCGGAATTGCAGATGGCTCCGAGTTCGACCTGTCGGCCTGGGAAGCCGAAGAGGAGGCCGCACCACCCAAGGCCGACATCGTGGTTCTGACATCGGCAAGCGGGATCCAGGTCGCGATCGCGTCCCACAAGCCGATCGACACCTCGGCAGATTGGGACGACATCGACGCCTGCCTGCCCGAGCTGGCTCTGCCGCTGGCCCGCACCGACGACGCAGAGAGCCGCACGCTGCTACGGCGCCTGCTGCTGCGGGCGATCCGCGAAGGGAGCGTCCCCGGCATCAATGTTCAAGCGCTGTCGACCAACGAGGATCGATCGGCCAACCCCGAGGCGGAAGCCTACCTAGCCAAGGTCGTCAACGATCTTGGCGCCGAGGTCGACGAACGCTTCGAATACTCCAACGCTAACGAGAGCTTCGAAGTGTTCGTCGACCCTTCGGAGACCCAGGAAGAGGAGGCAGCCCTCGATGAAGCGCTGAGCGCGATCGACCGAGCCGCCTCGCCGCGACATGAGCCTTTGCGCATCTACCAGCGCGAGTTCCAGAGGCTGCAGCTGCTCACGGCCGAGGAGGAGATCGAGCTTGCGCAAGCCATGGAAGCGGCCCTTGACGCCGCCCTCGTTGCCCTGGCCGGCTGGCCGGTTGGCATCGCACGGACGCTGTCCGCCGGCATGGACGTCATGGCAGGCTTGCGCCCGTTGTCGTCCATGTGCATAGCCGTCGCACAAACGGATCCTGAGCTTGCCTCAGTGCACGACGCGGACTTCGACGCTCCTCCGATCGAGGCTGCGAACCGCGACATGGAAGAAGACGAAGAACAGGCCGACGATGCGACGGCCGACGCCGGGTTCGCCGACGCGCTGCGTCGGTTGAGCGCACTGGCAGAACGGACGGACGTTGTGCAACAGCCGACCGCGGAGATCCGCGAAGCGCTGTCCGCCATCCGCCTCAATCGACACTTCCTGCTCAAGCTGGACGATGCGGCGGACGGTCCGGCGCCATCTCCCACCTTTAGGTGCGCGATTGACGGCTTCCGCAAAGCTCGCGACCGCATGGCCGCGGCAAACCTGAAGCTGGCCTTCTTCCACGCCAAGAAGTACCTGTACAGCGGTGAGCCTCTGGACGACTTGGCGCAGGAGGGCAATATCGGCCTCCTCAAGGCGGTCGACCGTTACGAGTGGCGACGTGGATTCCGGTTCTCGACCTACGCCACTTGGTGGATCCGGCAACAGATCAGCCGCTACGTCGCGGACAAGGCTCGCACCATCCGCGTGCCGGTCCATGTCTACGAGAAGCTGCAACGCATGCAGCACTTGGCCGGAACCATCGAAACGACATTCGGCCGCGAAGCGACGCTCGATGAACTGGCTGCGCAGATGGAGATGCCTTCCCGCAAGGTCGCCGCACTGCTGAGCATTGCACCCGAGCCCTGCAGCATCGACGAACTGCCCGTCGACGAGATGGTGGCGATAGAGGCTCGCGAAGCCTATACGTTTCCGGATCCTGCCGACATCGTCGACGAGCGTCAGTTGCGACTGGCCGTCGAACACCTGATCTCTTCCCTGTCGGAGAGGGACAGCAAGGAAGAGCGGGTCCTCCGGCTGCGCTTCGGCATCCGGGTCGATGACGCTCTGACACTTGAAGAGGTCGGCCAGCGCTTCTCCGTGACGCGCGAGCGGATACGCCAGATCGAAGCCGGCGCGCTCAAGAAGTTGAGGCATCCCGCAAGGTCCGAGCCCTTTGCCCGACGTGCCCTGGGCATCAAGCGCAAGCCGCCCCCGTGCGATGCCTCAGACCCAACAGACGGTATCGCAGAGCCGCCCGACACCTTTCAGGCGATGCCAAAGGCGGCCGCTGCGAACCGGCCAGCCATCGCCCACCCTTCGCACGATGTCGTTCAGCCGCCAAGCTCCGCGAAGGGTTCGGGCCTGGATCGGCTGCTTGCACTGGCTGCCAAACTTGAAGTCCCGGTCGAAGACGGGCGATCGAGGGAGTCCGGCCGCATCTGGGTGAGGCTCCTTGCTACTCCTGACAGCACCCGTCGAAGGCTTGTGCGCAAGCTCCTTGAATTCGGATTCGAGCACTCTCCAGGGAAGGGCTACTGGAGATGACCCCCAAGACCCGCACGGCTCCACCGCGCGCGATCGCGATGCTCGAGTCCCTGCGAGGTCTGGGTTACTCGACAGCGGCGGCGCTGGCCGACATCGTCGACAACAGCATCTCCGCCGACGCCCGCAAGGTCCGCATCGACTTCCAATGGGACGGAGCAGACAGCCGCGTGCTGATCGTCGACGATGGGCGCGGCATGAGCGACCCGGAGCTCGAAGCGGCCATGCGGCTGGGCGACAAGAGTCCGTCGACCGAGCGCTTGGCGCACGACCTGGGACGCTTCGGCATGGGCCTGAAGACCGCTTCGCTATCGCAAGGCCGCCGACTCACGGTAGCCAGCGTCAGGGGCGGTGCGCAGACCTGCCTGCGGTGGGACCTCGACGAACTGGCGGCTGATCCAAACAGCGACTGGCTGCTGTTCGAAGGCCCCGCCGTGGGCTCCCAGCGGCATCTGTCCGGCCTGGACAGCCAGACGAGCGGAACGCTGGTGCTGTGGGAGAAGCTCGACCGCATCGTCACTGCCGGCTACACGGTCGACGACTTCCTGGCCTTGACGGTCGCCGTGGAAGCGCACCTCGCGATGGTGTTCCATCGCCTGCTGCAAGGCCCGAGCGCGCGCATCAGGTTGCTGCTCAACGGCCGGGCCATCGAGCCTTGGGATCCATTCATGTCGGGGCACCCCGCCAAGCCCTGGACCTCGCCGGCAGCCCCGTATCGAACCGAAAGCGGTTTGGTGGTGGCACGGTGCCATGTCCTGCCGCACCAGGACAAGCTGACCAGAGAAGAGTTCAAGAAGAACGAGGGCCCGGCGGGCTGGACCGCGCAGCAAGGCTTCTACGTCTACAGGAACGAGCGGCTGCTCGTCGCAGGCGGATGGCTCGGCCTCGGACCTTCAAAAGCATGGAATCGCGAGGAGGCACACCGCTTGGCGCGCATACAGGTCGACATCCCCAACACGGCCGACGCCGACTGGAAGATCGATGTTCGCAAGTCGATCGCCCGCCCGCCGGTTTCGCTTCGTCCGTGGATGACGCGCTTGGCCGAGGACACCCGAGAGCGCGCGCGTCGAGTGTTCGCCTACCGCGGAACGCCTCAGCCGACGCAGCGCAACACGCCGATCGAGCAGGCGTGGCGGATTGACCGCGTGAAGGATGGCATCCGCTACCGGATCGAGCCGACCCACCCGGCCGTGGCCGCGGTACTGGCCCGTGCGGGCGAGCTGACGCCCCTCGTCAAGGCAATGCTTCGCGTGATCGAGGAATCCGTTCCCGTCCAGCGCATCTGGCTGGACACGACCGAAAACAAGGAGACGCCCCGAACCGGCTTCTCAGGCGACCCGCCGGAGGCGGTCGCCACCGTCTTGAATGCGTTGTTCGCCGACCTGATCGGGCGACGAGGCATGGCGGTCGAAGCGGCGAAGCGCACGCTGCTCTCGACCGAGCCCTTCCACAACTACGCAGGGCTGATCGCGGAGCTTGGCAGCCCTAAGGCGGTTTGAACCAAGCAACTTGCAAGGGAGAAACGAATGCCAGCGTTCAATGCGTCGACCTCGACGGCGCTCAGCATCGCGCAAAGTCTGTTGGTCGCGGAGAGGGACAAGCGCGCGATCACGGCCGCCCTCATTGGTGAGAAGGTCGCAATCGCCGCTTCCGTCGTCTCGCAAAGCAGCGAGGAGCCCGTCGATCAAGCCGCCGCCGTCGCTGAGCTGATCCGCCGATTCAGCTTGTGGATCGGGCAGGACACCGCACTGTCGGACACCACCGGCCATGAGGCCTGGCTCAACGCGGCCCGCAAGAAGGATTGGCGCTACTGGCCCCGCTATCGCGACTTGCTTGAACGAAAGATGTCGGCAACGGCCGTCGACGCCGTGGACAAGTCCACCGACCGAATCCTCGGGCTGATGGAAGACCCGGCCCGCACGGGCGCATGGAATCGACGCGGACTGGTCGTCGGCCACGTCCAGTCCGGCAAGACCGCCAACTACTCGGGACTGATCTGCAAGGCGGCTGATTCCGGCTACAAGATCATCATCATCCTTGCGGGCCTCCACAACAACCTGCGCTCCCAGACGCAGATTCGGCTCGAAGAGGGCTTCCTCGGCTACGAGACATCTGCCAAGGGCGACATCGTCAAGCTCATCGGGGTCGGCGCGCACGGCCGGGACTTCGAGATCAAGCCGAATTGCGCGACCAACCGGACCAACACGGGCGACTTCAACACGAAGATCGCGAAGCACCTGGCGATCTCGCCGGAGCAGCGTCCCTGGCTCTTCGTGGTGAAGAAGCACAAGGTCGTGCTCGAACGGCTGCTCAAATGGATCCGAGGTCATGTGGCCGACGCCACCGATGCCGCCGGCAACCGGTTCGTCTCGAATCTGCCGCTGCTCCTCATCGACGACGAGGCCGATCATGCGTCTGTCGATACAGGCGAGCAGCACATCGGCCCCGACGGCAAGCCCGACGATGACCACGAGCCCAAGGCGATCAACAGCAGGATCCGCAAGATCCTCAACACCTTCGCCAAGAAGGCGTATGTCGGCTACACGGCCACCCCTTTCGCCAACATCTTCATCCACCGCCAGAACGAGACGCAGGAGGAGGGCCCCGACCTCTTCCCGCAGTCGTTCATCGTCAACTTGGCCGCGCCCTCCAACTATGTCGGGCCGTCACGCGTCTTCGGCCTGCATGCGCCGGAAGGACGCAGCAGCTTGCCGCTGACGCGCGTGATCAACGACCACGCAAGCGAGGACGGGCTCGACGGCTGGATGCCGGCCAAGCATCAGAAGGACCATTCGCCCACGCATATGGGCCAAGACGCGCTGCCGCCTTCGCTGCGAACGGCGGTGCATTCATTTGTGTTGGCATGCGCAGCGCGCGAGGCCCGCGGGCAGGGGGCGGACCATTCGTCGATGCTGGTCCACGTCACTCGATACACCCTCGTTCAGAAGGAGGTGCATCGTCAAGTGGAAGACTTCGTCAAGAAGATGAAGCTCCGCATAACGCGCGGGATCGACCACGAAGCGCTGCTCGACGAGCTGCGCGAGCTGTGGGAGACGGATTTCGTCTCCACGACCGGGGCGATCGCCCCACGACTCACCGAATCGGAAGAGCCACCAACCGCCCTCCCCTGGGCGGACATCGTCGCCCAGCTGCCCGACGTGCTCTCGGACATCGACGTTCGCATGGTGAATGGCAAGGCGAAGGATGCTTTGGACTACGCAGAGGAGGCGACCAAGGGCCTCAAAGTCATCGCGATCGGCGGCGACAAGCTCGCCCGGGGCCTGACACTCGAAGGCCTATGCACCAGCTACTTTGTTCGAACTACGAAGATGTACGACACGCTGATGCAGATGGGCCGCTGGTTTGGCTACCGGCCCGGCTACATCGACCTGTGCCGCCTCTACACCACGGAAGAGCTGGTCGAGTGGTTCGGGCACATTGCCGACGCCTCCGAGGAGCTTCGCGAGGAGTTCGACGCGATGGCAGAAAGCGGCGCGACACCGCGCGACTACGGACTGCGTGTGCAGTCGCACCCGGTCCTGCTGGTGACTTCACCGCTGAAGATGCGCACGGCGAAAAATCTGCAGCTTTCGTTCAGCGGCGAGCTGCTCGAAACCGTGTCGCTGCACAGCGACGACAGGATCCTCGGGCAGAACCTGGATGCGACCAACAAGCTGATCGCCGCCTGCGGGAGTGCGCATGAGACCAAGCCCAAGCGCGCACGCAACAGCCTGGAGCAACAGTGGGAAGGCTTCCTCTGGAACGGCGTACCAGCCGAACACGTTGCCGACTTCTTCGAATCGTTCACCACCCATCCGAAGGCGCGGAAGGTCAACAGCGCACTCCTGCGCGACTTCGTCTGGTCGATGGCGGCGACCGGCGAGCTCACCTCGTGGACCGTCGCGTTGCTCGGCGGAGGCTCTGGCGGCCCCCACACCTTCGCCGGCGGCCTGACCATCGACGCGATGAGCAAGCGCACAGCCGACAAGGACATCTCGGACCGTTATGCGATCGGACGGCTGCTGTCGCCGCGCGACGAAGCCATCGACTTGGACGACACGGCTTGGACCGCAGCGCTCGCAAGGACGAAGAAAATGTTCAACCCGGACGCCGGGCGCCAGAAGGACGGCGTCAGACCCAGCGAGCCCGACACGCCCAACGGGCCTTCGATCCGATTCATCCGCGGCAAGGGATCCGCCGCAGATGGTGTCGAACCAGCACCGCAGCGCGGCCTCCTGTTGCTGTATCCGCTTGATCCCCAGCAATCGGGGAGCGACGTGCTTGCCGGCCGGAAGGACCCGGTCATGGCCTTCGGAGTCAGCTTCCCGTCGAGCGACTCCGGGGTAAAGGTCGAGTACGCCGTTGATCACCTGCTTTGGGCACAGGAATATGGCCCGGCCGATTGACGACATTGAGCTTGCCTGGCGGTCGCTGCGTGACAGTTTGGACGCCTCAGGCTGGCGCAGCATCTCCGTCGCAGTGATCGGCTCGTGCGCTTTGCGGGCTGGGCTGAGCTACCCAGGCAAGAACGAAGCACTGCTCGCCAGCTTCTCCTCCTCGGCCGTTCCGGCAACCGAAAAGCTTCCCGCCGGGCAGGGCTTCGACGTGGCGCGCGTCGAGCAGGGTGGCGACGGTTTGACCTGGCTTGCGCTCACCCGGAGCGCGAATGGCAGCCTGGAGCTGTTCGCCGCGATGGTGGTCGACGTGGTGCACTCGATGCGCATCGAGCCCGGCGCCGACGACAAGAGGCTTGCAAGAGTCTTTCTTGGACGCATCCGCGCGTGGCAGGAGTTCATGCGCAAGGGCGCCCAGCCCCTCAGCCCCGAGTCCGAGATCGGCTTGGTGGGCGAGCTCACGCTGCTGCGCGCGATCGTCGAAGCGGGGGTGTTCATGAGTGCAGCGATCGAATCCTGGGTGGGTCCGCTCGATGGCGTCCAGGACTTCGAGCTCGGCACGGGCTCATTGGAGGTCAAGACCACGCTGTCTGCAGCGGGCTTCCCCGCCAAGATCGGTTCGCTTGAGCAGCTCGATGATTCGGCTCGCCAGCCGCTTTTCCTGGCCGGCGCGCGCATGCGCCAGATGGAGTCCGGACAGAACCTGTCGGCCCTCGTCGCCGAAATACGCTACGCAGCCAGGGGCGACGCCGAGGCAATGCGACTGCTGAACGAGCGGCTGATCGCTGCCGGCTATCTCGATGCCCATGCCGACCTCTACGTGCGGCGCTTCGCATTGGTCGATGCTCGGTTCGTCGAAGTGAAGGATGGCTTCCCCCGGCTGACGCAAGGCAGCGTTCCGCTGGGCGTCACCCGGGCCACCTACGAGATCGATCTGGACAAGTTCGCCGGAACAGACGTCCCGGCCGTCGACGCACTCAAGAGGCTGGGAGCCGTATGAGTTCAAGCCTGCCCGACTTCCTGCTCGAGACGCAGGCTGCCGTCAGGTCACAGATGCGGGACGGCGCACTCTATGAGGAGCTGGTCTTCGCTGGCATCGTGATGGAGCACATGTCGGAGATCGGCATGACCTTCGAGCCCGTGGAGTGCCACTTCGAGGGTACGGTCGGCAATGCCATGCTGCGGCTGAGCGGCTACTCGATCGCCGATGACGGAGACCAGCTCGACCTGTTCGTCAGCCTGTATGCCGGCGTCGATGTGCCGACATCCATCCCAGACGCCGACACGAAGATGGCCGCAGAGCGGTGCCTTCGCTTCCTGACCCTGTGCGCCGAGGGCAAGATGACGCAGAAGATCGATCCGTCGAGCGAAGTGCGCTCGCTGGCCGATACCCTGCAGGCCACATACAACGACCTGGAACAGATCCGCGTCTACGTCATCACCGATCGTGTCGCGAAATCCAAGAGCTTCAAGACGCGGGACATAGGCGGCAAGGCGGTGCGTCTCGAAGTGATGGACATCGAGCGGCTGCATCGGCATACATCGGAAGGCAAGCCGCGCGACGAGTTGGTGGTCAACTTCAACGAGGTGTCCGGCTCGCCGCTGCCCTGCGTTTATGTGCCGGGCGAGAACGATGACTACGACTACGCCATGACCGCAGTTCCAGGCGAGGCCCTGCGGCTGCTCTACGAGAAGTTCGGCGCCCGCCTCCTAGAGGCCAACGTCCGATCCTTCCTGAGCGTCAAGGGCAAGGGGGTCAACGCCGGCATCCAGTCCACCCTGCGCTCAGCCCCCGAGCGATTTATGGCCTACAACAACGGCATCGTGATCGTTGCCGACGAGATGCTCTTGGGCAAAACCGCTCACGGCGCAGAAGGCATCGCTTGGCTGAAGGGCTTGCAGATAGTCAACGGCGGCCAGACGACGGCCTCGCTCTACTTCACAAAGAAGAAGCACCCGAACACGGACCTCAGCCGGGTCAGAGTTCCCGCGAAGATCATCGTCATGAAGGCTCAGGACTCCACCAAGGAAGAGGCCCTGGTGTCCGACATCTCTCGCTTCGCCAACAGCCAGAACGCCGTAAGCCAATCGGATCTTTCAGCCAACAAGCCATTCCACGTCGAGATCGAGAAGCTCTCGCGCTCGGTCTACTGCCCGGATGGTGTCGGCCAATGGTTCTACGAGCGTGCCGCCGGCAGCTACAACACCCTGCTTGCCCGGGAGGGAACGACGCCGGGAAAGCTCAAGGCCTTGAAGGACGCGATCCCCGCTGCCCGGCGCGTGACCAAGACCGATTTGGCCAAATACCTCAATGCCTGGAACCGCAAGCCCGACATCGTCAGCATGGGTTCGCAGAAGAACTTCGATCGCTTCATGGCCTCGTTGTCACCCGCCGATGGCCAAGACGCCTCATTGCCAACGGTCGCCGACTTCAAGGCGATGATCGCCAAGGCCAAGATCTACCGTGAGGCGCAGAAGCTGCTGCGACCGATGTTCCAGGCCTTCCAGGCCAACGTCACCGCCTACACGGTAGCGGTTCTTTCCGAGAAGCTGGGTGCGCGCATCAATCTGGACCTCATCTGGGCCAAGCAGGCCATCTCGGCGGAGCTGCTGTCGCAGATCGCAAGCTGGTCCAAAGAGGTGAACGAGGCCCTGCATTCCACGTCCGGCGGGCGAATGGTGTCCGAGTGGGCAAAGCGTCCGGAGTGCAAGGACGCCGTGATGGGCGCGAGCTACTCCGAGCACGCCGACGATATCCCGGAGGTGAAGGCTGCCTGAACGGCGCGCCGAAGCCCATCGACATTTGCAGGATCAGGTCGTGGTCGACGTCGTCAGCCCCGCCAGACGCAGCCAGATGATGTCTGGCATCAAGGGCAAGGACTCCTTGCCCGAAAGGCTTGTGCGCAAGGCGCTGTTTGCCATGGGCTACCGGTTCCGGCTTCATCGGCGCGACCTGCCAGGCACACCCGACCTCGTGATGCCGCGACGAAAGATCGCGCTCTTTGTGCACGGCTGCTTCTGGCACGCTCACCGTGGATGCAAGTACGCGAAGACGCCGTCGACGCGCCCAGAGTTCTGGTCCGCCAAGCTGCAGTCCAACGTTGCCCGCGATCAGCGCGCAGTCGAGAAGTTGACGGAGATGGGCTGGCGGGTGCTGTGCGTCTGGGAGTGTTCGATACGCGACCGCGAGGCCGCCGCCGGCTTGTCCGCGGCCCTGAGGCTGTGGATCGAAAGTGACGCGAAGCTGGGCGAGATTGGCGGCCCGTCAACGAACCAAGCGATGGTCGGGCGCCGCGCGCTCACTGTCTCCGTGGAGAGGTCATGAAGTCGAGAATGATCTGACCGATCTGCTTTGCCAACAGCGGTGGTACAGCGTTGCCGACCTGTCCGTACTGCTCCGTCCTGGTTCCTTCGAAGAAGTAGTTGTCGGGGAAGGTCTGCAATCGGGCCGCCTCACGCACGGTCAGACTGCGGCACTGAGCCGGATCGGGATGGATGTAGTAGTGACCATCCTTCTTGATGTGCGCCACCACCGTGGAAGATGGATGCTTGCCCATCTGCACACGGAATCTGTCTTTGAACGGAATGGTCTCCTCGTCCACGTTGACATGGTCGGGCAGCAGCTTTGGTGGGAAGTTGCGCAGGTCCGGAGCGTACTTTTGCGTCGCGGCGAAGCAGGCAGCAAACACGTACCGGTGCAGGTCCGAGCGCATGTGTCTCCGCGTCTCATGGTGCAAGACTCCGCCAAGCTTCGGATCCAGGTACCACCTTTGAAGATCATTGGGCATGGCCCCGCCGGGGGCGACGTCGCCTTCAATGAAGGGCGCGCCAAACGTCGCGTGCTTTTCCGCCCGCTTGGCGAACTTTTCCATCGCCGCTTCGATATCGCCCCGCAGGGGCAGGCGCCAGCCTTTGAGCTTGAGCGGTGCTTCGCCAAGGGCCTTGATCCAAGCCTCTTGCGAATCAGGCTCCTTGGACAGCCGACTGCGCAGAGGTGGCAGTCCCGCCAATGCGGCACTCACACCGACCTTCTTCGGCATCTTGCGAAGCAGAAATCTCTCCGGACGCCCTGCGAGCGCGGGTGTCGCCGCTGCCAAGTCTGAGCGGATGCCGAAGAGGATCACCCGGTGTCGGCTTTGCGGGATGCCGTGGTCGTCGGCTTCGACCACGTAGTCGTTGGGTTCGAGCTCGCCATCTTGCTTGTTGACTACGAGAGAACGAATTTCATAGCTCAGGTCTGCCCGCGGCGCCTTTAGATCGGCAAGGATGCGCTCGAAGATGTGCTTTCCGGCGTTCTTGGAGTTGAGCATCCCCTTGACGTTCTCCATCACAAAGACGGCCGGCGCGAACTCTCGAATGATCCGCAGGTATTCGGTGTACAGGAAGTGCCTAGCGTCGGCCTCGAACTTCTTCACGTCCTTCCTGCGTAGCCGCGACCGGCCTGCGAGCGAGTAGGCTTGACAAGGCGGGCCTCCAATGAGCACCCAGTCGGTCTGACTGCCAATCGCTTGGCGGATCCATCCATCGACTTCCTCGGGCGGGATCACGCCGAGCTCGGCGCATCGCGCCTCCTTGGCTGCGTGTTCGGCGGCGTCCTTGACGTCAGCGTGAGCCAGAAACTGGTCTCGCGTGATCGCGCCGCGCACGTAGTCGTAGTAGCAGCTCGGAACCTTGCCCTTGGGGAAGCTGCGGAAAATCGCTCGTAGCAGAAGGGTGCGATGGGCGACAGGATCCTTCTCGATTGAGACCTTCACCGCGAAACCGCGCGCGCCCGCCGCATCAACGACGGACGAGAAACCTTCGCACAACCCTCCAGGTCCGGCGAACAGATCGATCACCGGTATATCTACTTGTCTTGTCTGCATGTCTGATGGTTGGCGGCACAGCTTTAACCCCGACCAAGTGCTACCTATCGCATGCGCTGTCATTCTGCCAGGCCATGAGTATGGTGTGCGCATGTTGGCGACGAGGGTGATTTCGGTCCGAGCGGCCCCTCATCGGCAAAGCTTCGCTGCATTGATCGCAGGGGTCAGCAGGACGCCGCAGGCACCGACTTATTGCGGCAGAGTCGAGCGCGGAATCACCGAGCCAGCGCGCCCGACGATGCCTTCGTGGCGGACATCGACTGGTGGTCAACTTAATTGGCCACAAGCACCTGCGCGAGTAGGCAGGCCGTCGGAATGCTCTTCTCGAGGATGTGCGCCGGCACGGGTGCGTGCACCAGCGTCTTGCACTTCGCGCACACCCACTTCCCGCGGATGTTGCGCTCGAAGCTGAAGACGCCGGGCACGTAGTCGAGCCTTTCGGCCATGTCCTAGCCGATGCGCTCGAGTTGGTCGCGTCCTCAGATTGAAGCGCGACAGGAAAATTCGTAAAGCTTGGACACATCCTCAAGCTCGTGGACTCAATGAAAGTCGCGGCTTTCCGCCGACCCCGCAAGCCTCCCGAGCCAAGGCGTCATGTCCGCGAGCCGCATCGCGATCAAGCTGCGCACATCCCCCATGCGCTGCCATTTCCCATACACCGCCATCAGCTTCGAGTCGAGCAGCTCCCGCCGCTGAGCCTCGCGAATGCTGCGCCAACAGATGACCTGCACAACGCCGGTCTCGTCTTCGAGCGACACGAAGATGACTCCGTTCGCCGTGTCCGGCTGCTGCCTCAGCGTCACGATTCCGCAGTAGCGCACCAGCCGCCCGTTCGGCAGGTCGTCAAGCTCTTTCGCCGTCATGAGATGCCGCCCCCTGAGCATCGGCCTGAGCAAGTCCAGCGGATGCCGCCTGAGCGTCAAGCCCATCGCCGCGTAATCGAAGACGATCTCCTCGCCCTCGGGCGCCGCCGCCAACTCCAAGAAGGCCTCGTCGACTGGTGCCTCGCGCATCAGCGCCGGCGGCCGCCTCAGCGCTGATGCCTCCCACATCTGCTGCCGTCGATGCCCCGAAAGGCTCATCAAGGCGTCGGCCGCTGACAACGTGCGCATCTCGTGCTGTTCGAGCCCAGCGCGTCGTGCCAGGTCCTCGGCGCTCTCGAAGGGCTGCTCATGCCGAGCTTCGACGATCCGATCGACCGACTCCTTCCTGATCCCGACGATGAGGCGCAGCCCGAGTCGCACGGCGGGCGGCTCGGGCAGCCCTTCAAGCGTGCAGTCGTAATCGCTCGTCATCACGTCGGCCGGCCGCACCACGACCGCATGCCGCTTCGCGTCCTGCACCAGCTGCGATGGCGAGTAAAAGCCCAGCGGCTGCGAATTCAGCATCGCCGCCAGGAACTCCGCCGGGTGATGGCACTTGATCCAGCAGCTCGCGTAGACCAGCAGCGCGAAGCTCGCCGCATGGCTCTCCGGGAAGCCGTACTCGCTGAAGCCCTTGATCTGCTCGAAGATCGCCTTCGCGAAGGCCTCGTCGTAGCCGCGCGCCGTCATGCCGTCGACGATCTTCGAGTAGTAGCGCCCCAAGCCGCCCTTGCGCTTCCAGGCCGCCATGGCCCTTCGCAGCCCGTCGGCCTCGCCGGGCGTGAAGCCGGCCGCCAGGATGCTGATCTGCATCACCTGCTCCTGGAACACCGGCACGCCAAGGGTCCGCCCGAGCGCCTCCTTGAGAGCCTCGCTCGGATAGCTCACCGGCTCCTTGCCCTCGCGCCGGCGCAGGTAGGGATGCACCATGCCGCCGACGATCGGCCCCGGCCGCACGATGGCGACCTCGATCACCAAGTCGTAGAAGCAGCGTGGCTTGAGGCGCGGCAGCATGCTCATCTGCGCGCGGCTCTCGATCTGGAACACGCCGACGGTGTCGGCCTTGCAGATCATGTCGTAGGTGACCGGGTCCTCCGCCGGGATGTCCTGCAGGCCGAATTCGTAGCCCTTGCGCTCGGAGATGAAGTCGAGCGACTTGCGGATCGCGGTCAGCATGCCGAGCGCGAGGCAGTCGACCTTGAGCAGCCCGAGCGCGTCGAGGTCGTCCTTGTCCCACTGGATCACGGTGCGCTCGGGCATCGAGGCGTTCTCGATCGGCACCATGCGGTGCAGCGGCCCCTTGGTCAGCACGAAGCCGCCGGTGTGCTGGCTCAGGTGCCGCGGGAAGCCGATCAGCTGGTCGGTCAGCACGAGGAGCTGCTGCACCTGAAGGTCCTCGACCGACAGCCCGGCCTCCGCGAGCCGCTCGGGCTGCACCCGGCTGCCCTCGAACCACTTGTGATCCTTGGCCAGCCGGTCGACCAATTCCAGCGAGAAGCCCAGCGCCTTGCCGACATCGCGGATGGCGCTCTTGGGCCGGTAGCTGATCACCACCCCGGTGATCGCGGCACGCTCGCGGCCGTACTTGCGATAGAGGTACTGCAGCACCTCCTCGCGCCGCTCGTGCTCGAAGTCGATGTCGATGTCGGGCGGCTCGTTGCGCTCCTTGCTGATGAAGCGCTCGAAGAGCACGCTCATGCGCGCCGGGTCGACCTCGGTCACGCCGACGCAGTAGCAGACCACCGAGTTCGCCGCCGAGCCGCGGCCCTGGCAGAGGATGTGGCGCGAGCGCGCGAAGGCGACGATGTCGGCGACGGTCAGGAAGTAGTGCTCGTAGCGCAGCTCGGCGATCAGCTCGAGCTCGTATTCGATCTGCGACTGCACCTTGGCCGGCACGCCCGCAGGCCAGCGGCGGCCCGCGCCTTCGTAGGTGATGCGGCGCAGGTACGAGGATGGCGTCTCGTCCGTCGGCACCACCTCGTCGGGGTACTGGTAGCGCAGCTCGTCGAGGCTGAAGCGGCAGCGCGCCACGACCTCGAGCGTCTCGGCAAGCAACTCGGCCGGATAGGTCTGCGCGAGGCGCAGCCGTGAGCGGAGGTGGCGCTCGGCGTTGGGCTGCAGGTCGAGGCCGCAGTCGGTCAGCGGTTTGCCGAGCCGAGTCGCGGTGAGCACGTCCTGCAAGGCCTTGCGTGAGCGCACGTGGAAGTGCACGTCGCCACAAGCGACCAGGGGAATGGCGCTCAGCTCGCCAACCTCGCGGACCCGGTGCAGCCACATCTCATCGTCGAGCAGCCGCAGCAGTTCGACGCCGAGCCAGCAGCGGCCCAGGAAGTGCTCGAGCAGCCAGCGCGCTGTGGCTTCGAGCTGGGGCGCTTCCGACATTCGAGCCGGTGAGGCGATGACGACGCAATGGGTGAGCTCGCCACCGCAAACATCGGCGAGAGCGAGGCGGTAGCTACCTTTCTCCGAGGCGCGGCGCAGTTTGGTGATGAACGCGCAGAGGTTGCCGTAGCCCTCGAGGTCGCAGGCGAGGACGGTCAGCGTGAAGGGGTGGTCGCACTCAACCGCGAACTGGCTGCCGATCAGCAGCTGCAGCGCCTGCTCCTTGGCCGCCACGTGCGCCCGCACGATGCCGGCGACGCTGCACTCGTCACTGATCGCGAGTGCCCGGTAGCCGAGCTGCTTGGCCCGCTCGACCAGTTCCTCGGGCCGGCTCGCGCCCCGCAGGAAGCTGAAGTTGCTGAGGCAACGCAGCTCGGCGTAATCGGGCAGGCTGGCCATGGCCTGCTCACGCGAAGACGCCGTGCAGGAACCAGGCGGTTTCGTCCTGGGCCAGCCGCGCTTGGAAGACCCACAGCACGCCTGCGTGCTCGCTCAAGGCGACCCAGTAGTCACGGGCGACATGGCGCGTCCTCGATTCGCCTTGCTCCATGGCGCGATCCCACCAACCGCCTTCGACGCGGTGCGGGCCGGCGAGGAGTTGCAGCGCCCCCTGGTACAGCGGCCGGTCGCTTCGCATGGCGAGGCGCAGGGGCTCGGGCAGGACGAAGCTCGGTTGCGGGATGTCGACCGCGCGGCGTCGGCTGCGTGGACGGGGTTCGGCGGCCGGCTGCCAGTGGCACATCCACTCCATGCGATGGTCTTCCCGCAGCGCGGGGCGCAGCACGCGCTCGGGGCCGAGACGGGCCGCGATGCGTTCCAGCACGAGCGCCAGGCTCTCATCGGCGGAGCGCGGTTCGGGCAGCAGCGACAGCGAGCGTTCGTCGAGCGGCTGGACCTCCAACGCGAGCAGCTCGAGGTCGCCGACCGGCGCTCGCAGCTCGACTTTGGCGAGGTGCTCGGCCAACAGCCGGCTCAGGTGCTCCAGGTCGCGCGTCGCTTGAGCGGTGCGAATGGTCAGCTCGTCGCCGTCGCCGGCGTCCTTGCTGCGCATCGCGTCGTGGCACCAGCGCAGCGTGAACGCGGTGACGCCGTGGTGGCGCGCGGCGAGCCAGCCGCTCATCTGCAGCAGGAGGCGGCGGGCGCCGAACAGCAAGGCAGGTGCTAGCTCGACGCGGGCCATCAGCTCGAGCCGGGCGCGGAAGGCGTCGGGCAATACGGCCCAGTGATGGGCTTCCGGGCGCAGGCCGTAGGCGCGGTCCATCGCCGCGAGCAGTTCGGCGTCGAAGCGACGGCTCAGGCCGCCGCGCGGGAGCGCTCGAACCTGCCCGAGCGTGCGACAGCCCAGGCGGTGAAGCGTGGGCGCATGCTCTAAGACCGCGGTGAGGGTCTCGAGCGGAAGCTGATCGAGCAGCTGGTCGAGCGGCCGCGCGATGCCGTTGATGACGCCGGCGCGTGCGCAGGCGAGCGCCGCAAGGCTGTTCGGTGCCCAGCTGACCTGCAGCACTCCGAGTTCGACGCTCTCGTCACGCAGGCGCTGCGCGAGCCGGCGCTTGCCGCCGAAAAGGCGCAGGCTCGCTTCCACCTCCATGACGACGGCCGGCTGCGGCTGCGAAGCTTCGACGACGGCGACGCGGGGCGTGAACTGCAGGCACCAGGTCGCGAGGCCGTCGAGCGCTTCAATGCGCCGCGATGCGTCGATGGACTGGAGCGCGGGCAGCAGCGCGGCCCACAGCATGGCCGGTGTCCCGGGAAGGCGCGGCGACGGGCAGCGAGCTCGGACGGCGCAGGCGCGGCGTGAGGATCGCGTCGAGGCCGCCAGGTACGGAGGGCAGCGCGAGTGGGGCTTCCTGCGGCGGGCCGCGGCGCTTGAGGACGCGCACGGTGATCGCCCAGTCGGGCTGGAGGCTCAGGCTCACGCGCAGTGGGGCGGCCGAAGGCTCGTGCTCGGCACCGATCGGCCGGCACAGGAAGACGAGGCTGTCGCTCGCCTGCGCACTGATCTGCAGACGGCGGATCTGCTCCTGCCGCGCCTGCGGCAGCCAGGCGACGATGGCCCCGCCGGCGTTGGCGCGGATGAGCTGTTCGGTGACCCAGAGCCTCTCGGACGGCGTCTCCGCCTGGATCCAGGCAAGGCGGCGCTCCTCGAGGCCGGCGTGAAGCAAGCCCGGCAGGTGCGGGCGTTTGGGCGGGCCGACGACGACGACGTCTTGGCCGGCGGCTACGAGCGAGCGCAGCGCTGGCGCGATCAGGCGCCACTCGGCGACCGTCGGCTGGCTCTGCAGGATCTCGGTCAGCGACCGAGTCGGCCAACCGCCCCCCGGGAGTTCAGCGTCGAGCGCAGGCCAGCCGGAGCCGACGACCGGCGCCGAGGCACGGCCGAGCTCGGCGCCGCGCCATACCGTCGCGTCGAGCAGCGCAACGGGCGAACGGCGTGCAGGGTTGGGCGCTGGCGGAGGCGTGGGCTCCTCCTGCCAGTCTGGGACGGCAGACATCGGCGGGGACGGCAGGGGTACTGTATGAATTTACAGTACCACGGCAGTGCCGGCATGTCGAGGTCGAAGGTGACGCTCCTCGGCCAGCTTTGGACCTGAGCGGTCAGCCGGCCGTGTCGAACAGGTCGTTGTCGGGCGGCTTCGGCGGCCGCACGACGCGGCCGTCGGCGCGCGGCGCACGCGACGGCAGCGGGAAGGGACTCGCTTCGAGCGGACCGTTGTAGCGGGCGAAGTAGCTCGTCGCCGCCTCGATGCCGCAGGTCAGCCATGGCAGGTATTGCTCTGGCTTGAGGATGATCACCATGCGCTTCTCGTCGCCGGGCTTGTGGAAGCGCTTCATGACCGGGTGCTCGTCGGCGTTGACCGTGAGCATCGCGAAAGTGAAGAGCTCCCTCCCGTCGGGCGCCCGCCATGCGCGGTAGATGCCCGCGATACCCATCGGCACGTCGTCGGGCTGGCTGATGCGCCAGCGGACTGCCCTCCCCGACTCCCAATTCGGCTCGTAGATCGCCTCGGCCGGGATAACGCAGCGTTGGCTGCCGGCCCAGGCGTGCTTGAAGCTCGCGAGCTTGTGGACGGTCTCGGAGCGGGCGTTGTAGGTACGGCGGCCATAGGCCAGCTCGGTCGCGAAGTGCGGCAGCAGGCCGAAGATGCCGTCGCCGGCGACGAGCGTGTCCTTGTGCTCAGGATCCAGGCGTATGAAGGGCGCCGAGCCGAGCGGGAAGACGTCATGGCGCGGCTCGTCGCGCGCGTGCTCGACACCGAAGTAAGTCAGTAGGCGGCTTCGTTGGGAAACCGGGACGTAGTTGGCGCACATGAGCCCTCCGCGTTGGTAGCCATGCTGCCAGCGATCACAGCAAAGCAAGTGTGAGCGGGTCGGGCTGGCCGTCGTAGTAGCGCTCGAGCACCTTGGCGAAGGCCGGTTCGCTCGGCACTGCCGCGGCGAACAGCGTCATGGACGAGCGGAGCTTGAGGTCGTCCAGTGGGCCGAAGATCGCCTCAGCGGAGGTAGCGTTAGCTTCGAGAACCCATTCGCAGCACTGCTTCAGCCGCGGACCAAGCAGAGCGTGCTGCTGGTACTCGCGCGCCTCGTCAATCGAGGACAGACCGTAAAGCCTGGCGGTTTCGCTTCGGCCGAGGGCGCGATGCTGAGGAAAGATGAACCACATCCAGTGCGTACGCTTGCGACCAGCTCGCAGCTCTTGACGCACAGCGTCGAAGACCGGCTCCTGCGCCTGTACGAAGCGCTCAAGCGAAGGTGACGTGTCCATACCTGGGAACTAAAGCAAGCAGCTTACCTTCTGACTTTCGGCCCACGGTCTGTCCGACCGCACCAGCCCACGCGGCGTTTGTGGGCCAAACGTCGTACGCCGCGTGCGCACCAGTGGATCCCACGCTGCCAAAGAAAAGGCTCCCGAGGGAGCCTTGAAAGAGTGCCGCCGCAAGCGGCTACAGGGAGGCCTTCAGTGTGACGCGACCATCGCGCCGTGCAACTCCCTCTTGAGGCGGAACTGAGTGGTGTCGGGCCTCGGGCGCCACGGTTGTTCGATGAGCAAAGTCGATGGTCCGGCGAGCTTGCGCAAACGGCTCGCTGGCACGCGAGGCGGCCACGTATGCGCCGCCGTCAATACGGATCTGCACAACGTGCAACGTCTACGGGGCGGCAGGCCAGCGCTTGGCGTCATGATCGCGTCGTACTGAAGGCTGGCGACACACGAATGGCACGTCCGACTCGCATCCTGATGGTCCGAGCAGCCTCTGCAAGTGAGGAGCAGCGAGCAGCCGCACTTGCGGGCGCCATCAGCTTCTTCGCCGCGGCGGGGGTGTCTCCGTACGACGCGGCCATGCAGGACATCTACTGCAGGAACAAGGCGCTTCTCGTCTCCGACTTTGTCATCGACGATCAGCTGGTCGAGCTTTGGCGTTCGGCGCAGTCGATGGTCCGCGACCGATGCGGTCCCGATGCCCGGCTCCTCTTCGAAGCGGTTCTTTATTTCGGGAGACCGTCGACGTTGCGCGTCGTCGCAGACGGTGCGTCGAGCGATGATTTACGTCGGGGACTCGAGGCTGCTGTCGCGGTGATACCGGCCGAGCGAATCGTGATGACGATGACGGCGCAGTGGACCCGCGAGTCGCTTGGCGACTCAGGTGACTACGCCACCACGGTGCCAGAGGAAGCGTTGGCCGACAGCGAAGCGCTGGCCGCGGCGGAGCGAGCGACCCGAACCATTTGTGGACCGACGGCGCGGTTCGAGTTCGACTGAGTGCGCGACGTAGCGCTGACGTCAACACGGGCTGTAAGCAGCTAAGCGCACTACACGCGAGATGCAGTGCATCAGCGCATCCAGTGAGCCGCGGCCTCGAGCAGTCGTTCACGCACCCGCTGCTGTCGCGCCGGGTCGCTGTTGCCGCATGCCAAGCGGCACAACCAGTCGGTGGGGGACTCGAAGTCGCAGTGCGATGCCTCCCCGATCGACTCGTCGCGCCAGAGCGCCGGCAGCACGGTGCTCCAGAGGGCACCTACCGCATCGGCGTTGCAGCGCGATGGTGGCGCGAACAGCAGCAGGGCTTCGGTCTGCAGCCGGCTGGCCGCCGCCAGGCCGAGACGCTTGCCCTCGTCCGCCAGCGTCCGGTCGAACGGATCGAGGCCGACGAAGCCGACGACGCCTGGCGCATCCGCGGCCAGCAGGCTGGACAGCCCGCCCGCCGAAAGCCGACGAGCATCACCTTCTCCACCGGAGGGCCGAAGGCATCGCCCTTGCGCAGCAGGCCGACGAGCTCGATCGCCGCCGTGATGCTCAGCAGCGCGGCACTGCATGGGCGAGCGATGCGGCGCAGCGATGTCACGCACGCATTGTCGATGCCCACCTAGGGACGACCGCGACCACTTGGACGCGACGAGGGCTTGCGCACCGCGGCCAACGAGGACTCGGCGGCTGAAGGCTAAGTCGAAAAGGCGCCCTTCAACCCTCTTTCGACTTCCATCGGTGAAGCATCCGCGAGCGCACATGGGCACGCGGGATGCCGAACGCGTTCGTCTGGCCCGTTGAGGTGTCGAGCAAGGGCGCGACACCGCAGATTTGCTGCCCGAGCCGGACTGCGTAGGTCGGGTCCAACCAAGAGGAGCGCGACATGGCTGACGACACCACCCAGTCCGGCGGGCAAGACCGAACCCGGATCAGCATCCATCAGGACCACGAAGTCCGAGACTGGTCGAAGAAGTTCGGCGTGACGCCGGAGGAGCTCAAGGCCGCGGTGGCGCAGGGCGGCACCATCGCAGCGGACGTCGAGCGCCATCTCAAGGGCCGCTGAGTGAACCGATGCGACTGGCGAGCTGGAACATCAACGACGTCAACAAGCGCCTCGATCTCCTGCTCGCCTGGCTGAAGGCGACCCAGCCCGACGTGGTGGCGCTGCAAGAGCTGAAGTCCACGACCGACCGCTTCCCGCGCGCGGCGCTCGAAGCCCTCGGCTATCGATGCCTTGTCGTAGGCCAGAAGACCTGGAACGGTGTCGCGCTTCTCGCGCGCGACGCCGAGCCGGTGCCCGTGCTGACCGCCCTGCCCGGCGATCCCGACGACGCGCAGGCGCGCTACCTGGAAGCGGCGGTCCATGGCGTGCTGGTCGCCTCGCTGTACGCGCCCAACGGCAACCCGCAGCCCGGTCCCAAGTTCGACTACAAGCTGGCGTGGATGGCTCGACTTCAGGCGCGAGCCGACGAGGTCAGCAGCGCCGCGCATCCGATGGCCCTGATCGGCGACTTCAACGTGGTGCCGACCGATGCGGACCTCTACTCGCCCAAGAGCTGGCTCGACAACGCCTTGCTGCAGCCCGAGCCGCGCCAAGCCTACGCGGCGCTGCTGAAGCGAGGGTGGACCGATGCCCTGGCGCAGATGGAAGGCGGCCGATCGATGTACACCTTCTGGGACTACCGGCGCAACCGGTGGCCGCGCGATGCCGGCTTGCGGATCGACCACATCCTCTTGAGCAAGACGCTGCGACCCCGGCTCCGAACGGCCGGTGTGGATCGCGCCGTGCGCGGCGTCGAAGGCAGCAGCGATCACGCGCCGGTGTGGGTCGATCTGGCCTGAGCGCATGTCCTCGATCCGCGATGCGATGAACCGACGCACGATCCACGAACACGCGCTTGCGGTCACCGACGAAGCCGGGCTGGCCGTGTCGGCTCTGCTCACGCTGCCGGCCGAGCCCTCGGCGTGCTACGTCTTCGCCCATGGCGCCGGAGCCGGCATGGCGCATCCCTTCATGCACGAGGTCGCGCACGGGCTGGCCGCACGCGGCGTCGCGACGCTGCGATACCAGTTTCCTTCCATGGAACGGGGCTCGAAGCGGCCGGACGTGCCGGCCGTGGCCCATCGCGCCGTGCGGGCGGCGGTGGCCGCCGCGAGCCGAAGCACCCGGCTTCCGCTGATCGCCGGCGGCAAGTCGTTCGGCGGGCGGATGACCTCGCAAGCGCAGGCGTTCGAGCCCTTGGCGAATGTCCGGGGCCTCGTCTTTCTGGGGTTTCCACTGCATGCGCCCGACAAGCCTTCGGTCGAGCGCGCGAAGCATCTCGCGGACGTGGCCGTCCCCATGCTGTTCGTGCAGGGCACGCGCGACAAGCTCGCGCCCGTCGCCGGGATCGAGGCCGTGACCGCGAGCCTGCAGGACCGCGCCACGCTGCTCCTGCTTGCGGACGCCGATCACGGGTTCGACGTGCTCGTGCGGTCGGGGCGAACGCACGAGGAGGTCATGGCGCAGCTCCTCGACGGCGTTTCGGCCTGGGTCACTGCGGTCATGGGCGGGGCTGCCGCATAGCTTGAGCTGACGCCGCCACTCACCGCGTCGAGAACGTCCACGTCTTGCTGACACTGGTGGCTGCGTTGAGGGTGGCCGAGAGCGTCACCCCGTAGGCCGTTGCCGGGCTCAACGCAGCACGGGGGACCAGCACGACCGAGCCCTCGTTGAGCATCGGGTCCTGAACGACGGCGATCCCAGCCGCTGCCTGCACCTTCGGGCCGACCATCACGACGGCCGGCACCAGATTGCCGCCGGCATCACGCAGCTCGAACTTGGTGAGGTGCGCATCGAGCGTGCCGGCCGCCTTCAGGTTTTCGAAGTCCGTGTTCTTGATGCTCACGAGCACCGGCGAGCCCGCCGTCAACGATGTGATCTCGCTGGGCAGCGGGCGCGGTACTTCGTAGCCGATGTAGAACGTGCCTTCGACGCCGGTCTGGCCCGCGTACGGATAGGCCATCACCGAACCGGCCGGACGCACTTGGCCGTAGGTCGTCTTGAGACCCGTGTTGAACACGCACATCGGGAAGCCAGCCGCGTCCAGCGCCACGCCCACTCCAACGTCGTTCCAGACGTACAGCAGCGAGTCGGCGTGATAGACCGTGTTGAGCAGGCCCAGGCTGCAGTCCGCGCCAGATCGCGACGCGCCGGTGCCGCCGATGTCCTCGCCGACGGCGAGGCCGGTATAGCCCGCCTTGGTTGCGCGGGCGCCTGGCGTCGCGGCGTAGAAGCCCGTGCGCGATGCGTCCTGGTCGTGGCTGACGGTCTGGTTAATCGACAGGTAGCTCGCGTGCGCCCCGGCGGCGACGTCCAGCGTCGCAACCTGTTCGAGTTCGCCAGCACCGGCGGCCTTGCGCAGCTCGTTGAGCTTGGCGAAGGCACTGGCGTGCACGCTCGACGCGGCGTAGCTGGGCGCGGCAGCTGCAGCGTTCAGGCTGCCTGAGGCCGACACCACAACAACCGCAGCCGGCGGCGTGCCCGCTGTGCTGGCCACCGGCTCGGAGCTTCCACCGCCGCCGCCACAAGCAGCGAGCGCAACCGAGAAAGCCACGACAAGGGAGGACGAAGTCAGGCGAGTCAGATTCATGTGAGAAGTGCAGAGGAGTGCGAATGACCGGACGCACCAGCTGCCGGCGCGACGACGTGGTCGACGCCGGCTATGCGGCGGAAGACATCTCAGGCGCGGTCGACGGATCCACAGCCGACTCCTCACGCCGCGGCGCGGGTTCGGCCTTCAGGGCCTTCAACCCAAGCTCGCTGATTTCCTCTGTCAGAGCCGCCGCTCGTCCTTCGAAGCCACCCATCATTCCGAAGAACAGCCAGCAGAAGAACGAGACCACAGCGCCGACGATGCTCATCATGGCGGCCATCACGAGCCGATCCTTCGGCGGCACGGTCAAGAACGAAATCAACCCCGGCAGGAGAGCACCGGTCAGGGTCCACGTCAGAAAGCTGCGGCCGATGCCGATGGACATCTTCCACTGACGCAAGACTTCCTTGAGGCACAACACGTCGCAGAACACCTTGCCGGTCGTGTGATTGCGAGCACCGAACAGCCACGTCGTGCCGCTCCACGTGGGGCCTCCGTACACCAGCGAGACGACATGACCTTCGCGCACCGGCAAGGACAGATCGTCAAGATCGACCGAGTGCTCATGTCCGTCTTCGAGCCGAAGCCAGACCGAGTGCTTGGTGTGCGTTCGCGAGTGGATCTGCCCCGGAAGCACCGTGTAGCGGTTCAGCACCTCGGGTGCGGACTGGTGGATCGACGTGGTCGTCGACGTCGAGGCGCTGATCACCGTACCGGTCAAGGACTGAAGACGGATCGACTGCCCGTTGTCGAGCTTGTGTTCGGTGACTTTCATGGGACGGCTTGATCGGAGGGTCAAGGCAAGGCGAGAGTTTGTGACTCAAATGCGGGTGACGCAAACAACGGTGACGGCAAGACTTCACACGTGCCGTCCGCTCGCAAAGCCGTCGTCGAACAGATCGCGTCAGCGCGTGAACTTCTTGCGATCAACATGATTCGGCTGCGCAAATCCTTCGGATGGAGCCAGGACGAACTGGCGCTCGAGGCGGGCCTGCACCGGACCTTCATCGCGCACGTCGAACGGCAGAAGCGCAACATCTCGCTCGACAACGTCGAGCGCATCGCGGTGGCGCTGGACGTGCCTCTGCGCGAACTGTTTGCGCCTTTGACGATCGCAAACGCTCGCTCGTGAACTGAGGGGTTGAGCCACGCACAAGCGTGGCGACGCCCGCCGGGCCGGGCTCAGCGAGGAGGCCCGTCCCTTTTGTTGCCCTCTTCGGCCCGATGCTCTTCACAGAGCACCACGAGCCAGCGTCCGAGGTTGCGTAGCGCTCCTGATGCTCCACAGGTCGCACAGGTCACTGCGGACTCGTTCTCCGCTCGGACGACGAGTTCGCGAAGACGTTGGCGCTCGGGCGACGCGGGCTGCGCCGGAAGCGTCAGACGCTGCATACCGTCCGCCGCGCGAAGGTCGACCACGAGGTCGCCGGCCTTGTCGATCCGGTAGTAGAAGCGCAGCTTGCCGAACTTCTCCTTGATCTGTTCGACCTCGAAGCTCGGCAAGCGCTCGGGACCGAGCACGTGCTCGATCGACGTGCAAAGCTGATCGACGAGGCCGTACCAGCCGGCCGGAACGAAGCTCGCCACGCGCGGCGCGCGCCCACGGAACAGCGCCGGATGCGCTTCGATCAGCCGGGCGAGCGGGGAATCGATTTCGTGAGGAAGTGCCATGGAGGGATGAATGAGGATCGAGTGCGTGCTGGTCTCGACGGAGGGCGAGGTTCTTGAGTCGTCGTTCGGTCGCTTCAGTCGCACCAACCATCTACGTCATCGATGAACCGCTGCCGATGGGCACGCTGCCCATCGAGCTCGCCCGTCAGGACCACTTCCGCGCGCCCTTCCGCATCGATGGCCGAGATGCCGCGCAGTCCGACGCCATGGCTTTTGAAGCCTTGCGCTTGCCATCTCGCAGAGCTGTCGATGCGGTCGTGGTGATGGCCGTGGATCACGACGCCCGCATCCATGGCCTGAGCCAGCGTATCGATCAACGCGAAGCCGTTCGGGTGGTAGCCCGGCGCCTCGTGCGTGATGAGCACGTCGGCGCGCAGGTCGGCCAGCGCATCGACGGTCTCGGGGTAGATGGTTCCCCAGTGCTTGCGCGGCGGTCCCTCCTGCCATCGGTCCTGACGCGGCGTCGCCTGCGCGTGCTCCTGCATCGTCTTGAACGCCGGCGCACCTGCGCGTGCCGCGGAGGCGCTCGGGTGCCAGACGGTCTCCCGGAACACGCCGCCCAGCCCGGCCAGCCGCTGGCCGTTCGGCAGCTCGACGACGCGGCCATGCACGTTGCAGCTCGCGAGCTCGCTGCCCCACACCCGCATCCACAGCTCGTCGCTGTCGGCGTCGTGGTTGCCATGGATGAAGAACACCGGGATGCGCCGCTCGATGAGCGGTGCGAGTTCGAGGTGCAGCGGGCGCTCGGGCTCCATGTCGCCGAGCAAGACGACGGCCGAAGCCTTGGTATGGCTCGCCGCCACGACGATGTGATGGAAGCGACCGTGCGGGTCGCCGCAGTAGAGGATCGGTCGAGTCATGTTGTGCTTCTGCCCTGTCGATGAGTGCTGAGCCGTTGGGGACGGTGAATCGGCTCAATCCTGGGACGCCGCATCGATCAGCCGTGCGATCTCGTTCGTGACGTCGCTCGCCTGCGCTCCGCGCGCATCGAGCCACTGGTCCCACACGTAGAGCCCGTCTACGCTGTGGCCGGGCTCGCCGCAGAGCCGGTACACCCGACCGCTTCGCGTCACCGCCTGCCGGTCCTCCGCATCGAAGACCGTCACGGTCGAGCTCACCCGACCCTCGGCCGCATCCCGGTTCCAGCCGACCAGATGCCGCTCGCCGGTGCTGAGTTCGAACACCCGCCACCGCTCGAGGTGGATCACCGGCTGCTGCTTCACGGCCGGCACCGCCCAGACGCCGCCGGTGATGCCCAGCCGCTTGAGTCGTTCGTCCATCGTCTTCCTCCCTTCCTGTCCTGATCTCAATGCAGCCGCGGCCGGTCGGCCGGCTCGAGCTCGTTCCACACCTGCTCGACGTCGACCCGGCGCTGCTTGTCCTGCAGCGCCGCGGCCGCGAGCCGCTCGACCGTGCGCAGCATCAGCCGCGGGCTCATGCGCGCGAGCACGTAGGCGCACTTCGGATCGAAGCTGATCCGGTCTTCGAGCTTGAGCTGGTGCAGCACCTGGTCGATCAGCCGTCGCGCCACCTCGATCGCGTCGTCGCCGCTCGGCGGCGCGATCGAGAAGATCTCGAAGCGGCTGAGCAGCGGCATGCCGATGCCGTGCAGGCTGTTGGCCGTCGCCACATAGGTCACCAAGCTCGCGTCGAACTCGATGTCGACCGAGATGTCCTTGATATGCCGGGCCGTCTGCCGCTCGAGCGCGCCGTGCAGCTGGGCCAGCGGATCGAGGTCGTGCTTGGTGCTGCTGCCGGCGCTCTTGTCGAGCTCGTCGAGCAGGATCACCGGGTTGGCCATGGCACCGAGGCAGACGAGCTGGAACAGCAGGCCGCTCTCGCTGTTGCTCCAGAACTTGTCGGCGCCGCGCAGGGCCGAGCCGGCCGAGGGCTGGTCGAAGGCGATGGTCGCGTGCGGCACCGCCATCAGCTCGGCGAGGCGCTGGCTGAAGAGCGTCTTGCCGACGCCGGGCGGGCCGAGCAGCAGCAGCGGCGGGATGCGCGTCGGCGTGTTCGTGACCTCGGCCAGGCGCAGGGCGTTGCGCACCAGCGCCACCGGCGCGCGGAAGTTCGGCATGCGCGCCTCCAGATCGGCCAGCGCGGACTTCCAGCCGTCCGGGCGGCCGATCTCGCGGTCAGGCCCGAGCGCGGCCAGGCGCTGGCCGATGGTGACCAGCCGCTCGCGCGCCTCGCGGTCGGGGCTGCGCGCCTTGACCCCGTCCTCGCTCAAGGAGCGGATGGCCGCTGCGAAGTCGGGCAGCACGCGGTGCCAGCGTGGCGGAGGCTCGTCCGGGAACGCGGGCAGCGAAGGCTCCGGCTCGGCGGCCTTCTTGCCCTCCTCGAGCTCCTTCGCGCTGGCCTTCTGCTGCTCGCGCAGGGCCTCGACCTCGCGCTGCGTCCGTCGCTCCACGTGCTTGCGCCATTGCTTCGCCGCGCGTTGTGGCAGGACGAAGTGGCTCCCGTTTGCGTAGACCAGTTCGTAGCCGACCGGCAGGTCGTCGCGGTCTCTCATCGGCACACTCCCGGCTGCTGCAGGGCCGCGACGAGCTCGGGCACGTGCTGCTCGAGCAGGCCCACGCCTTCCTCGCAGATCGCGAGTCGATCGACGACATAGGGCTCCGCGCGCGCAACGGCCTCGATCAGATCGAGACCGGAGAAGCGGTCGTCGACGACGGCATAGGCTTCGCCGCGGTGGTGCCGCTGCAGCCAGAGCGCGACCTCGGCGGCACGGCCCTCGCCGAGCAGGTGCGGCGTGCGCCAGCGGTCGCCCGCCTCGAGCCGCTGCGCCACGAAGGGCAGGCCGGCGGCTTCGAAGATGGACGTCATCTGCGCTCGGTCGAAGACGAGGCGCCACAGCGAGCTGACGACGTAGCGCAGACGGCTGTGGCAGGCTGCGTCGATTTGTGCGAGAGCTGCTTTGGCGTCGGCGCTGAAAAGCCGGCCGTACATCGGTTCGGGGTCAGGCAAGCGACCCGCGACAGCGGTCTCCACCCAGAGGCGGCCTTCCAGGTCGAGGCACAGGACATCGTCGATGTCGAGGAAGACGATCGGGGCAGGCTCAGTCATGGGCGACCCTTGCCGGAAGTGCCGACACCGGGGCTTCTCCACCGAGCCGATGGGCCTCGACGACGACGTTGCGCGTCCCGACGCGCAGGCTGAACGCGTAGCGGTCGCCGGCATTTGCATCGAGCAGCTGCTCGCGATTGCCGACGCAGCGGACCACACCCTTGTCCGTCAGCAGGGTGCAGTCGAACTGGCCCGCCCAGGCCAGCTTGCAGTGGGTCACCGTCCCGACGACGGTCACGACCGGCTGGGGCCTGAGCAGGGGGTCCGTAGCCGGTACGAGAAGCGGCGCGCCGCTCACTTCATCGCCCTCAGTTCGAGGTAGTACCGGTGCCGGATTTCTTGCACGGCATCGTCGACGCGACGCCCGCGTCGATGCGCGCCGAACTGACCCTCAACCCAGAAGCGTAGGGCTGTGAGCGCCTGATTGCGCTTGCCGACGAAGTGCGGCAGGAGCTTCTCGATCGCCTCGCTGGCATAGCGGCCGGTGTAGTTCAGCGTGTAGCACTGCCGCTTGTGGTTGGCCTGCCGCTTGGTCTTGTAGAGCCCGCTGCGGACGCCGACGGTGCGGCGGAAGTGCTCGAGGACCTCGAGGTTGTTCTGCGCCACCGACACGCCGAGGCGATAGGACGGTCGGCCACGATTGGCGGCGCGCGTGATGTGGATGCAGGATTCGCCGTCGGCGAAGCCGGCGGCCCATCCAAGATCTTGGTCCGCGCCCGGTGGGGCGTCGGTAGAACGCGTTTGGGCGACTTTGGAGCCGCCGAGTGAACCCTGGGACGCTTTCATGGAACGTGGAGCCTTTCCGGACGACCTCGCTGAGCGGCACAATGCTGCTCTTCATGGATTTATGTCGTCTGGAATGACATGATAGGCAGCAGTACGTCGCCTGTCAATGCAATTTGCTATCCTGAATGACAACAACTGCACAAGCCGATGATCAAGTGCCACGTCTCTCGTCTGATGGGTGAACGAAGAGTCCGAGTTGCAGACGTCGCGCGCGACACGGGGCTGCATCGAAACCTGGTGGGGCTGCTGTGGCAGGGTGAGGTGCGTCGGATCGAGATCGACGCGCTCAACTCGTTGTGCGCCTACTTCGGGGTCCCCGTGGGCGAGATCTTCGAGTACGTCGCGGACCCGACAGATGGGTCGCCGGTAGTCACGTGAGCGAAAGCGTCAGCAGCGAGGGACGGCAGCAACGCAGCGGTTGCGGTCCTTCAACTGTGCTGTCGAGTTCACGGTGTCCACCACATCGCGATCATTGAGCGTGGCGATTGCGCGCGGCGCAGGACGACCGGTCACGAGGGTGCTGCAGACCTTTGGAGGATGACGATGCCCGCGCCAAGCTCCACGGCAAGCTGGCGCGTGAAGTCCTAGGGGATTGCCTTTGACTCGGAGCCTCTATATTTGTCAACCAAAGTGTAAACTGCAAAGCCAATGAGGAGTCGCATATGGGCGCGCCGCTGAAGAATCCCCCGGTCTACTTCACGGTGTCACAGGTGCGCTTCAACCCGCTGCTGAAGCTCACCGACTTCCTGCCTTCCATCCAAGAGGGTCTGCGCAATGCCGGCTTTCCCGCCTTCACGGTGCACACCACCATCGCGATACAGCTCGCCGTCAAGGACGGCCAGACCATTCCTCAGCCCGTTCCACATGAGCAGTACCTGTTCGCCAACGTCGAGCAGACCCACTGCTTCGTCCTGAGCTCTGACTCGCTCACGTTTCAGTCGACCGACTACGGGACCTACGAGAGGTTCTCCGAAGTCTTCCTGGAAGGGCTTGCCTTGGTCCACAAGGAAGTCGCGCTCGCCTTCACAGACCGCGTCGGGTTGCGCTATCTTGACCATGTGTTTCCGAAGGAGGGGGATAGCCTGGCGCTGTACCTTGCATCAGGGGTCCAAGGCTTGAGTGCTCAGCTTGGCGGGCAACCGGTGCACTCATATTCGGAGGCGCTCAACGCCGTCGGCAACGTGATGCTACGTGCGAGGGTCGTCATTCAGAACGGCGGCCTTGGCTTTCCTCCCGACATCCTTCCTCAAGGGATGGCGGTCCAGCAGCGCTTCCAGCAAGCTCAGGGCAGGCACGCCATCTTGGACACCGATGGCTCTGTTGAAGGTCGAGCGCTCTTCTCGCTCGACGCGGTTCGCCAGCATCTGCACTCAATCCATGAGGTCATCGAAGCAGCGTTCAAAGCGACTGTGACCGAACACGCACTTGAAGTCTGGAACGAAGCATGATTGGCCTCCTACCCGTCCCAGCCACAGCGGACTTCGCGGCAGTCCACTACCGCCCAGTCCCTGCGGTTTACAGCCGCGTTCAGGTCTTGGAGCGGCCACTTCCCCTTCAGGTCGTCGGAACTGGCGGCGTGGCCAGCGCGCATTTCGTGCGGGAAGCCTTCGGCTACCAGCCGTACGAAGTGCTGGAGCAACCGCAGGTCGTTGAAGATGCGCCGTACGCCACCCTCATGGAGCAGGTGAAGTCTCGCTTCGGCCGCACCATGTCGCGGCTGCCCGAGGTCTTTGGTGTGTCGCGCCAGACGCTCTACAACTGGCTCGAAGGCGAGACACCGAAGGCTGTCCACCAAGAGCGACTTCGGCAACTTGCAGAAGCTGCAAAGGTCTTCGCTGACCTCGGCATCAAGCCGACCACGCCCATGCTTGACCGGCCGGTGGCCCAGGGCAAGTCGTTCCTGCAGTTGATGGCTGCGGGTGCCAACGGCCAAGAGGCTGCGAAGAAGCTCATCCGCATCGTCCAGCGAGGTGCCGACTCGCGCGCCAAGCTGGACGCTCTCCTGGAGGGACGCAAGGCAAAGCTCTCAGCCTCGGACATTGGTGCACCAGCGCTCGATGAGAACGCCTGACAACGTATGCCCGAGCAGCTGCCGCAGTGGACACGCGACACGAGCTGGCGGCAGGGCCATGTCCTGCCGCAGGATGCTGCAGCCCGCTTCGGACTGACAAACGCCGCAGACCCAGGCTCGACCTGTGCCGTGGTCATCGCCCACGATTGCGACCTAGCAAACGACAGCTTGGAGGCCGAGCCGTACGTCGAGGTCATCATCGGGCGCACGGTCGCCGCTGCGAACGGCAACTTCTCCTGGGGCAAGGCTCCACGGACCTTGCACTACCCAGTGCAGTGCGAAGGAGCACCGGCCACCGTTGAGCTGGTCGCGACCGAAAAGGTCACCCTTCTCAAGTCCGAACTGGCTTGGTTCGAGCCGGACACGCGCTTCAGCGTGGACGGCCAGACCCTTGCGGTGCTGCGTAGTTGGCTCAGTGCTAGGTATGACCGCGCAGCCTTTGCCGATGCGTTCGTGGCTCGGATGAGGGAAACGAAGGCCGATGCCAAGTTGGCCAAGGCCCTGGAAGCTCACGGGAAGAATGTGTCATTCACGTACTTCGACGTTGACAAGGGCCAGTGCGTTGAACGGCTCGAGGGTGACCCATACTCGTTGAAGGTGGTCCTAGTCTTCAATCCTGGCGACGACCCAGATGCTGCAGCAGATGCCGCTGAGAAAGCGGCTGAGGCCGTAGAGGAGGCGCTGCGCGGACGGCTCCCAGAGGGAGGCACAGCTATCCGGCTCGATGCCTGCTTCGCAATCTCCGAAGACGATATCTCGGTGAGTCAGGCCAGAGTGCTCAACCACTGGCGCCTGGAGTACATGACCCACCGCGCCGAAGGACAGCAGCTCGGGCCTAAGGCGGACTGACGCCCCGTCCTGAGGCCCCCTTCCATAAAGACACTTCCTGATGGCTGCCCGTACTAAGGGCCAGGTGCGTTGGCGCGGCGCGCCTTCAATGTCGGCTTCCGGACGCCGCTGTCATAGGCGCACGATTCCAGAATGGCTGCAGGCAGTCTCCAGCCGACCCTCCGCTCCGGGCACGACAGGCGCTGCTCTGTGGGAAGTCGGCCAAAGCCGCACCGCAAACCGTCGTCACCACGACTCGAAACGTCAGTCGTGGTTCCTATCGAGCGCGGTCCGCGCGTTCGACGCAGACCACCGGTACCCGAGTGGCCGACGAGCTGTATGGGCTGCCGCGAGAGGTCAGCTGCGATCTATTCGGACAGCCAGCCTGCAATCTATTCGGACGCCGCGTCACAACCTATTCGGACAGGCGCTCTCCTGTCCGAATAGGTGCCCAGATGCGAAGCAGATGGGCCGGCAAGCCGTCGTGAGACGGCGCGCAGTCGAGCGTTAGCGCGACGGAGCTCTTTCGGGCGGCCTGCTGAGGGCCGACCGAAAGATGGCAAGCCGGCATGAGCCGGCGCGCAGTCGAGCAGGAGCGAGACGAAGGTCTTACGGTCGACCCGCTGAGGGTCGGCCGGAAGACGCAAGCCGGCACGAGCCGGCGCGCAGTCGAGCAGGAGCGAGACGAAGGTCTTGCGGTCGACCTCCTGAGGGTCGGCCGAAAGACGCAAGCCGGCACGGCCGGCGCCCAGTCGAGCTCAAACGCGATCGAGGACTTGCGGGCGGCCCCGCGAGGGCCGCCCGCGAGAGTACGAGCTGGCGAACGATGCCGAAAACTCCCCCGCTCTCCCTCAGGACAGTCCTCACCGCCGCCTATTCATGCAGTCGGAGTAGCTGGTGAACAGCACGTTCACGTCGCCTTGCCGCTCCGGAACACCGCCGGCATGCACGATAGACATCGCGGTCAAGTACGTGAGGCCGTTTGACGCGACGAGCGTGGTCGCCATCTCCCGTTCGAAATGGCCGTCGTGGCGACGCAAGGGATGCAGCCCCGCGTGAGAGTGCGAGTTCAAAACGTCCTTGCTCGACTCTCGGAACTCTCTCAACGCCAACTTCAGAGGAGGCGGGGCTCCAGAAGACAGCTCGATCGCGGTCAGGAGTTCGACCGAGGTGCCCAGGTTCTTGCTTGCTTGAAGTGTTCCAGGGGTCAGCGGCGCGCTGAGGATCGCGACCTCTTTCTCGGTCGCAGCGAACATCAGCCAAGCACCTCGGAGGACGGCCTCGTACTGCATGCGCAAGACGCCTATCGCCGAGGACAGCAACTGCGCCCGAGCAAGCACGACGACGGCTTCGGCGTGCTGACGAGCGACTAGCAAGGCGTCGAGGGTCACGGCCGATCGCAGGTCGTCGTAAGCGAGGCCCGCGTCCCCAAGCGTCTCGTCAAACCGCGAAAGCAGCTGTTCCGTCCTCGACAGCAGCCTTGCAAGTGGTGGCGGCGCCCAACTCATGCAGCACTTTGAGCTGAACGGACCAGCCGCTGATCTCTGCACACGGCGAGCTACGGCCACAAGTACGGTCCGTTCGTGAACTTCGGCCGCTTCGATGCGAAAGCCACTTCAACGAATCGATCGCCCGACCGTTGAACGGCAAGGCCGGGTAGCACCACCTGCCTCAATCTCACTGCGGAGGTGCGCCCTGACTGCCATCCGATACCAGCTTCCCATCTCGTTGGAAGAACAACACCAACTACAGCGTGACACCACAGCTCTAGTTCAGAACCAGACGCTCAAGGCGGCCTTGAACAAGCTGTGCCCGCGGGGAACGCCCGAGCAAAAAAGCTTCGCCGCTTCACAGTTTGCGTCGATCGACGAAGTCGTCGCGCACGCTGGCACGATCAGCGAGGACACGAAAGCGCGCTACAGGACCCGCTGCCTGTCCATCATTAAAGACGCTTACGTAAGGAGTCTGGACCCATGGGACATGGTGGCGGACCGATCTACAACACGGGACAGCTGGTACACGTTCAAAGCCGGTCTGCACTTCTTCCTTCTCGAGCAGGTCCCCGAGTTGAAGCGTAAGGTCGACCAGTCTTTGAGACGCCAGTCGGTATGGACCGACGACGATCGAGAGGGCCATGACTTGTTGATCGAGTGGCTCGTGTGGCTCGCGAACGTTCTGGCCTCGACGCCCGAGGGTCCGCCGGAAAAGTTCAAGGGTGACGGCAGATCGAAGCGTTCGGTCAGAAGCAAGTCAGCGAGCATTCGAGGCCTTCCCAGCGACTGGCGCGAGCAGTTCGCTAGCAAGCAACAAGGCGACTTCAAGTTGCTCGTCCTGATCGAAGCTGTGACCGGTTGCCGACCGGTCGAGTTGAAGAACGGAGTCGTGGCGGAGCTGACGACAGACGGGGCAATTTCCTTCCGCATCACCGGCGCGAAGCTTTCGAAGTTTGCGGGGCAGCCGTGGCGCGCCCTCACTGTGCACGCGAACCATGGGCCTGCACGGCTGTTGGCGGATGAGATGGGTGAGCACGGCTCGCGGCTGGACTCAAACGTCCTGTTCGGGCCCATGTTGGTCAACACGTACTGCACGCAGGTTGCCCGCGCGATGAAGAAGGTGTTCCCCTTAACGAAGTCCACGCGGAAGCTCTCGGCTTACTCTTTGCGGCACCAAGTCAAGACCGATCTGCTGGCATGCGGACTTAGTCGGGAAACACTGGCCAAGGGCCTGGGGCACGCAACGACAAAGTCGGCGTCGTACTACGGCGGCGGTGTCCAAGGGGGCTCAGGTGCGGTGAAGCCCCGAAGCGTCGAGGCTGCGCGGGAAGTCAAGATCCGAAGCTCGTACCCCACATCGGCTTCCTCCACCAGCAAACGATCGGGCGCCCAACCAGAACTTGCGGCGCCAGTGCGGCGCCGCAAGCTCAGACGGTAGGGGCTGAGAACTAGCCTAGCCGCGCCAGTCTTTCGGCATGTCCTTTAGACAAGACCGACCAACCGCTCTTGAAGCCCTTGGGTCCGCGCACCGTCGACTCACGCACGATGGCCGCCGCCTTGCGCAGGGCCACGTAGTCGAGCCCGAGGTTCACGGCGTCGAGATGGCCCTTGAGCCGCTCGATGGGGTGATCAACGTTCAGGCGCGGCCTGTTTGCTTGTGCGTACGTTTTCAAGTGAACACTGCGGGTCTGCCCAACAGTCAGTTCGCCTGCGAGCACGGCAGCGCTCTGGGCTTGGTGCCCGACCAGCTGCATAGCGTCGTTGACCGGCACATTGTTGTCCTGAAGCGCGGAAACGATGGTGTGCCGGAAGCTGTGACAAACCAGAGCCGGGTCGCTGATCCCCCGCAGGCTGAGGTACTCGCCGAACTGCCTGCTGACATATTTGGAGGGGTCGTTTTTGAGAGTTCTGCTCTCGAAGTCGACGTGCGGGAAGAGTCGGTCGGCGCCGAGGGCTTGCACGTGTTCGACGTACTCGATGAACCCGATTTCGACAAGCCGCCGCGGTACAGGTAGCCGGCGAGCCGAGTTCCTGTTCTTAGCTTCGTCGATCTTGACGTTGAGGACCCAGATACCCGTCGGTTCGTGGAGATGGATGTCAGACAGACGCAGCGTCAGGATCTCCTTCAACCGACTACCGACATGCGCCGCGATCAATGGCGCCCAGAAGTAGTCGGCGCTTCGATTGAAGCCGAGGTAAGCCTCGGCCGCGAAGATTTTTGACAGATGCTCGGACTTGAAGGGGGCATAGCTGCGGGCTTGCTTGTCACCGACTTGCTCCTTGAGCTCCTTGATCCGCTGAGCCAGGCCGAGCGCCGGGTCGGAGCGCGTCATCTGTCGCTCGCCGGCCGCCCACGCGAAGAACTTGACGATATGAGACGTCTTTTTGAGCGTGGTGCGAGCCGATGCGAGCTGTGCGGTTTTCGAGCCGCGGGTGGTGTGCAAGTGCCCGACGGTGTCGAGGAAGGCAGCCAGGTGATGTGTCTTCACATCGTGCACCCACGGGTCCGGCCCTAAGGTTGGCACCGACTGCACCACGTGGGCGGCCACTGCCCCCAGCACTTTGCCCTTCTCAAGCTTGGTCCTGGGCTTCACCTTGCCTGTGTCGAGATGGAGGGTGATCGCCTCCGACATCCGCATCGGATTGTCCGGTGCGCCGTTAGCCTGGCCCGAAAGGCTCTCGGCTTGATGCTGAGCAGCGTAATACTTGACCCGCTCATGCATCGCCTGTTCGGCCGGCGTGTACTCGCGCTCGAACCTGCGCGCCACAGCGGCAGCGATCTTCGGGTTGCCCTTGAGGAAGTTCTGCAGGTTCCGGCTGTCCTCCTCACCGTCTGCAGAAATGCCTTGATCGTTGATCGTCCATCCGAGGAAGTCCGCGCCGATCAAATTCCATAGGTCTCGGCGCTGCGTCATGGTCAGTGCTTGCTCGAGCATGGCGTTGGCCCACAGAGCCAAGGCGCGAGCCCTTCTTGGATCCTTGGTCCGCAATGACTGCCGAACCTCCAAGCGGCGTCTTCGACACAGTTGGTCTGGACTTGAGTCGGTCGATCCGAGCAGGACGCGGATGAAGAACGTACCGCAGCGCTTGCGGTACAGCCTTGGTGTGTAGATGGAGCCCAAGTGGCACCCCCATGTGGCGCCCCCGGCAAAGAAAAAGGCTTGTAAGTCCTTGACCTACAAGCCTTCTGCAGTTTTGGTGGCGCTTCAGGGACTCGAACCCCGGACCTGCGGATTATGATTCCGTCGCTCTAACCGACTGAGCTAAAGCGCCAAGGGCGCGCAGTATAGCGAGGCGCCTCGAGGCCCACGCAGGCCTCGAGGCCGCTCAGATCAGGTGGCCGATCAAAGCGGCGATCAGACTTAGCGCGACGGTCGTCCCCAGCGGCAACCACACCTCGCGGCCCCGCAGCCGAAAGCGCACATCGCCCGGCAGCCGGCCGAGCCCCATGCGCTCCAGCCAGGGACGCAAGCCCTGGAACAGCAGCAACGCAAGCACGACGATCAGCAGCCAGCGCAGCATCGTCCCGATCCTGCGGCTCAAAGCGTGTGCGAGCGATCGCCGCGGCGAAAGCCGATCGCATCGAAGCTGGGCTTGGCGAAGCCGATCACCTTGAAGAGTTCGCCCATCTCGTGCTCGGTCAGCAGCTTCTGCGCGCGCGACACGGTGGCGACGTCGGCGCCGTGCAGGTCGTCGAGCAGGCCGCAGTTGACGAGGAAATGCGCCTGGCTCGTGTAGCCGAGCACCTCGAACCCGGCGTCCTGACCAGCCAGCGCGATCGCGGTGAAGTCGACGTGCGCGGTGATGTCCTTCAGGCCGATGTCCACCAGCGGATCGCCGTCGGCGCGATGGCCGCGATGGCACATCAGCGTGCCGCCGCGGCGCTGCGGGTGGTGGAACTCCGCCTCGGGAAAACCGTAGTCGATGAAAAAGGCGGCGCCACGGCCAAGGGTCGCGGCCAGTGTGCGCACGAAGGCTTCGGCGTGCCGGCCCAGCTCGGTGGTCGTGCCCGGCACGGCCGTCTCGGCGAGCGGCGGGCGCAGCGCGGTCGGCCGGTCCGCGAAGACGACGCGGCCGGCGTCGAGCGCCACGCCGCGCTCGAACCAGCCGGCGCCGTCGAAATGCAGCAGCGCGACCGGCATCGCGTCGAGCACCTCGTTGCCCACCAGCACGGCATCGAGCCGCGCCGGCAGGGCCTCGGCCCAGGCAACGCGGGCGAGTCGATCAGGCTGCCGTGCCGCAAGCGTCGCGCGCTGCCGCTCGCGCAGCGCAGCGGACAGCTCGACGATCGTGTAGCGCTCGATCGCATCGCCCAGCGCTTCGGTCAACTGCGCCGCGAGCGCGCCCGAGCCGGCGCCGAATTCCCAGACCTCGCGGGTGCCTGTCGCGTCCAGCGCCTGCCGCAGCTGCCGCGCGAGCGCGCGGCCGAACAGCGGGCTCAGTTCGGGCGCGGTGACGAAGTCGCTGCCCGAGGCGGGCGAGTCGCCGAAGACACGATCGCCGCGTGCGTAGTAGCCGAGGCCGGGCGCGTAGAGCGCGAGCTCCATGTAGCGCTCGAAGCCGAGCCAGCCGCCGGCCGCGGCGATCTCGTCGGCGATGCGTCGATGCAGGGCCGAATGGGCCGTCATGCCGGCGGCGACGAGGGCGCTGTCTACACTCACGGCGGCATTGTCTCGAAGCGCGCCGTCCCTCGTGAGCACCGTACCCGAAGCCTCCGCATTGAACGCGCCTGTCTCGCTGGTCACCGGCTCGGCGCGCCGCCTCGGGCGCGAAATCGCTTGGCGGCTCGCACGCGACGGCCACGACATCGCGGTCCACGCCCACCGCATCGACAGCGACGCCGAAGCCACCTGTGCCGCGATCCGCGCACTCGGCCGACGCTGCGACATCTTCGAGGCGGATTTCATCGACGAGGCCGCGACCGAGGCGCTGCTGCCCGCCGTGATCGAGCGCTTCGGCGGCGTCGATGCCGTCGTGCACAACGCCTCGATGTTCCAGCACGACGATCTCTCGAACTTCGGCTATGCGGCGCTGGCTTCGCACGCCTGCGCGAACGCCGGCTCGGCGGTGCTGCTCGCGCGCGGCCTGGAGCGCCACCTGCGCGGCACCTCGCGCAGCGGCGCGCTCGTGCTGCTGCTGGACCAGCGCCTGTGGAATCCGAACGCCGACTACCTTTCGTACGCGCTGGGCAAGAGCATGCTCGGCCACCTCGTGCCGCTGCTCGCGCGCGCGCTCGCGCCCGCGGTGCGGGTGGTCGGCGTCGCGCCGGGGCTCACGCTGGGCAGCGCGCTGATCGACGAGCGGCGCCTCACGGCGCTCGGCGAACGTTCGCTGACCGGCCGCGCGGTGCAGTCCGACGAGGTGGCCGACGCGGTCGCCTTCGCGCTGCGCAACCGCGCGCTCACCGGCAGCAACCTGCTGGTCGACGCCGGCTACCACCTGCAGCCGATGGCGCGCGACTTCGCCTTCCTCGAAGACGCCGACCTGCCCGCCGTCTCGAGTCTCGCCACAGGCCGCCTGCGATGAACATCACCGCCGTCGAACGAGAAGCCGCCGTCTGGGCACCGCCGCCGGCCACATCGGTCACCGCCGCGAAGCTCGGCAAGCGCTTGCACCGCCAGGTCGGCCAGGCAATCGCCGAGTTCAACATGATCGAAGCCGGCGACCGCGTGATGGTCTGCCTCTCGGGCGGCAAGGACAGCCACGCGCTGCTCGACATCCTGCTTGCGCTGCAGCAGCGCGCGCCGGTGCGCTTCGAGCTGGTCGCGGTCAATCTCGACCAGAAGCAGCCCGGCTTTCCCGCCGAGACCTTGCCGGCTTACCTGCGCGCACGCGGCGTGCCCTTCCACATCGAAACGCAGGACACCTACAGCATCGTCAAGAAGCTGGTGCCCGAGGGCAAGACGATGTGCAGCCTGTGCTCGCGCCTGCGCCGCGGCATCCTCTACCGTGTGGCCGGCGAACTGGGCGCGACCAAGATCGCGCTCGGCCACCACCGCGACGACATGCTCGCGACGCTGATGCTCAACATGTTCTTCGGCGCGCGGCTCAAGGGCATGCCGCCGAAGCTGGTCAGCGACGACGGCCGTCACGTGGTGATCCGCCCGCTGGCCCATGTGGCCGAGCGCGACCTCGAAGCCTGGGCCGCGCAGCGCGGCTTCCCGATCATTCCGTGCACGCTCTGCGGCAACCAGGAGAACCTTCAGCGCAAGCAGGTCGGCGCGATGCTGCGGCAGTGGGAGCGCGAGCATCCGGGCCGGCTCGACAACATGGCGCGCGCGATGGCACACATCGTGCCGTCGCACCTGCAGGACCGGAACCTTTATCACTTCGCCGACCTCCGACCGACCGGCGTGCCCGACGCCGGCGGCGACATCGCTTTCGACGAGGCGGACGAGGCCGGATGCGCGCCGGTCGGCACGGCGGCCGTCGAGCCGAGCGCCGTGCGCTGGATCGCGCGCGAGGACTGAGCCGACCGCCCACCGGGCGATCGGCACGAAGGAGAGCTTTGATGGGCCGGATCGATCGTCGTCATCTTTTGCTGAGCGTGGTGTGCGCCGGCGCGCTGAGCGCCTGCGGCGGTTTGTCCTCCGTCTCGATCGACGTGTCGAGCCAGGGGGACTGGCCCAACGGCGCGAAACCCGGCACCTACGCGATCGAGCGGCTGCCGTCGCAGCAGGCTAACGCGGTCGAGCAGGCGCGCATCGAGGCGGCGGCGCTGCCGGCGCTGGCCGCGGCCGGCTTCACCCAGGCGCCGGCCGACACGGCCGACGTGCTGATCCAGGTCGGCGCGCGCGCCTTCGACGTGGTGCGCCGCGATCCTTTCGCGAGCCCGTTCTACTGGCGTAGCAACTGGTGGTACGGCGGCTACCACCGCCCGTTCTTCTACGGCCCCGGGCTTTACGGCCCCGGCTTCTACCGGCCCGGCTGGGGCTACGACGGCTACGACGTCGACGTGCAGCGCGAGGTGGCGGTGCTGATCCGCGACCGGCGCAGCCAGCGCATCGTCTACGAGACGCGCGCGTCCTACCTGAACCGCTGGGGCGGCGATGCGCTGTTGCCGGCGATGTTCGAGGCGGCGATGAAGGACTTCCCGAACACCGCGATCAGCCCGCGCACCGTCGTCGTCAACCTGCCGCGCGGCTGAGCGCGGGAAGCGGCTCAGCCCGCGCCGGCGAGCCGGCGGAAGTCGCTCTCCCAACCACGCAGGCGGCGCTGCGCTTCGGCACGCTGCTCGGGCGTCGTCTGGTTGTGGATCTCGGCGAAAAACTCGCAGTTGTAGGTTTCCAGCGCCTGCTGGTAGCGCGCGTAGTCGGCGTCGGGCGAGCGCAGCGCGTGACGCCAGAGATCGCGCAGTTCACCGGCGATCGCCTCGCGCGAGGCCTGCGGCTGCTGGGCCCGGGTGACGGTTGCGACCAGCTCGCGCTGGCGCCGCAGGCGTTCCTGGTTCCAGCGCTCGGGATCGAAAGGCGACGCGGCAACGCGCTGCTCGACGAGCTTGCGCTGGGCCTCGTTGAGCCGGCCGTAGAGCTGCTCGCTGCGCTCGATCGCGCGCTCGACCGACCTGGCCTGCCGCTTGGCCGGATCGCGCTGAAGGAAGTCGTCCTTGAACTCGGCGTTGTTCTTCGCGTGCTTGCGTTCCAGCGCGCGCAGTTGCTCGGGGCCGAGCGAGGCGAGCAGCGCCGCGGCCTCCGGCAGCGCCTGCTCGACCGCCACGTCGGCGCGCCGGCGCACCTGCGCGAACCATTCGCAGCTGCGCGTGCCGGTGGTGTCCTCGCCGACGCCGTTGGCGACCGTGCGCAGCAGCTCGGCGTAGTCGGGCAGCTGGCTGCGGCGGTGCCAGGCGAAGTACTGGTTCAGCGTTTCGCGCGCGCGCACCGACTGCGCGTCGTCGAAGTCGAGGTAGCCGTCGAGCCACCAGTAGGTGATCTCGTTCGCCTGGCCGTAGACGAGCCGCATCGCACTGCAGGCGCCGAGGGTCAGCGCGATCGTCGTCGCGGCCACAATCGTCGCCCACCGCCACCACCGTTCGCTGTTCAGCATGCTCGACATCGTGATCATGGCCGCCGGCAAGGGCACCCGGATGAAATCCGCCCGGCCGAAAGTGCTGCACACGCTCGCCGGGCGGCCTTTATTGCAGCACGTGCTCGCGAGCGCCCGGGGGCTCGGCGCGCGAAGCCTGATCGTCGTGACCGGGCATGGCGCTGCGCAGGTCGAGGACTTCGCGCGCGGGGAGTTCCCTGCGCTGCCGCTGGTCTTCGTGCGGCAGGAGCCGCAGCTCGGCACCGGGCATGCGGTGCAGCAGGCGCTGCCGGCGCTCGGTGACGAAGGCACGACGCTGATCCTCAACGGCGACGTCCCGCTGGTGCGCGGCGAGACGAGCCGCGCGCTCGCCGAGGCCTGCGCGGGCCGCGTGCTCGCGCTCCTGACCGTGACGCTGCCCGACCCGAGCGGCTACGGCCGCATCGTTCGCGACGGCACCGGCGCGGTGCGCGCGATCGTCGAGCACAAGGACGCGAGCGAGGCCGAGCGCGCCATCGACGAGGTCTACACCGGCATGATGGCCGCTCCCACCGCGGCGCTCAAGCGCTGGCTCGCCTCGCTCGACAACGACAACGCGCAGCGCGAGTACTACCTGACCGACATCGTCGCGATGGCGGTCGCCGACGGCGTGCCGGTGGTCGCGGTGAGCGCCGCGAGCGAAACCGAGGTGCTCGGCGTCAACAGCCCGCAGCAGCTTGCCGAGCTCGAGCGCCGCTTCCAGCGGCGGCAGGCCGAGGCGCTGATGGACGCCGGCGTGCGGCTCGCCGACCCGGCGCGCATCGACGTGCGCGGCTCGCTCGTCTGCGGCGAGGACGTCGAGATCGACATCGGCTGCATCTTCGAAGGCGCGGTCGAACTCGGCGCGGGCACGCGCATCGGCGCGCACTGCGTGCTGCGCGACGCGAAGCTCGGCGCCGGCGTCGTGCTGCGGCCGTTCTGCGATGTCGAGGGCGCGTCGATCGGCGACGCTGCGCTGGTCGGTCCGTTCGCGCGGCTGCGCACCGGCGCGCGACTCGGGCCGGAGGTGCACATCGGCAACTTCGTCGAGGTGAAGAACTCGACGCTCGCGCGCGGCACGAAGGCCAACCACCTCGCCTACCTCGGCGATGCCAGCGTCGGCGAGCGCGTGAACTACGGCGCCGGCAGCATCACAGCCAACTACGACGGCGCGAACAAGCACCGCACGGTGATCGGCGCCGACGTGCACGTCGGCAGCAACTGCGTGCTGGTCGCGCCGGTGACGCTCGGCGACGGCGCGACGATCGGCGCCGGCAGCACGATCGGCAAGGACGCGCCGGCCGGCCAGCTCACGGTCGCGCGGGCCCGGCAGGCCTCGATCGCCGGCTGGAGGCGGCCGAGCAAGAAGAGCGCGAAGGACGGCGGCGGCGCGTGAAGCTTCGCGCGGCATCGCCGGCCGGCGACACGCGCGCTGCCATCTTTGCCGCACAAGTTACACGCGCGCGCGAGGGCCGGCGCTAGCATCGCCGCCCTGTGAAACGCACCAAGATCGCCACGTACTACGGCCGTCTGAAGGTGGCGCAGGATGCGCCGCCGGAAGTGATCCGCGCGGCCTACAAGGTGCTGGTGCAGAAGTACCACCCCGATCGTCATCAAGGCAGCCTGCGGCACGAGATCGTGCTCACCGCGCTGAACAAGGCGCAGGAAGTCTTGCTCGATCCGGCCCGGCGCGCCGGGCACGACCAATGGATCCGCGCCGAGGAAATCCGCCTCGGCCTGCGCGACCCCGGCCCCGATGAGCAGCCGACGCTGCGCGAGCGCTGGGACGGGCTTTGGGCCGGCATGCGCGAAGAAGGCATGCCCTTCGAGGAAGCCTGGCGCATGCACTTCACGCGCCGGCAGCGCATGGGCGTCATCGCGGCCGGCACGGTGCTGATGGCGCTGCTGCTCGTCGGCCTGCTCGCGGTGCTGTGGCCCGAGCAGAACGACGTGCTCGTGCGGCTCTCGGCGCGGGGCCGCTGACGCGGATCAGTCGCGCAGCGGCAGCTCGCTGCCGAACTTGGCCCGTTTGATCGCGAAGAAGGCGCGCACATTGCGGACGTCGGCGTCGCCGGTCAGGAGCCGCGCGGCGAAGGCCTGATAGGCCGCCATGTCGCGCACCGCGATCACGAGAACGAAGTCCGGCCCGGGCGACACGCGCCAGCACTGCTGAACCGCCGCGTCGGCGCTCGCCCGGCGCTCGAAGGCATCGAGCCGCTCGGCGGTCTGCACATCGAGCGTGATCTCGATCAGCGCCTGGAGCAGCGGATGCCCCGCCGCGCGCAGCGCATCGGGCGACAGCAGGGCGACGCTGCGCTCGATCAGCCCGGCGTCCTGGAGCCGCCGTACGCGGCGGTGCGCGGTTGCGGCGGCCACATGGGCAAGGTCGCCCAGGGCCTGGTTGGACAGGAAGGCATCCCGCTGCAGGGCTTGGAGAAGCCTCAGATCTGTGTCGTCGAGCGGCAAGTTGGAGATCATCTTTCGTCAGACCCACTTCTTGTGCAATTCTCTTCCGCATCACGTGCAGTCTGCAATCTCGTTTCATTGCAGATCAACTTGCGAGATTGATTTTCCGCCACCCTGCCTAGCATCGGCGCCTCGTCAACAGCGCGGAGAGCGCTCATGTGCGGCATCGTCGGCGCGGTCAGCACCCGCGACATCGTCCCCATGCTGGTCGAGGGCCTCCGGCGGCTCGAGTACCGCGGCTACGACTCCTGCGGCGTCGCCGTCCACCAGGCCGGTGCGCTGCGGCGCAGCCGCAGCGTCTCGCGTGTCGCGGAACTGGCGGCGCTGGTGGCGGCCGACGGTGTCGAAGGCGGCACCGGTATCGCGCACACGCGCTGGGCGACGCACGGCGCGCCGGCGGTGCACAACGCGCATCCGCATTTCTCCCAGGGGCCACGCGCCGATGCGGCAAAGCCGGCGCGCATCGCGCTCGTGCACAACGGGATCATCGAGAACCACGAGGAGCTGCGCGCCGAGCTGCGCCAGCGCGGCTACGCCTTCGCGAGCCAGACGGACACCGAGGTCGTGGCACACCTGATCGATTCGCTCTACGAGGCGGATCTCGGCGAGGCCGTGCAGGCCGCGGTGCAGCGGCTGCACGGCGCCTACGCGATCGCGGTGTTCTGCCGCGACGAGCCGCACCGCGTGGTGGCCGCACGCGACGGATCGCCGCTGGTACTGGGCCTCGGCACCGGCGACAAGGCCGACGAGCGCTATGTCGCGAGCGACGCGATGGCGCTGGCCGGCTTGACCGACCAGATCGTCTACCTCGAAGACGGGGACGTGGTCGATCTGCAGCTCGGCCGGCACTGGGTGCTGGCCCGCAAGGAAGGCGGCGGCCATCGCCGCATCGACCGCGCGGCGCGCACGGTGCAGGCCCACACCGGCGCCGCCGAGCTCGGCCCCTACCGGCACTACATGCAGAAGGAGATCTTCGAGCAGCCGCGCGCGCTCGCCGACACGCTCGAAGGGGTCGAGGGCTTCGTGCCGGAGCTGTTCGGCGCCGACGCGGCGCCCGTCTTCGAGGCGATCGACAACGTGCTGATCCTCGCCTGCGGCACCAGCTACTACGCAGGCTGCACCGCGAAGTACTGGCTCGAAGGCATCGCCGGCATCCGAACCAACGTCGAAGTCGCGAGCGAGTACCGCTACCGCGACAGCGTGCCCGACGCGCGGACGCTCGTCGTCACGATCACGCAGAGCGGCGAGACCGCCGACACGCTCGCCGCGCTGAAGCACGCGCGCGCGCTCGGCATGCGCCACACGCTGACCGTCTGCAACGTCGCGACCAGCGCGATGGTCCGCGAATGCCGGCTTGCCTACATCACGCGCGCCGGCGTCGAGATCGGCGTCGCGTCGACCAAGGCCTTCACGACGCAGCTCGCCGGGCTGTTCCTGCTGACGATGGTGCTCGCGAAGCTGCGCGGCCGGCTCGATGCCGACGGCGAGGCAGCCCACCTGAAGGCGCTGCGGCACCTGCCGGCATCGCTGCAGGCGGTGCTGGCGCTCGAACCGCAGGTGATGGCCTGGGCCGAAGTCTTCGTGCGGCGCGAGAACGCGCTCTTCCTCGGCCGCGGCCTGCACTACCCGGTGGCGCTGGAGGGCGCGCTGAAGCTCAAGGAGATCAGCTACATCCACGCCGAGGCCTACCCCGCCGGCGAGCTGAAGCACGGGCCGCTCGCACTTGTTACGGCGGCGATGCCGGTGGTGACCGTGGCGCCGAACGACGCACTGCTCGAGAAGCTGAAGAGCAACTTGCAGGAAGTGCGCGCGCGCGGCGGCGAGCTGTTCGTCTTCGCCGATGCCGACACCCGCATCGACAGCAGCGAAGGCGTCCACGTGATCCGCATGCCCGAGCACTACGGCGCGCTGTCGCCACTGCTGCACGTGGTGCCGCTGCAACTGCTGGCCTACCACACCGCCTGCGCGCGCGGGACGGACGTGGACAAGCCGCGCAACCTGGCGAAGAGCGTGACGGTCGAGTAGGCGAGCCACGGCCCGAGCCGACGCGGGCTTGGGTCAATGTCCGACAGGCTGGACGCGCCGTGTGAGGGAGGCTGACGGCGCATCTACGAACCGCGCAAGGATGAGTGATCCCCAGCCGCTGCGTCCGCAACGAGCGACCGACATCGCGCAACGCTTCATCGAGCAGACCCGTGAACACGCCGTGGTCGTGGCCGACCCGGCGGGCATGGTGATCGGCTGGCTCGGCGCCTCCGAGCAGGTCCTCGGCTACCGCGCCGAGGACGTGCTCGGCCGGCCGCTCGACACGCTGTTCACGCCCGGCGACCGCGCGCTCGGCCTGCCGGCGCAGGAGCTGGCCGTGGCGCTGGCCGGCGGCACCTCGGAAGACGATCGGTGGCACCGGCGCGCCGACGGCGTGGCCGTCTGGATCACCGGCTCCGTGCATGCGGTGCACGGCGAAGGTGGCGAACTGCTCGGCTACGTCAAGGTGATGCGCGACCGCACCGACCTGAAGGCGCAGCTCGAAACCCTCGACCACCGGCTGCGCGAAGCCGAGGCGATCGCGCGCCAGCGCAGCCGCGTGCTCGACACGCTGGGCCACGAAATGCGCAGCCCGCTCGCCGCGATCTCGAACGCGACCGCGCTGATCGGCATGCAGGCGGCCGGCGGTGCGACCGAGCGCGCCGTGCAGGTGCTGGAGCGCCAGATGCGGGTGTTGCAGCGCCTGGCCGACGATCTGATGGAAAGCACGCGCGGCCGCCATGGCCGGCTCGTACTGCAGCTCACGCGCGTCGACTTCGTCGAAAGCATCCTGCTCAAGGTCGAGAGCATGCAGCCGCGCTACGACGCGAAAGGCGTGCGCCTTTTCGCGCTGTTGCCCCACGCGCCGATCTGGCTCGAGGCCGATGCGGTGCGACTACAGCAGGTGCTCGCGAACCTGCTCGACAACGCCTGCAAGTACACGCCCGAAGGCGGCAGCGCATGGGTCAAGCTCACCGTCGAGGCGCCCTATGCGGTGCTGCGCGTCGAAGACAGCGGCATCGGCATCGAGCCGCAGATGCTGCCGCGCATCTTCGAGCTGTTCACCCAGGAAGAACGCTCGGTGCCGCTGGCGCAAGGGGGCGTGGGCATCGGCCTGGCGCTGGTCAAGGAGTACGTCGAGCTGCACGGCGGCATGGTCGAGGTGCGCAGCGGCGGCGTCGGCAAGGGCAGCGAGTTCGCGGTGCGCCTGCCCTTGCACGGGCCGGCCGCGCCCTCCTCGGCGCACCAGGTGCCGCTGCCGCTGGAACGGCGGGTGCCGGACTGAGCACGGTGCCTCAACCCGGCGCGCGCGGCCTCCCGAGCAGGCCGGCCAGCGCCTCGGCGATCGAGCGCATCACGGGCCCGTCGCCGCGTCCCTGCCGCCGCGCCTGCGCACCGCGCGCAAGCGCGCTGCGCAGCACCTCGAGCAGCTCGTCGATCCGGTAGGGCTTGTGCAGGAAGGCGTCGTAGCCGGTGAAGGCGCGGCGCACTTCCTCTTCCTCGGCGGCGCTCATCATCACGATCGGCACCGCGGCCGTCGCCGGTGACGTGCGCAGCGCGACACCGAGTTGCGCGCCGCTCATGCCCGGCATCATGAAATCGGTCAGCACGAGGTCGGGCAGGTGCTGCGCGATGCGCTGCATCGCCTCGTGCCCGTTGCCGGCCAGCATCACGCGATAGCCTTCGACCTCCAGCATGAGCTGCAGCACTTCGGCGGTGCCGTATTCGTCTTCGACGACGAGGATGGTCTTCTGGGACATTCGCTGCTGCCTTTCGCTTGGCGCTCAGTCGGCCGGGTCGAGGCGCAGTCCCAGCGCCGAGATCTCGAAGCTGCGCGGCGCCGGATCGAAACCCTGTCCACGTGCTTTCTCGATGCGCAGCTGGCGCCGGCCGCCGACGACGGACAGCCGCAGCGTCTGCTCGGCCACCGCATCGAGGCCGCCGAGGGCCGACGGCGCGCCGAGCGCGGCGAGTTCATCCTGATCGCAGACGATCAGCGTCGCGACGCCACGCTGGCGCAGCTCGGCGCACAGCGCGCCGACGAAGCGCGAGCCGCGCTCGGGAAACATCACCGTCGCCGCCAGCCCACCGATCGAATCGATCACGACCCGCCGCGCGCCGAGCCGGTCGACGGACTGGAGCAGCAGGTGGCCGAGCTGGTCGAGCGCGTGGCGCTCTGCGACCAGGCCGCAGAACTTCAGTGCACCGGCTGCCAGCACGCGCTGCAGATCGATGCCGACACCGGCGGCCAGTTCGCCCAAGTCGTCCATGTCTTCGTTGAAGCCGAGCATCACGCCGCGTTCTTCGGCACCCCCCTCGGCCAGGAAGCGCAGCGCCAGCAGCGTCTTGCCGACACCGGCGGGCCCCTTCACCAAGGTCGTCGAGCCACGGCGCAGCCCGCCGCTGCCGAACATGGCATCGAGCGCAGCAACGCCCGTGCCCGTCACGCCGCGCGCATCGTCGGGCCGTGGAGCCATCTGCTGCACGCTCTCGAGCCGCGGAAAGATGTGCAGGCCGTCGCCGGTGATGCAGAACGAATGCTTGCCGCGCACCGGCGCGGCCCCGCGGAACTTGGTGATCTGGATCAGCCGCTCGTTGCGCATGCCGAAGGCGTGGTCCTCGAGCACGAAGATGCCGTCGACCATCGTCTGCTCGGCCGCGATGCTGCGCCCCTGGCCGCTGGTCAGCAGGAGCACGTTGCAGCCGATCAGCGTCGCGAGGCTCTGCATCTCGTGCACGAATTCCTTGAGCTTGGTGCCTGCGTCGTCCTCCGCGCCGGGAGGCAGCACCAGACCGTCGAGCACCAGCATCGTCGCGCGCTGGCGCGTGAGCTCGGTGCGTACCAGGCCGACGATCGCCTTCAGGTCCCCGCCGACCAGCGCGCGGTAGCCGCTCACGTAGCCGATGCGGCTGCCCACCAGGCTCGCGTCGAAGAACGACTGGCCGAGCATGTGCTGCATCATCCTCGCGTGCGATTCGGCCAGCAGCGTGAGGTACAGCGCGTTGCCGCCCGCGGCGATGTGCGCGAAGCACAGCTGGTTCGCGAGCGTCGTCTTGCCGGTGCCCGGCGCACCCTGCAGGAAGTACACGCCGGCTTCGAGCAGGCCGCCGCCGAGCAGCGTGTCCAGCCCCGGCAGATGGGTCTTCACCCGTCCCAAGGTCTTCATTTCCGTCCTCCCTCGATTTCGTTCACTCGGCATCGCTTGATTCGGCCGAGGAAAGTGTCGCCGCGATCAGCCGCTGCAAGGCCTGCAGGTCGATCGGCTTGACCAGGTGCTCGTCGAAGCCGGCGGCGCGGGTGCGCTCCCTGTCGCGCGCCTGGCCCCAGCCGCTGACCGCGACCAGCGTCACGTCGTCGAAGCCCGCCATGCGCCGCAGCTCGCGCGCGACCTCGAAGCCGTCCATCTGGGGCATGCCCAGGTCCAGCAGCACCAGCCGCGGCCGCAGGCGCGCGGCGGCTTTCAGCGCAGCCGCGCCTTCGTGCACGACCGTCACGCTGGCGCCGAGCAGTTCAAGCAGCTGGCCGAGGCTGTCGGCGGCGTCGCGGTTGTCGTCGCACACGAGCACCTTGATCGTGCCCGGCGCCTCCGCGGTCGCGACTGGCGGCCCGCCGTCGCCGTGCGCCGGTGCCGGCGCGGCCACCAGGGGCAGGCGCACGACGAAACTGCTGCCGCGACCCGGCCCGTCGCTGTGCGCCGAGACGCTCGCGCCATGCATCGCGAGCAGGTTGCGCACGAGGCTCAGGCCGATGCCCAGACCGCCCTGGGCACGCGCGGCGCCGGCCTCCGCCTGCGCGAACAGGTCGAACACGCGCGGCAGCAGCTCGGCATCGATGCCCACGCCGTTGTCGCGCACGCTCACCACCGCCTCGTCGCCTTCGCGTTTCGCGCTCAGCGAGATCAGGCCGCCGCGCTCGGTGTACTTGGCGGCGTTGTTCAGCAGGTTGGCGAACACCTGCGCGAGCCGGACCGCGTCGCCGTCGACCACCATCGGCTCGGGCGTGACGATGTCGATCTCGAGCCGGTGGCCGGCCTGGTCGATCAGCGGCCGGGCGGTCTCGACCGCGCTGGCGAGCACGCCGGCCAGCGGCAGCGGCGCGCGCTGCAGGCGGATCTTGCCTTCGCTGATGCGCGCGACTTCGAGCAGGTCGTCGACGAGGCGCACGAGGTGATCGAGCTGGCGCTTCATCATTGCGTGCAGCCGGTCGGCGACCGCCGGCTCGACCTGCATCTGCAGCAGGTGCAGCGAATTGCGCAGCGGGGCGAGCGGGTTGCGCAGCTCGTGGGCGAGCGTCGCGAGGAACTCGTCCTTGCGGCGGTCGGCACGCTGCAAGCCGTCGTGCGCGGCCTTCAGCGCGTCGGCGTGGCGCTTCTGGAAATCGACGTTGGTCGAGGTGCCGTACCAGCGCAGCAGCCGGCCTTGCTCGTCGAACGCCGGCTCGGCGCGGGTCAGGAACCAGCGGTATTCGCCGTCGCTGCGGCGCAGCCGGTAGTCGGCGGTGAACGGGCTCTGGCTGCGCATCGCGTGCTGCCAGCGCGCGAAGACCTGCGGCCGGTCGTCGGGGTGGATCACCCGCGGCATCACCTCCGGCCCGGCCTCGACGAGCCCGGTGAATTCGCGCCACTGGCGGTTGACGAACTCGAGCCGCCCGTCGGGGCCGTTGACGTAGACGATCTGCGGCATCGCGTCGGCCATCTGCGCGAGCCGCTGTCCGCTCGCGAGCAGCTCCTGCTGCGTGCGCGCCCGCTCGATCGCGTCCCAGCAGCGGCTCGCGACGCCCTGCATCAAGGCGACGTCCTCGGCCTGCCATGCGCGCGGCTGGCGCTGCTGCACGCCGAAGACCGCGACGAGCCGGCCGTCCTTCAGCAGCCCGACCGAGACGTTGGCGCGCGTCTGCAGCGCGCGCAACGCGGGCCGCTGCTCGACGAGCCGCTCGTCGGTCTCGACATCCTCCACCACGTAGGGCAGCCCGGCGCGGTACAGCGCCAGCTGCTCGCGGCCGTAGCCCACGAGGCCCAGGCGGCCGGCCGGCACGGGCATCTGCGCGTCGCGCACCCAGACGCCGTCGGCCAGGACCTCGACGCCGTCCTCGTCGGAGGTGACGGTGGCGAAGAGGCAGCGGTCGACGCCGAGGTGCTTGCCGAGCAGGCGCGTGGTGGCACTCAGCACTTCGCGCGGCGTGCGCAGCGCCTGGGTGTGCTCGTGCAGCGTCAACAGGAAGCGGTGCCGCGATTCGCTCTGGCGCAGCGCCGCGTCGCGCTCGGCCAGCTCGGCGCGCGTGCGCGCCAGCGCGATCACGCCGTCGATGCGCGCGAGCAGCTCGCGCGCCTGGAAAGGCTTGACGAGGTAGTCGTCGGCCCCGGCCTGCAGGCCTTCGAGCCGCGCCTCGTCGCCGGCGCGCGCCGACAGCAGCACGAGCGGAAGCGGCCGCGTGCGCGGGTCGGCACGCAGCGCGCGCAGCAGCGCGAAGCCGTCGAGCCCCGGCATCATCACGTCGCTCAGCACCAAGTCCGGCTGCGCCTCGCGGGCGAGGCGCAGCGCCTCGTGGCCGTCGGCCGCGCTCAGCACCCGATGCCGGCGCGCGAGCAGCCGCCGCAGGTAGGCGCGCATGTCGGCGTTGTCGTCGGCGACCAGCACCGTGGTGGTGGCAGCCGCGCCATCGGCGCTGCCGGCGGCGGGCGCCTCGGCGCCCGCCGGCGCAGGCTCGTCGATTGCGGCGGAGCCGGTGTCGCGCAGCCAGTCGCCGGCCAGGTCGGTCCAGGTGCCGGCTTCGCGGGCGGGCTCGTGCGGTCCCCAGGCCGTCGGCGGCGCGAGCCGCTCCGGCGGCAGGTGGGCGCATCCGAAGCGCAGCCGCACGCTGAAGCTGCTGCCGCGTCCCGGCTCGCTGAGCAGCGCAACGCTGCCGCCGTGCAGCCGTACCAGCTCGGCGACCAGCGCGAGCCCGATCCCGCTGCCTTCGATGCTGCGCCCGCGGGCGTCCTCGACGCGGTAGAAGCGCTCGAACACCTTGGCCTGCTCGGCCGGCGCGATGCCGATGCCGGTGTCGCTGACGGTGAGCAGCGCGCCTTGCGCATCGGCCGCGAGCCGCACCTCGATGCCGCCCTCGTGCGTGTACTTCAGCGCGTTGCCGACGAGGTTGAAGACGATCTTCTCCCACATGCCGCGGTCGACGTGGACCGGCTGCGGCAGCGGCTCGCAGCGCACCTCGAAGCCTAGTCCGGCGCGCTCGATCGCGGCGCGGAAGACGCTGGCCAGGTCGGCGGTGCAGGCGGCCAGATCGACCGGCTCGAAGCTCGCCTGCATCCGCCCTGCCTCGATGCGCGAGAAGTCGAGCAGCGGGTTGACCAGCCGCTGCAACCGGCTGCCGCTGCGCTGCGCGAGCTGCAGCAGCTCGCGCGTGCCGTCGTCGCTCTCGTCACCGTCACTGCTGCGCGCGAGCAGCTCCTCGACCGGTGCGAGCATCAGCGTCAGCGGCGTGCGCAGCTCGTGGCTGACATTGGCGAAGAACGCGGTCTTCGCGCGGTCGAGCTCGACCAGCGCGTCGCGGCGGCGCTGTTCCTCTTCGAGCGCGCGCGCGTCGTCGATCGCCTTGCCCACCTGCGCGGCGAGCAGCGCGAGGAAGCGCTCGTAGGCATCGTCGAACGCGAGCCGCGGGCTCAGGCCGCAGACGAGGAAGCCGGACAGCTCGTCCTGCCGCCCGGCGCGCGCGAGCGGCAGCACCCGCGCGCGCGCGACGGCCTCGGGCCACGGCGCCGCCGGTTGGGCGCCGAAGCGCTCGATCACGTCGTCCACCGTCGCCGCGCGGCCGCCGTCGCGCACTTCGGCGAGCGGCCATTCGGCAGTGCCGTCGCCGCGCACCGCCCGCAGGCTCTGAGCCGCCGGCAGCGCGGCCGCGCCGTCGAGGCCCTGCGCGAACTGCAGCGTGGCGGTGTCGGTGGCTTCGTCGATCAGGTAGAGCAGCACGAAGGGCAGGTCGCTGCGCGCCTTGGCCAGCGCCCCCTCCACCTGCGCTGCGGCCTGCGCGACGCTGCGGGCTGACGAGGTCGCGTTCGACAAGGCCGCCAGCATCGCGAGGCGGCGCTCGGCGAGGCGGCGCTCGGTCTCTTCGCTGACCACGCACAGCATGCCCTCGACCGCGCCGGCATCGCCGTGCACCGGGCTGTAGGAGAAGCTGTGGTACGTCTCCTCCTTGTAGCCGCGGCGTTCGAGGAAGAGCAGCAGGTTCTCGTCCCACGTCGCTTCGCCATCGTGCAGCACGTGCTCGATGCGCGGGCCGATCTCGCTCCAGATCTCGGCCCACACCTGGCGCGCCGGCGCGCCGAGGAAATCGCGCTTCGAGCCGAGCGTGGGCCGGTAGGCGTCGTTGCAGAAGAAGACGAGCTCGGGACCCCAGGCGAGCCACATCGCGAAGCGCGAGTCGAGCATCAGGCGCACGACGGTCTTCAGGCTGCGCGGCCAGTCCGCCGACGGTCCGAGCGGTGTCTTCGACCAGTCGAAGGCGCGCATCGCCGCGCCCATCTCGCCACCGCCGGACAGCGTGTTCATGCGCGGGCGTCGACGGCGAACACCGACTGCGGATTCACGGCGGATTGCCCGGGTTCGAGGTGCATGAGGCCCGCGACTCTAAGCGCGTGTCTACACGCCGTCGATGGTGTGACGGAGCACACCCACAGGCATGCCGATTGCCGCTCACACGGCCGTTTTTCAGGCGCGTGTTTCTCGGCGCCGTCCCGGGTCAGGCAGCGTGCTGCGCTTGGGCGATGGGCACTTCACCGCGCAGCGAATGCGGGTAGGCCGCGACGATGCGCACGTCGATCAGCTGCCCGACGAGCCGATCGCCGCCGGCGAAGTTGACGATGCGATTGCATTCGGTGCGGCCCATCAACTCCGGTACGCCGCCCGCGCCGGGCTTGCGTGCCGCGCCCTCGACCAGGATGCGTTGCAGCGTGCCGACGCGGCTCGCGCCGATGCGGCGCTGGTTCGCCTCGATCGCCTCCTGCACCTGCGAGAGGCGCGCGAGCTTCACCTCGCGCGGCGTCTCGTCGGCGAGCGCCGCGGCCGGCGTGCCAGGGCGCGGGCTGTAGACGAAGCTGAAGCTCGCATCGAAGCCGATCTCGTCGATCAGCTGCATCGTCTTCGCATGGTCCTCGTCGGTCTCGCCGGGGAAGCCGACGATGAAGTCGGTCGACAGGCTGATCCCGGGCCGCAGCGCGCGCAGCCGGCGCAGCTTCGACTTGTATTCGAGCGCGGTGTAGCCCCGCTTCATCGCCGCGAGGATGCGGTCGCTGCCGTGCTGCACCGGCAGGTGCAGGTGGTCCACCAGCTGCGGCACGCGGGCGTACGCGTCGATCAGCCGCGCGCTGAACTCGAGCGGATGGCTGGTCGTGTAGCGCAGGCGCGCGATGCCCTCGACGGCCGCGACGCGCTCGATCAGCGTCGCGAAGTCGGCGAGCGGCGCGTCGTCGTCGCTTCCGACGCGGCCGCGCCAGCCGTTGACGTTCTGGCCGAGCAGCGTCACCTCGCGCACGCCTTGGGCCGCGAGCGCCTCGATCTCGCCGATCACGTCGGCCAGCGGCCGCGAGACCTCCTCGCCGCGCGTGTAGGGCACGACGCAGTAGGAACAGTACTTCGAGCAGCCTTCCATGATCGACACGAAGGCGCTCGGCCCCTGCACGCGCGCGGGCGGCAGGTGGTCGAACTTCTCGATCTCGGGGAAGCTGATGTCGACCTGCGCGCGCTTGGCGGAGGCGTCGAGCAAGGCGGGCAGCCGGTGCAGCGTCTGCGGGCCGAACACCACATCGACATACGGCGCGCGTTCGAGGATCTGCGCGCCCTCCTGGCTCGCGACGCAGCCGCCGACGCCGATCTTCACGCCGCGCGCCTTCAGGTGCTTGACGCGGCCGAGGTCGCTGAACACCTTCTCCTGCGCCTTCTCGCGCACCGAGCAGGTGTTGAACAGCACGAGGTCGGCCTGTTCGACGTCGGTGGTCGGCTCGTAGCCCTGCGCCGCGCGCAGCACGTCGAGCATCTTGTCGGAGTCGTACTCGTTCATCTGACAGCCGAAGGTCTTGATGAAGACCTTCTTCGCCGGCGGCTGCGCGCCGCTCACGGCCGGCTCCAGAGCTGCGCCGCGGGATCGAAGCGCCATTGCTGCGCCTCGAGCGGCGTCGCGGGCCACAGGCCGGTGGCTTCGTCGTTGCGCAGGATCCAGACGTCCTTGACGAGCCCGAGGGTGTCCACGGTGTAGAGCACGCGCGCCTGCAGGCCGGCGACCGCGCCGCTGACGAGCAGCAGGTTGTCGGGCCCGCGCAGCCGCAGGCCGGGCGCGAGGCGCGCGCCGGAGCCGTTGAGCCGCACCTCGGGCGGATCGGTGAAGGCGATTTCGCCGCGCAGCGCGTTCTGCGGGAAGTTGCGCTGCACCTGCGCCGGCGCGGCGGTGGCGAACGCGAGCAGCGCGACGAGCGCCAGGCCGGCGCGCCGACGCGCGAACCGGCGGGGATTACAGCGGAGCATGGTGTAGATCCAGGGGCTGCAAAGGCCCGGATTCTAGGAAGGCCGGCCTGCGCGGGCCGGCACGCGAAGCGCTGGTCGGCGACCGATGCGGCGCTAGTTCGCGCCTTCGCGGCCCAGCGCGGCGACGAGCGCGGCATCGACGCCCCAATCGCGCAGCACCGCTTCGCCGTCGGCGCCCGGCCGGGGCGGCGGCCGCGGCGTCGCGGCCACCGTGCGATCGAAGCGCGGCGCCGGCGCCGACTGCACGATGCCGTCGATCTCAACATGGCTCGCGCGCGAGCGAAGGTGCGGGTGCGCAGCCGCCTCGTCCCAGTCGAGCACCGGCGCGACGCAGGCGTCGCGGCCTTCGAAGGCCGCGCACCAGTCGTCGCGCGAGCGGGTCGCCATGACCGCGGCGAAGCGCTCGCGCCACGCCGGCCAGCGCGCGCGGTCGCCCTGCGGCGCGAACTCGGCCGCGTCGAGCCCGAGCCCGCGCAGCAGTTCGGCGTAGAAGGCCGGCTCGATCGCGCCGACCGCGAGGAAGCGCCCGTCCGCACAGGCGTAGCAGCGGTAGAACGGGGCGCCGCCGTCGAGCAGGTTCGCTTCGCGCGCGCCGTGCCACTCGCCCGCGGCACGCAGCCCGTGGAAGAGCGTGCCGAGCAGCACCGCGCCGTCGCACATCGCCGCGTCGACCACCTGGCCGCGCCCGCTGGCACGCGCCTCGTGCAGCGCGCACATCAGCCCGAAGGCGAGCAGCAGCGCGCCGCCGCCATAGTCGCCGACCAGGTTCAGCGGCACCGGCGGCGGCTCGCCGTCGCGGCCCATCGCATGCAGCGCGCCGCTCAGCGCGATGTAGTTCAGGTCGTGGCCGGCACGGCGGCTGAGCGGGCCGGTCTGGCCCCAGCCGGTCATGCGGCCGTAGACCAGCTTCCGGTTGCGCGCGAGGCAGGGCGCGGGGCCGAGGCCGAGCCGCTCCATCACGCCGGGGCGAAAGCCCTCGATCAGCGCATCGGCGCGTTCGACCATCGCCAGCAGCACCGCGGCCGCGCTCGGCCGCTTCAAGTCGAGCGCGAGTGAACGCCGGCCGCGCGCCGACAGGTCGAAGCGCGGATCGAGCCCCAGCGCGCCGCCGGCGCCGGGCCGGTCGATGCGCACGACCTCGGCGCCCTGGTCGGCCAGCAGCATCGCGGCGAACGGCGCGGGGCCGAGCCCGGCCATCTCGATCACGCGCAGGCCCTGCAATGGCCCCGGCATCGACGGCTCCTTCGTGCGGCCGCGCGTCAGTCGAGCGCCGGCAGCACCTCGGCGCGCAGCGTGACGCGCGCGGCTTCGACGTCAGGGATCACCGAGCGCACCACGTCCCAGAAGCGCGGGCTGTGGTTCATCTCGCGCAGGTGCGCGAGTTCGTGCGCGACGACGTAGTCGATCGTCGGCAGCGCGAAGTGGATCAGCCGCCAGTTCAGGCGCACCGAGCCGTCGGCGCTGGCGCTGCCCCAGCGCGTCTGCGCGGCGCTCAGCGCAATGCGGCGCACCTGCACCCCGAGCTGCGGCGCGTAGTGCGCGCAACGTTCGTCGAACACGCTGCGCGCCTGGCGCTGCAGCCAGGACTGCACGAGGTCGCGGATCTGCTCCGGCGCGGCCGTGTGCGGCAGGCCCACCCGCAGCAGCCGCCGCGGCACGCCGGCGAGCGCGCGCTGCCCGGCCGGCGCGGGCTCGGCGTCCAGCCGCGCACCGGCGATGCGCGGATCGAGCAGGAGCACCAGCGTCTCGCCGAGGAAGGGCAGGCTCGCGCCGTCGCGCCATTCGATGCGCGCCGCTGCGTGCCGGCGCGCGCGCTCGCGCTGCTCGGCGAGCTTGGCCTGGATCCACGTCGACTTCTCGCGCAGCGCCGCCTCGACCTCGGCCACGCCGACCCAGCGCGGCGCGCGCACCGTCAGGCCTTCGACGCCGACCACCATGCCGATCGAGCGGCGCCGGGCGCGGCGGAACTCGTAGCGCACGAGCGCGCGGCCGAGGGCGATCTCGCGGTTGGCTTGCGGGTGCTCGAAGCGCTCGGGCGGGGTCATCGGCGGCGGGGGCTTCGGGACAGGCCGCGGCGCTTCGAGGTCGAGTCGCGGGGCCGCGGCCGCGCCGGAGCGCAGCGGCGCTTCATCGGTCGCGGCGGACGCTTCGTCGTCGGCGAACAGCGGCAGGTCGAGCTGCTGGTCGCAAGCGACGAGGTCGGCGGCGGGCCGGCGTTTCATGATGGGCGGCGAGTATAGAAGTCGCCCCTCACATCGCCGCTCAGCTCGTGTAGGCGGCCGGGTCGATGCGGCGCATCTCGGCTTCGATCCAGGCTTCGACTTCGCGCATCAGCTCGTCGGCCTCGCGGCCCACGCTCGGGATCGGCGCGCCGATCGATACGTCGATCGTCCCCGGCGTCAGCACGAAGCTCCTGCGCGGCCAGCACACCGCCGAATTGACCGCGATCGGCACCACCGGCACGCCGGTCGCGACCGCCAGCCGCGTCGCGCCGTTCTTGTAGCTGCCGCGCTCGCCGCGCGCGATGCGCGTGCCTTCGGGAAACATGATCACCCAGTGGCCGCGGCTCATGTACTCGCGGCCCTGCTCGGCCACCTTCGACCATGCCTCGGTGCGCCGGCTGCGGTCGATGTGGATCATGTCGAGCCGGCCCATCGCCCAGCCGAAGAACGGGATGTAGATCAGCTCGCGCTTGAACACGTAGCACAGCGGGTGCGACATCAACGCCGGAAACGCGAAGGTCTCCCAGGTGCTCTGGTGCTTGGGGCACAGGATCACCGGCGCGAGCCGGTCGCTGGAACTCTCGCGGGACGGCAGGCGCTCCATACCGTGCACGCGGTAGCGCACGCCGCAGATCGCCTTCGCGCCCCAGATCGACAGGCGCAGGAAGCCCACGCACATCCAGTAGAGCCGGTCGCCGCGCAGCACGATCGACGCGAGCAGCACCGCGATCGCGATCGGCACCACCGTGATCGCCATCCATGCGACGAACAGCGCCGAGCGGATGCGCGCGAGCAGCGTCACCCGGCGCGGCATCGGCATCGGCGCCGGCTGCGGCGCCGAGGACGGGGCGCCGTCGATCGACGCGGAGGAAGGAGACGGTTTGGCGCTCATCGTTGTGAAAGTGGCAGGCGCGGCATCAGACGCGGGTGACGAGCCCGCCGGCGTCGCTGTCGGGCTCGTCGGCTTCGCCCCGCGCGGCGGCGCGCGCGCGGCGTTCGCGCTGCACGACGAACTCTGCGAACTGCGTCAGGTCCGCATGCGCGGTGCTGCCCGGCACCCGGGCCAGCAGCGCCTCGCCGGCGGCATCGTCCAGCCCCTGCGACTTGCCGGTCAGCACCAGGTGCGGCTCGCAGCCCGCGGCAGCCGCGGCCTGCAGATCGCGCAGGCTGTCGCCGACGGCCGGCACGCCGGCCAGCTCGATGCCGTAGCGCCGGGCGATCTGCTCGAACAGCCCGGGCGCGGGCTTGCGGCAGCCGCAGCCGTCGGCCGGCGCATGCGGGCAGAAGAACACCGCATCGACACGCCCGCCCACGCGCGCGAGTGCCGCGTTCATCTTCGCGTGGATCGCGTTGAAGGCCGCCGCGTCGTACAAGCCGCGGCCCAGGCCCGACTGGTTGGTCGCCACCACCACGTGCCAGCCGGCGTGGTTGAGTCGCGCGATCGCCTCGAGCGAACCCGGCAGCGGCTGCCACTCCTCGGGCGACTTGATGTAGTCGTCGCTGTCGGCGTTGATCGTGCCGTCGCGGTCGAGGATGACGAGCTTGTGGGTGGGGTTCATGCGGTGGCGCGGCCCGACCCGTCGATGCGGCGACGCGCCCAGGCTTGCATCGTGTCGATCGCGGCGCGCGCCGGATCGAGCACCGCGATGCGTTGCAGCAGCCGGGTCGGCTCGATCTTGTGGCGCAGCAGCGCACGCACGAAGTCGGCGTCCTTGTCGCGGCCGGGAACGCACTTCGAGACCGCGAGGTCGTGCAGCTCGGGGGAGATCGCGGTGACCTCGCCGAGGTGGTGGAGCGTGGCGTGGTTTATCCCGTCGGCGGGCATGACGGCGGTGTCCGGGCCGACGCCGTCGGCGTGGGAGCCGAAGGTTTCGTCGAAGCTGGACAGCGCGTCGATCGCGCCGTCGATGAGCTCGGCCCGCTCGGGATGCAGCGCGGGGTAGAGATCGACCTCGCGCGATACGAGAACCTCCTTCGGCGCAAGAGGATGCGGCAACAGCACGGCCTGTCTCCCCACCCCGATCAGCTTGTCCTCCTGCGCGATGGCGGCTGCGGCCCGAAGCACGTGGTCGAACTGTTCGCGCGTCATGAGCGGCGCGCTTCGCGCAGCAATTGCATGCGCTCGCCTTGCGTGATCAACACCGAGACAGGCGACACGCTGCGCAGCACCTGCGCGTCGTCGGTCGCGGCGCAGACGGCCGCTTCGAGCCGGGTCGCATCGCGCTCGTCGAGCATCGACTGCCATCGGTCCCCGTAAGCATCGCTGCGCGTCGCCCCGGACGGCCGTCGCCAGCGCGCCAACTGCTCGCTCGCCTTTCGCCGTGCCGATTCGTCCACACGCAAGCGCTTCACAGCCAGACGGTGGGCGGCCATCAGAAAACGATCGTTGACGACGCGCGGGTCCATGGGCCGCGATTATCGAGAGCCCCGGGTCACGCCGCCAGCCTGGACAGGTCGGCCACGCGGTTCATCGCGGCGTGCAGCGTCGCGAGCAGGCCGAGGCGGTTGGCGCGCAGCGCTTCGTCGTCGACGTTCACCATGACCTGGTCGAAGAAGGCGTCGACCGGCTCTTTCAGCGCCGCAAGGGCCTGCAGCGAAGCAGCGTAATCGCCGAGGGCGTAGGCGGCGTCGGCCTGCAGCTTGACCGCCTCCAAGGCTTCGGCGAGCGCGGCCTCGGCCGGCTGCTGGAGCAGAGCCGGATCGATGCGCGGCTCCACGCGGTCTTCGACCTTCTTGAGGATGTTGGCCACGCGCTTGTTGGCCGCGGCGAGAGATGCGCTCTCGGGCAGATGCGCAAACGCCGCGACCGCAAGCAGCCGGGGCCGCACCTCCACGAGAAGCACGGGCCGCAACGCAAGAACGGCGTCGACGTGCTGGGTGCGAAAGCCCCCCGGGGCATCGATGACGGCGTTCTGCCCGGTCCGCCGCGCAACTTCGGTGACTTCATCGAAGCCGCTCTGCACCGAGAAGTAATGGCGCGTGCGTTCATCGAGGAAGGCGAGCACCGGTGCCCGCGCCCCGGTCGCCGCATCGCCGAAGCTGGCCACCGCCCGGTCGACAAGCCCAGGCGTATCGAGGCGCAGCGCCTTCTCGGCCAGCAGACGGATGACGCCGAAGGCATGCCTGCGCAACGCGAACGGATCCTTCTCCCCCGTCGGCACCTGCCCGATGCCAAAGAGCCCGACCAGCGTCTCCAGCTTGTCGGCCAGCGCGAGCACCACGCCGACCTCGTTGCGCGGCAGTTCGTCGCCGGCGAAGCGGGGCTTGTAGTGGTCCTCGATGGCGAAGGCCACGTCCTCGTCGATGCCCTCGTGCTGCGCGCAGTAGCGCCCCATCGTGCCTTGCAGCTCGGGGAACTCGCCGACCATGTCGGTGAGCAGGTCGGCCTTCGCGAGTCGCGCGGCGAGCTCGGCCTTGGCGGCAAGCGCGGGGCCGCCGAGCTCTTCACCGATCGCACGGGCAATGGCCTCCACGCGCCGCACCCGCTCGCCCATCGAGCCCAGCTTCGCGTGGTAGGTCACCTTGTCGAGCCCGGCGGCGCGATCGGCGAGCCGCGTCTTCTTGTCCTTGTCGAAGAAGAACTTTGCATCCGCGAGGCGCGGCCGCACGACGCGCTCGTTGCCTTCGATCACGCGGCTCGGATCGGCAGGACTGATGTTGCTGACGATCAGGAAGCGGTTCGTCAGCCGCCCTTCGCCGTCGAGCAGCGGGAAGTACTTTTGGTTGGCCTTCATCGTCAGGATCAGGCATTCCTGCGGCACGTCGAGGAAGCTCTCGTCGAAGCGGCCGAGCAGCACCTTGGGGCGCTCGACGAGCGCGGTCACCTCGTCGAGCAGGGCGTCGTCGTCGATCGGGCTCAGGCCCTCGCCCGCGGCCGCGTGCTGCAGCTGGCGCGCGATGTCGTCGCGGCGCTCGGCGAAGCTCGCGATCACCGCGCCCTGCTCGCGCAGTTGCGCCGCGTAGCGCTCCGCGTGCTCGATCACGACGGGATCGACCGCCGCCTCGAAGCGGTGCCCGTGCGTCGTCCGGCCGGCCATCAAGCCGAGCACCGCGACCGGCACCACCTCGTCGCCATGCAGCGCGACCAGCCCGTGCGCCGGCCGCACGAACTGCACGTTGCTCCAGCCGGGCAGCGCGCCGCTCGACGGCTGGTAAGTCATCAGCTTCGGGATCGGCAGCTTCGCGAGCGCCTCGTCCAATGCCCTTTGCAGGCCGGCGGCCAGCGTCGCGCCGGGAACGACGCTGTCGAAGAACAGCGCCTCGACCTTGCCGTCCATCTGGCGCTTCAGCGCCGGCAGCACCGACGCATCGGCGCCGAGGCTCGCGAGCTTCTTCAGCAGCGCAGGCGTCGGCTGGCCGTCGGCCGCGAGGCCGACGCTCGCCGGCATCAGCTTGACCGACTGCGCCTTGTCGGCCGCACGCGGCAGCACCGCGCTCACTTGCGCGCCCAGCCGCCGCGGCGACGCATAGCCGGTGACCACCGAGTCCGCGGTCGCGAGACCTTGCGCCCTCAGGCCGTCGATCAGCCCCTGCGCGAAGGCCTCGCCGAGCTTCCTCAGCGCCTTCGGCGGCAGCTCCTCGACGAACAGTTCGACCAGCAGCGTCGCGCCCATCAAGCCGCCTTCTTTTCGATCGCCGCCAGCGCCTCGTCGGCCCAGAGCTTCGGCGCCATCGGGAAGCCCAGCCGCGCACGGCTGTCCAGGTAGCTCTGCGCGACGGCACGCGCCAGATGGCGGATGCGCCCGATGTAGGCGGCCCGCTCCGTCACGCTGATCGCGCCGCGCGCATCGAGCAGGTTGAAGCTGTGCGCCGCCTTCAGCACCTGCTCGTAGGCCGGCAGCGCGAGCTGCCGCTCCATCAGCTGCCTGGCGTTGCCTTCGTGCGCGGCGAAGGCGCCGAGCAGGAACTCGACGTTGCTGTGCTCGAAGTTGTAGGCGCTCTGCTCCTGCTCGTTCTGCAGATAGACGTCGCCGTAGCTCAGGCCTTCGGTCCACTCGAGCTTGTAGACGTTGTCGACGCCCTGCAGGTACATCGCGAGCCGTTCGAGGCCGTAGGTGATCTCGCCCGTGATCGGCCGGCAGTCGATGCCGCCGACCTGCTGGAAGTAGGTGAACTGCGTGACTTCCATGCCGTTGAGCCACACCTCCCAGCCGAGGCCCCAGGCGCCAAGCGTCGGGTTCTCCCAATCGTCCTCGACGAAGCGCACGTCGTTGCTCTTGAGGTCGAAGCCGAGCGCCTCGAGGCTTCCGAGGTAGAGCTCGAGGATGTCGTCCGGCGCCGGCTTCAGCACCACCTGGTACTGGTAGTAGTGCTGCAGCCGGTTCGGGTTCTCGCCGTAGCGGCCGTCCTTCGGGCGCCGGCTGGGCTGGACGTAGGCCGCCTTCCACGGCTCGGGGCCGAGCGCGCGCAGGAAGGTCGCGGTGTGGCTGGTGCCGGCGCCGACCTCCATGTCGTAGGGCTGCAGCAGCGCGCAGCCGTGCCCGGCCCAGTAGGTCTGCAGGCGCAGGATGAGTTGTTGGAAGCTGAGCATGCAGGAGACGGACGCGGCCACGGCCCGGGGCGGGGTGCGCGAGTTTAAGAGTGCGGTCCGGGCGTGCGGCCTGCCTCGGGCCGGGCGCCCGCAGGAGCGCTCAGGCTTCCCGCAGCCTCAGCCGCATCTTCAGACCCACGGGATGCATCGTGAAGCTCATCCGCTCCTCGGGCTCGCCGCCGCCGTCGGTGCCGACGTGCAGCAGCTCGAAGTTGCGCGCCAGCATCGCGAGCACCATCTTCATCTCCAGCAGCGCCAGGTAGCGGCCCGGGCACAGCCGTGGGCCGGCGCCGAAGGGCATCGAGGCCTTCTGCGCCTCGCGCTCGCCGCCGGGGAGCCAGCGCGCGGGGCGGAAGTCGGCGATGTCGGCAGCGCCGCGCGCATCGAGCGCCGCCGCGCGCATCAGGCACATCAGCGGCGTGCCGCGCGGCGCGGCGCAGCCGGCGATCACGGTGTCGTGGTTGCTCTCCAGGAACAGCAAAGGCGCGACCGGCTTCAGCCGCATCGCCTCCTGCACCGCGCGTTCGATGCCGTCGAAGCCGCGCGCCACCTCGAAGCCCGCCGGCAGCGGCTCCGCGCCCAGGGCGCCATCGACCTCCTCCACCACCGCCTGCCACGCGTCGCGATGCGTGTGCAGCAGCCACAGCGCCCAGCCGAGCGTGTGGGCGGTCGTGTCCTCGCCGGCCAGCAGCACGGTGACGACGTTGCCGGCGATTTCCTCCTCGGTCAGCGCTGCACCGTCGGCGTCGCGTGCGGCGAGCATCGCTTCGAGCAGGTCGGTCGGCTGCCCGCGTCGCTGGGGCTCGTCCTCCAGCCGCTGCCGCGCGGCGCGCACGAAGCCCTGCACCGCCTGCTGCACCGCGGCCAGGTGGCGGTCGAAGGCGCGGTCGATCGGCAGGCGCAGCCAGCGCCAGTAGGCGAACGGCAGGTTGATGCGCCGAAACAGCATCGGGAACAGCTTGTCCAGGTGCTCCTGCAGCGGCTGCGGTGCCTCGAGCGTGTTGAGATCGGCGCCGAAGGCCAGACCGGTCGTCACGTCGACCGTGTAGCGCGTCAGCGAGGCCTGCAGGTCGATCGGCTCGCCGCGCCCGGCCGCCTCGCGCCAGCACGCCGCGAGCCGAGCGGTCACGCGCCGCAGCGACGGGTAGAAGCGCTTCAGGTGGGCCGGATCGAAGGCGCTCATCACGAGCCGGCGCTGGCGCCGCCAGTCGTCGCCCTCGCACGAGAACAGGCCGTGCCCGCCGGCCTCGCGGATCACCGCCTCGATCGGTCGGATGCGCCGCCAGGTGTCGGGCCGCTCGCGCAGGGCGCCGGCGATGACCTCGGCGTCCGCGACCACCAGCGCGTCGCGCCCGCCGAGGCGCAGCCGGTACAGCGGGCCGTGCTGCGCGGCCCAGGCTTCCATCTGGCGATGCAGCCGCCGCAGCTTGAGCTGCAGCGCGTTGCCGACGATCGGCCAGGGGCGCGGCCCGGGCAGGTCGGCGACGCGGCGCAGCGGGGCGGCGGGGGCGCTCGTCGTCGGCGCGGCGGCCGTGGATTCGACGCGATCTGCATGAGGCAAGGCCGACATCGCAGGCTCCTCCGATGCCCGGCCGTGAGCGCGGCGAGGCCGGACGATTCTGCGCGCGCACGGCCGCGACCGCCGCCGAAGCGCATCCCGCGAGGCCCGTCCTGACACAGCCGGCGCGGCCGCACCACGCCCGGCGCGGCCGCGCCAGCCCGGACTGGCCCGGGTTCGGCGCACAAGCCGTGGGCATAGCATCGAGCGGCGCCGTGGCGGCCGCGGTGCCGGCTTCTCGCCGATCGCGGCCTGCCCTTCGTCGCACCGAGGCCGCCGTTGGCCCTTGCCGTTCGTCCTTCGCTCCCGAACCCGTGAACCGCCCCGCCCTGCCGACGGCCTTGCCGATCGCCCTGCTGCTCGCCGCGCTGCTCGGCGGCTGCGCGACGCAGCGCCACGAGCCGCGGCCGATCGAGCCGGCCGCCGAGCAGGCGCGCTGGCTTGCCGCCGACCCCGACGACCCGGCGCTGCGCGAGCGCCTCGCCGCGCTCGGCGCCGACACCTCGAACTGGCCGCTTCCCGAATGGAACGCCGACGCGCTCACCGCGCTCGCGCTCGCGCGGCATCCCGACCTCGCGATCGCGCGCGCCGAGCTCCAGCGCGCCGAGGCCGCGCGCGCCGCGGCGCTCGAGCGGGGGCCGCTGGGCGCGGAGACCACGCTCGAACACCACAGCGCCGACGGCGTCAGCAGCTCGCCGTGGAGCCTGACGCTGGTCTTCGATGCGCTGCTGACCGGCCGCGAGCGCCGCGCCGCGCAGGCCGAGGCGGCCGAGTCGCTGGCGCGCGAGGCGGTCGCGCTGGCGGCCGACGCGGCCTGGCGCAGCCGCCAGCGCGTGCACGGCGCGCTGCGCGAGTTGCGCCACGCGGTGCCGCGTTCGCGCGCGAGCGAGGCGGCGCTCGCGCAGCAGCGCGTGATCGTCGCCGCGCTCGAAAGCCGGCTCGCGCAGGGCGTGGCCGACCGCGGCGAGCTGCTGCTCGCGCGCCGCGCCGAAGGCGAAGCGCAGCAGCAGGCCAGCGCCGCGCGCGAAGCCGTCGCGCAGGCCGGCCTCGCGCTGGCTGCCGCGGTCAACCTGCCGGCGACGACGCTCACCGCGCTGCGCATCGACACCGCGCCCGCCGCGCAGGCGATCGACACGCCGGCGATCGAACTGCAGCGCGCGGCCCTGCTGAACCGCATCGACCTGCGCGCCGCGCTGGCGCGCTACGCGGCGGCCGACGCGGCGCTGCGCGTCGAACTGGCGAAGCAGCACCCTGAGCTGGTGCTCAAGCCCGGCTTCGGCTGGGACCAGGGCGACCGGCTCTGGACGCTGGGTCTCGCGCTCCAGCTCCCGCCCGGCGGGCGCAACCAGGCGGCGATCGCGCAGGCCAGCGCGCAACGCGAGATCGACGGCGCGCGCGTGCTCGCGCTGCAAGCCGCGGCGCTGGCCACGCTCGACGCCGCCCGGCAGTCGCTCGCGGCCGCGCGGCTGCGGCGTGACGAGGCCGAGGCGCGCTGGTCGCTCGCGCGCGAGCAGCTCGCGCGCACCGAGCGGCGCTTCGACGGCGGCGGCGCCGACCGCATCGAGCGTGCCGCCGCGCGGCTCGCGGCCGCCGACGCGGAGCGGCAGTTCGTCGAGGCGCAGGCGGCGCAGGCCATGGCGCTCGGCGCGCTCGAAGACGCGGTGCAGCAGCCGCTCGAGGCACCGGCGCGCGGCTTCGCGTCGACCCGGGCGGGGGCGCGATGAGCGCCGCCCTGCCGCTCGGCCAGCGCCGGCGCGCCGCCGGCCAGGCGGCGTGCGGCGCGGGGGCGCTTCGATGAGCCGCGCCGCGCTCGTGCGGCTGCTGGTCGCGCAGACCGTGCTGCTGGTCGTCGTCGCCTGGGCCGGCATCTGGTTCGCGCGCGACGAGTACCGGCGCGCGACGGCGCCGCTCGACGACGACGAAGGGCTGGCGCGCGCCGCCGCGGCGGTCGAGGAGGACGGCGTGCCGACGGTGCGGCTCAGCGTCGCGGCGCAGCGCAACGTCGGCATCGAGGTCGCGATGCCCGAGCCCGCCAGCCACGGCGCCGAGGCGCAGGTGGCGGTGGTCGTGCAGGACGCGCAGCCGCTGATCGAGCTGCAGGGGCGGCTGCGCGCGGCGCGCCACCAGCTCGAGGCGGCGCGCAGCCAGTCGGCCGCGAGCGGCGCCGAGGCGCGGCGGGTGCAGGCGCTGTACGACGACGATCGCAACGCCTCGCTCAAGGCGCTGGAAAGCGCGCGCGCCCAGGCCGCGGCCGACGCGGCGCGCGAGCGCGAGGCGCTGGCCGCGCTGCGCGCGCTGCGCGAAGGCGCGCGGCTGCCGTGGGGCGCGGCGCTCGCGCGCGAACTGGAGGACGACGCGGCCGGCGGCCGGGTCGCACGCATCGCCTCGGGGCGCGAACTGCTGCTGCGCGCGCTGCTGCGCGGCGACGCGGCGGCGCCCGAACGCGCGCAGCTCGCGGTGACGCTGCCCGGCCGCGACGCGCCGCTGCTCGCGCGGCCGCTCGGCGGCGTCGGCACCTCGGCCGCGGGCGGCGAGGCCGCCGGCGCGCGCAGCCTGCTGTTCCAGGCCGCCTGGCCCGCGAACGCCGGGCGCGCGCCGGCCGCGGGCCAGCGCTACACCGGCCAGCTGCGCGATGCCGATCGGGCCGCGAACGCGGGCGTGCTGGTGCCGGCCTCGGCGATCGTCTGGCATGCCGGGCAGCCGTGGATCTACATCCGCGAGAGCAACGAGCCGCAGCCGGTGTACGCGCCGCTGCACGGCGAGCCGCTGCCCGGCATGGCAGCGAGCGCCGCCGCGCCGAAGCCGGCACCGGAGAAGCCCGCGAAGCGCGACGACGATGACGACGACAAGCCGCGCCCGGGTTCCGCGAGCGCGGCCTCGGCGCCGGCCGCGAAGGCCGCGGCGGCCGCCGAGCCGCCGCCTGCCGCGACCCACGCCTTCCAGCGCCGTGCGGTGCCGCAGGCGCGCCGCGTCGGCGACCACTGGTTCCTCGACGGCTATGCCGAGGACGACCCGGTCGTCGTGCGCGGCGCGCAGGTGCTGCTCAGCGAGGAGCTGAAGTACCAGATCCGCAACGAGAACGACGACTAGATGTCGACCACCCCGTTGCGGCTTCGCCGCGTTCCACGCCCTCGCAGAGCTCGGGCGGCTCGCTTGGCGTTCGAGTCCGCGCAGGCGGACTCTCTCGTCCCGCTCGCCCCTCCAGGGGCGCCGTTGGCGGACCGGCGAAGCCGGATCCGCGGCGGCCCCTCGGTGGGCCGAGCGATGCACGCGCCGGTGCACCGAGCGGCAGCCGGCCCTTCGCTGTGCTTGCAGCCCTGATCCGCTTTTCCGTGCGCCGCGCGGCGCTCACCGTCGCGCTGGCGCTGGCGCTGCTCGGCTTCGGCGTGAGCCGCATGTTCGGCGCGAGCCTCGACGTCTTTCCGGAGTTCGCGCCGACGCAGGTGGTCATCCAGACCGAGGCGCCGGGCCTCGCCGCGCCATGGGTGGAGGCGCTGGTGACGCAGCCGATCGAGCGCGCGATCCAGGGCCTGGAGGGCCTGCAGTCGCTGCGCTCGCAGTCGATCCCGGGGCTGTCTGTGGTGACCGTCATCTTCACCGACCGCAGCGACATCCACCGCCACCGGCAAAGCGTCGCCGAGCGGCTCGCGCAGGCCGTGGGCGAGCTGCCGCCGGGCATCGCGCCGAACCTGACGCCGCTGACTTCTTCGGCCAGCACGGTGCTCGGCCTGGGCCTCACCGCCGCGCGCGACGCGAACGGCGCGCCGCGGCTCGACGCGCTCGCGCTGCGCTCGCTGGTCGATCGCACGCTGCGCCCGCACCTGCTCGCGGTGACCGGCGTCGCCGACGTCAACGTCTTCGGCGGCGAACGCGCGCAGTGGCAGATCCGCATCGATCCGGCCCGGCTCGCCGCGGCGCGGCTGTCGCTCGGGGAGCTGGCCGCGGCCGCGCGCGAGGCGACCGGCGTGCGCGCGGCCGGCTTCGTCGAATCCGCGAACCAGCGCATCGCGCTCGGCATCGAGCCGCCCGGCGTGGGCCGTGGCGCCGACGACCCGCAGGCGAACGGCGAGATCGCGCGCGAGCTCGAACGCGCGGTCGTGCGCGCGCCCACCGGGAACGGCGCCGCGCTCCTGCTGCGGGACGTGGCCACGATCGCCCCCGGCGGCGCGCCGCGCATCAACGCCGCGCTGATCGACGGCACGCCCGGCGTCTTTTTGCTGGTGCAGGGCCAGCTCGGCGCGAACACGCGCGACGTGACGCTCGCGCTCGACGCGGCGCTGGATCGCATCGCGCCGGTCGTCGAGCGATCCGGCGCGACGCTGCACCGCGACCTGTTCCGCCCGGCCGGCTTCATCGAGACCGCGGTCCGCAACGTGCAGCGCGACGTCGCGATCGGCGCGGCACTCGTCGTCGTCGTGCTGTTCGGCTTCCTCTACAACGTGCGCACCGCGGTGGTCTCGGCGCTGGCGATTCCGCTGTCGCTGGTCGCCGCCGTGGAAGTGATGCGCGCCCTGGGCCAGAGCCTGAACATCATGGTGCTCGGCGGCCTGGCGATCGCGCTCGGCGAGGTGGTCGACGACGCGATCATCGATTGCGAAAACATCTACCGCCGGCTGCGCGAGAACCGGCTGCTCGCGCAGCCGCGGCCGGTGCGCGAGGTGGTGGTCACCGCCTCGATGGAGGTGCGCTCCTCGGTCGTCTACGCGACCTTCATCGTCGCGCTCGCTTTCGTGCCGCTGCTGACGCTGTCGGGCGTCGCGGGCAAGCTGTTCGCGCCGCTCGGCGCCGCCTACATCGCGGCGATCCTCGCGTCGCTGGTGGTGGCGGTGACGGTGACGCCGGCCCTGTCGATGCTGCTGCTCGGCGCCGCGAAGCTGCCGGCGGCCGAAGCGCCGCTGGTAGCGTGGCTCAAGCCACGTTACCGGCGCGTGCTGGTCGCGGTCGAGCGGCGCGCGGGCGTGGTGCTCGGCGTCGTCGGCGCGCTGATCGTCGTCGGGCTCGGCACGCTGCCGCTGTTCCGCAGCGAGTTCCTGCCGCCGCTGAAGGAGGGCCACTACATCGCGCACATGGCGGCGGTGCCGGGCACTTCGCTTGACGAATCGATGCGCCTGGGCGAGCGCGTCTCGGCGGCGCTGCTGGCGATCGACGGCGTGAAGTCGGTCGCGCAGTGGATCGGCCGCGCCGAGAACGGCGCCGACACCTTCGGGCCGCACTACTCCGAGCTGGAGATCGAGATCGGCCAGGTCTCCGGCGCCGAGCAGCGCCGGCTGCTCGCGGCGATCCGCGAGACGCTGGCCGGCGAGGACGACGATGCCGCAGGCGACGGCGACGCGGCCCCGCGCGACGCCGACGGCCATCAAGCGGGCTTCGCCGGCCTGCAGTTCGGCGTCAACACCTTCCTGACCGAACGCATCGGCGAGACCGTCTCCGGCTTCCCGGCCGACGTGGTGGTGAACCTCTACGGCCAGGACCTCGACGCGCTCGAACGCGACGGCCAGCGCGTCGCCGCGCTGCTCGCGGCGCTTCCCGGCGCGCGCGAGGTCGGCCTGCTCGCGCCGCCCGGCGCGCCGCAGCTGAGCGTGCGGCTGCGCGCGGAGCGGCTCGCGAAGCACGGCCTGACCGCCGGTGAGGTGATGGACGCGGTGCAGATCGCCTACGACGGCCTCGCGGTCGGCCGGCTGCAGCAGCGCGACGCCGCGACGCCGCTGGTGCTGGTGCTGCCGCCCGAGGCGCGGCGCGACGCGAGCGGCGTCGCGCGGCTGGCGCTGGTGACGCCGCTGGGCGCGACGATCGAGCTGGGCGAAGTCGCCGACGTCGAGATGGTGCAGGGCCGCGCGAAGATCCTGCGCGACGGCGGCCGCCGCGTGCAGACCGCGACGGCCAACATCGCCCCGGGCCAGGACGCCGAGGCCTTCGTCGCGACGCTCGAGCAGCGGCTCGCGAAACCGGGGCTGCTGGCCGCCGGCCACCACGCCGAGGTGCTGAGCAAGGCGGCGGCGCAGCGCGCGGCGCGCGTGGAGCTGATCCAGGTCGCGCTGCTCTCGGGCCTGGGCGTCGCGGGGCTGCTGCTGCTCGCCTTCGGCTCGGCACGCCACCTCGCGCTGGTGTTCGTGAACCTGCCGTTCGCGCTGATCGGCGGCGTCGCCGCGGCGCTCGCCACCGGCGGCGTGCTGAGCCTGGGCTCGGTGGTCGGCTTCGTCACGCTGTTCGGCATCACGCTGCGCAACTCGATCATGCTGGTGTCGCACTACCAGCACCTGTGCGACGTGGAGCGGCTGCCCTGGAACCTCGACACCGCGCTGCGCGGCGCGATGGAGCGGCTGCCGTCGATCTTGATGACCGCGCTGGTCACCGGCCTCGGCCTCGCGCCGCTGGCGCTGGGCAGCGCCGAGCCGGGCCGGGAGATCGAAGGCCCGATGGCGACGATGATCGTCGGCGGCCTCGTGAGCTCGACGCTTTTGAACCTGCTGGTGCTGCCGACGGTGCTGCTGCGCTTCGGGCGCTTCGGGCGCGCCGGCGTGCCGGAGACTGCGGCGGCATAGCGATTGCCGGGCTCGCTCAACGAAGGAGTCAGCCCACCATGGCCACCAGCAGCATCCTCGGCGCAGACCGCGCCCCCCAACAGGCCGCCGGCCGCGACAACGAAGCGCTTGGCCCGAGCGACAGCTCGGACAGCGCGAGCGACGTCGCCGGCATCGACGAGCTCGACAGCGGCGATCCGAGCATGCCGGTCGATGCCGCGATCCGCGGCGACAGCCGGCATCCGGACACCTCGCTCGAATCGATCGGCCCCGGCATCGACGCCGATGCCGCCGGCACCGGCGAGCGCCGCAGCGCGGCCGGCGACGCCGGCAGCCGGGAGGCGAGCGACATCGCGCCGGATCGCATCGAAGGCGGCATGGAGGCCAGCGACGAGGACGAGGCGCTCGACGCGATCGACACCGCCGCGACCGACGCCGACGCCGACGCGGACGCGGACGCCGACGGCGACTGAAGGCCGCCTTCAGCCGCGCCGCCGGCCCGCGGCGGCGGCGAACGCGATGGCCAGCAGCGCCGCCGCGACCAGTGGCCACAGCCCGAAGCGGCCGGCCCAGGCGGCGTAGGGGGTCGTGCCGACGCGTCCCTCGACGGTGGCTTCGAGCACGCCGCGCGTGTGCGGCGCGATCTGCTGCGTCACCCGGCCGCGGTGGTCGATCGCGACGGTGGCGCCGGTGTTGGTCGCGCGGATCATCGGGCGCTGCAGTTCGAGCGAACGCAGGCGCGAGATCTGCAGGTGCTGGTCGATCGCGACCGTGTCGCCGAACCAGGCGATGTTGCTCAGGTTCGCGAGGATCGTGGGCGCGCGCGCCTCGTCGACGAAGCGCGCGGCCAGCTCCTCGCCGAACAGGTCCTCGTAGCAGATGTTCGGCGCCACGCGCTGCGCCCCGACCTCGAACGACGGCGCGACCAGCGGCCCGCGGGTGAAGTCGCCGAGCGGCATCTTCATCGCGTCGACGAACCAGCGGAAGCCGAAGGGGATGAACTCGCCGAAGGGCACGAGGTGGTGCTTGTCGTAGCGGTAGAAGCCGCCGGCCAGCGTGCTGGCCGAGGCCGACAGGCCGGCCGCGGAGTTGGTGTATTCGTTTTTCGCAATCTCGCCGAGCGGCAGGCCGACCAATGCGCTGCGCGAACCCTCCGAGAAACGCGCCGCCAGCGAGTCGAGGAAGCCGGCCGGCAACTGCTCGGGCAGCAGCGGGATCGCGGTCTCGGGCAGCACGACAAGTTCGGCCTGCGCGCCGGTCAGCGCGCGCAGCATCCAGTCGATCGCCTCGGGCTGCCGCTCGACGCGGAACTTCTCGTCCTGGGGCACGTTGGTCTGCACCAGCGCCACCGACAGCGAGCCGTTCGAGCGCGAGAACTCGAAAGCCGCCGGGGCGACCGACACCGCGAAGGCGGGCGCCCACCAGGCGACGAACGCGAAGGCGAGGCGCAGGCGCCAGCGCCACCGGGACGTGGTGCCGCGCGCAGCACCGGACAACGCGCCCGCCGCGACGGCCGCGAGCCCGGCCGACACCGCGCCGATGCCGTAGACGCCCACCCACGGGGCGAGCGCAGCCAGCGGCCCGTCGCTGTGTGCATAGCCGGCGGCGATCCACGGGAAGCCGGTGAAGATCGCGCCGCGCGCCCATTCGGCCAGCAGCCACAGCGCGGCGAACGACAGCGCGTCCAGCGCGACACGCCCGCTGCGCAGCCGCACCCACGCGGCCATCGCCGCGGCCAGGTAGAGCGAGAGGAAGGCGCACAGCGCGAGCACCGCGCTCGCCGCCATCCACGCCGGCAGCCCGCCGTAGCGGTGCATGCTGATGTAGAGCCACCAGACGCCGCCGACCAGCCAGGCGGTCGAGAACAGCAGGCCGAGCAGCGCGGCGCGCGCGGCCGAGGCGCCGGCCGCGACGCGCCAGGCGAGCAGCGCCACCGTGAGCGTCTGCAGCCAGGGCGCGTCGTTCGGCGCAAAGGCCAGCGCGTGCAGGCCGCCGGCCACGAGCACCGCGACCACGTCGGCCGCCAGCGGCCAGGCGCGCGCGCCCGGATCACGGGCGCGGATCAAGTGCCGGGGCTCGGCGCGGCGCCGGACGCTTCGGCGCCGTCGGCCGGCTTCGCCTCGGCGCGCACGACCTTAAACCAGCGCACCGCGCCGCCGCGCGCGAGCATGACCGAGAAGCGCAGGCCGCCGACCTCCACCGCCTCGCCGCGCCGCGGCACTCGGCCGAGCTCGTGCGCGACCAGGCCGCCGATGGTGTCGAAGTCCTCGTCGGAGAAGGCGGTGTCGAACGCGGCGTTGATCTCGGCGATTGCCGCGTCGCCGGCGACGCGCTGGCTGCCGTCGGCCAGCGTGAAGACGCCCGACTCGGCATCCTTGTCGTCGAACTCGTCCTCGATCTCGCCGACGATCTCCTCGAGCACGTCCTCGATCGTGATCAGCCCGGCGGTGTTGCCGAACTCGTCGATCACGATCGCCAGGTGGTTGCGGTTGGAGCGGAAGTCGCGCAGCAGCTCGTTCAGGCGCTTGGTCTCGGGCACGAAGGTGGCCGGGCGCAGCAGCGCGCGCAGGTTCAGCTCGGGCGCGCGCTGCAGCTTGAGCAGGTCCTTGGCCATCAGGATGCCGATGACCTGCTCGCGCCGGCCTTCGAAGACCGGGAAGCGCGAATGCGCGGTCTCGATCACCACCGCGAGCAGCTCGTCGTAGGGCGCGTCGATGTCGAGCAGGTCCATCCGCGGGGCGGCGACCATCACGTCGCCGGCCGTCATGTCGGCCATGCGCAGCACGCCTTCGAGCATGCTGCGCGACTCGGGCTCGATCAGTTCGCGGGTCTCGGCATCGGCGAGCGTCTCGATCAGCTCGTCCTTCGAGTCGGGGCCGGGCGAGAGGAATTCGACGACGCGCTCGAAGAGCGTGCGCCGGTCGGCAGCGCGCGCCGTTCGGCCGGCGCTGCGGCCTGTCTGAGGCTCGGACACGTGAGGTGCCGGGAGTCGGGGGAAGTCCAGAATACCGCAGCGGTGTGGCGGCTCGGCTTTTGCTTCACACTCGCGGCCCTTCCGTTTCGACCGGCGCTCGCGCATCCGCCATGGCACTGATTCCCGCCACCATCCTCACGGGCTTCCTGGGCTCGGGCAAGACCACGCTGCTCAAGCGCGTGCTGTCCGAAGCGCACGGCCAGAAGATCGCTGTCATCGAGAACGAGTTCGGCGAGGAGAACATCGACAACGAACTGCTCGTGATGGAAAGCAAGGAGCAGATCGTCCAGATGAACAACGGCTGCATCTGCTGCACGATCCGCGAAGACCTGCGCGCGACGCTGGCCGAGCTGGCCGAGAAGAAGCGCAAGGGCGAGCTGGACTTCGACCGCGTCGTGATCGAGACCACCGGGCTCGCCGACCCGGGCCCGGTCGCGCAGACGTTCTTCATGGACGACGAGATCGCCGAGGGCTACCTGCTGGACTCGATCCTGACGCTGGTCGATGCGAAGCACGCCGCCACGCAGCTCGACGACCGGCAGGAGGCGCGCCGCCAGGTCGGATTCGCCGACCAGATCTTCCTGAGCAAGACCGACCTCGCCGCGAAGGACGCGACCGACGCGCTGATCCACCGGCTGAAGCACATGAACCCGCGCGCGCCGATCAAGCCGGTGCACTTCGGCGAGGTGCCGATCAAGGACGTGTTCGACCTCAAGGGCTTCAACCTCAACGCCAAGCTCGACATCGACCCGGAGTTCCTGAAGGCGGACGCGCACGACCATCATCACCACGACCACGCTCACGGCGAGCACTGCGACCACCCCTCCCACCATCACGGGCACCACCACGCGCACGACGATGACGTGAAGAGCTTCGTGTTCCGCTCGAACCGGCCGTTCAACCCGCAGCGGCTCGAGGAGTTCCTCGGCACGATGGTCAATCTCTACGGGCCGAAGATGCTGCGCTACAAGGGCGTGCTGCGCGTGCAGGGCTTCGACAAGAAGGTGATCTTCCAGGGCGTGCACCAGCTGATGGGCAGCGACGTCGGCCCCGCCTGGGCCGCCGGCGAGACCAAGGGCAGCAAGATGGTCTTCATCGGCATCGACCTGCCGCGCGACATCTTTCTGCAGGGCCTGGAGCAGTGCCTGGCCTGATCGAAGCGGGCGCTGGAGCACGGCAGCGCATCGCTACAATCCGCGCCCGTTCGTCGCTGGGCGGTTCTCGGGTGAATCCGTACCGGAACGCAGCGGCGGCGCCGGGAGGTCCACCCGTCAAGGACGCTGCCAAGAGAGGTCGACCGTGAGCAAGACACCGGCGAAGACCAGCGCCCGCCCCGCGGCGAAGAAGAGCGTCCCGACCAAAGCCGCGGCCAAGAAGGTGCCGGCGAAGTCGAACGGCAAGACGGCCCCGAAAGTCGCCGCGAAGAAGCCGGTCGCCAACAAAGCGCCTGTCACGTCGGCGAGCAAGACTTCCGCCAAGCCTGCGACCGCGGCGCCCATCAAGTCCGCCGCGCCGCCGCCGACAAAAACCGCAGGCAAGCCGACGGCCGCGGTGGTCGCCTCCAAGAAGCCGGCCGTTGCCGCCCCTGTCCCGAAAGCCGCTTCGGCGGCTCCAGCCACCGCACCGATGCCAGCCAAGACCCCGCCCGTGAGCGAAACGACCGCCCCCAAGCCCGCGCCGGCCGCGAAGCCGCCGACGCGCCTGAAGCCGACGAAGGCGCCTCCGGCCGTCGTCGATCACCACCCGCCTTCGATCCCGCTGCCGCCGCCGAGCCGCCCGCCGGCGAGCAACGTCATCGACCTGCCGCGCCCGGCGCGCAAGATCGACCCGAAGCTCGCGAACGTCTGGAAGAGCAAGAGCGGGCGCGAGCTGAGCGACGACGAACTGCTGGCGATGCCCGACAGCGAGTACATGAACGACAAGCAGCTGGAGTTCTTCCGCCAGCGGCTGATGCAGCAGCGCAACGACCTCCTCGAGAACGCCGGCGAAACCACCGAGCACCTGCGCGAGGACACCTCCATCGTTCCCGACCCGGCCGACCGCGCGACCATCGAAGAGGAGCATGCCCTCGAGCTGCGCACCCGCGACCGCGAGCGCAAGCTGCTCAAGAAGATCTCGCAATCGATCGCCCGCATCGACGCCGGCGACTACGGCTACTGCGACGAGACGGGTGAGCCGATCGGCCTGGGCCGCCTGCTCGCCCGCCCGACCGCGACGCTTTCGCTCGAGGCGCAGCAGCGCCGCGAGATGAAGCAGAAGATGTTCGGGGATTAGATGACGACCACCCCGTTGCGGCTTCGCCGCGCCCCTCGAGGGGCGCCGCTGGCGGACCGGCGGAGCCGGACCCGCGGCGGCTGCCGGGTTGTCTTTTCCTTGCTGTGAGCGCCGGGGCTTCTCGCTGATGGCCGATTCCGATCTCGATCCCAAAGCGGGAGGCTCGTTCTTCCGCAAGGTGGTGAAGTTCGTCGCCAATCCGGCGACCGACTGGGCCGAGATCGGCAGCAACGGCGCGACCGACGAGGCGCTGCAGGGCGGCTACGCCAAGAGCGAGCTCAAGGCGATGATCGAGCGCAAGCGGCGCAACGACTTCGTGCGCAAGCGCGAGTTCGACATGCTGCGCAAGATCCGCCGCGAAGGCCTGCCGGCCGACGGGCTGGCGGGCGTCGCCGGCAACTCCGAGCTGGAAGAGTCCGACCCGCCGCGCTCCTACGGCGTCGCGCGGCCGGACGACGTCGCGGTCAAGGCCAAGATCGACGAGATCGAGCAGCAGATGGAAGGCGAGACCCACGCTCGCCGCCATGGCGTGCCGCCGGCGCGCCCGCCCGCCTTCTACGCGCAGCCGACCGAGCGCGGCGGCTTCGACGAGACCGCGCCGCCGCTGAACGAGCCCTTCCAGGTGGGCGGCCCGGCGAGCGCCGACGCGCCCGCGAGCCATCCGCCGCGCGCGCTGCCGCCGTCCGGCGTCGAGATCCCCGTCGTCAACGAGGTGGCCTGGGACCCGACCGAGCCGCTGATGAACGCCTCGCTGCTCGGCGCCGGGCAAGGGCCGCTGGTTCCGCCGGCCGTGGCACCGGTGGTGCCCCCGCCGCCAGCCCCGGTGGCGAAGCCGGCGGCCGCCACGGCACCCCCGGCTGCGCCGGTCGCGAAGCCGCGCGGCGGTTTCCAGGACACCTTCGACGTCGAGGTCAACGAGATCGCGCACGACCCCGATCTCGACGAGGCGGTGATCGCCTTCGCGAATGCCGAGTTCGAAGCCTGCGAGCAGGCGATCGCCGCGCTGATCGCACCCCACGGCGACCGCGCCAACCATCCCGAGACCTGGCTCGTGATGTTCGACCTCTACCGCGCCACCGGCCGGCAGGCGCCGTTCGACAGCCTCGCGCTCGACTACCTCCAGCGCTTCGGTGCCTCGGCACCGCAATGGCATTCGATCCCGCAGCGGCTCGCCACCGAAGCGGCGCAGGCCAGCGCGCACGGCGAGTCGCTGCGCGTCGACGGCGCGGTCGGGTGGGTCGCGCCGGCGCTGCTGGACGCCGAGGCCGTCACCGCGCTGGGCGCGAAGACACTGCAGATGCCGATGCCCTGGGTGCTCGACTGGACGCCGGTCACGACGCTCGACGCCGAAGGCTCGAGCGAACTCTCGCGCCTGATGCGCCACTGGGCGACGCAGAAGCTCGACATGCGCTGGATCGGCTTCGACCGCCTGCTCGGCGTGATCAACGAAGCCGCGCCCGCCGGCACCCGCGACGCCGACCCGGCGCACTGGCTGCTGCGCCTGGACGCGCTGCGCCTCGCGAACCGGCCCGACCAGTTCGACGAGGTGGCGATCGACTACTGCGTCACCTACGAGGTGTCGCCGCCGTCGTGGGAGTCGGTGCGCTGCAGCGTCAAGATGCTCGACACCACCGGCGCGACGCTGTCCTCGCGCGCCTCGGTCACCGAGCCGCCTTCCGGCTTCGCCGAGTCCTTGCTCGACGAACACGACGGCACCGCGACCGTCGCCCTCTCCGGCCAGCTGGTCGGCGACATCGGCGCGGTGTTGAAGCAGCTCGAAGGCGAGCTGGGCCGGGCGAACGTCGTCACCGTCAACTGCGCGCTGCTGATCCGCATGGACTTCATCGCCGCCGGCGACCTGCTGAACTGGGTGCTGCAGCGCCGCGGGGAGGAACGGCTGGTGCTGTTCGAGGAAGCGCACCGCCTGCTCGCCCTGTTCTTCAACGCGATGGGCATCAGCGAACACGCCCGGGTCAAGATCCGGAACGTCTGACGCCTGTGGGCGCGCCTCGTGCCCTCCCCTTCCCCATGGACAGCTTTCACGGCACCACCATCCTGAGCGTGCGCCGCGGCGCCCGCGTCGCGCTCGGCGGCGACGGGCAGGTGACCCTCGGCAACATCGTCGTCAAGGCGGGCGCGCGCAAGGTGCGCAAGCTGCATCACGGCCAGGTGCTCGCCGGCTTCGCGGGCGCGACGGCCGACGCCTTCACGCTGTTCGAGCGCTTCGAGGCCAAGCTCGAGAAACACCAGGGCCAGCTCGCGCGCGCCGCGATCGAGCTCACGCGCGACTGGCGCACCGATCGCGTGCTGCGCCGTCTCGAAGCGATGCTGGCGGTCGCCGACCGCGAGACCTCGCTGGTGATCACCGGCAACGGCGACGTGCTCGAGCCCGAGCACGGCGTCGTCGCGATCGGCTCGGGCGGCGCCTTCGCGCAGGCCGCCGCCCGCGCGCTGCTGCACCACACCGAGATGGCGCCGGCCGAAATCGTCAAGCGCTCGCTCGAGATCGCCGGCGACCTGTGCATCTACACCAACCAGCAGCACGTCGTGGAGACGCTGGAGTGAGCCTCACCCCCGAGCAGATCGTCGCCGAACTCGACCGCCACATCGTCGGCCAGAAGGACGCCAAACGCGCGGTCGCGATCGCGCTGCGCAACCGCTGGCGCCGGCAGCAGGTCGAGCCCGGCCTGCGTGCCGAGATCACGCCGAAGAACATCTTGATGATCGGGCCGACGGGCGTCGGCAAGACCGAGATCGCGCGCCGGCTCGCGAAGCTGGCCGATGCGCCGTTCATCAAGGTCGAGGCGACCAAGTTCACCGAGGTGGGCTACGTCGGCAAGGACGTCGATTCGATCGTGCGGGATCTGGTCGACGTCGCGATCAAGCTCACCCGCGAGGCCGCGATGCTCGGGCAGCGCGCCCGCGCGGAGGACGCGGCCGAGGAACGCATCCTCGACGCGCTGGTGCCGCCGCCCTCGGCCAGCGGCCTGGGCTTCGGCCAGCCGGAGCCGCCGCAGGACAGCCATGCGCGCCAGACCTTCCGCAAGCGGCTGCGCGAAGGCACGCTCGACGACAAGGAGGTCGAGCTCGATCTCGCCGAGCCGCGCGCCGCCGTCGAGCTGCTCGGCCCGCCCGGCATGGAGGACATGGCCGAGCAGCTCAAGGGCCTGTTCGCCAACCTCGGCCAGGCCAAGCGCCAGCGCCGCAAGCTCAAGATCGCCGAGGCGCGCAAGCTGCTGATCGACGAGGAAGCGGCCAAGCTCGTCAACGACGACGACGTCAAGGCCCGCGCCCTCGCCGCGGCCGAGCAGCACGGCATCGTTTTCATCGACGAGATCGACAAGGTCACCTCGCGCAGCGAGGGCCAGCAGACGGGCGCCGAGGTCTCGCGCCAGGGCGTGCAGCGCGACCTGCTGCCGCTGGTCGAAGGCACCGCGGTCAGCACCAAGCACGGCACGGTGCGCACCGACCACATGCTGTTCATCGCCTCGGGCGCCTTCCACCTCAGCAAGCCCAGCGACCTGATCCCCGAGCTGCAGGGGCGCTTCCCGATCCGGGTCGAGCTCGGGGCGCTCGGCGTCGAGGAGTTCGTCGCGATCCTCACCCGCACCGACGCGAACCTGACGCGCCAGTACCAGGCGCTGCTCGCGACCGAGGGCGTGACGCTCGAGTTCGGCGACGACGGGGTGCGCCGCCTCGCGCAGATCGCCTGCGAGGTGAACGAGCGCACCGAGAACATCGGCGCCCGCCGGCTCTCGACCGTGATGGAGCGTCTGCTCGACGAACTGAGCTTCGACGCTCCCGCGCGCGCCGGCCACAAGGTGCACATCGACGCTGCCTACGTCGACGCGAAGCTGGCCGCGCTTGCCGTCGACGAGGACCTGTCGCGCTTCATCCTTTGAGCGAGCGGGGCCTTGGCGCCCGCCGGGGATGGGCGGCACGCGCATCGCGCCTAGGCTTCGCGCTCCACCACGTGAAGGGAAAGCGCATGTACCGCTGCGTCTGCTGCATCGTTCCGAGCGACGTGCTCGACCGCCTTGCGCACAACAAGCAGTTCGGCATCGAAGCCCGCAAGGCCGCGGCCGACACCGCCCGGCTCTCGCAGCAGATGCGGCTGCTGCGCGACGAGGCGAGCAAGCTGACCTACGTCGCGACCGCCCGCGGCGGCCCCGAGGTGCAGCTCGCCCCGAAGCCGAAGGTGAGCGTGTTCGACTGCAAGCAGTCGCAGTCGCTGCCCGGCGTGCCGATCGCGAGCCCGAAGACCTCGAAAGACGCGACGGCCAAGCGCACCTTCGCGCAGACCACCGCCGTCGCCGACTTCTACAAGCGGGCCTTCCAGCGCAATTCGATCGACGACACCGGCATGACGCTGATGAGCTCGATCCACTACGGCGTGCGCTTCAACAACGCCATGTGGACCGGCACCCAGATGGTCTACGGCGACGGCGACGGCTCCCTGTTCCTCGACTTCACCGCAAGCAACGACGTGATCGCCCACGAGCTGGCCCACGGCGTGACCCAGCACACGCTGCAGCTCAAGTACGCGGGCGACGCCGGTGGCTTGAACGAGAGCCTGTCCGACTGCTTCGGCGCGATGTTCCGGCAGTGGCAGGCGAAGCAGGACGCCGCCGCCGCCGACTGGCTGATCGGCCGCGACATCATGGGTCCGGCCGCGCAGGCCAAGGGCTACGTGGCGCTGCGCGACATGGCGGATCCGGCCAGCAAGAAGGCGCTCGCGCCGCAGCCCACGCTGTACGCGCAGATCACCCCCGGCATGGACCCGCACTACAGCAGCGGCCCGCCCAACCTCGCGTTCTGCACCGCCTGCCTGGCGATCGGCGGGCGCAGCTGGGAGACGATCGGCCGCGTGTGGTACCGCGCGATGACGGGCTTCGGCGCGAGCCCGTCCTTGACGATGCCGGACTTTGCCGCGCGCACGCGGCAGGTCGCGACGCAGTTGTTCGCCGGCGAGCCGGTGGTCGTCGCCGCGGTGGATGCCGGCTGGAAGAAGATCGGGCTCTGAGGTACGGACGACGGTGCGCCCGATGGCGCGCAAGGGGGCTTGCCGATGGACGAGATCGAGATCGAACGCCTCGGCGGCTTCGCCGGCTTCGGAGGGCCCGGCGCGCACCTGCGCAGCCGCGGCTGCGTGGTCTGGACCGAGCTGTCGCTCAGCGAGCAGCGGGCCTGCCAGGTCCTGTTCGCCCACCCGCCCGAGGATGCGACGCCCGCGCCGGACGGCTTCCGCTACCGGCTCACCTGGCGCTCGACGCACCGCGAGCAGACGATCGAAGCGCCCGAGCACGACGTGCCGAGCGCGCTGCGCAAGGCGGTGAAGGACGAACTCGTTTGAGCCCGCGCGCGCGCCGCGCTCACTCGCGCTGCGCCTTCAGCGACGCCAGGTCGATCACGTAGCGGAAGCGCACCTCGCCGCGCTCGACCTTGTCGTAGGCCTCGTCGATCTCGTCGATGCCGATGATCTGCACGTCGGGCCCGATGCGGTGCTCGGCGCAGAAGTCGAGCACTTCCTGCGTCTCGGCGAGGCTCGCGATCAGCGAGCCGGTGACCGACTTGCGATGGAAGGCCACCTCCTGCTGGTTGACCGGCGCCATCGGCTCGAGCGCGCCGACGATCACCAGCGTGCAGTCGCGCTTGAGCAGCGGGATGAACGGGTTCACGTCGTGCCGCTCGGGCACGGTGGAAAGCAGCAGGTCGAAGCTGGCCTTCAGCGCCGCGAGCGCCTTCAAGTCGGAGCCGAGCACCGCGTCGACGCCCAGCCGCTTCGCCTCGGCGAGCTTGGCTTCGGTGCGGGTGAAGATCGTGACCTGCGCGCCCATCGCCTTCGCCAGCTTGGCGGCCATGTCGCCGAGCCCGCCGAAGCCGATGACGCCGACGCGCTGCCCCGCCTTCACGCCCCAGTGCTTCAGCGGCGAGTAGGTGGTGGCGCCGGCGCACAGGATCGGCGCGGCCACCTCGGGCCGCAGGCCGGCGGGGATCTTCAACGCGAAGTCCTCGGGCACGACCAGCACGTCGCTGTAGCCGCCGAAGGTGTTGTCGCGGCCGTAGACGTTGCGCTCGCCGGGCGCCTTCTCGGCCGGAACCATCGGGCCGTTGTAGGTCGCGAGCCAGCTGTTCGGGCCTTCGCAGTAGTTCTGCTCGCCGGCCTTGCACGGCGCGCATTGGCGGCAGCTGTCCATCATGCAGCCGACGCCCACCAGATCGCCGACCCGGTGCCGCGCGGCGCCGCTGCCGAGCTTGCGCACGCGGCCGACCACCTCGTGCCCCGGCACGCAGGGATAGACGGTGTTCGACCACTCGTCCTTCACCTGGTGGATGTCGGAGTGGCAGACGCCGCAGAACAGCACCTCGATCTCGATCTCGCCGGCGCCGGCTTCGGCGCGCTCGAAGTGGAAGGGCTCGAGGCGGCGGGTGGATTGCTGCGCGGCGTAGCCGAAGGCCTTGAGCATGCGGGACTCCTGGGATCGATGGACGGATCCACGCGACCGGCAAGCCCCATTCCCGTCGCGCCGCACGACCGCGGCTGCCCGCGCCCAGCGCGGCGGCGCCAAAGCGTCAAGGCTTGCGCGAACGTTCGGCCGCGAGCGCCAGCAGGCCGTCGAAGATGAGGTGCTCGACCAGTTCGTGCTCGAGCTGCAGCGCCGGCACCACTTTCCAGCCCGCACCGCCGGCCACCATGCACACCGGCTCGGCGCCGCTGCGCGTGCGCAGGTGGCGGTGCATGCGCTCGATCGCGCCGGCGATCGCGTAGTTGCCGCCGCTGGTCAGCGCGTCGCTGGTGTTGGTGGGGAAGTCGCGCACCTCGCCGGTCGGCACCCGCAGGCCGGCGGTGCCGGACTCCAGCGCCTTGAGCATCAGGCCGTGGCCGGGCAGGATCAGACCGCCGAGAAAGCGGCCGTCGGCGCCCAGCGCGTCGACCGTCACCGCGGTGCCCGCCATCACCACCAGCACCGGTGCCACACGCCCCTCGGCCTGCATGCGCGAGCGCGCGCCGATCAGCGCGACCCAGCGGTCGCTGCCCAGGCGCAGCGGGTGGTCGTAGCCGTTGACGACGCCGCCCTCGGCCGCGCTCGACACCACCCATTGCGGCACCACGTCCCACAGCTCGAGCTGTTCCTCGACGCGATGCCGCACCGCGTCGCTCGCGACGCAGCAGCCGAGCATGCGCTGCGGCGGCTCGAGCCGCGCCCAGTCGCCTTCGGCGAGCCGGTCGATGGTCTCGAGGAAGGCCGCCCCCTGCGCATGCGGCTCGCTGCCGAGCAGCGGGCGGTCGTACAGCGCCCACTTCAGGCGGGTGTTGCCGATGTCGATCGCGAGGAAGCTCATGAAGCGGGACAGCCGTGCTGCGCGAGGCTCACGACCGCGTCTTGGGGGGCGGCAGGGTGCGCGGGAAGTCCGGGCTCGTCTCCTCGTCGACGACGGTGTTGCCCAGGCCGAGCAGATCGCGTGCCTTCGCGAGCCGCGTCTGCGCCTCGCGCGGCCGCTTCGCGCGCACCAGCGTGCGTTCGATCTCCCAGACCAGCGCGGTGAGGTCGAAGCGGGTGCGCGCCTTGCGCACGCGCAGCGCGGTCAGCGAGCTGGTCACCGGGCCATCGACCAGGAGCGTTCCGATCAGCAGGCTGCGCACCTCGCCGAGCAGCTTCGTTTCGTGCTCGTCGTCCAGCGGTCCGGCGGGCGCCGGCATCTTCATGCGCGCCGGCTTGGCCGGCGGCTTGGCAGGTGTGAGCCTCGGCTCGTCGCGGCGCGCGCCGGCCGCGGCATGGCGGCGCGACGGCGGCTTTGGCGGCTTCTGCGCGGCGCCGCTGAACTTGACGCGGGCGACGCCGGCCGGCTCCCCGTCGGCCGTGAGCGCGCCGGGGCGGCTCGCGCGCGCGGGCTGGGCGGGCCGCGGCGTCGTGGCTTCGGCGGCCGGTCGGGTCTCGTCGGCAGGCACCGCATCGTCGAGCGTCGGCGGCGTCGGGCGGTGCGGGCCTGGGTGCGGGTGCGGGAGCGCGGCGAGGTCGCCGGCCGGCGCAGCGGCGGGCAGCGGGGTCGGGCCGGCCGACGGCGCGGATTTGGCGAGCACCTCGGCGATCGCGCGTTCGATGCGGGCGTCGGCGCCGGGCTCGTGGCGCGGCGCCTCGACACGCGCCGAAGCCGCTGCGGCGGGCGCGACCGGCCGTTCGGCTTGCAGGCGCACCCGCGTCGTCGATGCGGCATCGGCCCAGGCGCCCGGCGCGTCGGCCACGGGCGTCGCCGTGCCCGCGATCTTCGTGCGCGTCTCGGCGCGCGCCTCGACGAGGCCCATCGCGACCAGCTCGTCGAAGAACTCCGCGCCGACGCCGGCCTGCGACGCCAACGCCAGCACCTCGCGGCGGCTGCGCTGCCCGTTGACCAGCAGCAGCATCGTCCGGTGACGCTGGCTGAGGCCGCGCGTGCGGGCGCGCAGCTCGTCGAGGCCGAGCTCGGTCTTGTGCGGATGGCCGGCCGGGGCGCTCATCGCGGGCTGCTTCCTCCCTTCGCTGGCCCCCGACGGGGCGGCGGCCGATTGTGTCCCGTGCCGTGCCGCCGCGCGTGGGCCGCGGAGCCCGGCCGAGGCCCGGCCGGGCGGCTTGCGGCTACGATGCCGCGGCGTTGACGTTTACGTCAACGTCAGTCCGAGATGCACCGCGCCGGAGACGACGATGACCGACCTGTCCGCCGAATTCCAGGCCCTGGCCGACTACCGGCCACGGCGCCTGCTGCGCTTCGTCACCGCCGCGTCCTTGTTCGACGGCCACGACGCCTCGATCAACATCATGCGGCGCATCCTGATGAGCATGGGCGCCGAGGTGATCCACCTCGGCCACAACCGCTCGGTCGACGAGGTGGTGACCGCGGCGCTGCAGGAGGACGCGCAGGGCATCGCCGTCAGCTCCTACCAGGGCGGCCACCTCGAGTACTTCAAGTACATGGTCGAGCTGCTGCGCGAGCGCGGCGGCCAGCAGGTGCAGGTGTTCGGCGGTGGTGGCGGCGTGATCGTGGCGGCGGAGATCCGCGAACTTGCCGCGCTCGGCGTGCGCATCTTCAGCCCCGAGGACGGCCAGCGCCTGGGCCTGCAGGGAATGATCGGCGAGATGCTGATGCGCTGCGACCAAGGGCCGGCCGCGGCGCCACCGGGCGGCCTGGCGGAACTGCAGGGCCACAGCGAAGCGGCCTGGCGCGCGCTGGCGCGGACGATCACCGCGCTGGAGGACGGCAGCGCGCCGCGGGCGCTGACGGAGGCGCTGCATGCCGCCGCCAAGGACGCGAAGACGCCGGTGCTCGGCGTCACCGGCACCGGCGGCGCCGGCAAATCGAGCCTGACCGACGAGCTGATCCGCCGCCTGCGGCTGGACCAGGACGACGCGCTGCATCTCGCGGTGATTTCGATCGACCCGAGCCGGCGCAAGAGCGGGGGCGCGCTGCTGGGCGACCGCATCCGCATGAACGCGATCGGGCCATGGACGAAATCGGCGGGCGGCGCGGCCGGAGCGCATGGCGGCCGGCGCGTCTACATGCGTTCGCTCGCGACGCGCGAGGCGGGCAGCGAGATCAGCGCGGCGCTGCCCGACGTCATCGCCGCATGCAAGGCGGCCGGCTTCGATCTGGTGATCGTCGAGACCTCGGGCATCGGCCAGGGCGACGCGGCGATCGTGCCGCTGGTCGACGTGCCGATCTACGTGATGACGCCCGAGTTCGGCGCTGCCAGCCAGCTCGAGAAGATCGACATGCTCGACTTCGCCGAGTTCGTCGCGATCAACAAGTTCGACCGGCGCGGCGCGGCCGACGCGCTGCGCGACGTGAGCAAGCAGGTGCAGCGCAACCGCGAGGCCTTCACGCAGCCGGTCGAAGCGATGCCGGTGTTCGGCACGATGGCCAGCCGCTTCAACGACGACGGCGTGACCGCGCTGTATCAGGCGCTGAAGCCGCGGCTCGTGGCGCTGGGCCTGCGGCTGCCGGACCCCGCGGGCGGGCGCCTGCCCGCGGTGGGCGTGCGCGCCAGCAGCCGCCTGCATGCGATCGTGCCGGCCGCGCGCGCGCGCTACCTGGCCGAGATCGCCGACACCCTGCGCAACTACAAGCGGCGCGTGCGGGCGCAGGCGGCGCTGGCGCGCGAGGTGCAGCAGTTGCGCGCGGCGGCGGCGATGCTTGCCCAGGGCAAGCCCGACAAGCCGCGCGCGGCCGAAGCCGCGATCGACCTCGCGGTCAAGCGCGAAGCACGGCTCGATGCCGACGCGAGGGAGCTGCTCGCGCAGTGGCCACAGACGCAGCGCGCGTATGCGGGCGACGAGTACGTGGTGAAGATCCGCCCGGGCTCGACGCAGGAGCGGGAGGTGCGCACCGCGCTCGTCAGCACCAGCCTTTCGGGCACGCGCATCCGCAAGGTCGTGCTGCCGTCCTGGGAGGACCACGGCGAGCTGCTGAAGTGGCTGATGCTCGAGAACGTGCCCGGCAGCTACCCGTACACCGCCGGCGTCTTCGCGTTCAAGCGCGAAGGCGAAGACCCGACGCGCATGTTCGCCGGCGAGGGCGACGCCTTCCGCACCAACCGCCGCTTCAAGGTCGTGAGCGAAGGCCTGCCGGCCAAGCGGCTCTCGACGGCGTTCGACTCGGTCACGCTCTACGGCCACGACCCGGCGCTGCGCCCCGACATCTACGGCAAGGTCGGCAATTCGGGCGTGAGCATCGCCACGCTTGACGACATGAAGGTGCTCTACGACGGCTTCGACCTCACGAGCCCGAGCACCAGCGTCAGCATGACGATCAACGGCCCGGCGCCGTCGATCCTGGCGATGTTCATGAACACCGCCATCGACCAGAACCTCGCCAGGTTCGCGCTGGAACACGGCCGCGAACCGACCGGGACCGAGGCGCGGGAAGTCCGCGCGTGGACGCTCGCGAACGTGCGCGGTACGGTGCAGGCCGACATCCTCAAGGAGGACCAGGGCCAGAACACCTGCATCTTCTCGACCGAGTTCTCGCTGAAGGTGATGGGCGACGTCGCCGAGTGGTTCGTGCAGCACGACGTGCGCAACTTCTATTCGGCGAGCATCAGCGGCTACCACATCGCCGAAGCCGGCGCGAACCCGATCTCGCAGCTCGCGATGACCTTGAGCAACGGCTTCACCTTCGTCGAGGCTTATCTCGCACGCGGGATGCACATCGACGACTTCGCACCGAACCTGAGCTTCTTCTTCAGCAACGGCATGGACCCGGAGTACACGGTGCTCGGCCGCGTGGCGCGGCGCATCTGGGCGGTGAGCATGAAGGAGAAGTACGGCGCGAACGAGCGCAGCCGCAAGCTCAAGTACCACGTGCAGACCAGCGGGCGCTCGCTGCACGCGCAGGAGATCGCGTTCAACGACATCCGCACGACGCTGCAGGCGCTGATCGCCGTCTACGACAACTGCAATTCGCTGCACACCAACGCCTACGACGAAGCGATCACGACGCCCACCGAGGAAAGCGTGCGCCGCGCGATGGCGATCCAGCTCGTCATCAACCGCGAGTGGGGGCTGAGCAAGTGCGAGAACCCGAACCAGGGCGCGTTCGTGATCGACGAGCTGACCGAGCTGGTCGAGGAAGCGGTGCTCGCCGAGTTCGAGCGCATCAGCGAACGCGGCGGCGTGCTCGGCGCGATGGAGACCGGCTACCAGCGCGGCAAGATCCAGGAGGAGTCGATGCACTACGAGATGCTCAAGCACACCGGCGAGCATCCGATCGTCGGCGTCAACACCTTCCGCAACCCGCGCGGAGACGCGGTGCCGCAGACGCTGGAGCTCGCGCGCTCGACCGACGAGGAGAAGCGCTCGCAGCTCGAACGCCTCGCGGACTTCCATGCGCGCCACGCCGCCGAAGCGCCCGCGATGCTGGCGCGGCTGCAGCGCGCGGTGATCGAAGACGGCAACGTCTTCGACGTGCTGATGGACGCGGTGCGGTGCTGCTCGCTCGGGCAGATCACGGATGCGCTGTTCGAGGTGGGCGGCCAGTACCGGCGCAGCATGTGAGCCACGACGTTCCTCACGCGGACGGCCGGTGACGAACCCTTGGTTCGGCATGCGTTTGCGAGACTCCGCGCACCTCCCCGATGCGCACACGAAGCTTCCACCTGGGGATTCCCTAGTCTTTGCGCCAATCTGAGTCAGGGTCTTGCAGGCCCGCAGTCGCGGTCAGGGTCTGTCCTAGGTGTTTGGGAAAACCTCCCAGGCATACAAAAGCGTTGGGGAGCGCTACGGAGCAAACCCAAGGCTGTACCCAACCAATCCACTACGGAGACGACGATGAAAGTTTCGAAGCATTCGGGTTGGCGCCTGATGCGCCCCCTGGGTTTGGCGATGCTGGCCGTGCCTGCGCTCGTACACGCGAACGCCGACGTGGAAAAGAACATCGCCAACTCGAAGAACTGGGCGATGCAAGCTGGCGACATGTACAACCAGCGCTACAGCAAGCTCAACCAGATCAACAAGGGCAACGTCGGCAAGCTGCAGGTCGCGTGGACGTTCTCCACCGGCGTGCTGCGCGGCCATGAAGGCTCGCCGCTGGTGATCGACGGCACGATGTACCTGCACTCGCCGTTCCCGAACAAGGTGTTCGCGATCAACCTCGACACCCAGAAGATCCTCTGGAAGTACGAACCGAAGCAGGATCCGGCGGTCATTCCGCAGATGTGCTGCGACACCGTCAACCGCGGTCTCGCCTATGCCGAAGGCAAGGTCGTGCTGCAGCAGGCCGACTCGACGCTCGTCGCGCTCGACGCCAAGAGCGGCAAGGTCGTGTGGTCGGTGAAGAACGGGGACCCGAAGCTGGGCGCCGTCAACACCAACGCGCCGCATATCTTCAAGGACAAGGTCATCACCGGCATCTCCGGTGGCGAGTGGGGCGTGCGTGGCTTCATCGCGGCCTACAACCTGAAGGACGGCAAGCAGGCCTGGAAGGGCTACAGCGTCGGCCCCGACGCCGAGATGCTGATCGACCCCGACAAGACCATGACCTGGACCGACGGCAAGATGGCGCCGGTCGGCAAGGACTCGTCGCTCAAGACATGGAAGGGCGACCAGTGGAAGATCGGCGGCGGCACCACCTGGGGCTGGTACAGCTACGACAAGGCCGCGAACCTGATGTACTACGGCACGGGCAACCCGTCGACGTGGAACCCCTCGCAGCGCCCTGGCGACAACAAGTGGTCGATGACCATCTTCGCGCGTGACGTCGACACCGGCATGGCCAAGTGGGTCTACCAGATGACCCCGTTTGACGAGTGGGACTTCGACGGCATCAACGAGATGATCCTCGCGGACATCCCGGTGAAGGGCAAGCCGACCAAGGCACTGGTGCACTTCGACCGCAACGGCTTCGCGTACACGATGGACCGCATCAGCGGCGCCCTGCTCGTGGCCGAGAAGTTCGACCCGAAGGTGAACTGGGCCACGCACGTCGACATGAAGACGGGCCGCCCGCAGGTGGTCAAGCAGTACTCGACGGCGCAGAACGGTCCTGACGTCAACACCAAGGGCATCTGCCCGGCGGCGTTGGGCTCGAAGGACCAGCAGCCCGCCTCGTTCGACCCGAACACCGGCCTGTTCTACGTGCCGACGAACCACGTCTGCATGGACTACGAGCCGTTCAAGGTCGAGTACACCGCGGGTCAGCCGTACGTCGGCGCGACGCTGTCGATGTTCCCGGCGCCGGGAAGCCACGGCGGCATGGGCAACTACATCACCTGGGACGCCGGCAACGGCAAGATCGTCCAGAGCAAGCCGGAGAAGTTCTCGGTGTGGAGCGGCTCGCTCAACACCGCGGGCGGCATCAGCTGCTACGGCACGCTCGAGGGCTACCTCAAGTGCGTCGACGCAAAGGACATCACCAAGGAGCTGTACAAGTTCAAGACCCCGTCCGGGATCATCGGCAACGTGTTCACCTACGAGCACAAGGGCAAGCAGTACCTCGGCGTGTTCTCGGGCATTGGCGGCTGGGCCGGCATCGGCATGGCGGCGGGTCTCGAGAAGGACACCGACGGCCTGGGTGCGGTCGGCGGCTACAAGGAGCTGAACCAGTACACCGATCTCGGCGGTTCGCTGACGGTGTTCGCGCTGCCGAACTGATCGGCGCGTGACAAGGTGCGGGGTCTGACCCGCACCGGACCTCTCGGGGATGGTGAACGGTCAACGCTCACCATCCCCTTCTCGTTTGAACCTTCGTCATTTATTCCCCTCTGTTCATCATGACCGTCCGCATCCACCAAGCCCTCATCGCCGCCGTCTTGCTCGGCGCTTCTTCGCTGGCGATGGCGCAGGCCGCCAGCACGCCGCTCTACAAGGTCACCGACGGCTACAAGGTCGATGCCGAGACGATGAAGGGCTTTCGCACCTGGCGCGCCGCTGCTTGCGACCGCTGCCACGGCGCCAACCAGGAAGGCATGGTCGGCCCCTCGCTGATCGCCAGCCTCAAGACGCTGCCGAAGGAAGAATTCGTGAAGGTCGTGCGCGACGGCCGGCTCGACAAGGGCATGCAGAGCTTCGGCACCAACAAGCAGGTCATGGACAACATGGACCAGCTGTACGCCTACCTCAAGGGCCGCTCCGACGGCGCCATCACCCGCGCGAAGGTCGAAGAGATCCAATGACGAAGACCGCCGGTTCGTTCCGTGGGGCTCGCGCGCTGTTCGGCGCGCTGGCCTTGGTGATCGCCTCGACGGCGGCGGCGCCGTCGTTCGCGCAGCAGCAGGACGCGAACGCGCAGCGCAAGGCGTTCCGCGTCTGCCAGGACCCGAACAACCTTCCCTTCTCCAGCACCAAGGGCGACGGCATCGAGAACCGGATCGCCGAGCTGTTCGCGAAGGATCTCGGCCTGCCGGTCGAGTACTTCTCCTTCCCGCAGCGCCTGGCCTTCGTGCGCAACACGCTGCGCTACAAGCTGCCGGGCGAGGACTACCGCTGCGACATCATCATGGGCGTGCCGGCCGGCTTCGACCAGGTCTCGGCGACCAAGCCCTACTACCGCTCGACCTACGCGATGGTCTACGCGCAAGGCCGCGGCCTCGACGGCGTGCAGTCGATCGACGAGTTCCTCAAGCTGGAGCCGGCGCGCCTGGCCAAGCTGCGCATCGGCATCTACGACCGTTCGCCGGCAACCGAGTGGCTCAACAAGCACAAGCTCGTCGAGCAGGGCGTGCCCTACGCGATCATGAACGCCGACCCCGACCAATACCCCGGCGAAATCCTCGAGAAGGACCTTGCGAGCGGCAAGCTCGACGCCGTGATCGTCTGGGGCCCGATTGCCGGCTACTTCGCGAAGAAGGTCGAGCAGCCCAAGCTCGTGGTGCTGCCGATGAAGTCGGAGCCCGGCGTCAAGTTCGACTTCCAGATGGCGATGGGCGTGCGCTACGGCGAGCGCGAGTGGAAGCAGCAGATCGAGGGCCTGATCGAAAAGCGCCAGGCCGAGATCGCCGCGATCCTGCGCGACTACAACGTGCCGCTGCTCGAGCTGCAGCCCGTCGCTGGCGGCCGGCCGTAAGGCTCGCACACGCGCCTTTTGCCCCCGGCCTCGCGGATGAAGTACGCCGCCGCCGTGTCGACGCTCGTCTGCGCCGCGCTGGCGCAGCCCGCGCTGGCGCAGATCGAACGCTCGACCATGCTCGGCGTCGCGCCGAGCGTGCTGAAGGTCGAAGCGGTGAGCGCCGAAGGCCGCTTTCAGCTCGGCTCCGGCGTGGTGGTGCGGCGCGGCAAGGTGATCACCAACTGCCACGTGACGCGCAAGGCGCAGCGCATCGACGTCGTGCGCGCCGGCGTGCGCTGGCCCGTCGCGCGGCAATCCACCGACATCGACAAGGATCTGTGCCTGCTCGACGTGCCGCGCCTCGAAGGCGAAGGCGTGCCGATCGGCCGCAGCCTCGAACTCAAGCCGGCGCAGGACGTCGTGGCCCTGGGCTACACCGGCGGCGTCGGCGTGCAGCTGAGCGACGGCGACGTGGTGGCCCTGCATCCCTACCGCGGCAGCGCGGTCGTGCAGACAAGCAACTGGTTCAGCTCGGGTGCAAGCGGCGGCGGGCTGTTCAACGCCGCGGGCGAGCTGATCGGCATCCTCACCTTCCGGCTGCGCGGTGGCTCGAAGCACTACTTCGCCGCGCCGGCGGACTGGGCCTTGGCGATGCTCGACGACGAGGCGCGCTTCGCCGCCGTCGCGCCCATCGCCGGCCAGAGCTACTGGGAGCTGCCGATCGACTCGCAGCCGTACTTCCTTCAAGCTGCCGCGCTCGAGCAGGGCCGGCAGTGGGAGGCGCTCGACCAGCTCGCGCTGCGCTGGATGCGGGAGGAACCGGGCGATCCCGAACCGCTCCATCTGCGCGGGGTGGCGCGCGAGGCGCTCGGCGAGACCGACGCGGCGCAGCGCCACTACAAGCAAAGCCTCGTGCTCGACCCAGGCTACAGCCGCAGCTGGGCGCGGCTCGCCTATCTTTACAAGCGCGAAGGTCAGCTCGGCGAGGCGCGCAGCGCGATCGCGAAGCTGGCGGCCCTCGATCCGAAACAGGCCCGCGAGATCGCGGCCGAACTGGAGAAGCCATGACATCACCCGCAGGCGCTGCGCGACGCAGCCGGGCCGGCCGCACGCTCGGCGTGCTGCTGTTGGTGCTGAGTGCTGCCGCGAGCTCGGGCGCGGCCGAGCCGAGCGAGTTCTCGCCGGCCGAGAAGCTGGTTTTCACCGAGCACCACCTGGCCAACGTCAAGACGGCGACTTCGCTGCGCTACCGCTTCGTGAAGGCCGGCTCGCTCGAAAGCGGCTTCGAGGACGAGGTGCGGGTGGACGTGACGCCGAACGCGCGCGGCCAGAGCGCGGTAAGCGGCAACTTCCTCAGCGGGGAGCGGCGCGAGACGATGCCGGCGATCGACGAGGCGCAATCGAACCCGGCGATCCTGTACTTCCTGGAGCACGACATCCGCGAGATGGAGCGGCTGACCAAGGGCAAGTCGAACTACTTCCGCAAGCGCATCCGCATGGCGATGGCCGAAGGCGCGAGCGTGCGCGACACCACCGTGCAGTACCGCGGCGAGTCGCTGGCTGCCAAGGAAGTGAGCCTCGCGCCCTACGAGAGCGACCCGATGCGCAACCGCTTCGAGAAGTACGCGACCAAGCGCTATGTCTTCGTGATCGCCAGCGGCGTGCCGGGCGGGCTGTACCAGATCCGCACCTCGCTGCCCGGCGCGCTGCCGGGCGACGCGCCGGTGCTCGAAGAAACGATGACGCTCGCGGGCAGCGAGCCCGTGGCCCGCGCCGCCACACCCAAGAAGAAGCCTTGACGAGGAGACGCCGATGAGCCCGCACCACCGCTTTGCGCTTTCGCTGTGCCTGATGCTGGCGGCCGCCGCACCGGCCGCCCTCGCGAAGACGAAGGCCCCGCGGGTGAACGACTACCCGACCATCGATCGGGTGACCTACGTCCAGAGCTGCATGCGCCAGCACCCTGGCAACTCCTACGAGATGCTGAGCAAGTGCGCCTGCACGCTGGACAAGATCGCCTCGCAGGTGCCGTTCGCGGAGTTCGAGACGATGGTCACCGCGACCAACGCGAACAGCATCGGCGGCGAACGCGGCAACGAGATCCGCGACGCGGAGATCTTGCAGAAGGAGATCCGCCGCTTCCGTGAGCTGCAGACCGCGTCGAAGAAGAGCTGCTTCATCGACGTCGACGCGAAGTAGGCGTCGGCCTTCTGTGGCGGGCATGGGAATGCAGCGCCACTCGAAGCCCGTGGCCCGTGCCGCGACGGCCGTTTGCATCGCAGTGGTGGCTTGGGCCCTTGCGGGCTGCGCCGGGCCGCGGCCGGCGTCAACCCAAGCGGTCTTCACCGAGCTGGCCGCCGGCACCTACCTGCACCGCGGCCTGCTCGAGGACTGGGGCCCGGCGAATCTCGGCGATGTGGCCGACACCGGCCTGGTGATCGGCAGCCGCTGCGCCGCGGTGATCGACACCGGCGGCACGCTCGCCACCGGCCGCAAGCTGGCGGCGGCCGTGCGCCGCCTGACCGACAAGCCGGTGTGCTGGGTCATCGCGACGCATGCCCATCCCGATCACGTGTTGGGCCATCAGGCCTTCGTCGAAGCCGCGGTCGTTGACGGCCAGCCGCCGCCGGTGATCGTCGGCCACGCGCGGCTGCCCGCGGCGCTGGCGGTGCGCGGGCCGTACTACCTGAACGCCTTGAAGCGCGACTTCGGCCCGGCACTCGCCGAGCAGACGGCGCTCTTGCCGCCGACGTTGTCGGTGCAGGCCACGCTCGAGCTCGACCTCGGCGGCCGCGTACTCGAACTGAAGGCTTGGCCGACTGCGCACACCGATGCCGACCTCAGCGTCTTCGATCGCGCAAGCGGCACGCTGTTCGTCGGCGACCTGCTGTTCGTCGACCACACGCCGGTGATCGACGGACGCCTGAAGGGCTGGCTCGCGGCGATGGACGACATGCAGACCTGGCCGGTCAAGATTGCCGTGCCCGGCCACGGCCCGCCCAGCCCCGACTGGCCCGGCGTGCTCGCGCCACAGCGGCGCTACCTCGAAGGCCTGCGCAGCGACGTGCGCGCGGCGATCAAGGAGGGCCTGACGCTGCGTCAGGCCGTCGAGCGCATCGCGCCCGACCGCGCGGACTGGCAGCTGCTGGACGTTTTCCATGCCCGCAACGTCACCGCCGCATATGCCGAGCTAGAGTGGGACGAGTGAGCTCCGACCCGATCAGTGCACCCCGACTCCACCATGACCCGCATGCCGCCCTGGCGCATGCGCGGGCGATCTACGACGAAGCCGTCGCGCGCGTGCGCGGCGATCTGCAGGCCTTCGTCGCCGGCCGCGATCCGATCGACCGGCAGGCCGCGTGCTGCTACCCGCGCGTCACCGTGCGCACCTACGCGGCGACGCGCGCCGACACGCCGCTGGCCTACGGCTTCGTCGCCGGCCCCGGCCGCTACGAGACGACGCTGACGCGGCCCGACCTCTTCGGCGACTACTACCTCGAGCAGTTCCGGCTGCTGCTGCGCAACCACGACGTCGCGCTCGAAGTCGGCGCGAGCCGCGAGCGCATCCCGCTGCACTTCGCACTGCACGAGGGCGACCACTTCGAAGGCAGCCTTGATGCGGTCAGGCGTGCGCGGCTCGCCGAAGTGTTCGACCTGCCCGACCTCGGCTCGATGGACGACGGCATCGCCAACGGCACCTTCACGCCGCGGCTCGACGACCACGGCCAGCGGGTGCATCCGCTCGCGCTGTTCACCGCCGCGCGCGTCGACTACTCGCTGCATCGCCTGCGCCATTACACCGGCACCTCGCCGGAGCACTTCCAGAACTTCGTGCTGTTCACGAACTACCAGTTCTACATCGACGAGTTCGTCAAGCTCGGCCACGCGTTGATGCATCGGACGCGCGACGACCGCCTGCCGCTGGAAGTCGGCGCCGAAGGCTTCGACCTCGCCGAGCACGGCGAGTACATCGCCTTCGTCGAGCCGGGCAATGTCGTGATGCGTCGCGCCGGCTGCACGCTCGAACCCGGCGACTTCCTCGGCGCGCCGCCGCCGCGCCTGCCGCAGATGCCTGCCTACCACCTGATGCGCAAGGATCGCAGCGGCATCACGATGGTCAACATCGGCGTCGGCCCGAGCAACGCGAAGACGATCACCGATCACATTGCCGTGCTGCGTCCGCACGCCTGGATCATGCTGGGCCATTGCGCCGGCCTGCGCACCACGCAGCGGCTCGGCGACTACGTGCTCGCGCACGGCTACGTCCGCGAGGACCATGTGCTCGACGAAGAGCTGCCGCTGTGGGTGCCGATCCCGGCGCTGGCGGAGATCCAGGTCGCGCTTGAAACAGCGGTGGCTGACGTCACCCGGCTCGAGCCGAACGAGCTGAAGCGCGTGATGCGCACCGGCACCGTCGCCTCCACCGACAACCGCAACTGGGAGCTGCTGCCGTTCCAGTCACGCGGCGGCGCCGGCCTGCACGGCACGCCCGAGCAGCGTTTCAGCCAGAGCCGCGCGATCGCGCTCGACATGGAAAGCGCAACCGTCGCCGCCAACGGGTTTCGCTTCCGCGTGCCCTACGGCACCTTGCTGTGCGTGAGCGACAAGCCGCTGCACGGCGAGATCAAGTTGCCGGGGATGGCGAATGATTTCTACCGGGAGCGGGTGGGCCAGCACTTGCGCGTGGGGTTGAGGGCGATCGAGCGGCTGCGCGAAGGTGGCGTCGATCGGCTGCACAGCAGGAAGCTGAGGGGGTTTGCGGAGGTGGCGTTTCAGTAGCTCGGGTCGCGGCGTCCTCGGCGCGGCGGCACTAGTTCACGCACCGAGCCGCTCGTCAGGTGCCGGCGGCACTTCGTCGGGCCGCTGTCCACGCCACGGCGGGTGCGTGACATGCTCGCGCCACACCGAACGAGGACCGTCGCATGCGCATGACCCGGCCGCGAGGCTTCACGCTGATCGAAGTGATGATCGTCGTCGCGATCATCGGCATCCTGGCGGCCATCGCCTACCCGAGCTACCGCGACTACGTGATCCGCGGCCGCCTGGTCGACGCGACCAACGGCTTGGCGGCGATGCGCGCGGAGATGGAGCGGTTCTTCCAGGACAACCGGACTTACGACACCGTCGGCGCCTTCACTTCGCCCTGCGAGGACGTGACCGCCGCCGGCGTGGCTCGCCGCACGTTCGGCAACTTCGTGGTGACATGCGTCGGCGCGGGCGCTCCGACGGCCACGGCCTACACGCTGACGACGACCGGGAGCGGCCAAATGGCCGGTTTCTCGTTCACGGTCAACCAGCTGGACGATCGACGGACCACCACCAGCGCCACCGCGGGCGGCGGCGGCTGGAACACCGCGGGCGCCTGCTGGCTCGTGCGCAAGGGCCAGTGCTGATGCGCTCCGTGCAGCGTTCGATGCGCGGCTTCACCCTCGTGGAGCTGATGGTCACGATCGCCGTCTTTGCCATCTTGCTGATGGCCTCGGCACCGAGCATCGGCACGTGGATCAACAACACGCGGATGCGCACCGTGGCCCAGGTGCTGCAGGACGGCGTGCGGCTGGCCCAGGCCGAGGCGGTGCGCCGCAACCGCAACGTCACCTTCTTCCTGACGAACGAGCAGCCAGCGCTGGGCGCGGCCGCGGTCGCGAACGGCGTGAACTGGGGCATCCGCACCCAGCCGCGCTTGACCGGGGAGGCCGCGGAGTTCATCCGTGGCGGCGCATTGACCGACGTCGCGGCCGGCGTGGCAATCGCCGGGCCGGCGGCCCTGTGCTTCGGGGGCGCCGGCCCGCAGGTGGCGGTCCCTGCGCAGGGCTGCGCCGTCGGCGCGACCAACTACGGCATCACGCGCACCGGTGCCGATCGCCAACTGCGCGTCACGGTCGCCATCGGCGGCCAGGTGCGGATGTGCGACCCCGACAAGACCGTCTCGGCGGCGAATCCCGACGGATGCTGAGCATGCGACTTCCTCTCCTGTCTTCGTCACTTCGCGCTCGGCGCCCCGCGCCGGCGCGTCCCGGCCAACGCGGCGTCACGCTGCTCGAAGTGCTGGTCTCGATCCTGATCTTCTCGTTCGGCATCCTCGGCCTCGTCGGCCTGCAGGCGCGCGCGACGCAGTATTCGATCGACGCCGAGGATCGCAGCCGAGCGGCCTTGCTGGCCGACGACCTGGCCGCGCAGATGCGCCTGGCGCGCCGTGTCAATCTGCCGACTCAGCAGATCGACGATTGGCGCACGCGCGTCACGGACACCGTCCGCGCGGGCTTGCCCAATGCCGCGATCACGGTGACGCCCGACGTGCCGAACAACACGGCGCTGATCACGATCACCTGGCGTCCGCCGCGGCAGGCGGTGGGCAACGAGAGCCGGCTCGTGACCGAAGTCGTCCTGACGAACGAGGAGATCGGCTGATGCGGCGCACCGTGTTCGAGGCCTCGCGCCGGGCCGCAGCCCGAGGCTTCTCGCTGATCGAGCTGATGGTGTCCGTGACGATCGGCCTGGTCGTGACGCTCGCCGTGTTCGGCGTGCTCGCCGCGAGCGAGGCGCGCAAGCGCAACGCCACGTCGCTCAACGACATCAATCAATCGGGCGTCTACGCGACCTACATCCTCGATCGCGCGATCCGCAGCGCCGGTACCGGCTTCGCTCAGGCGTGGCCACAGATCGGCGGCTGCCGCGTGAATGCGACGCTGCGCGACGCCGGAGGCGGCGTCGACATTGGGGCATGGCCGCGGGCCGGCGCACTGCCAGCGCCCTTTGCTGGCGTGCCGCAAACGCTGCGGCTCGCTCCGGTGATCGCCTTCCGCAACGCGTCCGCGGCCGGTTCCGACGTGATTCAGGTGATGAATACATCGGGCGGCTTTGGCGAAGCACCCCCCGAGATCGGGCCGGGCAGTTTGACGAGTCTGCGGGTGGTTCTACCTAACTCGATCGGGATTCGCGCCAACGACCTACTGCTGGTGGCCGGCAGCGGCGAATGCCAATTGACGCAGGTCGCCGCGGCAAAGCCCCTTTGCGCCGGCGACCCGACCGCCGCCCCCGGCACGGCGTGCGCGCCGGTGGTCGAGTTCGCCGGCCGTTACCACAATGCCAGCGGCACTGGCTTCGCGTCGGTCAGCGCGGGTCGCGGATTCGCCGTGCCGTTGGGCAACGCGACGACGAACCCGCCGCAGCTGATGCTCTACGGCGTCGGCGCCAACAGCACGCTGTTCTCGTACGACACGCTGCTGATCGACGGCAACGACGCGGCGCAGCCGGTGGCCGAGAACGTGCGCGCGTTGTACGCCGCCTATGCGACCGATCCCGGCGTACTCGACGGCACGATCGTCTGGCAGGCCCCGACCGCGACCGGCGCATGGTCGGGGGCGTCGCTGAGCAACGGCTCGGCGGCCTCCAACACGCTGCTGCGCGAGATCGTCGCGGTGCGCATCGGCGTCGTGATGCGCTCGTCGCTGGTCGAGCGCGAAGACGTCGCACCCGCGTCTCTGACGCTGTTCTCGGACCTGCCGGCCGGCGTGCAGCGCACCCTCGACCTGACCGGCGCCGGCGAGAGCCGCCGTCAGCGTCATCGTGTCGTCGAAGTCACCGTGCCGCTTCGCAACTTCCTGCTGCGCCCATGAACTCGAGCCCCTTCACTCCTCCGCGCGCGCGGCGCGCGGCCCCGAATGCGCGCATCAAGGGCACCGTGCTCGTGATCAGCCTGGTGATCCTCGCCGTGATGCTGATCTCGGCAGCCGCGCTGGTGCGGTCGTTCGACACCGCGCTCGGCACCGCCGGCAATGTCGCCTTCAAGCGCGATCTCGCGCAGCAGAGCGAGCGCGTCAGCCAGAACATCCTGACGCTGTTCCGCGGCACCGGGCACTTCTCCGTGCGGGCCAACCGGTCGACCAGCGACGTCTCGCGCAACTACAGCGCGGTGGTGCTGCCGAGCAACCCGCAAGGCATCCCCGTCGCGCTGCTGACCAACGGCGCGATGGACCCGGCCGTCGGCACGGCCGGGGACATTGCGGCGGGTCGGGGCATCGACTTGCGCTACGTGATCGACCGCATGTGCAGCCTTCCCGGCGACGACCGCGTGCTCGGCGCCGATGCCTGCACGATCGCCGGCGGCACGCGCGTGCCCGGCGGCGACGTGGTCCAGTGGCAGAACGATGCGGCGCGCGGCAGCTCGTCGGCCACCGGAGCCGCGGGCAGCGGCCTGGCCGGTGCGGCACCGCAGCCGATCGTCTACCGATTGAGCATCCGTGCGACGGGCCCGCGCAACACCCAGGCATTTTTCCAGACGACGTTCTCGTGTTGCGACGGCTGATCGATGCCGCCGCCTGCGCTTCCCGTCGTTCCGATGAAGAGGTTCCAGTGAGCACTTCCCAAGGTACTTTCCACGCGCAACCTGCCGGCCGGATCCTCGGTGCCTGGCGGTCCCGGGCGCTCCAGCTCGCACTGCCGGTGCTGGCGGGTGCGCTGGTCGCGGATGCCGGCGCGCAAACGACGCTGGCCGACGGCCCGATCTTCGCGGCGACCAGTGCATCGGTGCCCAGCAACGTCGCCCTGGCGCTGTCGGTCGAATGGCCGACGGCCTCGCGCGCCGCCTATCCCGGCGTCGACGACTATTCGAGTGCGCGTCTGTATCGAGGCTACTTCGATGCCGGGAAGTGCTACAACTACAGCTACAGCGCCACCGAAGCGGCGCGCCATTTCCGCCCCGCCGGTCTTGCGACCAACCGCACCTGCACCAGCGCCAACGGCTGGAGCGGCAATTTCCTGAATTGGGCGGCGACGCAGGCCATTGATCCGTTCCGATTGGTGATGACCGGGGGCAACCGCAGCACGGACACCCCGACGGAAACGATCCTGCAGAAGGCCTTCCATTCGGGCCAGGGCGCGCTCTACCCCGACAAGGTGCTGACCGACGCCGCGACGATCGCCGGTGCCACGCCGTTCAACTGGGGCACGCTGCGCATCAGGATCCAGGGCGCTGGCTTCGCGATGATCTTCTCGGGGACTTCCGTAGCGGGCGACCCGGCCACGGCTATCCCGTACGGCAGCGCGGCGACCGACGTCGTCCAGCGCTACAGCGCGAGCGTGCGCGTCAGGGTCTGCGACGGCTCGGGGGGTGCCGGCGGCCTCGAATCGAACTGCCAGCCGTACGGCAGCAACGCCAAGCCCGAAGGCTTGATCCAGCGCTACGCGACGCGACTGCGCTTCAGCGCCTTCGGCTACATGAACGAGACCGGCAACCAGCGCGACGGCGGCGTGATGCGCGCGCGGATGAAGTTCGTCGGGCCGACGCAGCCGGTGCCCGGCCAGCCGCCGATCGCCAATCCGCGACAGGAATGGAGTCCGACCACGGGCGTCTTCGAGGTGCACCCCGACAGCGCCGACGAGACGGCGTCCAACGGCAACTACGGCAGCACCGCGCTGTCGAGCGGGGTGGCGAACTACCTCAACAAGTTCGGCCAGTTGTTGACCGGCGAGTACAAGGGCAACGACCCGGTCGGCGAGCTCTACTACGCGGCCACGCGGTACTTCAAGAATCTGGGCAACGTCCCCCAGTGGTCGGCGATCGGCACCACGGATCCGGCCGAGATCACGCGTCGCCTCGACGGCTTCCCGGTGATCACGACCTGGGACGATCCGATCCAGTACTCCTGCCAGCGCAACTTCATCCTCGGCATCGGCGACATCTACACCCACGCCGACAAGAACGTCCCCGGCAACACGAACACGTCGAACGAGCCCGCGATTCCGAACTTCGGCGCCGACCCGCTCAATGCCGTCGCCGCCACCAACATCGTCGGCCAGCTGCAGGGCCTGGGCACCAGCTACGGCACCGCGACGAACGTCTCGTCGGGCTGCTGCAGCACCAACGGGGCGTTGATGGCCGGCATTGCCTTCCACTCCAACACCTCGGACATCCGTCCCGACGACCCGGCCGACCTCATCCGCACGCGCAACCGGCAGACGATCCAGACGTTCTGGGTCGACGTGCTGGAGCGCGCCTTCGAGCCGTCCAACCAGTTCTATCTGGCCGCGAAGTTCGGCGGCCTGCTGCCACCGGCCGGCACGACCTTGTCGTACGCGACGCCACCCACCACGATCGAAGACTCGTGGTGGACCACGACGGGCGAGACCGTCGGCGCGGGAGCCACCAGTCAGCCGCGGCCCGACAACTACTTCACCGCGGGCGATCCGGACACGATGGTCTCGGGCCTGACCCGGGCGTTCGAACGCATCAACACGCTCGGCGCTTCGTTCACCACCTCGTCCGCTGTCGCGCAGCCGCAGGTGTCGGGCACCGCCGGCAACCTGAGTTTTGCAGCGTCCTACGACGCCGACGGATGGATCGGCCAATTGAGCGCCAACAGCCTGAGCTTCGCGCCCGACGGCACGCCGACGCAGACCAACGTGTGGAACGCCTCGACGACGCTGGCGGCCCAGTTGGCAGGCGGCGGCTGGGATACCGGTCGGCGCGTGATCACCCGCCGTCCCGGCTTCACGACCGGTGGCGTGCCTTTCCGTGTCGCCAACCTCTCGCCCGCCCAACTGACCGCCCTCGATACGTCGTACGTCGCCGGCAACGACAGCGTCGCGTACGTCAACTACCTTCGCGGCGACCGCAGCCAGGAACGCAGCGCCGCGACGCCCGGGCTGCCGTATCGCCAGCGCCGCAGCTTGCTGGGCGACATCGTCGGGTCCAACGTGGTCGCGATCGGCGCGCCGAGCTTGCCGTTGTCCGACGCCACCAACCCCGGCTACAACCAGTTCAAGATCGACAACGCGAACCGACCGGTGATGGCCTATGCAGGAGCCAACGACGGCATGCTGCATGCGTTTCGCGGCGACGGCTCGGTGACCGAAGCCGGCCGCGAAGTCTTCGCGTACGTCCCCAACGCCGTGATTCCCGGACCCAGCACGCCGTCGACGCCGAGCGTCGACGGGCTGGCCGCGCTCGGCAATCCGAACTACGTGCATCGCAACTACGTCAATTCGACGCCGTTCATCACCGACATCGACGTGAACCGCACGTGGACCAACGGCACGCCGCCGGCCACGGCGCCGGCGCCGGCCTGGCGCTCCATCCTGATCGGCGGCCTGGGCAAGGGCGGTCGGAGCTACTACGCCATCGACGTGACCTCGCCCACCAGCGCCACCAGCGAAGCCGACGCGGCGTCGCGCGTGCTGTGGGAGATCTCGCCGCCGGGCATGGGGTACACCTTCGGCCAGCCGGTGGTCGTCAAGACCCGCCGCTACGGCTGGACCGTGGTGCTGCCCTCCGGCTACAACACCCCCGCCGTCGACGCCGCCAATCCGGCGGGCCGTGCGTACCTGTTCTTCGTCAATCCGCTCACCGGGGCGCTGCTCGAGACGGTCGCCGTCGGCACCGGCGGTTCGGCCACCAACGATGCCGGCCTCGCGCACATCAATGCGTATGTGCTCGACTTCACCGACGGCTATGCCGACGCCATCTACGGAGCCGACCTGCTGGGCAACCTATGGCGGGTCGACGTGAGCGGCACCGGGCCGTTCCCCGCACCGGCGACGCCGATCGCCCGGCTCACCGACACCGCCGGCAATCCTCAGCCTGTCACGACGCGGCCTCGAATTGTCCTGCATCCGCTTACTCGCGATCGCATCGTCACGATCGGGACGGGCCGGTTGCTTGACAGCTCCGACCTCGCTAGCACGCAGCAGCAAACCTTTTATGCCATTCGTGACGGCAACCAGGCACGTTTCTTCAGCCCCCGTCCTGCGACGGGCGGGACCAGCATGCCGCCCGAATTGCCGGCGACGGTGACGGGATTTCCAATCACGCGGGTGGCGGATCTCGTCGCTGTTTCGGAAGCTCAGTTGGCGACCGGCATCACCCTGACCGATGACGCTCCAATGGGCTGGTACCACGACCTCGGTTTCGCCAACGGAGCCGGAACCGTCGCACGCAGGGTCTTGGTGGACTCCGCAGTGTTTCAAGGCACCGTTGCTTTCGCAAGCACGCTGCCTTCCGTGTCCGATCCCTGCGAGCCGTCCGGTACAAGCCGCGTCTACGCGACCAACTTGGGAACGGCTCGTTCTCAGTTGGCCCAGCAAGCAGCGTTCTACCCGTTGGCTTCGGGCAGCGTCAACAACCTGCAGTTCCTCTCAGTCGGAGGCTCCGTGCGGTTGGTCGGGGGGACTGACCGCGGCGGCCTCGAGCCGGTCCCAGGACCGACAGCCGCGCCCGTGGAACTGCGGCGGTTGAACTGGCGCGAGATTCCGCTGACCAATTGATCATGCTTGCATTGCCTCCGGCGCCGCAAACATAGTCGGGCCGCTCGTGCCTCGCAGTGCCCGTTGCAGCACTGCGTGTGCGCGCGGACAGCGACGCGCCCCCGGAGCAAGCTTCCATCTCGCCACGCGCTCCACTATTCGCTGGGTCTTCGACCGAAGGTGGCTAAAGACGGCCTCTGGGCAAGACTCGTTTATCGTTCTTCCCATGCCCATCGACCTGGGAAGCACCCGTCTCGACAACGCCCTCGCCCTCTTCGACGAGTTCGTCCTCGCCACTGTCAAGCACCCTGACGCCGCCACACTCCGCGGCCTTGAAGGCCGCTTTGCGGAAAAGCTCGGCATTCAGCCGAGCTATTGGTCGCAGATTAAGAGCCGCTCGCGCCAGATCGGCGAGCGGCTTGCGCGACAGTTCGAACGGCAGTGCCGCAAGCCCGCTGGATGGCTCGACATGCCGCCGAAGCAGCGCGGCCGGACCACAGCGCCGATGGGCGATGCACGCGCGCTTACCGACCCAACGCCGGCCGAGCCGGAAGACCCGACCCACCCGAAAGACGACGACGAACGCTTCATCGTCGGTCTCGTGCTGACCTACTACCGCCGGCACCCGCAACGCGCTCGCGCCCGCCTGCTTGATCTCCTGGGTGAAGTTCTGGTAGTAGACCCGGCGCCGCGCAAAGACTCTCCTGCACCAACCAAGACCCAACCCACATCGGCAGTGCCGCCCGACAACGACCACGCGCTATGGACCCGAAGCAATGCCGGTGTGGCGCCTTTGAAACGCAAGCGCTGAATTGCGCTCCAGGGTTGACGAAGATAAAGTGGCGTTTATCATTTGCGCAAGCTTGCTCGCTGCTTTGCAAGCGACACACCTTCACCGCCACAAGACCATCGAAGCAAACGCCGATGACTCGTCTTACGCCGCATCCGATGTCTGCCACGCGCTGCCTTGTCGCATCGGCCGCTGTGCGTCTGGCGTGGCCGTCAAAGGCAGGTCGAAACGTGCAATCGCTGAGCACCGCCCGCTTCGGCGGCGCACTCCACGCCCCACCGCGTCGCTGAGTCATTGAGACTTCGCCACGACGGCCCGGGGATGCAAGTGCACTCCGGGCCGTTTGCTTTGATGCGGTGACTTGCCGCGGTCAGGCTCGATGGATTCGCTTGATCAGCCAACTTTCACCAGGAGCCACCTATGAAGAACCGTCCGTCGACCGATGTGCCCGGCCACCGCTGCTTCGCGCGGTTGCGCGCCGGCATAGCCGCGCTCTCGCCACCCTTTGCCTGAAACCCGCGCTGCCGCACCTGGACGGCGGTCGCCGAGGAGAAGCCTGATGTTTGCTCCCATCACCCGCGCCCATCTGCATCCCCCGCAATGGTCTCCGCCGACACGCGGGCCGCGCCGGACAGCGGTGACGCTTCTGCTGCGCGCAAGCGCGCTGCTGGTCCGCACGGCAGTGCGCCTGCAACAACCTACCTCCGGCCCGCCGCTGAGGCTTGCGCGGTCCGGGGCGGTCGCTGCCGACCTGCCCGGCGAAGACGCCCGCAGCCGCGAATTCCACGCCGAGGCCGGGGCACCGGAAGGCGCGCTTTACGTGGGCGGGCAACTCGTCGGTCGTTTGCCGGGCGTGAAGCGGCTTTGACGGCGTCCTCGCTTGCATGTGCAGGCGGGGGCGCTGTTCAAGTCGGCGCTTGTCGCGTCGATATCAGCGACGTGGAAAGCCCGCAAGTCTTCTCAGCCTCGGCGCCGCTCGAGCTTGCGCCGCCCGATGTGGCCGCATGGATGGTGCGCTTTGCTGCGGCTCCGATCCCAATCCTCGCAAGCACCGCCCAGGAACTGGCCTGGCTCGCGGACGCGGAGGAACGTCGCGGCGATGTCGATGCTCACCAGCTGTGCGAACCCATCGAGCGTGATCCGCTGATGTGCCTGCGGGTGCTGGCCAGCGCCGCCCGCTGCCGCGCCCGGCTGCCGGCCGAGCGCCAAGGCGGCACCGAGACGATTACCGCAGCGCTCGTGATGCTGGGCATCGGCCCGTTCTTTCGCGAGTATGCCGAGCCATTGACGGTCGAACAGTGCCTTGCGGCGCACCCGGCTGCGATCGACGGCCTGATGGGCGTGATCCGCCGAGCGCACCGCGCCGCCGATTTCGCGCTCTGCTTCGCCGTGCACCGCATGGATGACGACGCCGCGGTCGTCAAGTTGGCCGCCCTGCTGCACGATTTTGCGGAGATGCTGCTGTGGTGCCACGCGCCGGAACTGGCGTTGGCGATCCAGTCCCGGCAGGCCGCCGACGCCGGCTTGCGTACCGCCGAGGCACAGCAAGCGCTGCTGCGGGCCGAATTGCCGGAGGTGGCCCAGGCGCTGATGCGCCACTGGACGCTGCCTGAACTGCTGGTACGCATCAACGACGAGCGCCAGGCGGCCGAGCCGCGGGTGCGCAGTGTGCTGCTTGCCGTGCGGCTGGCGCGGCACACCGACGAGGCCAAGGGCGGCTGGAGCAATCCTGCGGTGCCCGACGATCTGCGCGACATCGCCCAGCTCCTGAACCTGTCAAAGAACGCCGTCGAGACGCTCGTGCGCGAGATCGATCGCTGAAGAAACCGCTTTTGCAGGCCTCGGGAAGACCCCAGGCACTTCCGCGCCTCGGTATCCGGCGAGGACAAAACCGCCGCGGGCTGAGACAATCGAGAGATGGCCTCACGCAAAGACACCACCACGCGCATCCAGGAAGACGGACTTCGCTACACCAGCAAGGCACCAGGCTCGCCGTTTTCGCCGCGGCCCGGCGCGTTCTCTGGCGCGACAAATACCATGTCTTGCTTCTTCTGCGGTGCACATCAGCCTCCCAACCGCCGCACGATGCAGAAAGTGTTGGGTCGCAGCCAGCCGGTCTGCGAGCCTTTGTGCGAAAAGAACCCCCGCGCAAAGAAGCTTGCCGCCCTGGCCGCCGCCGCCGCCGCCGCGGAGAGCGAGCCGCAGGAAACCGGCACGAACGGCTGAGTTTTCGCGCGGGCGGCCGGTGCCGCTAACGCGGGCGGCCGGTGCCGCTAAAGGTGTCCGCGTCCAGCCACGGACCTGGGGATGACATGACGCAGTTGGCGCCCGAGTAAAGACAGCAGCCCGTTAGATTTCTCTCGAGACCAATATGCCGCGAAAGAGCCGTATCACGCTCGAACAAGTCGAAGCTCAGATCGCCGCTTTGCAGGAACGCGCACGCGCGCTGCGGGCTGCGGAAGGCAAAGAGGTGCTGGTTCGAATTAAGCAGGCGATCGAGCATTACGGCTTTTCTGCGCAGGATTTGGGCTTCGGCGAGAAGCGCGCGGGTGTCGGCCGCAAAGCCAGTCCGTCAGCCACGAAGCCGCGCAAGAAAGGCATCATTCGTTTTCGAGATGAAGCAGGTAACTCTTGGACGGGCGTTGGGAAACGACCTAACTGGTACAAAGCGGCAATAGCCGGCGGCCGCACCCCTGAGGATCTCGCGGTCAAGTAAGACGATCAACCGCCAGGCGGCAAAGCAGCGAGGTGCGCCAAGCGCTCGTCTTTTACCTTTGGCCTTGGAACCTGCCGCACGAACGCTGATGCCACTTTCGATGCGAGCGTCGGCCGACATAGGTGACCGCCGTTCAACTCGCGGAGACAATCGTCGGTACTCAAGGGCGACGCCAATGGTGCAGCTGCACCGAGCACATGGTGATCGGCGAAGCGTTAGCTAACCGGCGGCAGGCTGGCCAGCATGCGCTGCGGAGTGCGGGTTGCAGGGGATCAACGCAGCGCACGTGCGGCAAGATTCGTATTCTCTCAAGACCCATTCGGGAGAAGCGAGGCCTCGACATCTCGCCGTCCGTGCTGTGAACCAGCATTGGGTAAATGCGCGCGCAGGCGCATTGAATATCGGCTGGCACACTGCAGCGATGTTATAGACATCGTGTAGTGCATCACTTGAAGCGCGCGCCGTATTTCTGGCGTTGCGCACCAGCGCTCACGGGCTGGCTTCAAGCTTGTCGGGCGAAGCCCGCGATCCCGCCGAAGGGCTTATGCGCGCATTGCCTTTATAAGCGCAGTTGTAGTCCGTGCACGCGTTTCAAGGTCGCCGGCAAAATCGAGCTGCGTGACGGCGACATGCCGCAGCACCCAGTTGGTTCGCCGCGGCGTGCGGCTAAACATGTCGAGCAGTAGTCGCGCATCGCGCAAGATCCGCGGCCCGGAGGCCGAATCGGCCGACCGTGGCGGGCATGGGCGCGTACGAATGGCGCCGTCTACGCCTGACCAGTCCCATGTTGGCTTCGGTGCACCCGCGCCGCAGATTTGAGGCGCTGCACGATGGATATTCCACGCGCCGAGCGCCATGGGCGCCTACCGATCGGCGCCGCAGAAGCAAAGTCGCTCAGTAAGGCACTCGGCGTGCCTGCGGCGAGTTGTATTGGCGTCGGAGGTGCAGGGATCCGCATCACCCTCGATGCCACGGCACGCCATCCAGCAGGCCGAACTGCTGTGGCGCCCCGCGACAAGGCGAGGCACTCATGTTTGCCTGTGTCAACACGTGGCTGCATCGATGTGCGTTCAAGCGCGCACGGGCGCTTCGCGTGTCTGAACGCGCTCGAAGGAAGGAAGCGCGTGCAAGCGGCTCGGCGTTCAGCAAGTCACTGCGCGGCCCTGCCAATGCGTGAATCGCGTCGAGCATTGCTGGGTCGTCGTCGGAGCTTGCATCGAAACATTGGCTTCAAGATGGACGAATACGTCAATCGTGCGCTTGAGCAGCTTCGCTGTTGAGTCGACGTCGGGCTGCTCGACAAGCCTCGAGCGGGGTATGCGGTCGCCCGTAGGAAGGGTCAAGTGCCCACTTGCCTCGAGCATGTGCGGAGTTGTTGCATGCACGGGGCAGAGACGCAAGCCGCAAAAGCAAAACGCCAACCTGTTCGGTTGGCGTTTTGCTTTTGCGCCGAGGCGCATTGAATGTGGTTGCGGGGACAGGATTTGAACCTGCGACCTTTGGGTTATGAGCCCAACGAGCTACCGGACTGCTCCACCCCGCGTCAAGAAAACCAATCGTAACACGCGTCCACCCGCACGGTCAATGCGCCGCCGAAGCTTAACCGTGCCTCTGGCACATGCCCTGCAGACTGAAAGGCCGGATGTCAGCAGGGGGATAGTGTCTACACGCATGGCTAGTGTTCTGGTAGTGGAGGACAACGACGACGTCAGGGAGATGATGGCTGTCACGCTCGAGCTCGAAGGGCACCACGTGGCCACCGCCGTCAACGGCCGCGATGCGCTCGAGAAGCTTCACACCGGTGAACGCCCCTGCGTGATCCTGCTGGACCTGATGATGCCCGTGATGAACGGGTGGGAATTCCGCCGCGCCCTCGAGCTGGACCCGGTGTTACGCGACGTGCCAGTTGTGGTGGTCTCGGCTGCCACAAAGGAGATGGCGCAGCGCGCCCATGCGGCCGCCCACCTGCCCAAGCCTCTCGATATGGACCAGCTGCTGGACATCGTGGGGGCGCTCTGCAGCGACCCGGGCGCGACCGCCGGCTGCGGCGAGCCTCACTGACGCGGACGGGGGGCGTCGCGGACGATGAAAAGCACTTCGCCCGGCCGGATGTAGCCCAGGCTCTCGCGGATCAGCGACTCCTGCGCGGCCGGGTCGTCGCGGTAGAGGCGGACCTTCTCGCGCAGATCCCGGTTCTCGGCGCGCAGCCTGTTCAGCGACGCTTCCGCTTCCGCGTACGACGCCCGCGCCCGCAGCCC